>JAFSAT010000025.1 GCA_017442185.1 Bacteroidaceae bacterium
CTGCATCTTTTTCTGCTGGTTGTGGAATCTTAAGTAAGGTGAAGTATGCATCCACTTGAAGTAATCTAATTATATCCTCATATCTTTGGTCGGTCTTTACACAAACATCTTCAAATTGAGCATGACGCAACTTATCCCATAACTGAGCGCGGAATACTGGAAATTCATGTAATTTCTTTGTGTAGCTGCCACTACGAATATAGTCTATCTTCTGAAATGCAACAGGTTCATTAAGTGCCTTGTGAATTCTAATTAACTCAATGTGTTTGCCATCTATTTCAGTTTCATAGAATTCAAAGTCAGCATTTTTAGAAAGAAGATAACGAAGCCAATTCTCTAATTCTTGTTCGCCTTTCTTTGCAAGTTGTAAACGAACTTTAGTGCCAACGATTTCATGACTTTTATCATCCACACCCCATATCATATAGGCATAATCACGATCGTTCAACGTTGCGCTATTGGCAAGAGCACTAATATCCTCTCCAACCATAGTTGGTTCGCAGTTGTTATGCTTAAATTCAACCCATCCAATTTCCTTAGGAAGCTTACATAGTTCTTTTACAAGTCTATCAATATTTCCAATCATTCTTTTATTGTCTATATGTTATGTAATGCACCACGTTCTATATTATTGTCCTAGTTACCTACATTGAACGTTGATAACCAAGTTAAAATATAACGAATAGTATGCAACTTTAGAATATTCTTATTCAAAATTGCCACAATTTGTATACAAAGGTACAAATAAATACTGCAAGCGCCATACAAAAAAATAAAAATAACCTATTAGCAGTTTAAAATAGCAAAATATTCAATTACAGAGACTCTTTCCCAATTTGTTTTGGTATTCAGATTTACTTTTCGGTCATCTTTTCGGTCATCATTTGACCTAAAAGAACCATATCCATCATTGAGTTGCCATGAGTGGTTGAGCTATAACCCATATTTTTTACCACTTATAGCTTAACTTCTTCGAACTTTGCGAACACTGTTTATATAATACAAATCCATATAAAAGTCACAAAAAACATTGTGATTTGAGCTAAAAATCCTCGTCCTTGAATATTTAATAAACTTTAGCTTGTACTGAATTTTGTTTGATTTCTTTTCAGTTGTTATCATTTTATTATGATTTCTTTTTCACTTGTCTTCTTTCTTTTCCTTTGGCTCCCCATACTCCTGATTAACAAGACTGTTAGCCTATTTTTGTCTTTCGTTATTTACGAAAATTATTTATACCTTTGCATGTGAAATAAACAAAAATAGGTATGAGTAAGAAACAATATACACTGCAAAATTTGACAATAGAATTAGTATTATGCCATTAATAGAGAACGGGGAAATATATAAATCACTTGTTTCAAATCATCATCAAGAGGATTGTACATCTTCATGTTATGACTGCATTAGAGATTATTCAAATCAAAATATACATCATTTGCTCGATTGGAGATTAGGTTTGGATTTGGCTCGATTGTCTTATGATTCAAATTCTAAAATTGATTTTACTGTTTCTTATTGGCGTGAATATATAACAAACACTATAAAGAACGTTTTATTAAAACATAAATACATTGTTGAAGAGGTCAAAGATACATTAATTGGTATTGATCCATTTGGAGAGAATTATTGTTTAGTTCATCCATTTTGGTCTGCAAAGAAAATCAGTAAATTGATAGGTTCATTGCCTGGACATTACAAAACAATATCCATATTTGATATATCCAAGCTGAAGAACTAGTGTAATTAGATATTTAGGTAGATGGCTTGAATTCACTTTTCGGTTATTGAACCCCCAATACCCCATTATAAGAGTATTTGTACAACTGTTTTATTTATATAATAGGATTTGTCATATTGTTCCATTTGTCTGGAGTATGCAAGTGAATATGTATACTTCGGACAAATGGTCTTAATTTTAAATCCTGCAGAATATCCACAAACATAGACTTAAACAAAAATACGCATACAGCACCCAAAAAGCGATGAGTGAATACTTGCTTATCCATCCTGTAAGGAAGAATATGAATTAAACTGTTTCTACAATAGTTTCTGATAAAGCGATAAGCGAGTGACTCTCTTTGTAAGTCACTCGCTTATCGCTTTTATTACATTTCTGTTTCGTTATCATTTGACCTCTTCAAATTCAGCATCTTGAACATTGTCGCCATTGCTTTGGCTTGTGCCTTGTGAGGTGTTTGCATTTTGAGCACCCTGCTGAGCGCCACTTTGTGCATACATCTCGGCACTTGCTGTTTGCCATGCGTTGTTAAGCTCGGCTGTTGCGCTGTCTATTGCTGCAAGGTCTTGTGCTTTGTGTGCCTCTTTCAGCTTCTCAAGAGCTGCTTCAATGGGGGCCTTTTTGTCGGCAGGAATCTTGTCACCCAATTCTTTAAGCTGGTTCTCTGTCTGGAATACCATTGAGTCGGCTGCATTCAGCTTGTCTATTTTTTCGCGCTCTCTCTTGTCGGCATCTGCATTTGCCTCTGCATCTGCTTTCATGCGCTCAATCTCTTCTTTGCTGAGACCCGATGATGCTTCTATACGTATGGCCTGCTCCTTGCCTGTTGCCTTATCTTTTGCCGATACTTTTAATATACCGTTTGCGTCAATGTCAAATGTCACTTCAATCTGAGGAACGCCACGACGTGCGGGAGCAATACCTGTGAGGTTGAATTGTCCGATGGATTTGTTTTGTGCTGCCATGGGACGTTCGCCCTGAAGTACATGTATTGTAACCTCTGTCTGGTTGTCGGCTGCGGTTGAGAATACCTGGCTCTGCTTGCAGGGTATTGTGGTGTTTGCGTCGATGAGCTTTGTCATTACACCGCCTAAGGTTTCAATACCCATTGAAAGAGGTGTGACATCAAGAAGCACAATGTCGCTTACTCCCTCTTCGTTGTTGAGGATGGCGCCTTGGATGGCTGCTCCCACTGCCACTACCTCGTCGGGGTTTACGCCTTTTGAGGGGGCTTTGCCAAAGTAGTCCTCTACCAATTTCTGTACGGCGGGGATGCGGCTGGAGCCACCCACGAGGATAATCTCGTCTATTTCGGATGTGCTGAGGCCGGCATCCTGCATTGCCTTCTTGCAGGGTTCGAGGCAGGCTTGTATGAGGTTGTGTGCAAGCGACTCGAATTTTGCACGTGTAAGTGTCTTTACAAGGTGCTTGGGCCCTGTGGCTGTTGCTGTTATGTAGGGGAGGTTTATCTCGGTGGATGTTGTTGACGAAAGCTCTATTTTTGCCTTTTCGGCAGCCTCTTTCAAACGTTGGAGAGCCATCGGGTCGCTCTTGAGGTCCATGCCCTCTTCTGCTTTGAATTCTTCGGCAAGCCAATCTATTATAACTTGGTCAAAATCGTCACCGCCAAGATGAGTGTCGCCGTTTGTAGATAGTACCTCGAATACTCCGCCGCCAAACTCAAGAATCGAGATGTCGAATGTACCGCCGCCAAGGTCGAACACTGCAATCTTCATATCTTTGTTTGCTTTGTCAACACCGTAGGCAAGTGCAGCCGCGGTAGGCTCGTTGACAATTCGTTTTACGTCAAGGCCGGCTATCATTCCTGCCTCCTTTGTTGCCTGTCGCTGAGAGTCGGAGAAATATGCGGGCACTGTAATAACTGCCTCTGTAACCTCTTGCCCCAGATAGTCCTCGGCTGTCTTTTTCATCTTCTGAAGTACCATGGCCGAAATCTCCTGTGGAGTATACAAACGTCCGTCTATATCCACGCGAGGCATGTTGTTCTCATTTACCACGTTATAAGGTACGCGAGAAATTTCCTTGCTCACTTGCGACCAATTCTCACCCATGAAACGTTTGATTGAGAATATAGTGCGCTTGGGGTTTGTGATTGCCTGACGCTTGGCAGGGTCTCCTACCTTGCGCTCGCCGTTGTTGTCGAACGATACAATCGAGGGGGTAGTGCGTTTGCCCTCGCTGTTTGTGATTACTACGGGCTCGTTGCCCTCAAAAACTGCTACACATGAATTTGTTGTACCTAAGTCGATACCGATAATCTTTCCCATAATTTATCTATTTTTATTTGTTATTTCAATGTTTATAAGTCTCCTTTTGTTCGGACGATGATATAAGTACAAAGTGCGTGCCAACAGCGGTATCATACTCGGAATGGCTGGACAAAAAGACTTTTTGACAAAAATAATATATAAAATATGACATTGTGGCAGAAAACTGTGACACGCCGGCGGCTCTGTTTTCTTATACAGGGTAATAAATTATGGGTGAAGATATATTGTCTGTTCATTTTTTCGGGTGACATCAATCGGGCGGCACAACAGGTAAAAAGATATGAACATACATCTTGAATATCAAAAAACCTGTAAAATTTGTTTTTACACATATTTTGTGCTATCTTCGCATCTTATAATGCACGGTGTACGCCTTATCTTGTTAGGCTTATGTACTTTGTTTTATAAAAAGATATGTAAACAGAATATAAACAATATTAAGAAGGTTAAAAATGGGAAAAGTTTTAATCATCGGCGCGGGTGGCGTTGGTACTGTTGCAGCGTTTAAGGTTGCTCAGAATAGCGATGTGTTTACGGATATTATGATTGCGAGCCGCACACGCTCCAAATGCGATGCAATAGTAAAGGCCATAGGTAATCCTGATATAAAGACGGCAGCGGTAGATGCCGATAATGTAGAAGAACTTGTGGCGCTGTTCAACAGTTTCAAACCCGAAATAGTGATAAACGTTGCGTTGCCTTATCAAGACCTCACAATAATGGAGGCCTGCTTGCAATGCGGTGTCAATTATCTGGATACAGCGAATTATGAGCCTAAGGATGTGGCACACTTTGAATACAGTTGGCAGTGGGCCTACCACGAGCGTTTCAAAGAGGCCGGCCTTACGGCAATTCTCGGTTGCGGCTTCGACCCGGGAGTGAGTGGCGTTTATACAGCCTATGCAGCAAAGCACTATTTCGACGAGATACACTATCTTGACATTGTAGATTGCAATGCAGGCAATCATCACAAAGCATTTGCCACAAACTTCAACCCCGAGATAAACATTCGCGAAATTACTCAGAAAGGACGATATTACGAGGATGGCAAATGGATTGAGACCGAGGCACTTGAGATACATAAACCTCTCACATATCCCAATATAGGCCCGCGTGAGTCTTATCTGCTCTTTCACGAGGAACTTGAGTCGCTTACAAAGAACTTCCCCACGATAAAACGTGCACGCTTCTGGATGACTTTCGGCCAAGAGTATCTCACACATTTGCGAGTTATTCAAAATATAGGAATGGCACGCATCGACGAAATAGACTACAACGGACAGAAAATAGTTCCTTTGCAATTCTTGAAAGCCGTTCTTCCCAATCCTCAAGATTTAGGCGAGAACTACGAAGGCGAAACATCTATCGGCTGTCGCATACGCGGAATAAAAGATGGCAAAGAACATACCTATTACGTTTATAACAACTGCAGCCATCAAGAGGCCTACAAAGAGACAGGAATGCAAGGCGTAAGTTACACCACAGGTGTTCCTGCCATGATAGGTGCAATGATGTTCCTCAAAGGATTGTGGCGCAAGCCCGGCGTGTGGAATGTAGAGCAGTTCGACCCCGATCCATTCATGGAGCAACTGAATAAACAAGGATTGCCGTGGCACGAGGAATTTGATAAAGACCTTGAACTTTGATGAAGAAAAGATAAATCAGCTTCTAACCAGATAAAAATAAATATAATACATAACAATGGCAAAAAAAGAGGAACAAGAAAATGTTGCGGCATCAGAGAAATTGAAAGCCCTGCAAGCTGCAATGGATAAGATAGAGAAGAACTTCGGCAAAGGCTCCATCATGAAGCTCGGCGACGATAGTTTTGAAGAGGTTGATGTAATACCCTCAGGCTCGGTGGGGCTCAATGCCGCACTTGGAGTCGGCGGTTATCCTCGCGGCCGCATAATAGAAATTTACGGCCCCGAATCATCGGGAAAGACCACTCTTGCCATACACGCCATTGCCGAAGCTCAAAGAATGGGCGGCATAGCAGCCATAATAGACGCCGAGCATGCTTTCGACCGTTTTTACGCACAAAAATTAGGCGTGGATATTGACAACCTGCTTATATCGCAACCCGACTGCGGTGAACAGGCACTTGAAATAGCCGAACAGTTGATACGTTCATCGGCAATAGATATTATTGTTATCGACTCTGTGGCAGCACTTACGCCGAAAGCCGAAATAGAAGGAGAGATGGGCGATAATAAGGTGGGGCTTCAAGCACGCCTTATGTCACAAGCTCTGCGTAAACTGACATCTGCCATAAGCAAAACAAAAACCACCTGTATATTCATCAATCAGTTGCGCGAGAAGATAGGTGTAATGTTTGGCAACCCCGAGACTACCACAGGAGGTAATGCTCTTAAGTTCTATGCTTCGGTGCGCCTTGATATACGTCGTGTCAGCCAATTGAAAGATGGCGAAGATGCAATAGGCAATTCGGTGCGTGTAAAAGTGGTGAAGAACAAAGTGGCTCCTCCGTTCCGCAAAGCAGAATTCGATATAATGTTTGGCGAAGGTATATCGCGTGTGGGCGAGATTGTAGACCTGGGTGTGGCATACGGCGTTATCAAAAAAAGCGGCTCTTTCTTCAGCTATAATGAAACAAAGCTGGCACAAGGACGCGACCGCACAAAAGCACTCATAGCCGATAATCCCGAACTAGCCGAGGAACTTGAAGCAAAAATTGCCGATGCCATGCGCGGTGTAGAGCCCGAGGCGGCAGCTACAGCAGAAGAGTGAAAAAATAAACATAAAAAACAACGATAAAACAAAAATTTATGAAAAAAACTATTTTAATGGCTGCTCTTGCTCTCGTGTCAATAGGAGCAACAGCACAAGAGAATACAAAATCAGAAAAGTCCGAGGGCTTTGAATTTACAGTAGTAAAAGAGAATCCAATCACAAACATCAAGAACCAGAATCGTGCAGGCACATGCTGGTGCTACTCTTCACTCGCATTCATCGAGTCGGAGCTGCTGCGCATGGGCAAAGGCGAGTACGATTTCTCTGAAATGTTCTTAGTGCATAACACCTACCTCGACCGTGCCGATAAGGCAGTGCGCACACATGGCGACGTCTCTTTCTCACAAGGCGGTTCATTCTATGATGTAATCTACGGAATGGAACAGTTCGGTCTTGTTCCCGAGGCCGAAATGCGCCCCGGTGTAATGTATGGCGACACACTTAGCAATCACAACGAACTTACCGCAGTGAGCGATGCAGTGGTGGCAGCCATAGCCAAGGGCAACCATCGCAGCCTGCAGAAAGATGCCAATGGACAACCTCTTTGGAAAAAAGCCATTGCAGCCGTTCACGACATCTATTTGGGAGTGCGTCCCGAGAAATTTATGTACGAAGGCAAAGAGTACACACCTAAATCATTCTACGAATCTACCGGCCTTAAAGCCTCAGACTATGTATCTTTGACATCATACACACATCATCCTTTTTACAGCTCATTTGTTCTTGAGATTCAAGACAATTGGCGTTGGGCACAATCTTATAACCTCCCCATAGACGAACTTATCGAGGTGTTTGATAATGCCATCATGGAGGGTTATACAATAGCATGGGGCAGCGATGTAAGCGAGCAAGGCTTCACACGCGATGGTATTGCACTGCTTCCCGATGCCGATAAAGCACAGGAACTCAGCGGCTCAGACATGGCACGTTGGCTCAAACTATCACCCTCGGAGAAGAAACTATATACAAAACCTCAGCCGCAAAAGTGGTGCACACAAGAGGAGCGTCAACAAGCCTACGACAATTGGGAAACCACCGACGATCATGGCATGCAGATATTCGGTATAGCCAAAGACCAAGAGGGTAACGAATATTATATGGTTAAAAACTCATGGGGCGAGAGTGGAAAATACAAAGGTATTTGGTACGCATCAAAAGCATTTGTTCGCTACAAAACAATGAATATTGTAGTTCATAAGGATGCTCTCCCCAAGCATATAGCAAAAAAACTTGGTCTTAAATAAGAAATTCAAATAAATTCTCGATACAACTACTAAAATTTTATAAAAAATGCTGTTTTCCCAAAATAATTCGGGAAAACAGCATTTTTTTTCCCTCTTTTCTGTAACTTTACAAATTGAAAAAGAATTATTCTGCGGTAAAAGTGGCCGTTTGTGTCGATGACTTTTACATAAAGCAATGATTCACAAGGTAAAAGCAAAGAATAAAACAATATATAAATGGGTCAGAAATGGAAATATCAACCTCCGACATACAAGCAGACAGAGGAAGCTGAAAGGCTCGCGGAAGAGTTGGACATCAGTCCCATTCTTTGCGGCTTACTAATAAACCGTGGCGTTACCTCGGCTGCCGAAGCAAGACACTTTTTTCGTCCCAAACTATCCAATTTGCACAATCCGTTTCTTATGAACGACATGGATGTGGCAGTGAAACGTTTGAACGAGGCTTTGGGGCGTAAAGAGCGTATACTTGTTTATGGCGACTATGATGTAGACGGAACCACAGCCGTGGCATTAGTGTATAAATTCCTGCAACGATTCTCGCTCAATATAGACTATTATATACCCGACAGGAACGAGGATGGCTATGGTATATCGAAGAGAGGAGTAGACTATGCACACTCGACAGGTGTGAAACTGATTATAGTGCTCGATTGCGGCATAAAAGCAATAGATGAAATTGCATATGCCAAATCTTTGGGAATAGATTTTATTGTGTGCGATCATCATGTGCCCGATGATGAACTGCCCTGTGCCGTGGCAATTTTGAATCCAAAGCGTCTCGACAACAAATATCCCTATCCGCATTTATCGGGGTGCGGTGTAGGATTCAAGTTTATGCAAGCCTTTGCAATGGACAATGGCATAGCATCGGAACAACTATATCCGTTATTAGACCTTGTTGCGGTGAGCATAGCATCGGATCTTGTTCCCATAATGGGAGAGAATCGCATATTGGCCTATCATGGTCTTAAGCAGCTTAACCACGCTCCAAGCACAGGGCTGAAGGCCATAATACAAGTGTGTGGCCTGCGCGACAAAGAGGTTAGCATGAATGACATTATCTTTAAAATAGGGCCAAGGATAAATGCTTCGGGACGCATACAGCAAGGTAAAGTGGCAGTAGACCTGCTAATCGAAAATAATCTGCGATTGGCATTAGCCATGAGCGAGCAGATAAACGAATTTAACGAGACACGCAAAGACCTTGACAAGAGCATGACTGAAGAGGCAAATCGCATTGTCGAGAATCTCGAGAACTTCGACGAGAAAAGAGCTATCGTAATCTTTAATGAAGATTGGCATCGCGGAGTAATAGGAATAGTAGCATCCCGTCTTACAGAGGTATACCACAGGCCGGCCGTTGTAATAACATGCTCGGGAGATATTGCCACAGGGTCGGCACGCTCGGTGACCGGATTCGATGTATACAGAGCCATAGAAAGTTGTCGTGCGCTGCTCGAAAACTTCGGCGGACACACATACGCGGCAGGGTTCTCGCTTAAGGTCGAGAATATCGACAAATTTGCACGCAGCTTCGAAGAGTATGTCACCGGAAACATACTGCCCGAACAGACCGATCCTATAATAGAGATAGAAGCCGAACTTAACTTTCACGAAATAACACGTAAATTCTTTACCGACTTAAAAAAATTTGCTCCGCACGGCCCCGATAATCTTAAACCAATATTCTGTACGCACAACGTCTACGACTATGGTACAAGTAAAGTGGTAGGTCGCCGTCAAGAGCATATAAAGTTAGAATTGGTAGATAATAAATCGAGCAATGTAATAAACGGAATAGCCTTTGGGCAGAGTGAACAGGCTAAATATATAAAATCGAAACAATCATTCGACATTTGCTATACACTCGAAGATAATACATACAAGCATGGCGAGGTACAATTGCAGATAGAGAGTATACGCCCCAAAAGCAAGACCGATAAATAACAAAACGGCCATGCTCGAACAATGAATTACAGAGATATACTGAAGAGATATTGGGGCTACGATGATTTTCGCGGTATACAGCGCGAAATCATCGAGAGCATCGGCGCCGGGCGTGACACACTTGGTCTTATGCCCACCGGAGGAGGAAAAAGCATAACCTTTCAAGTGCCGACATTGGCACAAGAAGGTATATGTATAGTTGTGACCCCCCTTATAGCCCTAATGAAGGATCAAGTGGCAAATCTGCGCAGCAGGGGGATAAAAGCGGCGGCAATATACAGCGGAATGCGCTCGGCGGATGTGCTGACAGTGCTCGAAAATTGTATTTTCGGCAATTATAAGTTCCTTTATATCTCACCTGAACGAATTTCCTCCGATATATTTCTTAATAAGGTGTGTAAAATGCCCGTCTCTCTGATTACAGTGGATGAGGCACATTGTATATCGCAATGGGGGCACGATTTTCGTCCCGCTTATCGCAGTATCAGTAATCTGCGTACACTTTTTCCCCATGTTCCGGTACTCGCGCTCACAGCTACTGCCACCGAAGCAGTTGTAGCAGACATACAGCAACAACTTGCCTTTAAGGAGCAGAACTGTTTCCGAATGAGTTTTGAACGCAAAAATCTGATATATGTGGTGCGTCGCACCGAAAATAAATATCAGGAACTTATGCACATTTTGAGAAGCCTTCCCGGTTCGGCCATTGTATACACCCTTAATCGTAAGAAAACCAAAGAGGTGTGTGAATTTCTGTTATCTCAGGGTGTTACAGCCGAATATTATCATGCAGGACTCTCTGTTGACAGCAAGGATGCCAAAGAGGAGCTGTGGAAGAGCGGACGTTCGCGAGTGATGGTAGCTACAAACGCATTCGGAATGGGAATAGACAAACCCGACGTGCGACTTGTTGTGCATATAGACCTGCCAAGCTCCATAGAGTCTTACTTTCAAGAGGCCGGGCGTGCCGGACGCGATGGTGAACGTGCCTACGCTGTGGCGCTTTTCAGTAAAGCCGACCATGCAGTGGTGGTGCGCCGAATCAATGATAACTATCCGCCGCAAACGTTTATTCGTGAGGTTTACGATAATCTTTGTTATTACTATACAATGGCGCTTGGCGACGGCTTTGAGTGTACTTATGAATTTTCTCTTATAGACTTCTGTCGCAAATATCATCAGCCGGCAATACAAACAGACAGCGCTCTGCGTATTCTCACTCGGATGGGATATATCGAGTATGTCGAAGAGATGGAGTATGCTTCGCGTGTGCGCTTTATTTTGGAGCGCGAAGAGCTGTATCGTCTGCAAGCGCTTCCTCCCGAGTATGATACTCTTATTGTGGCTCTTTTGCGTAATTACAGCGGTCTTTTTTCGGATTATGCTTTTATTGATGAGCGCTATCTGTCGAGAATAACCAAACTGACACGTCATAGAATATATGAGATATTGCTGTCACTCTCGCGTAGGCGTATAATAGACTATGCCCCCTCAAAGAGATGCCCAATAGTTACATTCTCGCGTCACCGAGTGTTGGGCAGTGAATTGCGTTTTGCTCCCGAGGTGTATGATGATAGGCGTAAAGTATTTGCCGAGCGGGTTGAGGCCATGCTTAAATATGCTGTCACCGATGGTAAGTGTCGCAGCGCCATGTTGTTGAATTATTTTGGTGAATATAATACCGAGGATTGCGGTAATTGTGATGTGTGTGTCTCTAAGCGTGGTGCCTGCCCCTCGGCCGAGGATGTTGAGCATGACGCTGCACAGGTGTTGTCCCTGCTTTCCGACGGAGCGGCGCACTCTCCGGCTGAGCTTGACAGGCTTGGCCTTACTCGTGCCAGACAGCGTGTGGTGGTGCGCTATCTTTGCGATGAGGAGCTAATATCGGTTGTCGACGGCAAGGTGGCTCTTGCTGTAAAAAAGTAGCTTCGCGGGAACTTTCTGCTAAGGCCTTTTATTCTGCAAAAGAGGTGCATTTCAGCTTGTTCCAATCGCCGCGTGTGAAATCGGGTATTTCCACGGCTTTGCCTCCTGCAGCGGCCGAGCGTTCTGTCAGTTCAACCAGGCAACTCCATTCGGCGGCATCGTATACATCCATGTCCAGCGGCAGTCCGTTGCGCAGGCAGTATATAAGGCGGCTGTCCATTACATAGTCTATCCAGCGGCGGCCGCATAGTTTCTCGCCGTATGCTTTATACTTTTTTACAAATGGATGAATGTGTTCTTTAAGCATCTGTTGCAGCTTGTCGCCTATGATGGCATAATCGCCTTCGGGGTCGAGCGCCATTAGCGGAATAGGATATTTCTGTGCAAAGCCTTTTGTGCCACTCAAAAGAAAAGAGCGGCTGTATGGGTGTGGAAGCGATATACAGTGTTGTACTAATATGGTTCGCTCTTGTTCTGTTCTTATTATGGAACTGTTCATGGTTCCTGTAAGAGTGTTATTTCCTTGCTCGCCAACCCTCTTGGAAGATAGTGAGACGATACTCTTCATCCTGTCGCCGCGGTGTATGTTCATTGCAAGTGCCACAGGGCCGAGGCCGTGTGTGGGATAGGGATTCCCATTGTGGCTGTTCATGAAGTCCACCTGCCAATTGCTCCAACGTCGCCCGCCCTCGTCGTTCGACGAGATACGTTTGCGCAAATCGTGCAGATAGGAGCCTTCGGCATGTATTATTTCGCCCAATATTCCCTTTTGTACCATGTGCAGAAGGGTAAGCTCAAATTCGTCGTAGCAACAATTTTCGAGCATGATACAGTGACGACGTGTGCGCTCGGCTGTGTCTACAAGTTTCCAGCAATCCTCCACACTCATTGCTGCCGGAACCTCCATGGCTACATGTTTACCGTTATTGAGGGCATGCAGGGCTATATGTGCATGGCTCAGCCAGTCTGTGCAGATGTAAACTACATCAACGTTGTCATGTGTGCATACTTTTTCCCATCCCTCTGCGCTGCAAAAGGTGTCGGCTGCCGGCTTGCCGTTTGTTGTTATTATGGCTTGTGCATCGGCTATATTCTCCTCTACCAAGTCGCATATTGCAGTAATCTCTGTTCCATCAATGTGAATCATGCGCTCTACTGCACGTTTGGCGCGGACGCCTAAGCCCACAAAGCCTATGCGTACTACTTCGAGAGGAGCGCATCGCAATTGTAATACATTTTGCTGTTTTTCGGGACGTATGTCGGGGTGGATATTCATAGAAGCAAACTTTTACGCTTGGCAAAATAACAAAAAAATGTGCTCTTTTGCAATCATAAATTCTTTTTTCTGAGATTGCGCTCATTCATCCATACAGCAAAGGCAATTGCTATCGTAAGAATAGCTCCAAGCAAATATGCGTGCAGGCGATTTTCCATTCCGCACATCATTGGTGATACAAATATGTATGACGAACATACGTAGGTCATTATAAGAGCCGGAATTGCGCCTATTGCAAGAGGTTTTCTTTTCCGAGACAGGTATACGGTGATGCACCATAGTGTAATTACGGCCAAAGTCTGGTTGGTCCAAGCAAAATAGCTCCATATCGTTTGGAATGGCAATGCAAATATTATGAACAGTCCGCCCACAAAAAGCGGCAGTGATACTGCCAATCGCTTTATGATACTTCGTTGGCTTATGCCCAATATGTCGGTGACAATAAGGCGTGCGCACCGGAATGCTGTGTCTCCCGATGTTATTGCGCAGGCAATTATTCCGAATACCACAGCTGTTGCCATGCTGTGTCCCAAAGTTGTCTCTGTTATTATGTTAACAAGTTTGGCTGCGCTTCCGCCATTTTGTGCGATTGCATTATTAAGGCCTTCGACACCACCCCAAAAAGCCATTGCAATAGCAGCCCATATAAGCGCTATGATACTTTCCGAAATCATTGCACCGTAGAATATCGGACGGCTCTGCTTTTCAGAGGTCATGCAACGAGCCATAAGCGGCGATTGTGTGGCGTGGAATCCCGACAAGGCTCCGCACGCGATGGTTGTGAATAACATGGGGATGATGGGAAACTTTTCGGGGTCGGCAATGCCGTTGCGTAGAGACGTAAGCTCGGGTATAGGATATGTGTCGCTCTTGAAAATAAGTACTCCCAAAAGGCTGAAAGCCATAATAATCAGTGCTAATCCGAATATAGGGTACAAACGTCCTATAATTTTGTCAATGGGCATAACGGTTGCAAGCATATAATATGCAAGTATAGTCATCAGCACAATGAACAGTTCCCATGATACTCCGTTAAAGGCTGTTACTTCTAATGCCGGAAGGCTTATGTTAGAGGCTATCAGTTCGGCCGGTTGCGATATAAACACTGCGCCTACAAGCACCATGAGCAGAACAGAGAAAACGCGCATGAAAAGTTTTGTACCGTTTCCAAGGTATTTGCCGATTATCTCGGGCAGGCTCAGTCCACTGTTTTTAAGCGATATAACACCTGCTGTAAAGTCGTGCATCGCACCCATGAATATGCCGCCTAACGTTATCCATAAGAAAGCTATCGGGCCGTAGGCTGCTCCTAATAGTGCACCGAAGATAGGGCCGAGGCCTGCAATGTTCAATAGTTGTATTAAAAATATCTTCCAACACGGCATTGGAAGATAATCTACTCCATCGTACAAGGTCTTTGAGGGCACAGGATTCTTTTCGTTAATATCACATACGTTCTCCAGATATTTGCCGTATGTGAAATATGCGGTTATCAGTGCTGCAAGGCATATTAAAAACGTAATCATCTCAGTAGTATTGACAGTGTTTATTCAAAAGGTTTGCAAATTTACAATTTTTTATTGCAAAATTTAGAAGCTGTTTAAATTTATATCGCTAAATTTTGCTCTATACAAAATAGCGAAACAAGCGATACGTTTTTCTTAAAAGAATATTTTTTAGAAATTTAAACAGTTTTTAAAGCAAACAGCCTGTTTTGTATTCAAACAGCTGCGTTTTTGCAGCTTTTGCCGCTATATGAAAAATAAATCTCCGCATTTTTTAGTGCGGAGATTTATTTTTTCCTTTATTTATCTCAGTCAAAGATTGTCAGCGTGATTCCTGCCGAGAATGGCTTGAATGCGGGGCCGAATTCAGTGTCAAGTGCATCTATTGGTGAGTATTTCACATAGAAGCCTACGGGTTTTATTTTAAGTTCGGCTTTAAGGTCTATGGTTATTGCTTTTTGATGTATGTTGTTGCTTGTCTCTTTGAAGCCCTCTTTTTCTTTACCTTCTCCTATGGTGTAGCGTGTCTTTAGAGAGCCGTGTGTGTTGAAGTTTACCACGGGGCCTGCACCCAGATATACGTTGCCGAAGAGCTTTTGGTTTAACATCAGCTCAAGCGTCATGCTGAATATCTTTAGGCGCGAAAATTCTATATCTGCTCCTTCGGGATAGCCTCCCACAATAAGTTTATCTCCCTCTTTAATGAAGCGTGTGTGTCCTTTCATTCTATAATTACGCCAATCGACGCCTAACGCGAGTGAGAATTTTGTGGTGTTTGTGGGGCGATATTGCCAGCTTATGAGGTTGTTCATTATAAATTCATATCCGGCATTGTGCATCCTTACGTTCATGCCTTTCTCTTGTGATATTGCACTTGCAAGGCCCATGCCGAATTGAAAGTCGTCAAGTATGTTAAATGAGAATTTTGCACGTTTGTATCGGCTCTCTTTTTTCTCCTCTTTGTTATTGTTTATAAACGGTATGTTAAATTCCCACTCTTTGCTGTTCTGTTTTACTAACGAGGAGTGTTCTTCGGAGTAGCCTTTTTCTATTGAGTAGTTATAGGCATCGTTACCCGCTTTACCCTTTACTTCTACTTTTATGTAGCCGTTGCCTTCGCTGATTCGTACTTCGTTGGGATATTTTATTACAAGCAGGCTGTCTGAGGATGTTTGTGTCTCATTCACTGTAACAACTTTAATGGTGCGGTTCCCTTGCTTTTGAACATAAACAGTGTCTGTTTGTGCTTGCAGAAAGCTTGTTGAAGCAAGCAGTGCCATTGTAAATAGATTTCTTTTCATGATTTATGTTTTTTTATTATTATGCGTTTTTTGTTCTGTTCTTTTCTGTTTATTTGAACATCTTTTTCAGTTCTTCCATTGTGGCGTACCCCTCCATGTATACAAGGGTTACTTCGTCGGGTTCGTTGCTGCGCAACGAACTGTTGCGATAGAACAGGTAACGGTATTTGTTCTCTTTTGGCTCGAATACGAAAAATCCGTAATATAGTTTGTCGTTGATATATCCGCACTCTTTGTCTATGGATTTTGTGCCGTCTTTCTCTACGGCTTTTTCAATCTCTTCATATAGGCGGTAGTCGCTTGTGGTGATGCTTCGGAACAGTGTCAGGTTGTATGGCTTCAGGCTTTTGCCTTTTATATGTGTGGCACTGAATTTTTTTGCCCATTTGCTGTCGCCTTTGAAGAGTGGTGCAATGTCAAGACCTTCTTGTGCTTGTATGCCTGCTGCATACATCAGTGCTATGATTGTGATTATAAGGTGTCTCATGGCTTCTGTTATTTGGTTATTGTGTGCATTTCTCTATTGTGTTGAATATGTCGGATAGTTGTCTCTCTATGGAGTATTCATGTGTGCCGCATCCTACGGTGGCGAGTGTGCGTCGCATCTGTTCCATCACGATTGTTTCGTTGGTGTATTTCTTTCCGTTGATGTAGGCTATACATATATCTTGCGATTCTGCATTGTTGATTATAGTTGTACCGCCAAGGAGTATTGCTATGGTAATGCCGGCGGCCGCAGACCATTTGATTATTCTTGTATATTGTCGCTTGCGTTGTATATTGTTGCTCTCTCGTGTGTGTAATCTCTTTCCTGTTGTGATAAATCCCATTACTGCTTTTATTGTGTCGAAGTGGGGATTGTCGGCTGCAGGGGTGGCAAGAAATGCTTTAAGGAGGCGCTCTTCTTCGTCACTTGTGTCGGCTTCAAAGTAGCGCTCTGCGAGTTGTTGCCAGTATGCAAGCGGTTTCTCGCTTTTTTCGGTGTTGTTTGCTGTTATTTTCATTGGGGGTTCCTCTTTTGATAACATTCTTTTATCTTTTTTCTGGCTCTTGAGAGCTGCATTCTTACTGCTGTTGGCTGCATGCCTAATTCTTTGGCAATCTGTTCAAGTGTTTCTCCTTGGTATTCTTTTCTTTTAAGTATATGTTGTTGGAGTGGTGTCAGTTCTTGTTCTATTATTTCTTCTACCTCTTTGAACAGTTCTTCGTGTTCGATGGTGTTGTTCTCTTCTGTTTGGTCGTGTTCTTCGTTTATAGGTTGTGTTTGAATTTTTTGTCGTCTGTGCTTGTCTATGCTTATGTTGCGTAGGGTGGTTGTGGTTATTGCTGTGGCTTCTTCTATTGTTTTTATTTTGTTTCTGTGTGGCCACAGTCGGCAGAAGGCTTCTTGCAGGGCATCATCGGCTTCGTCGTCGTCGGTTAGGAAGCGTGATGCTATATGCAGCAGTTTCTTGCGCATCGTGGTGTATGCTGATAATAGTGCTTCTTCGCTCATTTTTTTCTGTGTGTCTCTATTGTGTATAACGTTGTATTATGTGAAATGTAACATCTTTTTTTCTTTTTTTTTTGCTTGGAAGCTGTTTTTTGCGGATTGTGCGTATAAAATCAGATAATCTCGGACACACTGCACTGTGTGTCCGAGATTATCTGATTTTATGTTGCTTATGTTTTAGAAGTAGAGGTATCTGTTATCTTCTACATTTGCCTTTTCGTAAAGGTCGTTCATGAACATATTGGCATTGCGTTGTGCTTGCAGTTTTAGTGTTGCCTGCTCTGTTGTTGCATTAAATTCGCCGCTTTTTGCGTTCTTTGCAACAAGTTTAATGACGTAAACTCCGCCTTCTCCTTTTATGGGAGCACTCACTTCGCCGGGTTGCATCTTTGTTACTGCTGCGCTTATAGCGGGTTCGTTGGATGATGTGGCGCTTATGAATGTTGATGCCGAGAATGTGATTCTTTTGGCTGCGTCTGACTTGATGTTGGCTGCGCTTGCAAGCTCATCGTAGTTCTTGCCCTTTATCTCTGCCATTATTTTTTCGGCTTTTTTCTCTTTTATTGCTTTTGTGCGGAGCATGGGTGTGAGCTTGTCTATTGGTGTGTAGCCTTTCTCGTTTATGCCGGTGAGGCTTATTACCAAAAGGTTGTCGCCATTGCCACATTCGTAGAGGGGCGATATGTCACCTATGCTTGCCTCGTTGTAGAGCCAACGTACTGCATCGCGTGTTCCTGCTAAGTTTGCTACGTTGTATGTGGTGTTGAACACTGCGCGGTTTCCGCTTAGTGTCAACACACGGTAGCCATACTCTTCGGCATTTTTCTCCAAGTCTTCGGTGTTTTTGCATGATGCAACAAACTGGCTGAACTTGTTGTATGCCTCGTTGTATGTTTCGCTGCTGAATTCTGAGGTTCTGCGGAGTACTATGGCATGATACTTTGTCTCGGGGTTCTTGGTGTCAATCACCTGGTAGATTATTTTGGTTGGTTGATTCTCTAATGAGAATGCTGCATATTTGTCTTTCTTCTTTCCGTTGATGATCGTGTTGAGGAAATTCATGTTGTCTCCTGTGACGGGTGCTCCCTCGTACATTGCTGAAGTAAGCCACATTGAGTCTGCATTTGCCTGACCGTATTTTGTTGCAATCTCTTTGAAGTTGCCTCCGTTGTTCAGCACGTTCAGCAGGCTGTCGGTAAGCTCGGCAACTCTTTCTGATGTCTCGGCGCTGATGGTGAGGCTGCGATAGAGGATTGAGTCGGCAACTGTCTCTTTGCCAATGTATTTAAATACGGTGTATGAATCGTCTGATTGATTGTAGATGGGGCCTACTACGGTGTTTACGTCTACTGAATCTATGCGCAACTGTACCTCTTCGGGGAAGATGTCTTTTGCCCAACCGATGGCTGAGTAGGGTACTTCGCTGTTCGAGAGGCGTGCGAGTGTAGCGTAGTCGGTGTTGCCTGCTTTAAGGGAGTCTGCATATGCAGAAAGCTCTTTGTTGAGGTCGGCACGGTCTTGTGTGCTTGGTGTAACGTGGAAGTTCACGTATTTTATGTCGCGGCTCTCGCTGTATTGTTTGTAGAGGGCTTTCTCTTGCTCGTATGCGCGTTTGATGTCGCTCTCGCTCACTTTGACTGTCGAGTCGGCTACGGCTGAGTAGGGGTATACGCGATATTCAATATCGTAGGTTGTTCCGTTGCTGTTGTAGTTGTTCTCGGCAATTGTGGGGTTTGATATGAATGAGTTTGTGATGAGTGCCTGATACTTTTCTGCAAGAGTATTTTGCATTATGGTTTTCTCTACAAACTTCCAATATTCGTAAATGGGCTTGTATTGCTGTGCCATAGCCGGGTCGTTCTCGTCGTATGACGCCAGGAACTCGTTGAGAATGTCGAGGTCGAATTTGCCTTGTTCGTTACGGAAAGGCGACTGAAGCAAAAGCGGATGTGTGCCTTCTGCTACAATGGCTTTAAGCTCGGCGGGGGTTACGGTGAGGCCTATCTTCTCGGCTTCGGCTGCAATAATCTTGTGGCTAAGGTATGTGCCCCAAACTTCGTCTTTAATTTGATTCTGCTCTGTTTCGCTGAGGGTGTTTCCGCCTCTCATGAGCTGTACTACATTGGAGTACTCTTCGTACATATTTTGGTAGTCGGCTGCTGATATTTCTTCGCCGTTTACCGAACCTACGGGCTGTGAACCCTGTGGACTTTGGAAAATTCTTAGAGCATCACCTGCAACGAATGCAAGTAGTGCGACACCCACAAATATAACAAGCAGTGGGCCTGCGTTGCGCAGTTTTTGTAATGTGGCCATAATTGTTTTATTTTTTTAATTTTATTTCGTTTATTTCTTTAATCAAAGTGTTCGACCAAACGCGACAAAGATACAAAATTGCTTTTAAATTTCACTTATCTTATGACAAAAAAGTGATTATGCAATGTTGAAATGTGCAACATGTGGTGATGCTTTGGTGTTATTTGCTTGCTTGGGAGGTTATCCTATCACTTTTAGCTTCACCAATTCTATTTTCATGCTGCGTTTTTTTATTGTCTGAATTTGGTATTTGTCAATGTTTATTGTTTCGTTTAGTTGGGGGAAACTGCGGTGATGCGACAGTATATATCCGCCCAATGTCTGATACTCTTCGGATTCGGGTATGTCAAGCTCAAATTGTTCGTTTATTCTTTCTACTTCGAGGCGTCCCGAGAGCAGGTATTCGTTGTTGCCCAATGTTCGTGCCACAAGGTCGTTGTTGTCGTGCTCATCTTCAATTTCGCCGATTATCTCTTCGAGTAGGTCTTCGAGTGAGATTATTCCCGATGTCCCTCCAAATTCGTCCACTACTGCTGCCAGAGATTTTTTTTGTTGCATGAGTGTGCGCATGAGTGTTTGCGCAGGCAGTGTCTCGGGGACTATGGGCATTTTGCAAATGCGTTGTTGCCAATTGTCGCCGCTGCGAAACAGCTCCGACGAGTGTATGTAGCCTATTATATTGTCTATATTGTCTTTGTAAACAATGATTTTGGAGTGCCCCGACTCTATGAACAGTGATTTTAGTTCTTCTATTGACGCGGTTGTCTCTACTGCGTCAATCTCGGTGCGTGGAATATAACAATCACGCACTTTTATGTTGGAAAAGTCGAGTGCATTTTGAAATATTTTTACATCATTGTCAATCTCTTCCTTTTCCTCCTTTGCATTGTCTATACTGCTCTGTATGAGGCTGTTAAGCTCGGTCTTGCTGAATGTCGTGTCGCGCGACTCTTTGTTAATCTTGATGTTGAAAATGCGTAGCACAAGGCAGGAAATCCATGTGGTGAAGCGTGCCAACGGATAGAGTAATATGTATATCGGATACATTACTAATGCAAAGCGTTTGAGTGCTCCGTTGGGACTTATTCTGAATAGTGCTTTTGGTATAAATTCACCTGTGAAAATTATCACAATGGTTGAGATAAGTGTCTCTAAGATTAGTTGTATGGAGGTTGCTCCTGTCAGTCCGGACAGTATGGTGGAATTAAGTAAATCGGCCATTAATATACCGTATATTACCAACACAATGTTATTGCCTACAAGAAGGCTCGATATAAAATTGTTGCTGTTGGAGTAGAAGCGGTTTATTGCGTATGATGTTAATGTGCGGCTGTTAAGGTCTATCCCCATTAGAAGTTTGTTTGATGCCACGAAAGCTATTTCCATCCCTGAGAAGAGGGCTGAAAATGTTATAACCACTATTAGCAGGAGTATTGTCGTTGTCATTTTTGTTTATCTTCTATGGGGTATATTCCTGTTGTGTTCATTATTTCCCATACGGTCATATCTTGATTTGAAGAGAATCCTATTCCTTCGGTTATTTGGTCGCCTTGTTCTATACGTATGTAGCTGTCTGAGTATATGCGTCCGCTGTCGCTGCTCCAAAAGAGCTTGTCGGTGAATATTTTTTCTCCTTTGCTGTTGTTTATGCGTACATTGCCATAGAGCTTCCACAGGCCCATTTTGTCGTAGTAGTAGGCTGTATCGCTGCGTAGTGTTGTCTCTATTCTAAGACTGTCGTCGTATTTTTCGAGGTAGGCTCCTTTTTCAAATGCCCAATATGATGGTGAGCGCTTGTCGTACATGAGCCACTCTTCGGCTTCTATTCTGTATCTTATACGTCCCGAGTCGCTTATCAATGTGTTTACTCCGTATGTGCTCATGAATGCCAATGAGTCGTTGCTTGTGGCATCGGATGAGGTTACTTTTTTCTCTCCGCTGCATGCGAAAAGAAAAAATAGTACAACTATCGCTGATTTGGCGATAGTTGTACTTATGTGTCTCTTGCTTTTATCAGCGGATTGTGGTTGTTTCATTTATCCATCCGCCAATATTCACACTCTTGCCTTTGTTGTAGCCGCGCATGAAGAGGTCTTCTGCTGCGGGAGTATAGTTGGAGTATTGTGCAATGAGCTTGTTTGCCTGTTCTTTAACAGTGGGGTCTATTGCCTTTGCACGGTTGAGCTTGTCTATGGCTGCAAAATAGGTGCAACCGTTGAGCACATTGTCGTTGCTCCAGTTGGGTGACGCTGCATAGCATTGAGCTATAAGGAGGTAGGGGTCGCCAAACTTTGAATTGAGTGATATTGCCTGACGTGCATATTCACGTGCCTTGCTGTACTTTTTGAGGTTCATGTAAATTGCACCCACTTTGTAGCACATTTCGGCTTTGTTGGTGACACTTGTTTCGAGCTGTATTGCTTGATCGAAAAATTCCATGGCTTTGTCAATCTCACCTCTCTTGAAGTAGCGATAGCCGCAACCCATTGCTGCTTTAGATGTAGGTTCAATGGCAAGAGCATACTCTGATGCGGTCAGGTAGGCATCTTGTTCGGTGCATTTTAGCATACTCATCAGTGAGATTACTTTGTTGAGATATGCAATGTTGTTCTTGTTCTCTTCTATTTTGGGTGCGTAAATAGCTTCGAGGTCTTCGCAAGATGCGGCACCGCTGTTAATGAAGTAGCCGTCAATGTTGCTGCGGGCAATACGGGCGGCGTCTATCATTTTGCCATAGCCGTCGGCGCGTACACTGTCTTTGGGATCGCCCAATTCTTTGTAGCGGTTGTTGTAGTACTCTATGCGCTCGTTATATTTGTCGAGTACGTCAACTACATATACCGATGCGTCCAAGTAGTCTTGAATAACTTGCTCACCGTGGCCTGTGGGGTCTTTCTTGTACTTTTGTGCCGAAAGTTTCATCCAATTTTGTGTTACAAGGTATTCCGATTCTCCTTTCTCCATGCTTATTGATTGTGCAAGCATTGTGTAGGCCGAGTCTAATGATGCCTTGGGGATGAAGCGAATGTAGTCGAGGGCTTTTTTACCCAATGTGTTGCCGGCCGAAAGGCGTGTCTTTGTTATCTCTTGAAGTTTGTCGATGTATTTTATTTGTTGGTCGTAGAGTGCCATAAGCTCGTTGATGTAGTCGAGCTTTTTTTGTTCATCGGTCTCTTTTGCTATAAGGGCTTTTAATATTTTTACTCCGTTTGTATATGTGTCTACACGTGCCACGGGATATTTTGTGAACAGTTCTTTCCATGCGGGGTATGCTGTTTCAAAGCTTCCGTTTTGTACGTTCACTCGGCAGTTGCTTATCTGTTGGATGCAGTTGATGCTGTCTTCGCCCACTCCGAAGCGGTTGTCATTGTCAATACCATTGATTTGTGCCGATGCAGTGGCTGCTGCAACAGCGAATAACATTGATAAAATACTTTTCTTCATGTTGATATTATTTTTATTTTTCGTTCTGTTTATTTATCTTATTTTTTGATGCTTTGTCTTTACAGCACTTTCATCTTGTTGAACCAACTTTCGTTGAATGTGATTCCGATGTTTATTCTCAGATATGTTTCGGATATCATGCCCGAACTTTTTGGCTCTATTCTTATACATTGTCCCGATATGTGAAGCGACGAACGATTGTTGTGGCTGTTTATTATGGGTACCGATATTCCGGCACTGATACCAAATTCTTCGCAGCCGTCGTTGCCGTTTACCTGTGTGTAGGGTTGTGCATAGTACATTCCTGCGCGGTATGTCATTTTTTGGAATATGTTGCCATATATTTTGTTGGGTGAGAATTCTGCGCCTAATGATATTTTGCTGCGGTCGGCTCCTTTGCTTTCACCGAAGAAGTCCGATGCTCCCCATGCTTGATATGTGTAATCTGCGCCGAATTTCCAATTGCCGCGATTATACATGGCTCCTAAGCCCATTGTGTGTGGCAGTTTGAAGCCGTCTTTTATTTTTGTGGTATCGGATGACTGTATCGTGCCATTTTGCAATGTCTGTTCAATGAGATTTGCATTGGCATTTAGGTCGTGTCCCAATGAGTATACCAGTCCGAGTGTCAGCCCGCTTTTTTTTGACAATTCAAGGTCGTATTGTATACCGAGGTCTACTTTGTAGCTCGAAAGGTCTATGTTGTAGTTGCGCATGCGGCTGCGTATGTTTGTATCGTCGAATGTGGTGCTCACTTTGTGTGTTATGTCACCGTATATGTATGATGCCATAATTCCCACCGATAAGTTGCCGATAGGGGCCCATCCCAAAGCAATATAGGGCTGGTATATGCCGCCTGTTCCGTTATATCCCTCGGTGTACGACGAATTGTTGCCGGCGTTGTCGTTTATGTTTATGTTTTTGCTGCTGAATGAGTATCCAACGTTTGAGTAGGGCAGAAAACCGAAGCTCATGCCTAAACCCTTGCGCAAACGGAATGCCATTGCCACATAGTCGAAACTTCCGTTGTGTGCATTTATTTTTTTTCCGTTTTCTTCAAAATTTACATTCTGCAATGAGAAACCGGCGTCGAATAGCATAGTCAGTGTGTCAACACGTGTCAACGAGGCGGGATTCAGCAGGTTTATGTATCGCATGTCGTGCATTGCATATCCCAACCCTCCCATCTGACGGTTCACTCCAAGGCTTTGGTCGGAGAGTATGCCCAACCCGAAGCGCGAGTAGGGTGAATTTATGCCGTTATCGGCGAATGTGCCTGTAACGACAAGTAAAACAGTCAGAATTGATAGTAGTCTTTTGTAATAAATTGCCATATCTCAGCTTAAGTTCTCTAAAATAATGTTAAGTCCCTTGGCTACAAGAAACCTGTCTGCAAAGATGCGACTTTTTATGTTATTATTCAATGTTTTTTCGTCACCGCCCGTTAAAAAAACCAAAACTTCGGGATATTTGCCTTTTGTTTCGGCTATGTAGCCTTCTATTTCGTGGCATATCCCACGTATGACGCCACTGCGTATGGCTGTCTCGGTGTCGTACCCCAACGAAGGGGTCTCGCCCTCTTTGTTTACAAGTGGCAGGCGGTCTGTCAGCTTGTGCAGTGCGGTAAGGCGCATCTTTACTCCGGGTGATATGTTGCCTCCTTTGAAGTGGCCGGCCTTGTCGACAAAGTCGATGGTTATGGCAGTGCCTGCATCTATTATAAGGAGGTCGCGCCCGGGAGCCTTTGCCATTGCACCTATGGCTGCCGCCATGCGGTCGGTTCCAAGGGTGTGTGGCGTACGGTAGTCTATTTTAATGGGCATCGGAGTGCTGCCGTCGAACCATGTGACGTTGCTGCATGCTCCCATTATCTGTTCTCTTTGTTTTTCTTTGAGCTCTATTACTGATGACACTATTGTCTTGTCAATGTCGAACTGCGTGGCATACTCTTCTATAAAGTCAAGGGAAACACCGCTTCGTCTTCCTCTTAAGATAATGTCATCTCCATTGAAGAGGAAATACTTTGTGCTGTTGTTGCCTATGTCGATTATTAGGTTCAATATGCCTGTGTTTGGAAAAACTTCGCAAAGATAAGGTAAAATATTTGTTTTTATGGCCTTTTTATGCTACTTTTTATTGGTTCTGAATTTATGGTGCTAATTTTTTGATGGATTTATAATAGGCTTAAGAAGATTGTTAGTATTTTTGCCGATTATAATTATATATCTTTAGATGTTTGCACTCAGGAATATTATCGCAAGTCTGCTTTTGTCATTCTATATTGTCTCTGTTGTTTCGGCCGATAGCAGAGAGGTGAGCATACTTACCTGTTCGCCCGGTGATAAGGTTTATGAACTGTTTGGTCATACGGCATTGCGTGTTTGTGACCCTGAAAGGGGTGTCGACGCTGTCTTTAACTATGGTCTTTTCAGTTTCGATAAGCCGGGTTTTATTTGGCGTTTCGTGTCAGGCGAGACTGATTACCTTTTGGGTGTGATAGATTTTCGACATTTTATGGCCGAGTATGAAGCTCGTGGTTCGGGTGTCACCGAGCAGGTGCTGAGGCTGGACTCTTTGCAAAAGAGTAATCTCATAAATGCTCTTGTGAGAAATTCTTTACCCGAATATCGCAAGTACAGATATAATTTCTTATATAACAACTGCACCACCAAGGCTCGTGATGTTGTGTGCGGAGTGTTAAGCGATGAACTTTCTTATGATTTTCCATCAGTGGGCGACACGCTCAGTTTCAGGCAGATAATTCATGGCTTTACGCGAGATTATCCATGGTATGCCTTTGGAATGGATATTCTCTTGGGTGCACCGGCCGATGTGACGGCCGGCAGGAGCGGTGCTCAGTTTGCTCCCATTATCTTGAAGAATGAACTTGCCGGTGCAAACATTTTGTATAATGGTGAAATTGTTCCGTTGCTCATATCGCAGCGCGAGCTTTTGTTGCCGCAACCCAAATATCATGCTCCTGATAATTTCTCTCCGTTCAACGCCTCTTTGCTGTTGTTGCTTTTCACTTTTGTGGTGATGCTGTGCGAGAAGCGTTCAAAAAAAACATACCTCTTGTGGGATGTGCTGTTAATGGGGATTCAAGGTGTTGCGGGTTGCATACTTGCTTTTTTGGTGCTTTTTTCGCAGCATCCGGCAGTGGACGAGAATTGGTTGTTGCTTTTTCTGAATCCTCTTCCCTTGTTGATGTTACCTTTCTTGATAAAGGCTGTGCGTAACAAAAAAACGCCACATGTGATGTGGATGCAGGTTGCAATGGTGGTTTTGTTTGTTCTGTTATCGCCGTTGCTTCCGCAATATTTTCCGACACCGCTGTATATATGCGCGGTGACTCTGTTGGTTCGTTCATTATTTCACATATATAAGAAAAATATATGCGCATTAGATTAATTATAGTATTAATGTTTGCCACAATATTTACGGGGGTGGCACAAGAGAATAAGAAAGAGGATAAGAAGGTCAGACTTGTGATTTCCATAAATGTCGACCAAATGCGAAGCGACTTTTTGTACGAATTTGAGGGATTATATACCGACAATGGTTTTAAACGGCTTATGTCGGGCGGACGTGTCTACTCGAATTCTTATTATGCCTTTGAACAGATAGACCGCGCTTCGGCCACTGCAACCCTTATGACGGGCACCAACCCCTATGTGAGTGGAATTGTTGGAGAGCGTTGGCTCGACCGTGGTTCGTTGCGTTTGGTGGGATGTACCGACGATAGCCGTCACAAAGGATTATATACAAATGATGCAGTCTCTCCCGCCAAACTGAAATCGTTGACCATTACCGACGAACTTAAACGTGCAACACGCGGTAAGGCACAGGTGTGTGCCATTGCACCCGATTGTGATGCCGCAGTGATGTCGGGCGGGCATGCTGCCGATGTTGTATTGTGGAAAAACGATGATACAGGATATTGGTGCAGCTCCTCCTACTATGGACAGTTCCCACAATGGGCAGCGGACATGAATAAAAAGGTTGTAGGGCGTTCCGCCGATTGGAAACCTTTCTTTCCCACCGAAATGTATCTGAATTATGGCGAGAAAGCACCAAAAGCATTTAACTACTCTTTTAATGGCTCAAGCGATGTTCGCTCCTACAAAACAAGCGCCTGCATTAACAACGAAATGACCGAGATGGCAATTGCCTGCCTGAGAAGTGGCAATATGGGTCTCGATGATATAACGGATTTTCTATCGGTGACATACTATGCAGGAAATTTTAATTCCCTGCCAATGGAAGACCGTCCCATTGAAATTCAAGATATATACACCCGTCTCGATCTTGACATTGCAGCCCTGCTCGACGAGGTTGACAGTCGCATCGGCCTTGAGAATGTGCTTGTTACATTGGCCTCCACAGGATATATTGTTGAGGGTGAGGATAATGAAGAGCGCTACAATCTGCCCTCGGGATATATACATCTCGACCGCGTCTCGGCATTGCTGAATGTTTATCTAAGCGCTATATTCGGAAAAGCGCAGTATGTCGAGGGGTATCACAATTCCCAACTTTATATGAACCGTCGTATGATAGAGACGCTTAAACTTGATAAGCTTGATGTCATATCGCATGCCGTGGAATTCCTCAAAAGCATTGAAGGGGTTGAGGATGTATTTACGATATATCGCCTTGGCGGTCTGCTAAGTCCCGAAATGCAGTATGTCAAGAATGGCTACAATGCCAACTGCTCGGGTGATATTTGGTTGCGTTTGATGCCCGGGTGGAAGATGGCCAAGGATATAGCCTCGGCCTCTAATCTGGTGCGTCGCAGTTCGGTTTTCTTCCCCATGATAATGTTTGGCGGAGGCGTAAAGCAAGGTGTTGTTGAAACTATGACTCCCGCCGGCATAATGGCGCCGGAGATTGCACGCATACTGCGCATAAGGCGTCCCAACGATAACTGTTTGAGAATGTTCCAATGATGACATTGGAACATTTCACTTGTCGGAGAAATCTTTTATTCGTCCCTCCTCGGGAATCTTACATATCAGCAGTTCGTCATTCTGTTCGGCAACAATGCAGTCGTCCAGCCCTATGAGCACTACACGCTTGTTCTCTGTGGTGTGTACTATGCAGTTGTGTGTTTCGCACATTTCAACATTTTTCCCTATTATGGCATTTCCGTTGAGGTCGTGTGCCAGGCGCGAATATAATGAACCCCATGTGCCAAGGTCGCTCCAACCAAAGTCGGCGGGAAATACGAAAATCTCTTCGGCACGCTCCAGAATGGCATAATCCACAGAGATATTTCTACATTCGGGGAATTTTTCATCTATTGCGCTTTGCTCCTCTTGCGTATAATATACGGGCAACAGAGATTCAAAGATGTTTGCTATTGGCGATTGATATACACGAAAGGCATTTACAATTGTTTGCACATTCCAAATGAATATTCCTGAATTCCAATAGAAATTGTTTTTTGTGATATAGGCTTTGGCTGTATCAAGGTCGGGTTTTTCTTTGAAAGAATCCACACGAAAAACCTCTTTATTTGACAGAGTGGAATTGCCCAGCACCGCTTCGATATATCCGTAACCGGTCTCGGGACGGGTGGGCTTTATGCCGAGCGTAAGTATTGCGTCGGAGTCGGCCACGAATTTCAGTGACGAGTTTATCACTCTGCGAAATTCTACGGTGTCCGATACAAAATGGTCGCTTGGAGTAACCACCATATTTGCATGCATATCTTTTTTCTTTATTTTCCATGCTGCGTATGCAATGCAGGGGGCTGTGTTTCTGCGACAAGGCTCCAGCAATATATTCTCCTCGGGAATCATGGGAAGTTGCTCTTTTACCATTGAGGCATACTTTGCCGATGTAAGTACCCAGATATTCTCTTTCGGACAAATGTCTCCGAAGCGCTCGGCTGTCAATTGCAGCAATGTCTTGCCGCATCCCAATACGTCGATAAACTGTTTGGGCTTGTTCGATGTGCTTATAGGCCAAAAACGGCTGCCTATACCACCGGCCATTATCACTAGATGATTCGAACTTTTCATTTGGGTAATATTTTATTAAGTTTTGCTCAGAATTTGTTATACGGTATCACAACTTTTTCAGATACCTGATGTGTTTTTGTTTATTCTTGTCTGCGAATGTAGTGAAAAAACTGTAAACTTAAATGTCGTTTCCATGAAAATTATCAGCTGCTGAGTATAAATTGTGGGTATCAGAACGGATAACCTATGGCAAAGTGCCATGCAAAGGCATCGCCAAAGTCGGGCAAATTAAAATATCCGCTCTTGCCTGTGTTGTAGGGAGCGTGCAGCGCATAGCCGAAGTCTAGGCGCAGAACCATGAATTCAAGGTCGTAACGTATGCCCACACCTGTGTTCAGTGCTATCTGACGTGCAAAATTCTTTAAACTGAATTCTCCTCCCGGGCGGCTGTCGTCTTTTTCTATCAGCCATATATTACCTGCATCGGCAAACAGTGCACCATACAGGTTGCCAAATAGTCCGAAGCGATATTCCACATTTGCTTCGAGTTTCAACGTACCTGTTTCGTCCAGATACGAGTATCGTGTCTCTTTTGCCGGATGATAGTTGCCCGGGCCGATGGAGCGCACCGTGAATCCGCGCAGGCTGTTGGCTCCTCCTATGTAGAATTGTTCACTGTAAGGTGCATACTCTGAATTGCCGTAGCTCTTGATGATGCCTGCCATCAGACGGGTGGCTATGTGGTTTTTGCTGTTTATTTTGTAGAGCTGGCGCAGTTCGGCTGTGAGCTTGAGGAATTGTGCATAGGGGTTGTTAAATAGATTTTTGTCTTTTTCGTCCCATTTATCTCCGAACGCCATGAATACAAGCGAGGTTATGTTTCCCGATGATGTTGCCGACACTTCTAAATGGGTTTTATTGCGGTGGCGTGTGGCTGTGTTGTCATACGTGAATGTATATTGCATTGCCGGTATAAATTGGTTGCGGAAACTATGTGATATGGAGGGATTTTCGGCAGCTATCGAGTCGAATTTGGCTGTTGTACGTTGCAGCATGTCATAGGTCAGACGGAAGGGGGTGACGGTGTGTGTGGTGGTGCGCTTGGAGTAGATGTCGTATTTAACCTCTCCTCCCACGTGCACCATCTTGAAGAATCCCGAGCGGTTCATCTGGTCGCCATAAATGCGCAGGGTGGTGGTGGCTGGGAAGCGCAGATATTTTCGTTGTATCAGTGGAAAGAATAGACGGGGAAAGGTGAGTGTAACGTCGCTGCCTATTTCCCATGAATTTATTACGGCTTGTCGCCCTTTCAGGCTGCCGTCGGTCTGCCATTCGTATGAGCCTTGAAGGGTGAGCTTGAGAATCTCTCCGCCACGGAACAGATTGTTTCTCGATAGGCTTATCTTGCTTCCCGGGCCTATCTGACTGTTGCTCTTTGACGTTGCATTCAGCTCAAAGGTAAAGTAGTAGGGCTTGTCGAGCTGTGCTGTTACGTTCATATCAATAGTGTCATTCTCGGGGCGTGGTGTGAATGAAAAGTTTACGCTGCTGAATATGTTCATCTGGCTCAAACGTTGCAGCGATAGCTGCTGTGCCTCCTGTGAGTAGTAATTTCCTTTGCGCAGAAATATGTTGCGCATTATGGCTCCGGGACGCACAGGAGGTTTCTCGCCTGTGTATATGTAGCTGAAATTACGGCGGTGCAGTGTGTCGGTGGTGAACCTGCCGTTTCGTATCATGGAGCTTATATTATTGTTAATTATGCGTATGTTTACATTTCCTATCGTGTAGGGGCGTTTTATGTGTGTGGCAAGGCCTTTTACCGGTTGTACTCTAAGATCGGTTTTGCCGGGTTTGTTTATTGTGTCGGCCAAAAAGTCAATGTATCCTGTTTGGCTGTAATAGTAACCGTTGTTGCGCAGAAGGGTGTTCAAGCGCTCGCGTTCGCCGCTGAGATTCTGTACGCTGAATTGTTCTCCGCTCTTTAGCAGACGCTCTTTCCAAGTGGCGGCAATAAGGCTGTCGGCGCGTGGCGTGAATCCTGTATAGGCGATGCTGTCGTAGCTGTATGGCTCATGCAGGGTCACTTTGTATCTTATGCTTGCCTTTTTGGGATTTTTTTTGTTTGTTATAACTTCTGATGTTACTTTTCCATGAAAATATCCGTAATAATCGAGTACATTGGTGGCCACTTGTGCTCGCAGTTCGGGATTAACTTGGGAAATAAGCACCGGTGACGAAGCAAAATTCCTGAAGAACCACTGTCCTATTTTGCTTTTACTGTTGTAAAAGGCGTTGTACCACCATAGACCGAAAGGGATGCTCTTGAGGCTGGAGCTTCCGGCAATGGAGGCGTTGGGGGCGACGCTCAGTGCTGCTTCAATTTCACTGATTGCTGTTTCGCCCACGGGCGACGAGGCATACTTCTTTTTTCCGATGAACTCTATTTTGTCTATGCCGGTATAAAGCTGCTCGCCATCGCCTATGTGCTTTGTTGTCGAGCATGAACACAGCACAAGCAGTATCACTGTAATATATGCCTCTGTTTTTTTCATCTGTCGATGTTGTTTCTGTTATCCTCGGATTTATTTTGGCGAGGAGTAATTATAAGTTCTTCGCTATCGTCTTTTTTGCGGATAATAAGCAGTTCGTTCAAATTGTCGAGCTTGCGTTTATATACATAACCCACACCTGTCTCGATTATTTCGCCTTCGAGTATCGACTCGTAGTTTTTATCGTAGAAAAGACGAAGATAGCGATTGCCGGCTTCGTTTATTTTCCACTCCAAAGATACGTTGTTTATAAAACTGTCATTCTGTTTTTGAACGTCGCCGCTGTTTACTTCGCCGCCTATTATTACCGTAAGGCGGTCGTTCCAAAAGCGTTTGGCAAAGCTGAATGAGTAGTTTTTGTATGTTCCGCCTGTCTCGGAATTTTCGACGTCGGTGATTCCCACATTTATGTCGACACTCTTCATCGCATCGCCGGCTATGTCGTTTATCGTGGCATCGAGGAACGAACTTAGGGCGCTCGAAACGGTTATTCCGCCGTTGTTGCCTATGTAGGCTCCTGTGATGAGCATTGTGACAGCATATTTGTTCATTGTCTCTTTGTCGAGAGCGTTCAGCTCACTCTGAACTTGTGCATTGTCGGGTGCCGAGAGTATGAAGCTGATGCCCATGTCGTCGAGAGTGTTTGTGAGTACCACGCCCACATTGAAGGTGACAGCCTGTGAACTTCCGTCCTCCATTGTCACTGATGTGGATGTTCGTTCAAGGGCGGTGATTTCGAGTGTGGGATTCATCATATTGCCGGTCCAGTTTACATAGCTTCCCTCGCTTATGTTAAGGGTTTTAAGTGGTATGATGGGCAGGGCATATTTCAGTTGGCCGTTGTTCAGCGTGTAGCGTCCTGTAAGTCCGAGCCCGGCTTCGCTGCTGTATGTCATATTTAGGTTTCCGCCACCCTGCAATTCTATATAGCTTTTGCGCTCAATGTCAAAGTCGGCATTGATGCGTGCTGCTTCCTCTATATCTATGCGCATGTTCATTGTCAGATTGCCGAAGTCTGCTTTTTTCTCCTCTTTTTTTGCCATCTGTGTGGTGTCGGCAAAATTCACAAATTGCACAAGCCCGTCTAATTCGTTGTCGGCACTCAGAGGTGTTTCGTTCATCACGTAGGTGATGTCGCTTTTTCCGAGCATGGTTGCCGAACCGTTCATTTGCAGTGCGTTTATGGGGCCGCGCAGCATCGAATTTAAATTGAGGAATAGGCGACCATATAGCATTGATTTGTTGTTTCGGCGGGCATTTACAAGTTCATAGTCTTTGGCTCTCATGCTTAAATCGAAGTATGGATACTTCAGGTTTCTTAAATCTATGGTACCGTTTACTTGGAAAGGAGCCTTGCCATGAGCATATATATCGAAATTATCGAATGTCAGTTTATTGTCTACGATATCTATTGCTCCGTCTTTAAGATGAAGCCGGGTTCCGAACATCGGTGCATGGGCATAAACCGAATCGAATTTTATTGAACCGTTGGCCTCTGCATTGTCAATAGGCCCTGTGACGGCAAGTTTGCCGTCAATGTAACCGTCAAGTTCTAATCCGCTGTTGTTCAGGAATGCATCTGATAGTTGCAGCGGAAAGCGCATAATGTCTGCTTGTGCTTTTATGTCTGGTCGTATGCTGTCGCTGTGGTAGTCGCCATATATGTTCAGTATATATTTGTCGTTGTGCCAAAGGCCTATATCCAAATAATGTTTTTTGTTGTTTTTGGGGAAATAGGCAATCTCTATTGTTTCGTTGCCTATCTGATTCCCTTCGTAATGAACATTGTTGCCGTGAATGTCGCTGCTGAGCATTATGTCGTTGCCATTGTCGCGATAATGTAGATCCATATTCAGTGTTCCTGCCATGTCAGGGGCATACGGGATGGTGGCTGATGCTGTTTTCAGGTCTATATTAAAAAGCTCAAGGCTGATGTCGCGCAGTTGTGTGGTATCTTTGCTGCTGTATATGCGCAGTCCCGAATTTATTGTGTCTTTTAATTCAACATCGGCTCTTACGGCCAACTTTTTCCCTAATGTAATGTAGTTGTTTTTGTTGAATGTGAAGGGGCGGTTGAATAGTGTAGCCTCGGGGCTGAAGTGCATATGAAGCTCCTTGGGCATGAGCAATGTGTTGAGCTTGATGCGTGCTCCCACATTGTCGTTGTTGTCGCGGAATATAAAGTTTGTTGTCAGACTGTCGTTGTGCAGATTGCCGAACAGTGCTGAGTAGAACTTTAGATTTTTGCGTGCAGGGTCTAATGAACGTGTGCGTACGCCTGCAAAATATCTCAGTTTCTCATCTTTTTGACGCAACGAAAAATGTATGGTGTCAAGTTGTATATCTCCTCTTTTCAGGTTGTATATACCGCCGCGACCGTTGATTCCGGCAAGGCTGTCGATTGACAGTCTGAGGTCAAAATTGTTAAATTCTACTTGATTGAATCTTAGGAAGTTTGCAAGAATGTTATTCTGTCCGCAATCAATGTCGAGCGTCAGTGTAGGAATCTTCTTTTTATAATCTTGAATATAGTACAGGGTCTTTGGGCTTGTGGCTGCTTCGGCATACAGGGTGGCAAGGTTGTTGAACGATTCGAGCATCGTGGTGTAACCTGTGTCGAGCGTTCCATCTATCTTAAGGTCTCCGGTTGTTGCCTTTATGTAGGATGTGTCGGGCGAAGTGTAGGCGCTTAGTTCGAGCCTTGCCGGTGTGAATGTCTTTCTCTTTGTTATCAGCCTGAAGTTGTCGCCGTTTATTGTGGCGCAGTGTGTTTGTTTCAAATCTGTGAACAGTTTGGCATTTATGGTGAGTGCAGCATCTAATTCCGCCTTTGTCAGCCCCATGCTTTGCAGATTCGCTTTTGTCACTATCAGTTGCGAACTGTTGCTTATGGCAATGCTGTCGAGACGGGTTTGTGCTCTGAATGTCATTTGAAGGGTGGGTGAGAGGGTGTTTATCTGAACATTCGAGGTGTTGTTGTATTGTGTGGCTGCTAAATGTATTCCTTGCAGGAATATGCTGTCGTATCGCAGTGTGTCGATGCGCAGGTTGCAATTATATTGTGTGGTGCTGTCAAGTGGGTTCAAGCCTGTTCCTTGCACATTCAGCCACATGGTCAGCTCCTTTAACGGTATGTCGGGGAGTATGTCGGAGATGTCGAGGCGTTTCACTCTCAGACGGGCGTTGTAACTGTTGTCTGCAATGTTGTAGTTTGCTCTGAGGGCTGTGCGTCCTTTTTTGCTGCGTGCACGCAATGCCAAGCTGCACAGTTTCTGCTCTATGGAGGCTGTTCCTTGCAAACGCAGCGGCTGTGGTGCAAGGCTGTCGGTGTCGGCGGCTTTGTTTATTATATTGCCAAGGTCGTATATATCTCCGTTTATATGAGCGTTTGCTCTTAACAGGTTGGAATTGTGCAGATTATACGCTGTGCCACCCAAGCCTATGTTTGTCAGTCCGGGTACGTTAACATTCAACGTATCAAGATGTATGGTGTTTAAGTTGCCATGCAATTGCATTTGCACATTCATCATGGAATCGGGCAGAGTGTGAAGTTGGTTGTAGAGCGAGGTTTTAAGAAATTTTCTAAGGTCGCGCTTGTCGAGATGTATGTCAAGTGTACCGTACATTCTGCCGGCCTCTTCTCCTTTCAGCATAGACAACGGCATTGTGCCCGATGCTGAAATGTTAGTGCCGTGTGCTGTGCTCAATGTTAATGTCTGCAGATTTAGAGCTGTGCTGTTCGAGCTTAGTATGATGCGGCCTTTGTTTATGTTCATTCCGTTCTTCTGCATCATGGTAAGACTTTTTATCTCGGCGTTTAGCTCTTGGGCCGAGTATCTTATGGCTCCTGTCTCAATATCTATATTGTCGATGTGTTGATGGTCGAGTGGGGCAACGCTGTCGCTTTGTGTGCCGCGGTCGTAGTATATGCGGCTGTCTTTCAGTCGCATGTTTTTCAGTTTGAATGCTCCTGTTGCAAGGTCTATGTCGGCCCCTCGCAGTGTCATGCGGTCTATTACCGATGTAAGTGCTATGCTGTCTGTGGGCATACTGATGTCTATTTTTATGTTGCGTATGCCGGTACGATGCACTCCTACTGTCCAGTCGATGGGAGTCGTGGTGCTATCCTCCTCTTGCGGTTTAATCTCTGCCGTAATATCTGCGTGTGTGTCTACAATGTGCAGATGGCGTATCATGGCTCTTTTTGCATCAAGGTCGATGTTTCGTATGGTGATTCTGAAGTGTCCTATCTTGCCGTTGATGTGAACCCCGTCTATGATATCTTGTGAATTTACCAAAGTGTTATCAACAGATATGTAGTTTACTTCTACTTCGCCTTTTAGAAGCGGCAAGGTGTTTATGTCTATCTCAATTTGTTTGCCGTCGAGAATAGCGCTGTCGCCTTTTGAAATATTAAAATCGTCAATTGTTATCCTGAACGGAAATTTCAGATGGAATCTTCCTATACTTATGTCAAACCCTGTTTTTTCGCTTGCCATCTGGCACACCTTATCCACTGCATATTCCTGAATGGGAGGAAGATACAGTGCAACCACTAACAGCCACAAGAGTATTATCGGGCATAATATTATGGTTGTGATAAACCTGAGAAATCGGCCTATGGGCCCTCTTCTTTCCGCTTGTCGGTTCATGATTCTGCAAAAATAACCAAAAAACAGCTATGCGCCCTGAAAAAAAAGAATAAACATTCTAAAAAAGAACTATAAAAAATCCAAGGACATAAATTTAAACAGTTTATTGGTGATTGTAAAAATATATAATCTCACAGTTGCGCTTCTCTCATATTTTTATATTAAATTCGCCGCATAGAAATTTTAACAGGTTCATCGGGCTTGTCGTATATTATAACAAATTTACAATACATAGTTTACAATATGAACGATTATAAAAAAGTAACCTTTGTGTTTTCTCCCTCCGATGAGATTGTGTCGGATGTGCTTGCTGCGATGCTTGCCGAGGTGGGGTTCGAGAGCTTTGTTCCCGAAGATGACGGACTTACGGCTTATGTTCCCGATGGGCTTTACGATGAGCATGCGGTTGAATCGGTGATAAAGGATTTTCCTATTCAAGGGTATTCCATAGGCTACAAAACCCAACATATAGTGGGCGAGGATTGGAATTCTGAGTGGGAGAAAAACTATTTTCAGCCTATTGTGTTGGGCGACGAGTGTGTAATACACAGCACTTTTCACACAGATGTGCCAAAGGCTCGATATGATATTCTCATTGACCCTAAGATGGCTTTCGGCACGGGCTATCACAAGACAACCTGCCACATGATGCGTGCCATTCTCGACGAGGATATGACGGGGCGCAGCGTGCTCGATATGGGTTGTGGCACAGCTCTTTTGGCCATTCTTGCTCGTAAGCATGGTGCAGGTCGTACCGTGGCGATAGATATTGATGAATTTGCTTATGAGAATGCCCTTGAGAATATTGTGCTTAATAAAACTCCCGACATTGAGGTGCGTCTTGGCGGTGTTGATGCTTTAAGGGAAGATGACGATTTTGATATTGTGATTGCAAATATCAATCGCAATATTCTGCTTGCCGACATGCAGCACTATGTCAAATGTATGCATTCAGGCTCGCTACTTTTTGTAAGCGGCTTTTATGAGGAGGATATAGAGGCTTTGCGTACCGAGGCTGCACGTAACGGATTGTGCTATTTGGATTCTGCCGAGGATAATCGTTGGGCTATGATAAAGTTCATAAAAAAGTGAGGTTGGCATACCTGCTGTTTAGCAAAAATCACTCCGCCGAATGTATCACAGCTGTTCGGCGGAGTGATTTTTTTGCTGAGTGTGGGATGCTCTGTTTACTGCTTTTTCAGCCACTCTATAATTTCGCTTATACGTCCGAATGCAATGCACACAGATGTATCTGCGGCACCATAGTATACTGTAACCTTGTCGCCCTCGACAAGTGCGGCGCAGGGGAATACCACGTTTTGCACATCGCCCGTAAGTTCGTATGGTGCAGCAGGGGCCAGCAGATACTCCATGCTGCGGTATAGTACCTTTTCGGGGTTTTCTTTGTCGAGCAGTACTGCACCCATGGAATAGCGAAAACCGTTGCATGTGGTAATTACTCCATGATAGAACATGAGCCATCCCTCGTCGGTGAGTATAGGCACGTTTCCTGCACCAATCTTTGTGCACTGCCAAGCGCTGTCTTCAAATGGAGTGGGTTTCATCACGCAGCGATGCTCTCCCCAATATTTCATGTCGGGGCTGTAGCTTAGGTATATATTGCCGAAGGGGGTGTGCCCGTTGTCGCTTGGACGCGAGAGCATGGCAAATTTCCCGTTTATCTTCTGCGGAAAGAGCACTCCGTTGCGGTTAAAGGGTAGAAAGGCATTTTCGCACTGAAAAAATTCTTTAAAGTCGAAAGTATATCCGATACCTATTGTGGGGCCGTGGTAACCGTTGCACCATGTTATCCAATAGCGGTCTTCTATCCATGTAACGCGAGGGTCATATTTGTAGTCGCTCTCAATCATCTCGGTGTTTCCGGCTTTGAATACAATGGGATTGTGCTCTATTTCCCAATTTATACCATCTTTTGAGAAACCTGCAAATATGTTCATCTGCACACGCTTGTTGTCGCAGCGGAATACGCCTGCGTATCCGTCGCCGAACGGAACAACAGCACTGTTGAAAATACTGTTCGACGAGGGTATGCTGTAACGCCCTATCACGGGATTCTCGCTATATCGCCACATAATATCTGTGCATCCTTCGGGACGCTCCTGCCAAGGTATGTTTTTTGCCATAGTTGTGTGTGGTTTTTTATTTGTTCTGTTTGTTGAATTTGTCTTGTGTCGCCAATTTAGAAAGATATAATCTTTAATTTTGAAGCTGTTTAATTTTATTTAGAATTATTTGAGAACTGTTTCAGAGCTGCTTCTCTTTGTTATTTTGCAGCGAGTGCAGTCTTATATTCGAGATATATCTCGAATTTGGAAAACATTTCCAATGAAATTTAAACGGCTTCTTAAAATAAACATCATATTTGAAATAAGCTCAATCGGCTTTTTACTCTCTTATTGCTTTCAATTTTTCGTTAATCTCTTTCATCTTTTTTGTACCAAGAGGGTATATCATTATGAAGAGTATCGAAATTAAGGCTATTCCGGCAGGTATCCAGCTCATCAGCAATTGTATGCCATGTATAGCTTCGGAACTTTGTGTTGCTCCTGCCGCTGTGTTGAATCCGAAGGATGCAAGAATCCACATTACTGCTGATGCACCGAACGCTCCGCCGAATTTTTGCGCCATGGATGATGACGAGAAAATAAGACCTGTTGATGCAGTCTTGAACTTAAGTTCGGCATAGTCGGAGATGTCGGCGTACATGCTCCAAACAAGGGGTGATATTATGCCTGTAAGTATGCACACAAGTATTTGCAGAATGAGCAGTGTCCAATAGGCTGTTGTTCCGCTTGTGGGCACATAGTAGAACGCTATACACAATACTATGAGTGCAGCCAGCGACCACAGGAATGTACTTTTCTTTCCGATTTTGAAAGTGATGGGAGTGGCTGCTGCCACACCTGCCATATTGGCTACTTCGCCCACGGCAAGGAATATTCCGGCATAGAATATAAAATCCATCGAGAAGAAACTTAGTGATGCGTCGGCTGCAATGAGTGTGGTAAAATAGAATGGGATTGCCGCGTAGCGTATCGCGTTGAAGAAGTTGAAGAATAGTACTCCGCCCAATAGAATCCACCAAGGGCCGTTGTGTAGCAGTGATTTAAGGTCTTCTCCTATGCTTGTTGACTTGGGGGCGGTTTTCACTCGCTCTCGTGTCATTGCAAAGGTTAGCACAAAAAGAGCAAAACAGACAGCCCCCACAACCATCATTGCGCTCTGCCAAGCCTGTGGGTCGTGTGTGAGTGTCTCGCCCTCTTGCATTGTTCCTCTCATGTTTGCAAACATGTTGCAAAGAGGCTCCCAGCAGGCCAATACTATGAATGAGCCTGCATAGGCAAAGAACATACGGAATGACGAGAATACGGTTTTTTCATCAGAATCTTCGGTCATCACTCCAAGCATCGAGCCGTAAGGAACGTTTATGGCGGTATATATCGTCATCATCAAGATGTAGGTTACAAATGCCCATACGGTGTTTCCTGTTTCGCCAAGGTCGGGTTTGGTGAACAGCAATACTCCGGATATGGCAAAGGGTATTGAAATCCATAGCAGGTAGGGGCGATATTTTCCCCATTTTGTCTGTGTACGGTCGGCTATGATGCCCATCATGGGGTCTGACACTGCGTCCCAGATTCTCGTTACAAGCATGAGAATACCTGTGACTTCGAGACTTAAATTGAATACTGTTGCGTAGAAGATTGGGAGATAGGCACTGAATATTTTCCAGAACATGGAGGAGGACATGTCGCCAAATCCGTAACCGATTTTTTCTTTCAATGTTGCCATTGTTTTTTTTGTATTTATGTTTTTGTATTTGTTTGAGTGATGCTCTTTGGTATGCACATCTTTGCAAATGTAGTGCAAGCGGTGTAAAGTGCAAAGCGATTTCGGTTTTTTATTTTTATATTCTGAGTCCATACAGCTTTTCCATACAGCTTTCATACAGCTTCTATTAAGAAATGATTTATTGGAAATTTAAACAACTTCTTAATATTTGAACATCGGACTTTTTTCTTTTTAATGTGAATTTCTTGATTTTTTTACTATCTTCGCAAAATCATATTTTTACATTTTAATTCTATGAAAGTTTTTGTTAAATGTATAATTTTATGCCTTGTGGCTGCATTTGCATCTGCATGCGGGGCCGGTGGCAACGAAGAGGGAGTGGGCGAATTTGGAATAAGACAGTTGAACGAGGATAGCCCCGACAGTGACCAATATGTACTTATAGAAACAAACCGTGGTAACATAAAGCTGCTTCTATATAAAGAGACACCTCTGCATCGCAAAAATTTTGTGAATCTTGTGAAGAACGGATATTACAACGGTCAACTTTTTTTCCGTATAAAAAAGAATTTCATGATTCAGGCAGGCGACCCAACCTCGCGCAATGCCAAGCCGGGGCAGAAACTTGGCGAGACGGATGTGAGCTACAAAATTCCGGCCGAGATTGACCCCACACGCTTTTGGCACAAGTATGGCGCACTGTCGGCGGCAAGTCTCAATCCGGCAGTGGAGTCGTCGGGCAGCCACTTCTATATTATAACGGGTAACAAGGTGAAAGATTCTCACCTCAATAATCACGAAAAAAAGTACAACAAAACCATACGCAGACAGTTATATGAGGAGCTGCAAAAGCCCTATCAAGATAAAATAAACAAACTGCATGCCGAGGCTCAGAAGAGTGCCAAAAAGAAAAGCGAATTTAACGAACTGTTTAAGTTCTTCAGCGAAAAGGCCGACTCGGCTATGGTGGGCAGGGAATTCAGCTTCTCACCCGAACAGCGCACTCACTATAAAGAGGTGGGCGGTGCATTTCATCTCGATGGCTACTATACGGTGTTTGGCGAAGTGTTGGAGGGAATGGACATTGTAGAGGCAGTATCGCTCGAGGCATACGATGTTCACGACCGTCCGGTGAAAGATGTTGTAATTAAACGCATCACTCTCTTGGAAAATGAAAATGCAAATCAACAAACACCGGCTGAATAACGGCCTGCGCATACTGCACACTGCCGATGAGTCTTCACAGATTGTATATGTGAATATTCTTTACGGCGTAGGTGCACGAAACGAGAGCTATGAATATACAGGTATTGCGCACCTCTTTGAGCATCTTATGTTCGAGGGGACACCCGATGTCCCATCCTTCGACGAACCACTCGAACGTGCCGGCGGTGAAAATAATGCCTACACAAATAACGATGTAACAAACTACTACATCTCGCTACCCCGACAAAATGCCGAACTTGCATTTTATATGGAGAGCGACCGCATGCAGAATATACAGCTCACTCAAGAGAGTGTAGCAGTGCAGCGTCAAGTGGTGATGGAAGAATTTAAGCAAGAGCATCTGAACCGTCCCTATGGCGATGTCAGCATGCTGTTGCGCCCGATGGCATTTAAAAAACATCCCTATCGTTGGAGTACGATAGGGCGCAAACTGTCGCACATTGCGAATGTGCCGGTCGAGGTGCTGAGAGAATTTTACTCTCGTTACTATGCACCCGACAATGCGATACTGTGCGTAGTGGGGAATGTTACATTTGAGCAGGTCGTGGAGTGGAGCGAAAAGTGGTTCGGCGGAATTCCTGCAAAGAACTATGAGAAACCTGAATTACCGATGGAGCCGCGTCAGATACGTTGCCGTCGCAAGACCGTTCGTCGCAATGTGCCACAGAATGCACTTTACATGGCTTTTCACATGGGTGGTCGCGGTGATGCCGATTTTTTTCCGTGTGATGTGATTTCCGATATTCTGTCCAACGGCTACTCGGGGAGGCTAAATGCTCGTTTGGTTAAAAAAAAGCATATATTCACAAAAATTGATGCCTTTATATCGGGAAGCGAACATCCTGGCCTATTCTCCATTTATGCGCGTGTTGCCGATGGTGTTACCATGGAGTGTGCCGAAGCTGCTTTATGGCGCGAACTTGAATTGTTGCAACAGCGCCTTGTGCCAAAAGACGAGATGGAAAAGGTGCGCAACCGATTCGAGTCGGAGCATATATTCCGTAACATAAACGGTGAGAATCTTGCAGGTAATCTGGCGCTTGCCGAGATGCGTGGTGCTGCCGAAGATTTCCTGTGCGAAGTGGAGCAGTATCGTGCCGTAACGGCCGAGCAGGTGCGCGAAACGGCTAAAGATTTGTTTCGCAGAGGTAACTGTTCGGTACTTCACTATTTAAAAAAGACTTAGAAACTGTTTAAATTTATATAATTGAAATTTAAACAGTTTCTAAGTCTTTTCATATTTTCTTCATTCTCCCAAATATTCGTAGCCAAGAGCGTTTATAACCTCTATGATTTTAGCGGAATCGAAGGTGCCGTCGACGTATGCAACACCCTCGGCAAGTTCTACGCGAACGCTTGTCACTCCCTCCACCTGTGCAAGATTCTTCTCCACATTGTTTTTGCAATGGTTGCACATCATTCCTTTTATCTTAAATGAATTTTGCATGGTTGTATTGTTTTTAGGTTTTAAATGTTTTATTATGAATGCTGAAATAAGGAGTATGGCAAACAGAATGCTCGATGCACTCTTCCACCATGCAGTCGTGTGTGCGCTGCAACATTCTGCTGTTTGTGTAGCCGCTCCTGTGATGAACCACTCCGTAGGCAGCAGATAATCTATTGCAAGGCCGAATATAATGGAACCGGCTATTATCGTGGAAAGATATATTACAAGTGTACGTCTGCCAAGCACCTTGTTTATCAGAAGAATAGCTGCCATATTGGTGGCAGGGCCTGCCATCAGCAGCACAAGAGCGGCTCCGGGTGTCAGACCTTTCATCATAAGTGCAACGGCAATGGGGATTGAGCCTGTTGCACACAGATACATCGGTATTGAAAACAACAACACGATGAGCATGTTAATGATTGGCATATTGTTGTAGGCCGTGAAAAAATCATTGGGCACAAGCACTGTTATTATACCTGCTGCAATAAGTCCTATCACAATCCATTTTCCTATATCTTGAAGAAACTCAACAAAACCATAGTATAGTGCTCCTTTACATTTTTCCCAAAAACTCTTTTTTTTGCTTGCAGTGTGTGCATGCGAGGTTGCGAGTGTTTCATCTTCTTTACACAGAATGTTCACAAGGCTGCCGCCTGCGATAGCCGTAATAAATGCAACTATGGGACGAATCAGGGCGAATGGTATTCCCATGAGTGATGCGGTGGCTATAATAGAATCTACTCCTGTTTGAGGGGTTGATATAAGGAATGATGTTGTTGCACCTTTTGATACACCCTCGCGACGCAGAGACATGGCTGTAGGGAGTACACCGCACGAACATAAGGGCAGCGGTACTCCGAATAGGGCTGCTAACAACACAGAACTGAAACTTCCTTTGGCGAGCTTGTGACGGTATATGTACTGTGGCACAAATTCATGCAACAAGCCGGCAATAAAGAAGCCCAATAAAAGGTAGGGCGACATTTCGTTTATCAAGTCAATCAGCGGTGTTATATATTTCATGGTTTTTGACTTTTATATTTTCGACAAATCTGCAGTATTAGGAGAGTGTTTAATTTTCAGGATATTCTCTCAAAGAAGATGTATCTCTGTTTCATCCCTCTTATATTGGGGAGATTTCTGTCAATTTCTTTTTTGCCCAAGAAAAAAGTGGTTATAAAATTAAACGCTTCCTAAGAGCCTTATAAAACGTTGCGAAGATAAAAACTTTTTCCAATATAATCAAAACAGTTTCCATCATCGGATGTTGGTGCCGAGGCTGTTTGCAACTTGATTGCAACTGTGTGTATGTAATAGAAGCTGTTTAAATTTATCTCTTTGAGATTTTTAAACAGCTTCTTATAACTTGTGTGCTAATTTGCCAAAAGCGAAACGAGGGCTGCGGTTCCCAGAATCATTGCGGCTGCTCCGGCAAGCTCGTTGCAATGTTCGTGCACCACAATTGTGCGAGGAGGGTGAGGTGCGTGGTGTTTGTGAACGGGGTAGTGTTTATGCACTACAACATGCTTGTGAGCGTGGTGGGGAGCATGCACTTTACCATGCTTATGATTGGGCTTGAAGTCTCCTTTCTTTTTGTGCTTATCGTGTTTCTTATGTGACTCGGGTTTTTTGTTTCCTCCTCTTTTATCATCTCCTCTCTTCACCAACTGAACCTTTTTTTCGACTTTTCTCTCTCGTGCATTCTGTGCAGAAACTTGTGCAGGCATAAGCAATGCGCCTATCATCACTGCAATAATCATCATTCTTTTCATAGCTCATTCTTTTTGCTTGGTTGAACAATTCTCTTGTTTATCTCTGCTGCAAAGATAGGGGCAGAAAAATCTCCTTGCAACGTTAATTCCCTAATCGTTGCGAGGAGATTTCCTAATGTGAAGAGGTGTTTCTCTTTTATCTGATATGTATCTGAGGAGTACGTATGCCGGGTTTAAGTTCCCCTCCTATGTATAGTATGTTGTCATTGTGACGCACCATGATGGCACCTGCGCGTGCAAATGATGTGTTGCGTTCTACTGTTTCCCATTTGCCGTTGGTTGTGTTGTAGAGCATCAGGCGTTGATTGAAACGGTACCATTCGGGTTTTTGGTGCATATAATCCTCTTTTTTTATAAGTTGGTAGCGTCCGGATATTGCATCGGTGAATATTTCGCTGTTAACGCCGCCTGCCGCAACAATGCTACATTCGTCTGTCGCCAAGATTGCCGTTCCTCCCGAAAGGCTGACGGGTGTGTCGTTGTCTGTGACGTCGGGTAGTGCAGTCCATCTTTTTTCGTTTATGTTGTAACAAACTCCATCTGTGTGTGTATGTGCTCTACCTGTGCTGTCCGACGGGGTAAAACCGCCCCACACGTAGAGTGCATCGTTTGTGGCTGCACACACAGGCTGAACACGTGCGCGTGATGGCATCGGTGGCAGCTCCTCCCACCTCTTTATGCTGTCGCCGAGGTTGAGCATGAAGGTGCGGTTCGACGGCTTTCCGTTGCAGTTTCCGCCTGTGACAAACAGTAAATCCTGTGAAATGGCACCTGCACAGTTCTCTATTGAGCAGGGTAACGAGGGGAGCGTGTCGCTCTTGCATCCGTTGGCCATGTCGATGCTGAGGACTGTCGTGAGGGCTTCATCGGTGTTCATCCCACCGACTATTATCAGATGGCTGCCATATTGTGTGGATGCACCGTAGGCCGAGGCTGTGGGCAGTGTGCCGGCTTTCTCCCAATGCAGTGTGTCGCCAATGGCGGCTTTATATATTCCTTTATAGTAGCGTTTGCTGCCGCCTTGTGCAGCCGGTGTTTCCGGAAAATTGCATCCGCCTGCAATATATAACGTATCATTATGGACGGCGGCATAACAGGCCGACACTCCTTGCTCGTAGCCTCTCTCAAATGATGGCATTGTGCCAATCTCTTTCAATGCGGATGCGCTCTTGGGGCTGTTGATGCAGCCCAAGAGCGCAGCTCCCATGAGTAATAAAGAAATGCTTTTTTTCATTATTCCATGTTTACGGTTTTTGGACGCAGCATGATAATCTGTATCAGCAACGATAGCACTGTCACTCCTCCAAGGAGCGCAAATCCTGTGCCGAGCGACAGATTACCTAATGCAGTGGTGATGGCTGCACCACCAAGCACACCTGACATGTTTATGAAGCCATAAGCCGTAGCGCGTTGACGCGAGGGGATAAACTGACACAATATAGGCATGTTGTTTGTGTCGAAGAATCCGTAGCCTATTCCGAAGCATAATATTGCCAATATAACGGCCAAGAGACTGTCGCCAAGACCCATAAATATCAACGATGGAACAATGAGCGCAAGGCCTATGCTGCTGGTATATACGCGTCCGCGTACATTTTTCTGCACCCAATTGTCGGAGAGTTTACCGCCTATCATGGCACCGAGGAACGATGCTCCTGCAAGGCTTATCACTGCAATGGGGCCGGCATAGTTCATGGCTACACCCACCTCCATACCCCAATTATCGGCTATTACGTTGGCCAAAAGTTCGGGTAACCAGTTCTTTGTGGCCCATCCGGGCATGCTTAGTGTGGTAAATACAAACAGAACAGCCCAGAATGCCATATTGCTGAGCACCATTGCAATGCTCTTGGCCACGCTTGGTTGTGCTGAATCGGTGTTTTGTGTTGTACTTGCTGATTTCTTTTCGCGTCCGGGGTCGGTTACAAAAAGTATAAGCACCACTGCGTAAATCATACCTGCAAGACCGCAAACAAGGAACACCGTATGCCAATTGAGAAGGCCCGAGAATATCGAACCGAATCCGCCGGCAATCTGTCCCAGATATAGTCCGGTCATGTGTATGCCTATTGCCATCGAGCGCGTCTTGCCACTGTGTATGTCGGCAATCAGCGATAGGGCGGCAGGAATGTAGAGTGCCTCGCTGAAGCCCATCACTGCACGCAAAGCATACAGTTCCCAATAGCTGTCTACAAAGCCCATGAGGAATGTCACTGCCGACCAAACAAAGAGGCTTCCGACAATGAGATTCTTGCGGTTAAGACGGTCGGCTATGGCGCCGGATATGGGACTCATAAGGCCGTATATCCACATAAAGGCTGCCATAAGGGCGCCCCAGCCCCACGGACCTGTGTAGCTTGTGGCCACTTCCATTATATCTTCGGACATGGCAAACCTCATGGTGCTTAGCATCTGTCGGTCCATATAGTTGAGGAATGCAACACCCGAGAGTAGCAGCACCACAAGCCAGGGGTACCATTTCTTTTCTGTTATCTTGCTCATTTTTTGTTTGTGATTACATTTTGTCTGTTAATATTCTGCATAGTTCGTAGCTCTTTACAAGCATGCGGGGTATGTGGAAAGGCCCTTTGAAAATGTTGCCCTTGGCAGGTTGTGCCACTGTGCCGTCGCGATGCAGATAGCCGTACCACTCGCCATATTCTGTGTCGGGGAAATGGGCGTATGTCCATTCGCTGATTTGTTTGTGCCAAATGAGGTATTTATCGTCGCCGGTGGCTTCGTAGGCATAGAGTGTGGCTATGATGGCTTCGGTTTGCGGCCACCAGAATTTCATATCCTGTGAATAGTCTTGCGGAGGAAGGTTGCGGCAGTCGCGGAAATTTATTATGCCGCCATACTGCTTGTCCCATCCCCACTCCCACGACCAATCGAGTATAGTGAGTGCTTGTCGGGTCAGCTCTTCTTCCCAATTGCGATGTTTGGCCTCTTCCAACAGGAACCATGCTGTTTCGATGCAGTGGCCGGGGTTTATGGTGCGGCCGTTTATTGTGTCGATAAATTCGCCGTTGGGGCCTACTGTTTCGAGCAGAGCTTTAAATTCGGGCTTCATGAAATCTTTCAGCGATGCTATCGACTCGTTTATCTGTGCATCTAAATCGGGGTCTTCTATCACAGTGCGTATGCGCGATGCGGTGTTAATGAGAATCATCACCAAGGAGTGCCCCTTTGCCTGAAGGGTCTCTAAATACTTTGGAGGCATGTAGCCGGGGGTAGCCACAAAGTGGCGTATGTCTTTGAACAGCTTAAGTGCCTTTTGTGCGTATGCGGCATCGCCCGAGGCTTTTGCATATTCGGCCATTGCAATGGCTGCAAAGCTCTCCGAGAATACGTAGCGGCGCTTGCGCAGGGGTGTACCGTCGGCCATCACCTCGAAATACATGCGTCCGTCACTGTCGAAGCAGTGTGCCTCAATAAAGTCGAGTGTGAGCTTAGCCGCTTCCAACCATTGTGGATTTTTTTCCACAGTGTTGTAGGCAAAACTGCAAACAAAAGCGAAACGTCCTTGGAACCATACAGATTTTGTGCTGTCTATGAGACTGCCGTCGCGGTCGAGGCAGGTGTATACGCCACCGTTCACACGATCCAGCCCATGCTCAAGCCAAAAAGGCATGATATTATCCACAAGGTCTTTGCGGTATTGCGTCTGCCACTCGGTAAGATATTCTTTCCAATTCATATTGCCGTTGGTTTTGAAACTGTTTCTCAGAATTTGTTGCAGCGCTCAAAGAAGTTTATGGCTTCAAGCTCTTTGCGCATTGCAACCTCCTCTTCGTCGGTCATATTGCGGAATGGTGTGCGGTTTTTGCCAAGGTCAAGGCCTATGAGCTTCATTATTCTCTTTCCACCAACAATGTTACCGCGGTAGTTGCATATTACGTTTATAACCTCTTGTGAGAAATTTTGCAGCTCACGTGCTTTCTCAAGGTCGCCTGCGTTCCACGCTTCGATGATGCCCACGAGGTTGCAGCCGTTGTAGTTTGTTGTGCCGCCTATACCGCCTTGAGCACCTCCCATTGCAAGGCAGGGAAGTATCGTCTCGTCCTGTCCATGAAGCATATCGAATTTACCATTCTTATAAAGGCGGCATTGATTGTATTCGTAGAGACTTTCAAATGTATATTTTATTCCTGCGAAATTGGGGATTCTGCCGTCCACTGCTTGCAAGAAGCTTACCATAGACAAGTATGCTCCGTTGAATGCCGGAATATGGTAGAAGTAGAATGGCAATTCGGGAGCTGCCGATGCTATCTCCTCGCAATATTTTACAAGTTCCTCTACGCGACCAACTTTTGGGAAAGGGGGTGCCATGGCGCCAATGCCGAATACTCCCAGCTTCTGTGCATGCTCGGCCATGCGGCGGCTCGATTTTACGCATGTGCTACCCACATGTACTATTATCTTGAAGTCTTTGGGTGCTGCTGCCACCCATGCTTCGGTGAGCTTGATGCGCTCCTCTTCGGTGAGCATATATCCTTCGCCCGATGAGCCATTGATGAATACGCCTTTCAGCCCGTTCTTTGCGAGCATTTGGGCATAGGCGGGAATGGGTTCGTAGTTTACTTCGCCGTTCTCATAGAAAGGGGTGAACGGTGCATTGATAAGGCCTAAAATCTTTTCCATAATTTTGTTGGTTTTATTTAGAATTTATATATATGTGCCTGACTGTTGTTTGAGTAGTTTAAAAGTTTTACAATATCTTGCAAAAGAAACGAAAATTATTTAAAAGCGCAAACGTTGACGGTGAAAATTGTGGCAGTTCTGATATACAGTAAAAAAAGCATTATATCATAAAAAATCCGCTCACTGTTGCGAGCGGATTTTTTATGATATAATGCCTGTTGATACTCTCTTTGTATTATTTCAGAAAATAATCAACGGTTGTAACCACGCGAATTTTTTTAAGATGCGGGGTGCTTTCGTCGCTGTTTGTGATGCTGAATTGTCCTTGGTTGGCTCTGCGTATGCCGCGGAGCTTGCTGTTTGAGTCGTCGGCGAATTTTTGTGCAACGGCGCGAGCATTGCGTGTGGCCTCTTCTATCATCTCGGGTTTAAGTTCGTTGAGCAGGGTAAAATCGAAGCGGGTTTGCGAGCTATAGTCCTGGTCTATTGCAACGCCCCTCTTCATTAGCTCGGCCTGACTGCTCATTAGTTTTATCACCCTCTCCACTTGAGAAGTAATTACGGTAATAACAACCTCGGCCGAGTAGCGATACTTTATATTCTCGGGAATGTAGTTGGCAGCTTCGCGGTCATTCACTCTTGGTGCCGAGATGTTTATCTCGTTGTCGGTTATTCCGTTCTTTTTCAAGAAGTCTACAATTGTTTTTCTGTTGCTTTCTACGTTGGCATATAGGTCGTCGAGATTGTTGCTTACGCATTTATAGGGGAGTGGCCACACTACTTTGTCGGCCATCACTTCGCGTTCGGCAAGTCCTTTTACAGTTACGTAGCGGTCTTTGTCTGCCATTTTTTCTATTCCGTCGCCAACGCAATTGCCCAAAACCATCAGACCTATCATTATGCAGATGCCTACGCCGGCAAGTCCGGATAGTTCAAATTCAAATTTCTTCATGATGTATTGTTTGATATATGTTTATACTGTTATTATCCTCTTTTATGTAGTTAATTAAACGCTTGTGCGGCTGTTTTATTTCTGAAATTTTGTTAATATTGATGATGTTTCACTTTTTTATGCTGTGCGCTTCTCTCTCTTTGTTTAGTCGTTCCAATATTTGCTTATAGTAGCGCGGTTTTAATGAGTATGAATTTATACGTACTCCTAAGGTGTCGCTCTCTACTTTGTAACTATATACAGAGTCATTTGTTTCATTATATATCATAATGTTTTTTGTCATTCCATCATAGGTTGATAATTGTGCTTTCAGCGAGTCTATGCTTCCGGTGAAGTGTGTGGTCATGTCCCAATCGTTAATTTGGAGAACTAATCCTTCGTGCTTCATTCCTTGTTCTGAAAGGGCGCCATCTTCATTTGGCACAAATTCAAACATGTGTGGATATATGTGCTGTTTGAGTAATCTTTCTATTCTTTTATACTCGGCTGTGGTGCAATAATATTTTTTGTAGCTGATGTTTGATAATTTGCTGTCGCCTATGGGAATATCAATGTCCATAAAATCATACTCCTTTGTCTCTTCGTTGAAGCGCAGCACCTTAAAGTGATGCGGAACGTCGTTGCTTGGTTCTGTGTCAAGGTCGTAGAATGGTACTGATGGATTATCTTTTCTTATCCACATTGTCCAATCGTCCATCTCCACAAGAATGTCGCCGATACGGAATCTGTCGTCTCCGGGAGCCTCCAATGCGCAGAGCAACGGTTGAAGCGGATTCTCTTTTATTATTAATTCTCCTTGTTCGTTGTAAGATATACCATCATAGTAAACGGAGTAATTATTATTTTCACTTCTGATGAGGCTTGGCTCTCCAAATTCATTTACGGCATAATGTCCATAACTCTTATTATCGGGTATGGTCTTTATGGATTTTATATATTTTGCAGTGTAGAAATATGCGGCATTCTCATAGTATCGGCAAATTCTACTATATTCGTCCAAACTTGATTCTGCTATTATGGTATTGAAGTTTTTATCTGTATAAACAAATTTTGTGCCATTGTAAAAATACTCGATTATAGAATCGCTGTCGTCATAGCCTTCGCTTCTTATGTTGTCTGTGGTGTAACGAATAATAGAGCGAGAGTGTTCCGTTGAATCAACAATTATAACATTTTTGTGATAGGGATATCTTTCTGAATATCTGCATGGTTTATCATCAGTGTTGAAGAATCTCTCTGTTTCGATGGTTCTTACTGAATCTAAATAGGTATATTCATAAGTGGTTTTATGTAATCCGTCCGAATCACCGAGTGGCTTGTTATCGCTTATGCTGTAATGGGCGATTAACAGGATTTTGTCGCTCATATCCTTTTCTGTATACTTGTAATAATCGTTGTAAGGATAGTAGTCTTTTATAATTATGATATCTCTTGTTTTATCTTTATATAGGTGGTAGTAGAGTATGGTATCTCCCTTTTCGGACATTGAAAAGCCTTTGTGGTAGATACATTTGCCATCGGAGGTAAATTCTTTATCTATTGCCGAGGTTATTCTTGTGGATGTGTCATAGGCATACTCCTTGGTCATATTGCCTTTATCGTCGTAGTCGCGTATTATCAGAAAGTGTCCGTACTTGCTGTTCACAGGATTGCCTTCGAGATTGAGATTCTCTACTCTTGTTGTTTGCCCGTGTTCGTTGTATTCAAAATTCACTCGATGAACACCCGAGGATATTGTGTCGGCTGTAAAATTGTCTATATCTTGGTAACTTAAATAGTTTACATCTATATAATCTTTGATTTTCCAATATGATTCCGATATTAATCTGCCATATCCGTCATAATCATATTTTTTTATCATCACGCTATCCTCTGTTATACGGCAAGGCTTATTGTCGGCATCATAAAAAATGGTAAGAGTGCCGTTAAAACCATCGTTGGTTGTACTCAATGTTTTCCACCCGCAATTTCCAACCCTGTCGTTCATCTTTGCTCCGTTCAGGAACAGTGATGCTTCGCTCTCGACAAGGCCGTTGCTAAAGTATGTGTGTCTTGTTTGGTATGCCTTGTCTTTATTAAAGACCGGAAGACCTTTGTCGTTGTAAAATTCCAACAAGCTCTCTCGCCCATTTTCGTCTAATGTTGTGCGTATATATATGTAACACGAGTCGCGCAGAATTATGGGAAAACCGGAATCGTCGGTGTATGTGGATATATACTGCTTTTTGCCGGGAACTTGTGAATTATTGTAGCAATATATCAAGTTATTCTCCTTGTCGTATGCTTTTTCCTGCATGCAGATTTCGCCTGTATTGTCGGGTATTAGTATCCAACGTACAACCTCTTTTAATCTGGATTTAATGGTGTTGTCGACATCTTTATCGGTGTCGTCAAAATGGTTAACAAGATATGTTGACATGTTGTGCTCGGTAGTTAGTTCTCCATAGCCGTTTCGGGCTTCTACCATGAATGAGTGTGATGCCCAACGTCCTTTTTTGTAGAACCAATAGCAGGAACCAAGATGGCCGGCTTCCTCTTCTGTGAGAATTTTCATTCCTGCCAGCCATGTGTTATGTTTTGTGGTAGCGGCATATTTTTCAACTTTTACGTCAACCCAACCATCGTAGTAGAACAGTATGGATAAAATGATTCCCAATATTATTAGTATAAGGGTGTTTGTGAGCTTGCGCTTCTCTATTTGGGCTTTTTTCAGTAGTTCTTCCTGCTTTGTTTTCTCTAATTCTGTTTCTCGCTCGTTACGTCGTTTGATGATTGTGTGGCACAGAATGTCGTGTGAAAATTCTATGCGTAATTCGTCGCGCCAGGGGTATTTGTGCAGCAGGCGTTGTTTGAGCAGGTATTCAAGTTCGTCGTCGGTGAGGCCGTGTCTCTTTGCTTGCTCTATGTAAATGGCGTCGCGACGTCCCTCTTTTGTTACCAAGCGACGCTCTAAATATTGAGCCGATGTTTCTGAAATATGTCTTATTGTCTCTTCGTAGAAATCGGGTATAATGTTCTTGCCCTGCTTTATTACATCTTCGCGGGTGATTCTTGTTGCCTCCTTCTCTTTTTTCTTATATAGCTCGCTGAGGAAGAGTGAGAGGATGGCCGAGTCTACCTCCAGCTCGGGGTTGTTGTCAATCTCGAATGATTCGTATTTTGCTCCGGTTACTTTTGATATTATCTCTTTGGCTACCTCCACCGAGATAAGTCCCGGGCATGGCTTCATGATAATCTCCGATGCGCACTCTTCGTTGAGGGGTTGCAAACAGTAGCGGTTGTGCTTGAGCAGTGGTATGTGGGTGATGTTGCGTTCGAGGTGCGAGAGAAAGTCTTCGCGTATCGAGATTACAAAATGGAACAGGCTGTCCGTAATATAATCGTTTCGGTGTTGGTTGCTTGCGCCTCCCTTTGTCCTTATTTTTGTTATAAGTGTGCTGTTGATGCTTTTTTCTACTACATTCTCAACCTCTGACTCTTCAGCTTTACGTGCAGTTAGTTCGTGGGGTGGAATGTTGTTTATAAGTCCGGCAAATTCATCGAAGAATGATTTTATCTTTTTATCGTTCTTTTGCAGTGTAAATATCTCCTCGAATTGGTCGAACATGAGTGCAGGCATAATATATACCTTTTCGCCATTTTCGGGATTCAGATATTGGAATTTGTGTCTGTGGAAATATTCCCAAAGTGTCTCCTCTTCGTCGTCGGGGTTGAATTTTGGAACAACGCACTCTTTTGTGCCTTCTATTATTTGTTGTGTGTAGCCTTGCTCGGTGCACACCTCTATCTTCAGTTTTTGGAGTGCACCCTCTACTGCCGAGAATATTTGTGATGAATATGAATTTTGCTCGTCGTCGTGTATAAGGCGGATGTATACGGGGAAAAAGCCGTGTTTGCGCAGTATAGGGAATACTCCGGCTTTGAGCAGTGAGGATTTTCCTATTCCCGAGCGTCCGTATATGATTGTTTGGGTGTTATATATGATTTTTTGCGAAAGTTCTGTTATTTCGTTATCGCGTCCGTAGAGCTTTTTACCTTCGGAGTATGACTTTAGTCCCAACCACGGATTTTGTGTGTTTTGTTTGTTGCTTTCCATAGTTTAAGAAGCTGTTTTAATTTCTACTAAATAATATGTTTGTTGTGCTGTTTTATGTTTTTTCGTATCTTTTTGTTTGATGGACAAAGGGGTAACGATTAAATTTCAAACAGCTTCTATGACAGTGCCGACGTTAATGAATCTATTATCTCTTTTAGGTCGTCTGATTTTTTCCATTGGCGAGCATTGATGGCTTTAAGGTCGTATGGGAGCTTCATGCCCTCGTCTTTGTAAATGTCGGCATCACCTATGCAGATGGGCGACACAAAGTCAATGTCGCTGGCTCTGTGGGCAAGAGCTATATCCCACTCTGTCCTATATGGGTGATGGCTCTGCGATTCGTTTGCTATATTCTCGGATAGCAGAATGATACATTTTCGTGCAGTGCATATTCCCTTGCGAATGGCTAATTCCCAATCTTCGCCTATACTTATGTTTTTTTTGTCGTACCAACATTTATAACCTCTTTCGGTCAGTTCTTTGTATAGCTCTGCGGCATACTGTATGTCGCGACGCGAGTAGGAGATAAAAAAGTCGCTATGTTGTGGAACGGTATCAAACTTCTTCTCTTCATCTTCTATCTCTCTATCTTCCAATTCTTTTAATCGAGATTTTATCTCGTCTAAAACTTTCTTTGGATTATTCTGAATCTTGATGCTGACGCGCTTAAGGAAATTGAGTAGAGAAATCTCCATCTGTCGGTTGCCTATGAGCACATCCGAACTGATATATAGGTCGTTTCTCATTGAGTACCAAAGAAAACGCATAAGCCAATCTGAGTAGTTCACTCCTATGAACAGAAGATATTTTTTTGCTATCACTTTGGATAAGTGTGAACCTTCCATGTTAATCAGATGCGATTTACAGAACAGTAGCAGGTCTTCTTCTGTGAGAACAAAGCTGTGTTCTCTGTTGTTGTTTGCTTTTCCGAATATGTAGTATACTGTGGGGTGTTTTATCTCTGTATCGCTTTTTATGTCGTCGTTCTTCTTGGGGTCGTTGCAGAAGATAAGGCTCTTTACCTCTTTTCCGCGTTTCAGCCATATCTCCTTCATGGTCTCTTCTACGGTATAATCTACCGAGGTAGTTATTACAAAGGGAAATTGCTTAATGGAAAGTAAATCTTGCAGAACAGCCGAGGGCTTGAAGTTTTCTTGGTTTGCTTCGATAAGTCCGGAAATATCTTCGTAAAGATTGGTTCTGTACTCTTCAAATTCTTTATCATAATAGAGGTCTGAAAAAGTCTCAGGATTGCAGCTTATTTCGTAGTCGGTTGTAATGGCTTCCAAGAGGGCTTTTGCAATTGTGGTATCTTCATTCTCAAGGACAAGACTGTCGCCTATCACAGGTATAACATTGCCTTTGAATATTTGTTCGGCTAAGTTATCGTAAAATCTCTCTTCGTCGGTGCGTGTTCTTTTTTTGCGATTTGTGATGAGTCCCATAGTATGTAGATTTATGTCTGTTTGTTCTGCTATTTTGGCAAATATATTGTTATTTATCGTTAAATCAAAAGGTTTATTGTTTTTTTGAATATAAAAGGCGAAACACACAATATTGTTTCTCTTAAGAAAATATTATTTATAAATTTAAACAGCTACTAAATATTGCGTGGCAGCGTCAAAATGTATTCTTTTTGACGCTGCCACGCGAGCGGAATTTGTTATTTATTTTTATTTCAATTCTATGGTTGTGATGTTAAGTGTTCCTGTGACGCTGAAGGTGACGCTGTTTGCATTGCCGCTCCATGTGCCTGCATCGAATGTGCCGCTGTCGGCTGTCATGGTTGATACTTTGTTTCCATTGAACTTTATGCTTGTGAGAGTGCTGCCTTGTGGCGCCGATATTGTGATGCTTGAGCCTTTGTAGCTGCGCAGCTCTGTGTCGCCGCCGGTTCTGGTCCAAATGCGCACTTTGTTCGATGCGCTGCCTGTTGTGGCATATATGGTGTAGCCGTTGTTTGTGAATGTTATCTCGTCGAATTCAACGCCGGTAGATGGTGCCTCACTTGGTGTTACCGATGGAGTGAGGGCTGTGGGGTTGGTGAAGTCGAAAGTGGTGGTGTCACTGTTGCCCTCATTGTCATCGCCGTCGTTGCCTCCTTGGTCTCCGCTTGTGCTGCCATCGGCTGCTACCACGCTAACAGCCATTGTGTTAACATATTTGCCACTGCTTACACCTATTGCATAGCCTGTGACCTTCACTGCTTTTCCGTTGAGGCTTGTGTCGACAAGGCCTTCTTTGGGGTATGCGATGCTGCCCACTGCGTTGTTTGCTCCGTCTACATTAACATTATAGTAGTAGCCGCTTATGGATAGTGTGCCTGTATATTCGACATATTTTATTTGTGGTGCGCTGAGATAAGCATCCAGGTTGGCACCGTTCCATTTTGTTGCGGTGGGTGTTGATACTGTTGCTGTTCCTGTTTTTGTTGCGGTGGATGTGTTTCCGAATTGCAGCAAGCCGCCGTATACGCTTGTCTCTCCGCTTACCGTAACCACATCGCCTTCTGAGAAGCCATTATCGCTGCCAAGGTACACTAATATTGTGCCTGTGTTGTCGCTTACAAGGAATCCGCGTGCGTATGTGGCAATGATTGTTCCCTGTATTGTTGCGCTGCCTCCGCCTGCTGCAATGACACTGCTGATGCTGCTCACTCCGTCGGGATTAACCGGCTCGTCTGTTGAACCGCCCTCTCCCACAAATTCGTATGCTGTGACGCTCTTCAGTCCTGCAACACCAAAGTATTTTTCGATGCTTCCGGTGAGCTTAACCTGTTTCTTGTAGTTTCCGGGATTTCCTTTTAGGTTAAGGGCGGTGCGTACTGCTCCGCTTGGAAGTTGTACGGGGATGCAGTTGTTTATGTCTGTTTCGTCGGCTGATGCGGCGATGAGCAGATTTGTCTCGGTTGTGGTTGTTGCACCAAAGATGGCGCCATCTGAAATGGATTTTCCGTCGATGCTTCCTACAATGTAACCTGTTACTGTTGCGGGCAGTTGTTTTCCGTCGATGTATGCTGCAAGAGCTTCGGTCACTGTGTATTCTGCCATTTCGGGCTTCTCTTCTTCTGTGGGAATGCCATGGGCAACTACAAAGTTCTTAACCTCCCAGGTACCGGCCTTTGACTCGGCTGTGTATTTTAGGGCGAATGTAACTCCGGCTTTTCCCATCATCTCCTTGGGAACCGATACGTTTGCTTTGTAGAATGTCAGCCAATCGGCACCTTCTGTTGCGCCATAATCTATGTTTGTCCATGTGGCTGCTGCGGGGTCGCCTGTGTAGTCGGCACTGACGAGTAATTGATGGTTGGCTGCCACTTTTCCACTCTCGGCATATCTTATTATATATTCAAATGCAACGTAGGCTTCCGTTTCGTTTGTAAAGTCTACCTTTGGAGATATCAACCAACTTTGTGCAGGGTTGTTTTGATTATCAATATAAGATGTTGCTTTGGCTGTGCTGTAATCTATAATCCAAGGATAGTTGCCGACGGTTTGTGCAAGTGTGAATGCTCCAAAGTCTGTCGAGAATGATTCGTTTATGTAGTCGCCGCTTTCTGTCTCGTGGCTTCCTTTGCCGTGAGCAACTACAAAGTTCTTAACCTCCCATGTGCCTGCTTTTGATTTTGCGGTGTATTTGAGGGCGAATGTGACGTTGGATTTTCCCATCACTTCACCGGGAACCGATACGTTGGCTTTGTAGAATGTTTGCCAATCGCTGCCTTCCGTTGCACCATAATCTATGTTTATCCATGTAGCTGCAGTGGGGTCGCCTGTGTAGTCGGTGCTGACTAATAATTGGTGGTTGGCTGCCACTTTTCCGCTCTCGGAGTATCTTATTATATAATCGAAAGCAACGTAGGCTTCTGTTTCGTTTGTAAAATCCACAGGGGCTGAGATGAGCCAGCTTTGTGCAGGGTTGTTTTGATTATCTACATAAGATGTTGCTTTGGCTGTGCTGTAATCTATAATCCAAGGGTATTCGCCTTCGGTTTCGGCTGTTGTGAATGTGCCGAAGTTGTTGGCAAAACTTGCGTCTATGTATACACCCTCGGGAAGAGTGTTGCCACCTGTGTTTTCGCCGGGTAGCGTATAGGGGGCAGGGACGTCCTCACAGGCATTGAATGCCAATGCTGCCATTGCGATGATGAATAGGTTTTTTAACTTTTTCATGGTATTATGTTTTTATTCGTTTTCTGATTTAATGTCGTTTGTTGAACTTAGCATGAATTGCCAATAGTCGCGGTAGCGTGTGAGCACTCCTGTTATGTCGAAATTTCCTTGTGGCATCACTTCGTTGGCAAAATCGGCGTATGTGCTGAATCGGAACAGTACTCTTGTGTTTCCTATTTTTATTGTGCGCTCTACTACATTGTTGTATGCAATATCTTCGGGGGCATACAGCTCTGTGCCGTCGGCCTCTTCAAAGTGTACGTTGTTCATGCGTACATAGCGGGGCAGTGTGGCTTTGTTGGCATTTGTAAAGAATGTCTCATCAATCACCAATGGTTCTATCCCGTGCATCTCGGGCGAGGGGGTGCCTTCGAGCTTTACATGAAGGGGGAATGTGAATTTGTTCATGCGACCAATGCTGCCGTTATACAGTCCGCCTATCTGTGCCAATTGTCCGTAGCCGCCAACGTGCAGTCCTTTGCAATCAATCAAAATTTTTTGTCCGCGTGCCATCACTGCATAGAGGCCCACGTCGTTCACTCCCACTATTATGGAGCCGGTTCCATCGTCAATCACAAATTGTTTGTATATATTGCCACTCTCGTCGTTTGCCACCACAACACCCTCGATTATTATATCGTCGGTTATCTCTTCGACACCGCTTGACGATATTGTAGTTGCATATTTTTCTTTTAATTGTGCGATTGTGGTGTTGGCCTCTCCTATGGCGTTGTTGCCGAATGGGGGGGTCTTGAATTCGGGTTCATCAAAATCGTTCATGCACGAAACTGACATAAACAGTGATATACCCAATATAAATATATTCTTAAGGGTTTTCATATTCTTATTCATATTTTATTAGAAACGGAGTCCGATGTTCAGGTAGAAATTGAATGCGTTGGCGTAGTAGAGATATGGATTCTTTGAGAATTTGTAGGTGCGTGCTTCTCCATCGGAATAGGAGTCGTCGCGATTCTGCTCATATCCGCCTGTAATCATATCTTCGTTGTTAAGTATATTTTGCAGCATCAGGTTGATGTTTAATCGCTTTCCACCGCGCAGATATATGCTTTTTCCTATTGAGGCATCGACAAGGAATCCGCCGTCGCCGTGGAATTGGTTGGGCTTGTTTAGAACTTCGTTGCCGTTGACGTCAATCACAGGCTCGCCTACCACGCTTGACAAGCGTGCGTATGAGGATGCTCCTATATATACGCGATCGTAGTAGTTGGCATTTGCGCTCAGATACCATCCGTTTATGTTGTAGTCTACTCCTAAGCTCATTGCTGTGAGTGGGGTGCCATCTATATGTGCGCCTTTCATATATACCTTGTCATTTTGTACCACCTCTTCATTTTCGCTGATAAGGAATCCTGTGGCGTCTTTTGTGTACTCGGCCTCTCCTATGCTGCCTAAGAAGTTCACTGATAGTGCCGATGTTATGTTATATACGATGGCTGCTTCAATTCCGTAGTGCTTTTTTTGAAGGCCTGTCATTGACAGGTAGGTGAAGTTTGAGAGCATGTCGTTGTAGAATGCGCTCTGCTCTACAACATTGTCGAATTGTGTGTAGTAGCCTGTGACTTTTGCTGTTACAGGGCCGTATGAGAGCTTGTAGGATATTTCTTGGCTCCACACTCTCTCATTTTCGAGTCCGTAAATAAAATCGTTACGCATGCGGGGGGCTACAAATGAATTGTAGGCCAGAGGGGCACGTTCTTCTATTCCGAATCCCATTGCGAAGGTGTTGTTTCCGTTTATGTTCCATTGAAGGCCTGCTCGTGCACCGCCGCCAAGGAATTTTGCCGTGCCGCTGCTGCCTTTTGAATTGTTTATGGCGCGGCCGTTGCGCATGTTTCCGTATCGTTCCATAGTGGTTCCGTCGATGTGAGCGCCGGCAACGAATTGGAAGTTACTCTCACTGTGCAGATATTGTCCGAACAGGCGTGCCGTGTTTACGTAAATATCGTAGTCGTAGCCGAATGTATCGCCCTCTTTGACTATTCTGCCGGGGTGGTCTACATCATTTTGTACGTAGTCGCTGTTGGGGGCAAAGTCGCCAACCGAGAATTTGTCAATATCGGCGCCATAGCTGTCGGAACCTAAAAGATCGTCGAGTGTTTTATAGTGCATTCCCTTTGTGGTACCAAGATTAAGTCCTATTGTTATTTTGTTGCTGTTGTTGAACTCGTGGTTGAGTACCGAACTCAGATTGAGCATCATTTGGTCGTTGTTACGTTTCTCTACATAATAGAGGGCGTTGCCGCCTGTTTCGTTGGCCTGTTGGTTGGCATAGTACATGTAGTCCCAATTTATTTGACGATTGGCCTTGCTTGCTTTCCAATAGTCGTAGCGGCGATACCAATCTGCCACCTCGTCTTCGGTGGGTGTGTAGTCGAGGCTCCAAACGTCGTATGCTGCGCTTGGCAGATTCTGATAATAGTTGGGACGAGGGTCGGCAGCATTGCCGTTCCATCCGAGGGCGGTTGTGCCATATTGGGAGTATTTGCCTGCCAACGATGTGGTGAGCTTGGTTTCGCGGGTAATCTCCCAATCCCATGTGAGGAGTACTGTGGGCTCGAACGATGTTACCACGCGGGCGTTGCGCTTTTCGCCATTCTGATAGCCCCAGTTGGGGTTGTAGTAGTGGCTGTTGGCCAGCCAATAGGTCTCTTCGGTGGCTGCACCCTGTTGTGCGCGCTCTGTGGGTGAACCCCATGTGGCTATGGAGATGCTGTGACGGTCGTTGATGATTTTTTGTGCCGAAAGAAAATATCCGAATGAATTGTAGAATGTTCCTTCTATCACTCCTTCGTTGGCCCAACGATATGAGGCTGAGCCGGCAAAGGCCCAACCGTTCTCCATAAGTCCTGTGGCGTATGTATACATGGCTCGGGCAAGATAGTTGCGGTTGCAGCCCACAAGTGAGGCTTTGTGTCCTGCTGCAAACTGACTTGCACGCATGTTGATGTTGCTTGCTCCTCCCACGGAACTATATCCGAAACTTGCTCCTTCCAAAAATGTTGCACCTTCGCGGTTGCGTGTGGCGTCGTTCAGTCCGCCAATCATTCCGTAGCTGAAGTTTCCGCGCTCGGCGTCGTTCAAAAGAACTCCGTTGGCATACATGTTATTATACATATTTTCGTATGCTCTTATCCTGAAGCGCATAGGGCTGAACAGATAGCCTACTTCGGAAAGAAAATAGTCGTCACTCGAGGAGGTGAGTGTGGCGGCTCCTTGAATAACATCCTCATCCTCGTCAAGCTGTCCTTCGGAGAATGTGAACACATCTTTTCCATCGTTTGCCTGAGCGTCGATGGCCTGCATTTCTCCTAAAAGCAGTGTGTCGGATGGGAAACGAAACGCAGGGTCTTTTTTTATCTCTTTGTTGAGGGCGTTTTTGCCTCTTTTGTCTTGCACCACCATGCGCTGCGTGCTTTCGTCCACAGATGTGTCGTTTGCTTGCATAGTGCCACTTGCAAGGGCAATTGCTTCGCAATGGAGCATCAGCATCAATAGTGCGGCGTACTTTGAAAATCTGTTCATAAATTTTATTTAAAAGTATTTACTGTTTCGTTTTATCTTATTACGCATTTCCTTGAACTTTACACTTTTTTCAGGAAGTTCATCTGATAAGGTCTACCTCAAAGATAGCAACAAACGAGCGAAATAATATCAAGCTTGCTTGACTATTTTTTCACAGCGAGTGCCGTCTTATCTTCGAGATTTATCTCAAAGGTAGGTAAAAAAGGTCTACCTCTCAAAATAAAAATTCCTTTTTTTATAAACAAAAGTAAAAAATGAACCGATTGTTGAAAAAAACAGCTTTAAAGTGGCAGGTGCTGCAAAAAAAAGTACTACTTTTACGGAAATTTGATTGTAGATACATTTATTCAGAATATGAGAGTATATATTTCGGCATTGCTGTTTTTGTTGCACTCCTTGGTGTTCGTGCTGTCGGCCCAAGAGAGAAAATATGAGGTCTACAGTGTGGGTTTCTACAATTTGGAGAACCTCTTTGATACTATACATGATGCGGGAAAGAACGATTTTGAGTATCTTCCCGACGGGGTTAATAAGTGGGGCACAATGAAATATTCTGCCAAACTGAAGAATATGGCAACGGTGCTCAACGAAATGTCGGCCGATATGTTGCCTATGGGAATGTCGGCAGTGGGGGTGTCAGAGGTTGAGAATTACAGAGTGCTCGACGACCTTGTAAACCATCCGGTGCTTGCCCATCGCGGTTGGAAGGTTGCACACATCGAGGGCCCTGATACTCGCGGAGTGGATTGTGCATTGCTCTATAATCCAAAACTTTTTAAACAGATTGATAGTCGATTGGTTCCTTATATCACTGAGGAAAACGATACCACTTACAAAACACGCGGATTCCTTGTCGTGAGCGGACAGATGGCAGAGGAACGTGTGCATATTGTGGTGAACCATTGGCCCTCGCGCTATGCTTCGTCGCAGTCCCGTGAACGTGCAGGAGTGTTGGTGCGTGCTATTAAAGATTCTCTGCTGAGTGTCGACCCGCAGTCGAAAATAATAATAATGGGTGATATGAACGACGACCCCGACGACAAAAGCATGAAAAACAGTCTTGGTGCAATGCGTGAGCAGAAGCAGATAAAAACATCGGGCGACCTATACAATCCCTGGTGGAACATATTGCGTAACAAGGGGCTCGGAACACTGAAATATCGCGGAAAGTGGAATCTTTTCGACCAAATTGTGGTGAACGGAAATCTTGTGGGCAAAGACCGCACCACATTGAAATATTGGAAACCCGAGATTTTTACACGCAGCTATATGTTGCAGCAAGAGGGTAAATATAAAGGCTCGCCCAAACGTACACATGCCGGCGGAGTGTGGCTCAACGGTTACAGCGACCACCTTCCGGTGATTATTTATCTTATTAAGGAGCAAAAATAACATAATCATAAAACAGGAGCGCTAAATTAAATAGCGCTCCTGTTTTATGATTATGTTACACATCCATACGGCTCTCTACCATCTCCCAATCGACAATCTCCCATATACGTTTGACATGCTCGGTGCGGCGATTTTGATAGTCGAGATAATAGGCGTGCTCCCAAACATCTATTCCGAAGAGGGGTTTCATGCGGTAGCGCATGGGATTGTCGCCATTGTGACAGCGCATAATGTCGAGCTTGCCACTCTCGTCTTGGGTGAGCCACACCCAGCCCGAACCGAAAAGTGCTGCACAAGCCTCTTCCATCTTGCTTTTAAATGTCTCGAAATTGCCAAAGTCGAAGCGGATGGCACTTAGCAGAGTGCCATGAGGGCGGTTGTTCTGTGGAGAGTAGGGGCTGAATTGCTCAAAATACAATGCGTGATTAAGCACCTGTCCCGCATTGTTCAACAGCGGCCCCTCGGGAGCGCTTGTCACAATCTCGTGCAACGTCATATCTTCATAGTCGCAGCCCTGTACCAAGCGGTTGAGATTGTCGAGATATGTTTTCAGGTGCTTGCCATAGTGACACTCTATTGTCGCTTGGCTTATCACAGGCTCAAGTGCACTCGCAGGATAAAGAAGAACGGGCATTTGGTAGCCGGTTGCTCTGTTTTTGGTTATTATGCTCATATTTATAATTGTTTTTTTTGATTATGTATCTAAATAACAAGGTTTATTATTTCAATGTTCGTGCATTTAGCCAAATTTCACTATCTTCGCAACGGCGAAAATCAATTAAAAGTTTCTTATATAGAAGAGCTTTTTTTGTAAATTTGTAAATTAGAAAACGTTGTTTCTTTCAATAAAATAAACAGCTTCCGGGTGTGATGAAAATAGAAACAGCTTCATATATTATATGATGATAGATTACGAAGAAGAACTAAACGCGGCTCAACTTGATGCAGTGCGCTACCTCGATGGGCCATCATTGGTTATTGCAGGAGCCGGCTCGGGAAAAACAAGAGTGCTTACATATAAAATAGCCTATCTGCTTGAACAGGGCTACGAGCCTTGGGCGATACTTGCATTGACATTCACCAATAAAGCGGCACGGGAGATGAAAGAGCGTATAGCTCTTAGAGTGGGAGAACGCACCGCCTCTTATCTGTGGATGGGCACTTTTCACTCTGTATTCTCAAAGATATTGCGTCGCGAAGCTGCACTCATCGGCTACGACTCTAATTTTACCATCTACGACCAGAGTGACTCGCGAAGCCTTATAAAGACAATCATCAAGGAGATGGAGCTGGACGAAAAGCTGTATAAGCCATCCCATTTGTCCGAACGTATATCCTCGGCAAAGAGCCGTCTTGTCTATCCCGAGGACTATGCACGCGACAGAGAATTGATTGCCGATGACCAACGCGCCCGCATCCCATCGGCACACGAGGTGTATAGTCGCTATACGGCTCGTTGCCGTCAGGCAAATGCTATGGATTTCGACGACCTTCTGCTTAACACTTACCGCCTGTTTGATGAACACCCCGAGGTGTGCGAAAAATATGTGCGACAGTTTCGTTATGTGCTTGTAGATGAGTTTCAAGATACAAACTATGTGCAGGGCTGTATAGTGTGGCAGCTCACTCAGGCACGACGTGCCATTTGTGTGGTGGGCGACGATGCACAGAGCATCTATTCGTTCCGAGGGGCGAACATCGGCAACATATTGGGCTTTCAAGAGCGCTACGGCAATGCCGCCGTTTTTAAGCTCGAACGAAACTACCGCTCCACAAAAATGATAGTCAACGCAGCCAACAGCCTGATTTCAAAAAACACCGAGCAGATACAAAAGAATGTCTTCTCGGAACGTGGCGAGGGTGAGCCGCTTATCGTATGCCCGGCATATTCCGACTACGAAGAGGTGGAACTTGTTGCCAATCGTGTTGCCGAACTGCGCAGAGTACATGGTCTTTCGTACAAGGATATTGCCATTCTGTATCGCACCAATGCTCAATCGCGTATATTTGAAGAGGCTTTTCGCAAACGCGCCTTTCCTTATAGAATATATGGCGGTCTCTCGTTCTATCAGCGTAAAGAGGTCAAAGATACAATCTCATATTTCAGGCTCGCATGCAATCTGCGCGACGAAGAGGCGCTCAAACGTGTGATAAATTATCCGGCACGCGGAATAGGTGAGACAACGCTGCGAAAAATCATAAACCTTGCGGCCGACCTCGGAGTAGACCTGTGGAGTGTGCTCTCGCAACCCCTTGTATATAATTTGGAGGTGAACAAAGGCACTCTTGGCAAATTGCAAAAGTTCACCGAGATGATAGAGAGGTTCAGTGCCGCAGTGTCGAACAGCGACGCCCTGTCGGCAGCGCGTGATATTGTGCAGTCATCTGGGCTGTGGAACGAAATATTCCGCGATACAACCGTCGAAGGAAAAAGCCGTAAGGAGAATATGGAGGAGCTGATGAGCGCAATAGCCGATTTTGTTGACACCCGTCGCGAAGAGGGCAACAGCGAGAATCGTCTCATGGATTATATAAACAGTGTGCAGCTGCTCACCGACCAAGATATCGAAGGTGACGGTAATAACGACTTTATCACCATGATGACTGTGCACTCGGCCAAAGGACTTGAATTTCCGGCGGTCTTTATTGTGGGGCTCGAAGAGGAGCTTTTCCCAAATGCGATGGCACAAAATTCCATGCGCGAACTTGAAGAGGAGCGTCGTCTGTTCTATGTTGCAATAACACGTGCCATGGATTTCTGTATGCTCTCTTTTGCCAAGAGCCGTTACCGTTTCGGCAGTTTTGAATTTTGCGAGCCGAGCCGCTTCCTTAAAGAGATAGACGGCAGATATATCGCAATGCGCGGCGGAGTGCAAAGAACGGCAATGCGCGGTGTCGGGGTAGTCGAACAGAGGGAACCTTCTTTTGCCGCTACAATGGAGCGCAGGCCGGTCGACCGGCAAATATCCGCACCCAAGGCGCCGCCGCGCCCCAATCCCTACGTTGCGGCAGCCGAACGCGAGCGACAGGCGTCGCGTCTGCAACGGGTGAGCGATGCTGTTCATGTATCGACGCCAAAAGCAAGTGATGCTGCGCTGTGTGCAGGTGCCACAGTGCGTCACGACCGATTCGGAATAGGCGAAGTGCTGTCGCTCGAAGGTGCCGGCATTAACGCAAAGGCCAAAATACGATTCAGAGTAGTTGGTGAGAAAACTTTATTGCTCAGTTGGGCTAAATTAACAGTTGTGGACAATGAATAAAGAACAAATCATGCAGGTGCCCTCTCCCTGCTACGTAATGGAAGAGGCTCTGCTGCGTCGCAATCTGAAACTCATAAGCAGAGTGGCGCGTGAGGCAGATGTAGAGATAATTCTTGCATTTAAGGCTTTTGCACTATGGAAGAGCTTTCCCATATTTCGCGAGTATATAAATTCGGTAACGGCAAGCTCCATACACGAAGCCCGTCTCGCAAGAGAGGAATTCGGCAGTCTTGCTCACACTTTCTCACCCGCGTACACCGATGAGGAATTTGACGAGATAATGCGTTGCAGCAGCCATATATCGTTTAATTCCCTTACACAGTACCAACGCTTCTATGAGCGCACGAAAGATGCGCCACACTCAATATCGTGCGGAATAAGAATAAATCCCGAATATTCCGAAATTGAGACAGAATTGTATAATCCCTGTGCGCCCGGCAGTCGTTTCGGTGTGACGGCCGACTCTCTGCCAGAGAATTTGCCAAGCGGAATAGAGGGGTTTCACTGCCATTGCCACTGCGAGTCTGATTCATACGCTCTTGAACATAGCCTTGAACATATAGAGCGGAAGTTCGGAAGGTGGCTCTCCTGTCTCAAATGGCTCAATCTTGGAGGCGGTCATCTTATGACACGCGCAGATTATGATGTTGAGCATCTCATCGAACTGCTTAAGGGGTTGAAGAGCCGATACCCTAATCTGCATATAATACTTGAGCCGGGGTCGGCCTTTGCATGGCAGACAGGAAGTTTGGTCTCATCGGTGGTGGATGTTGTCGAAAGCAGGGGAATACGCACCGCAATACTCAACGTCAGCTTCACTTGCCACATGCCCGATTGTCTCGAAATGCCTTATCAGCCTCGTGTAACCGACGCCGAAAGCCTCGATGCAGACGCTGTAAAAGGTGCACCCTTTAACGAGAATATCTATCGTTTGGGTGGTAACAGCTGTCTCAGTGGTGACTATATGGGCAGTTGGCGCTTTCAAGCACCTTTGCGTGTGGGCGACAGAATTGTGTTTGAGGATATGATACATTATACCACAGTAAAGACAAATATGTTTAACGGAATATCGCATCCCTCTATTGCCCTGCTGCATGTCGATGGTGAACTTGAAATTCTCAAACAATTTGTTTATGAGGATTATCGTGATAGAATGTGCTGATACTCAAATGTTTTTTTGTCTTAGAGGAACCCTCGGATAAAAAAGTTTGTGATTTGCCGAAAAAAAAGTCGAAAAAGTTTTGCAGATTTTAAAAAATGACGTACCTTTGCACCCGTTGAAAGAGTACGGCGGGTGACTTTAGTGAAAGTCTTTGCTCGAAGTGCTAAACTGAATCTTAAAGTCTTTGATTATTAGTCGAAAGACAATGCAGGGCAGGAGCAGCAAAATAATGCCGGATTCTGTGTTATAATCAAAGATTGTTTGTGCTGCGGAAATAGCTCAGTTGGTAGAGCACAACCTTGCCAAGGTTGGGGTCGCGAGTTCGAGTCTCGTTTTCCGCTCAAAATCAAACAACGCGTGAACCGGAGTGTTTTACAAGAAGCCCAGGTGGCGGAATGGTAGACGCGCTCGTTTCAGGTGCGAGTGTTGAGAGACGTGCAGGTTCGAGTCCTGTTCTGGGCACTCGGTGCTGCGCGCAATGAATTTGGAATGGAGAAGTGGCGGAATTGGTAGACGCGCTACTTTGAGGGGGTAGTGGCCGTTGGGTCGTGTGAGTTCGAGTCTCATCTTCTTCACCAAAAAAACTTTATTTGCGGAAATAGCTCAGTTGGTAGAGCACAACCTTGCCAAGGTTGGGGTCGCGAGTTCGAGTCTCGTTTTCCGCTCTTAGTTAGCAAGAACAACATTTGTTGTTCTTGCTAATTTTTTTATATGTGCAGTGTATGGATTTTGATATAAATTAATTTGATATAAAGTAAAAGGAGAGATTGAAAAATCTCTCCTTTTACTTGTACCCAGACCCGGGATCGAACCGGGATGGGTTGCCCCACTGGTGTTTGAGACCAGCGCGTCTACCGATTCCGCCATCTGGGCATTTGTTAAATGCGTTGCAAAGGTATGGCTTTTTTTGATATTAGCAAAGAAAAATATGTTTTTTTTGAAAAAACTTTTTGTTTCCTTGTCAGTTCCAACGGTTTTTACTAATTTTGCAGGCCGATTATTATCAGCCCATGAATGGGCGCATGGCGCTTCAGGTCTCTGAGTGAGCAATCGGGCAGTCCAGCCAACAGCCTGTGCAAAGCGTGAAGAGGGTTCTTGTGAAGTCCTTAAAATTCCGAATATAGGGCTGCAAGGGAGTGTCAAGAAATGGAATTATTAACTTTTTTAAATGAATTAAAGTGGATACTTTAAGCTACAAAACTATTTCAGCAAACAAAGCAACAGCAAACAAAGAGTGGGTTGTTGTTGATGCTACCGACCAAGTGCTTGGTCGCCTTGGCTCAAAGGTTGCCAAGATTCTAAGAGGTAAGTATAAACCTTGCTTTACACCCAATGCAGATTGCGGTGATAACGTTATTATCATTAACGCTGACAAGGTAAGAATGACAGGAAACAAATGGACGGATCGTATATATCTGCGCTTCTCCGGTTATCCCGGCGGTCAGAAGTCTTTCAGCCCCGCAGATGTTGCCAAAGGCTACAAAGGTTACGAGCGTCTTATTAAGCACGTTGTACGCGGTATGCTCCCCAAGTCTCGCCTTGGCGATCACATCCTCAACAACCTTTATGTTTATGAAGGTCCTGAGCACAAGCATGCAGCACAGTCACCCAAAACTATAGATATTAACTCATATAAATAAGGAAAGCAGATGGAAATGGTAAATGCATTAGGCAGACGTAAAAGCGCAGTTGCCCGTATTTTCGTTACTGAAGGTACCGGAAAAATTACTATAAATAAAAAGGATCTGCTGGAATACTTCCCCTCAAGCATTCTTCAGTATGTTGTAAAGCAGCCTCTGATGAAGTTGGATGTTGTTGAGAAGTACGATATTAAGGTTAATCTGGACGGTGGTGGTTACACAGGCCAATCACAGGCTCTGCGTTTGGCTATCGCTCGCGCTCTTGTTAAGATAAACCCCGAGGATAAGAAAGCTCTTCGTTCAGAAGGATTCCTTACACGCGATGCTCGTGAGGTTGAGCGTAAAAAGCCCGGACAGCCCAAAGCACGTCGTAGATTCCAGTTCAGTAAACGTTAATATTCGGCCCGAAAAAAGACGTTTAGTATCTAAACCACTTTGGACTCCATCGGTGTTTTTCTATTGGTGGGCTACCAAAGAGGTTGGTTAACAAGGGATTAATTAAAAAAGAAGGTAAACGATTTAAATTTAAAAAACAATGTCAAGAATTACATTTGAAACACTTTTGGAGGCCGGTGCACACTTCGGTCACTTGAAACGTAAATGGAATCCCGCAATGGCTCCCTACATCTTCATGGAGCGTAACGGTATCCACATTATAGACCTGCATAAGACTGCTGCAATGGTAGATACAGCTGCCGAAGCACTGAAGCAGATTGCAAAGAGCGGAAAGAAGATTCTCTTTGTTGCAACAAAGAAACAGCTCAAGGATATTGTTGCCGAGAAGGCACAGTCGGTAGGTATGCCCTACGTGATAGAGCGTTGGCCCGGTGGTATGCTCACAAACTTCCCCACCATCCGTAAGGCTGTTAAGAAGATGGCTACCATTGACAAACTTACCGAGGACGGTACATACTCTAACCTCTCAAAGCGCGAGGTTCTTCAGATATCTCGTCAGCGTGCCAAGCTCGACAAGAACCTTGGTTCAATTGCCGACCTTACTCGTCTTCCTTCGGCTATCTTCGTGGTAGACGTAATGAAGGAGTATATAGCTGTTCACGAGGCTAACCGTTTGGGTATCCCTGTATTCGCAATCGTGGATACAAACTCAAACCCCAATGACATAGATTTTGTGATTCCCGCAAACGACGATGCTACAAAGTCAGTAGAGGTTATCCTCGACGCATGCTGCGCAGCCATCGCCGAAGGTATCGAGGAGCGCAAAATAGAGAAGGTTGACACAGAGTCGGCCGAGGGTGAAGAGGAGAATGCCGAGGCTAAGAAGACAGCTCGTCGCCGCACAACACGTGCTCGCGCTAACAAGGCTAATGAGAACGAAGGCGTAGCAGAAGCTGCCGAATAATTTATTTTTTAACGATTAAATTCAATTAATACTATGGCTGTAACAATGGCTGATATTACCAAGCTCCGCAAAATGACAGGTGCTGGTATGATGGATTGCAAGAACGCACTTACCGAGGCTGACGGCGATTTCGATAAAGCAATGGAGGTTATCCGCAAGAAAGGACAGCTGGTGGCTGCAAAGCGTAGCGACCGCGAGGCTTCAGAGGGTTGCGTTATTGCAAAGGTGGCAGATGGCTTTGCCGCTATCATAGCTCTTAAGTGCGAGACAGACTTCGTTGCAAAGAACGAAGACTTCATTAAACTTACAAACGATATACTTGATGCAGCAGTAGCAGCAAAGTGCAAGACTATCGAGGAGGTGCAGGCACTTCCCCTTGGCGATGGCACTGTGCAGGATGCAGTTGTAGCACGTAGCGGTATCACAGGCGAGAAGATGGAACTTGATGGTTACAAAACTCTCGAAGGTGAGAATATCTACGTATACAACCACCAAAAGAAGAATATGCTCTGCACAATGGTAGCACTCAGCAAGGCTAACGACGAGGCCGGTCATGAGATTGCCATGCAGATTGCAGCTTCTGCACCCCTTGCACTTACAAGTGAAGACCTCGACCCCGAACTTGTAGCTCGCGAGCGTCAGGTGGCAGAGGAAAAAGCACGCGAAGAGGGCAAGCCCGAGAATATGGTTCCCCGCATTGCTGAGGGCCGTATACAGAAGTACTACAAAGAGGTTTGTCTGCTCCAGCAAGGCTACTGCCAGAATGAGAAGATTTCTGTTGCAGAATTCCTCAAAGGCTTTGACAAAGAGCTTACAGCTACCGGATTCCAGCGTTTCACACTGCGTGCAGAATAATAGAAACAATTTTGCATATAAAAACAATAGGAGGGACAAATTTTGTCCCTCCTATTGTTTTTATATGCAAAATATTACTATATTGTACCCGATTGTAAAACAAAGATTAATATGCGCAGAATATACGATTTGTTGCTCATCGCTCTGTTTCTGTTTCTCTGTGCCGACACAAATGCACAGACAACCGAAGATTTGTGCAAGGGTGATGGAGTGTTGCGATTCTATCGTCTTGCACTTCCCGTTACACATACGAGCTTTATCGAGGATTTTAATGAAGAAACCGATAAGGTGAAAGAATTTTGGCAGGATGCCGAAGATTTCATGAACAGACTCTATATCCCGTTGGGATTTTGCTTCGATGTGATAGAAGATGAGTCGCTTGTAATGAGTAGCGATAATCTCATAGACGAGAAATCGACAAATTCCTTAAGTCACGGCACTGAGCTTTTGAATACAATAATAGGCGATGATAATTATGATGTAGGATTGTGGATAGCGCTGCCGCTCAATTGGGATAATAAGGGAGTATCATTCATTGGCGGAGCATACGACCCGGGAAAAAAGGCCGGAGGATATGCAATAAAAGAGCTGATATCCGTGGCGCACGAGGTGGGGCATCTTTTTGGTGCCATACATCCGCACGACGATGGCAACCACATTGAGGCCGGCTTAGGGCAGAGTGTGATGGGCTACGGTGGCCCATGTGATTTCTTCGCTTTATCGTCGATACAGCAGATTTATAAGTGGAACGACGAAAAAAACGGAGCTTATTATGCAGATAGGGCACGCACTCAGTTAGTGGGTGAAGATTATGGAGGTAACTATGTCTATGGTGTAAAGGTTGATAATAGTGCGCCTGTGATAGATGAGAGGTTGATGAAAAGGGTTTATGATGTTCCAAGGGGAGGCTGCTTTGGGATTCCCGTGTATGCGACGGATGCAGATGGCGATATGCTCATGTATGCGGTGCAGCCCTCGGACGATGGGACACCTTTTTGTGCATACGCTCCATCCACAGACAACGTGGTGAATTTCAGTCCGCAATTTATTCTTTTTCCGAATGACGACTATTTTTATATTGTCGATGGAACCGATATGAAGTCGCTGAATCCCGGGATATATAACTTTTGGGTGGGTGTGAATGACTTACCGTCGGATGCGGAACTTACATTGGAGGCAATGGAGGCTGCTCCCTTTTACAGCAGATATTCTATCTTCAAGTGTGCGGTGAGGGTTGTCGGCGGTGTTGGCTTCGAGGTCTCCTTGCAACCGGATGTTAATGAGTATGCAGCGGGCGACGAGGTGCTTGTAACATGGGGGGTGAATAGAGAGGTTTTTAATGATAATACCAGAGTGCGTATAACCCTCTCTGACGATTATGGCAAGAGCTTTAAATATATTTTGGCTGAGAATGTGCCTGCTTGTGACGGATGTTGCAGTGTAAGATTGCCGAATGTTGCCATCGGTAAGGTTCTTGTGAACTTCGGCAGCGAGGCTCGTCTGCTGTCGGGGGGAATTATTCGTGTAGAAGAGATTGATGGTGTTGCTTATGCACTCTCTTCGATGTCGCCCTCCGACGCGACGTGGAAGAACTGTGTGGGTGGCTTTATCGTTAATGGTGATGAAACATCAGTGAATGTTACCGATGCTGTTCCTCTTGCTCCGGCGGATGTTTTTGATGTTGCCGGGCGTATCATTAAACGCGGTGTTTATGATATATATAATGAGGAACTTGATTGTGGGGTGTATGTTTTTCGTGGTAAGAAGGTTGTAATCTCCTCTTCATTTTAAAGAGTATTTTTTTTTAAATATCTTGTTGCAGAAAAAAGTAAAAAGAATCTTTTGAATATAAAAACAGCCATCATACGCATAAAATAACCCCAAAAAGCTTCTCGTCTGACTTTTGGGGTTTATTTTATGCGTATCATAAAGTTGGATTATCTTACGTAAATCTTTTTGCCGTTTACGATATAAATTCCATTCTCGGGGTTTTTTACTTTGTTTCCCATAAGGTCGTAGATGGTGTTTGCTTCGGCTCCTTTGGGGGACTATCCATAATTTTGTGTAAATAGAGATTACAGGGTTCACTTCACACTTCAAAGTTCCGCTCTTTATTTTTACTTCTTGCGGCTTTGGTAGCAGGTGGGTGACTTTGGCTGCCAAAGGTAGTGTTGCCATCATGGCAATTGCAGTCAGTGTAAGCAGGATTCTTTTCATTCTTAGGTTGGTTTTGTTTGTGGTTATCTTTCGGTTGTTATTCTATTTAAAACATCACAGCCGTAACAAGAGGTGTTCCCTCTGCTACGGCTGTGTGTTTATTTATTGTTTTGCTTTATTCTCACTTAACCAAAACTTTTTTACCATTGATAATGTAGATGCCCTTTGTGGGGTTCTCTATGCGACGTCCTGTGAGGTCGTATATTCCATTGTGGTTTTCAACGGTTTTTATCTCTTCTATGGCTGTCTCACCCTCTACGTACTCTTCTACGCGGAATGCCGATGTGTAACCATCGTTCCAGAAAGGAGCACTTGCACCGTCGTAGTTGGTACCGTTGCTAAGGATTACAACATAACCGTCTGACCAAACGTTATTTGTTGCGTGCCATCCACGGTAGCTGTGCCATGCAAGACAACCGAATACATCTGCGGGCTGTGCAACTACGTAGCTGCTGGGAACAAGTTTCTCAAGCTTGATGTGTGTCATCTCGTCCTTACCTTCCTGAAAGCCAGTGGTGTTGCCATTGTCGCGCAACCAGTTTACTCCATTGTAATTAGAGTGGTATACAAGGTATTTGTCGTCGCCTGTCTTGAATGAGAATGCTGTATCTATTGATGCAACTGTTTCGCTGTCATCCTCGTATGTGTAGCGCTCGCTCATTTCGCACTCGAATGCTGCCGATGTGGGATATGATTCACCCTCTACAACGGGTACGATGGCAATGTCCTCGCCTGTGTAGTTCAGATAGAATTTGTTTCCGTTCTTTGCCACTACGGTGAAGGCATATTTCTTTCCATATTCGGGAAGAGTAACGTCTCTTGTGCTGATGTATGTAGTGATAGCCTCCTGCATTGTCTCTTTGAGTGCTGTGATGGGGCGTTCCGATATTGAGTCGATTGCTGCCTGAAGTGCTGCACGGGGAGCCTCGGCGGGGTAGCCTACTCCGGTGAGTGCTATAAGCTCTTTGGCTTGGTTTACAAGTGCAATTGTCTCTTCGTCGTCATTTTCGGCTACGAGCTTGGCTATATACTCTGTCAGTGCCACGAGTGCTTCTGTGGTCTCCATTACGAGTACCTCAGTAGCATCGGGATTGTTGTAAACGGCTTCGGCTGCAAGGAGCATGTCGTATAGCTCTTTTACATTGTCGATGTAGGGGATGTACTCATCGCCACCTGAAATGTTCTTTCTGAACGGAGTCTCCAATGAGAACTCTGCCATGTGGAAGTAGTTGTGCTCGGCTCCGGCTCCAATTCTGTCGTAGTTTGTTTTTGTAACCATGAAACGGATGTAGCGATATGCTTCGTCTGCTTCGATGGGCTCTGATACGTATGTTTTATTGTGGCCGACGGGCAGTCCGCTGTTAATGCAGATGATGTCGGTAAATTCTATATTGTCGTTGCTGCCTTGGATGTAAAGTTCCTGTATGTGGTCGTTGTCGGCGGCACGTGTCATATAGCGGAAACCGAATTCGCTCAGTTCGTTGCCTGCACCAAGGTCGATGGTGATGTTGTGTGCGTTTCCATCCTCAGAAAGACCGTTCTCGCTCCAATTTGAGTGGAAATAGGTTGCAGGATTACCGTCGAACATTTCATCTATTGAGCCTTCATTGGGCTCGGGAGCGTTTGTCCATACGTAGTAGGATGCAGCCGGGTCGCTTCCTTGCAATGCGTAAGGCTCGCCGCCAATTTCGGTGTAACCTGCATCGCTGTCAATGATGTATCTTGCCTCTTCAATTGCTGCGCCAAGGGCTTCCATAAGGGCTGCATCGGCTTTCTCGGTGTCGCGAACAGTAAGAATCAGTGTCGAACCTGAATCGGCGCCGGATGTCCAATATGCCAAAGCGGGCTGACGGGTGTTCAATGCGTAGGTTGTACCGTGCTGGTAAACGTATATTCCGTTTTCTGCATAGGGGCTGCCTTTTGCATACCAATAGGGTATCTGATCTTCCCAAAGGTCGGCTTCGTTGTAGAGCAGGGGATATGTGCTGCCACCGTTGGTGCCGTCGAGCGAGGGATCGGTTGATGCAAGTACCATACCTTCGCCGGCTGCCATGTTTACTATCTGGAACTTGAAGGGGTTACCTACGAATGCCCATGTGTAGGCATCTTCGCTGCCTTCGGGTACGGTTTGAACGGCACCTGCACCTGCATTACCTGCGGGGATGTATTCCTGGTCGGGGGTGTAGCCCAAGTACCATTTGTTGCCTGCGTGAATGGTCATGTAGTACCATACTTTGATGCTTTCAAAGTCGCTTGCGAAGCGGATGCTGTTGTCGTATGTGCACTCGAGCTCTATTGTCTCGTCACCTGATACTGCGCCCTCGATTGTTGAGGTGATTTCTACACCGTAAGGCAGCAATGTGGGTGAGGGGTATGATGCACCGATAATGGCTGTAAGCTCTTCGATGGCTGCAATTTCTCCGTTAAGAACGTAGCAGTAGGTGATGGTGCAGTTTGTTACCTCTTCGAGTGTTACAACGAAATTGCTGAGGGTTATACCCTTGTTGGCACCTGTGAAAAGGAATGATGCGCTTCTCTCTTTAAGTCCGTTTACAGATATGCTCTGTATGTCGGTTGAGGGTGTGTAGGTAGAATCACCAATGGTGAGTGTAACATCGTCGGTGTATTCGGCTGCTTTTACAAAGTCGAAACTGTAGCCGGCTACGCAATATCCTTCGGGAACTGTGAGTGTGTATGCGCTATAACCACTCTGACCTACATAGATTTGCAGATTGTCGTTTGCATCTACTGTCATGTTATTGGCTCCTACACTAAGGGTGACGATTGGCTCATCGTAGCTCTCCCAAACAGAGTGCCATGTGCCGTTTGCATTGCTTTGTGTAAATTGGCCTGTGGTGTTGTCGATAGTGACTGTCACCTGTGCCATTGCTGTTGCCGCAAACATCAGCATCAGCGAGAAGAATAGTGTAAATTTCTTCATACGGTTTTGATTTAAATTAATAATAGGTTTATTGCTTATGTTGTATTATATTTTATTGCAATTGTCTGCCCTCATAATCGCAAATATAAATAAAAAAATAATATAATATAATATATTATCTGTTTTTTGTTTAAATTTTTCAATAGCAACCGAATTTAGTACTTATTTGTCAGATATAAAGCAGGTGCAGATTATGGTGGTGTCTGTGTGATTTGTGTTTTTCTTGTTTACAGCTTCTTATTCGCCAAAATCTATTCGCAGTTGTTGCGGCTCTTCGCCTAACAGATTGTAGCTCAATCGGTGATAGGGTGTGGTTCCAAATTCTCTGATGGCTGTGCGGTGCTTTGCGGTGGGGTAGCCTTTGTTTTCTTTCCAACCATATTGGGGATACTCGTTGTGCAGTGTTTGCATGTAGTCGTCGCGGTAGGTTTTTGCAAGCACCGATGCTGCTGCTATGCTCATGTATGTTGCGTCGCCTTTTACGACGGTGGTATGTGGTATGTCGGGATAGGGTGTGAATTTGTTTCCGTCTATGAGTAGGTGCCGAGGGCGCACCGATAGCTTGTCTATGGCGCGATGCATTGCCAATATTGATGCACGCAGTATGTTGATGCGGTCTATCTCTTGTGCCGTCACTATGCCGATGGCCCATGCAATGGCATCTTTTTTTATTGTTTCGCGCAGCGTGTTTCGTTGTTTTTCTGTAAGTTTTTTTGAATCGTTCAGAAGCTCGTTCTCATAGTCGTGCGGCAGGATTACGGCTGCTGCGTATACATCGCCGGCAAGGCAGCCGCGTCCGGCTTCGTCGCATCCTGCTTCTATTATATTCGGATTTAGGAATGGTTTCAGCATTGTATTTTTATCGAAACATTTCTTTTACGCGGTTGATTCCTGCGATGAGGGTGTCTATCTCCTCTCGTGTGTTGTAGAGTGCAAATGATGCTCGTACAGTGCCCGGCAGGTTCAGATGGTCGATGAGCGGTTGGGCACAGTGGTGTCCGGTGCGTACTGCTATTCCCAATTGGTCGAGCAGTGTGCCTAAATCTGCCGGGTGTATGTTGTCGATTAGGAATGAGACTGCCGAATTGTCGGGCTTACCTATGATGCGCATCGACTCGATGTTGCTCAATTGTTCCACAGCATATTGTGTGAGACTGCGCTCGTGTGCGGCGATGTTTTCTATCCCTATCTCTTCGATAAAATCTATTGCGCGTCCTAATGCGATTGCACCAATGTAGTCGGGGGTGCCTGCCTCGAATTTATAGGGTAGGTCGTTGTATGTGGTTTTTTCAAATCGGACTGTTTTAATCATTTCGCCGCCGCCGTGGTAGGGCTGCATGGCTTTGAGCCATTTTTCTTTGCCATAGAGCACTCCTATTCCTGTGGGGGCATACATCTTATGTCCGCTGAAAACCAAAAAGTCGGCATCTGATGCTTGAACATCGGTTTTGATGTGTGGTGTGCTTTGTGCTCCGTCGATGAGGATGGCTGCTCCGTGGGAGTGTGCCGTGTCGATGCACTCTTTTATGGGGTTGGTGCTGCCGAGTACATTGGATATGTGTGTGATGCTCACGAAGCGTGTGCGCTCGGTGAAGAGTGCCCGATAGGCTTCCATGTCGAGTGTGGTGTCGCTGTTGAGTGGGATGACTTTCAGCACCAGTCCCATGCGGTTGCAAAGCATTTGCCAAGGGACGATGTTGCTGTGGTGTTCCATTGTGGATATTATCACTTCGTCGCCCTCTTTTAGGAATGTGCCACCGAATGAATTTGCCACCAGATTTATACTCTCTGTGGTTCCGCGAGTGAATATAACCTCGTGGCTGTGTGTGGCGTTTATGAAGCGGCGCACCTTTTCGCGTGCCTCTTCCATCTGCACTGTTGCCACTTGCGACAGATGGTGTATGCCGCGATGTACGTTGGCATTTATTGTGCAATAGGCTGTGCTTATTGCATCTATGACGCATTGTGGCTTTTGTGTAGTGGCTGCATTGTCGAGGTATATAAGGGGCTTCCCGTGTACCTGTTGTTGCAGTATCGGGAATTGTTGGCGTAGGTTGTGTGGGTCGAGCATCTTTTATAATTGTTTCTTGCAAAGTGTGCATCCTTTGCAGCGGTTAAGCTCTCCGCGGAAACGTTTTTCTATGAGCATGTGAAGGCGTTCGCGTATTGGCTCTATTGTTATATTTTCTATTATTTCTCCGGCAAAAGCATACATCAGCAGGTGGCGGGCTTCATCAAGCGGAATTCCGCGCTGTTGCATATAAAAGAGGGCGTTGTTGTCGAGCTGTCCAACGGTGGAGCCGTGACTGCATTTTACATCGTCGGCATATATCTCAAGCTGTGGTTGTGCATACATGCGGGCGCAGTCTGTGAGGCACAGGTTGCGGTTTGTTTGTTGTGATACGGTGTGCTGTGCATCGGGTTGTATGAGCATTTTGCCCGAAAATACTCCGCATGATTGTTCGTCGAGGATGTATTTATATAGCTCGTTGCTTGTGCAATGGCCCACTTTGTGTTCTATCAGTGTGTGGTTGTCGGTGTGTTGCTGTTTGTCGCAAATGGCAAGGCCTGTGAGGTTTGCTTCGGCACCTTCTCCGGCAAGGGTTACTTTGGTGCTGTTGCGGGTGAATCCGTTGGTAAGGGTGATGTTACAGTGGTTCAATCGGCTGCCGGCTTGCTGTTTTATGTATGTTTGTGAAAGTCGGTTGTTGCTGTAGCCTGTCTCTTCTATTTCAAAAAGATTGAGCGTTGCCGAGCGACCGAGAAACACTTCGGCTGTTTGCAACGAAAGTGTCTTTTTGTCGCTTGCTGCATGGTCGCAGATTAGCAGGTTTGCTTCTGCTCCCTCTTCGAGAATGATGAGAATACGGCGATTGCTCATCTGTTCGATGTTTGTATGAAGAATTGTCACAAGTTGTATGGTTTCTTCTACTTTAGTGCCTTTGGGGATGTAGAGAAAAAGACCATCCTGTGTGAATGTGGTGTTGAACTGTGCGATACTGTCGCCACTCCCTGCTTGTGCATTGTAATAGGGGAGTATAAGCTCGCGGTGTGTTTTTGCAAATTCGTTCAGGCTGCCCAGAAGTACTCCTTCGGGCATGGGACTGATGTTTGCCGGTGGGGGGCAATAGCTGTCGTTTACTATAAATTCCTGATGTGCTCTCAGATTGGGAACTTCGCAGGTGAAACTGTCGTGTGGGGCTGCATTTGCTTTTATACGCCCTAAGTTCATTCCGTAGTCGGCGGCAAAGAGCTTGGCTGCATCGCTGCGGAGGTACTCCTCGTCTTTGCGTCCGGGGAATCCCGAGGCCTTGAATTTCTGAATGGCTTCTGCACGTTTCTCGTTGAGGAGTGCTGCGCTGTTCTCTTCTATCAATTGCCGGTGACGGTCGAAAATTTCTATGTATTCTTTCTCGTTGCCCATCGTTTCAGTTTTGAGGATTTTTTATCCAATCGTAGCCGCGTTCTTCAAGCTCCAATGCAAGTTCGGGGCCGGCGGTTTTTACTATTTTTCCGTTGTATAGTACGTGCACTATGTCCGGCTTTATGTAGTCGAGAAGGCGTTGATAGTGTGTTATCACAAGTGTGGATGTGTCGGGGCGTTTGAGCTTGTTTACACCCTCGGCAACTATGCGCAGTGCGTCTATATCGAGTCCTGAGTCTGTCTCGTCGAGTATGCTGAGTGTCGGCTCTAACATTGCCATCTGGAATATTTCGTTGCGCTTTTTTTCTCCGCCGCTGAATCCTTCGTTCACCGAGCGGTTGGCCAATTTGCTGTCGAGATTTACGAGGGCGCGTTTTTCGCGCATCAGTTTGAGAAAGTCTGTTGCGCTCATGGGTGATTCACCATGATATTCGCGTTTGGCGTTTATGGCTGCTCGCATGAAATTTGTCATGCTTACGCCGGCTATCTCCACGGGATATTGGAACGAGAGGAAGATGCCTTCGTGGCTGCGCTCTTCGGGTTTAAGTGTCAGAAGGTCTTTGCCTTTGTATATTACTTCGCCCTCGGTGACGGTGTAGGCCGGATGTCCCACAAGCACGTTGCTCAGGGTGCTTTTGCCCGAACCGTTGGGGCCCATTATGGCGTGTACCTCTCCCGGCTTTACGGTGAGGTTGATGCCTTTGAGTATCTCCTTGCCGTCTATGCTTGCATGGAGGTTTTTTATTTCTATCAGATTTTCCATTTTTTTCTTGTTGTTGGTTGTTATCCTACGGAGCCTTCGAGTGATACGCTAAGCAGTTTTTGTGCCTCTATGGCAAATTCCATGGGTAGCTTGTTGAGTACCTCTTTGGCATATCCGTTTACTATAAGTCCTATGGCTTCTTCGGTGCCAATTCCGCGTTGATTGCAGTAGAATAGTTGGTCTTCGGATATTTTTGAGGTTGTTGCTTCGTGCTCTATGATGGCACTGTCGTTGTGTATGTCCATGTAGGGGAATGTGTGTGCTCCGCATTTGCTGCCCAGAAGCAGTGAGTCGCACTGACTGTAGTTGCGGGCATTGTCGGCATTCTTGCTCACGCGAACAAGGCCTCGATAGGAATTTTGGCTCTTGCCTGCCGATATTCCTTTGCTTATTATGGTGCTGCGGGTGTTGCGTCCAAGGTGTATCATCTTGGTGCCGGTGTCGGCTTGTTGAAAGTTGTTTGTGACGGCTACTGAGTAAAATTCTCCTTGTGAATTGTCACCGCGCAGTATGCAACTGGGATATTTCCATGTTATTGCCGAGCCTGTCTCAACCTGTGTCCAAGATAGCTTGCTGTTGTTGCCGCGGCAGTCGCCGCGTTTGGTTACAAAGTTGTATACTCCTCCGTTGCCTTGTGCATCGCCCGGGTACCAATTCTGTACTGTGCTGTATTTAACTTCGGCATTCTCGCATACTATAATCTCTACAATTGCGGCGTGCAGTTGATTCTCGTCGCGCATGGGGGCTGTGCATCCTTCGAGGTACGAGACATAGCTGTTATCGTCGGCCACTATCAGGGTGCGTTCAAACTGTCCGGTGTTGGCGGCATTTATTCTGAAGTATGTGGATAGCTCCATTGGGCAGCGTACTCCCTTGGGTATGTATACGAATGAACCATCGCTGAATACTGCACTGTTGAGTGCGGCAAAAAAGTTGTCGCGATAGCTTACCACTGTGCCAAGATAGGTGCGTACAAGGTCGGGATATTCTTGTATGGCCTCGCTCATGGAGCAGAAGATTATGCCTTTTTCTTTCAGTTCCTCTTTGAATGTTGTTTTTACCGACACTGAGTCCATCACGGCATCTACTGCTGTGTTGCTGAGTGCCAGACGCTCTTCGAGGGGGATGCCCAACTTGTCAAAGGTCTTCATCAGCTCGGGGTCTATCTCCTTGTTCTGCTTTTTGCTTTTCTTTGTCGGGTCGGCGTAGTATGATATGCTTTGATAATCAATGGCCGGGATGTTAAGATGTGCCCATGTGGGCATCTCCAATGTCAGCCAATATCTGTATGCTTGCAGGCGAAACTCGAGCATCCATTCGGGTTCGTGCTTTTTTTGTGAGATTAGCTTTATTACATCCTCGTTCAGTCCGCGCTCTATAATCTCGGTCTTTATGTTGCTTACGAATCCGTACTCGTAGGCCTTATCGGCTATTTTTTTGAATATGTTCTTACTGTTTTTTTTCATTTATCTCTTTTTTCACCTCTCCAAGTGCCGAGAGTGTGGCATCCTGTGCGTACTTGTATATTTTGGATTTGCTTTGTGATTCTTTGCCGAACATCTCAACGCCGGGCAGCAGGCTTTGTGCCGATATTGTGGCACCAACTACTAACAATATAGCAATACATGTGCTGAAGAGTGCTCCCAATATCTTATTTATGAAATTGAGATGTATAACCTTAAGCAATGCTGAAATAAGCCATCCCGCAATCTTGAATATCAATACTGCTATTATTATTATTCCGACGAATGCCAACAGGTTGCATGCAAAGTGGCTCCACCCTGTGGCACTCATTATCTTTTCGGATATGGTTGTGTAGAACAGAATGGCTTGCATAATGCCTATAACAATTCCGGCACCGGTGGATAGTTGGCTTATCAGTCCCTTAAAGTAGCCTGTTATAAAGCCTATCACTATGGCTGCAACAAGTAAAATGTCGAGGTTGTTCATCTTTTGGTGTTTTTTTGGCAGGCAGATGCTTTTGCATCTGCCTGCATTGTCAGTCGGGGTATCAGAGTTTTTGTTTTACTTCTACCTCTACGAAGGTTTCAATTATATCACCAACTTTTATGTCGTCTTGCGATGTGAGGCTTATACCGCACTCAAAGTTGGTGCCAACCTCTTTAACGTCGTCCTTGAAGCGTTTGAGGGCTGCAAGGCTGCCTGTGTGTATAACAATGCCGTCGCGTATGAGGCGTGCACGGTCGGTGCGTTTCACTTTTCCTTCGCGCACCATGCAACCGGCCACTGTGCCCACTTTGCTTATGTGGAATGTTTCGCGCACTTCGATGGTTGCGGTAATCTCCTCCTTCACGATGGGGGCAAGCATACCTTCCATGGCGGCTTTTACCTCTTCTATCGCATCGTAGATGATGGAGTAGAGGCGTATGTCGATTCCTTCGTTCTCGGCCATCTTGCGTGCCGTTACCGAGGGGCGTACTTGGAAACCTACGATTATGGCATCTGATGCTTCGGCAAGGCTTACGTCGGACTCGGAAATCTGACCTACGGCTTTGTGTATTACGTTCACCTGTATTGTCTCTGTCGAGAGCTTTATGAGTGAGTCGCTCAATGCCTCTATCGAGCCGTCTACGTCGCCCTTTACAATGATGTTCAGTGTCTGGAAGTTTCCGAGGGCTATGCGGCGTCCCACTTCGTCGAGTGTAAGCATCTTTTGTGTGCGCAATCCTTGTTCGCGTTGCAGTTGCTCGCGCTTGCTTGTGATTTCTCGGGCTTCGCGTTCGCTCTCTACTACGTTGAATATATCGCCTGCTGCCGGTGCGCCGTTAAGGCCGAGGATGAGTGCGGGCTCTGCCGGACGTACCTCTTTGATGCGTTGGTTGCGCTCGTTGAATATGGCTTTTACCTTGCCCCACTGTGTTCCGGCAACAACAATGTCGCCTATGCGCAGTGTTCCGTTTTGTACCATCACTGTGGCTACGTAGCCGCGTCCTTTGTCGAGTGTCGACTCTATTACCGAACCTGTGGCTTTGCGGTCGGGGTTGGCTTTAAGGTCGAGTAGTTCGGCTTCGAGCAGTACTTTTTCCATAAGTTCCTCTACGCCCATGCCTTTTTTTGCCGATATTTCTTGTGATTGGTATTTTCCGCCCCAATCTTCGACAAGCATATTCATCTGTGCCAGCTCTTCTTTGATGCGGTTGGGGTCGGCCGAGGGTTTATCGCATTTGTTTATGGCAAACACGATGGGTACACCGGCTGCCATTGCGTGGTTAATGGCCTCTTTTGTCTGGGGCATCACGTTGTCGTCGGCTGCAATGATGATGATTGCTATGTCGGTGATTTTGGCTCCGCGGGCACGCATGGCGGTGAAGGCTTCGTGGCCGGGGGTGTCTAAGAAGGTTATGTGTTTGCCATTCTCCATCTTCACGTTATAGGCACCGATGTGTTGGGTGATTCCTCCTGCTTCGCCGGCTATTACGTTGGATTTGCGTATGTAGTCGAGGAGTGATGTCTTTCCGTGGTCTACGTGTCCCATCACTGTGATGATAGGTGCACGTGGCAGAAGATCTTCTTCGTTGTCTTTTTCTTCTTCGATGGCGTTAGCAACATCTGCGCTAACATATTCGGTGCTGAATCCGAATTCTTCGGCTACAAGGTTGATTGTTTCGGCATCGAGACGTTGGTTTATCGACACCATGAGACCTATGCTCATGCAGGTGGCAATAACTTGTGTCACCGATACGTTCATCATGCTGGCAAGCTCGTTTGCCGTAACGAATTCGGTGAGCTTTAGCACTTTGCTCTGCTCCATGCGATCCATTGCCATTTGTTGCTGGCGCTCTGCTGCCAGCTCTCGCTTGTCTTTGCGATATTTTGCCGAACTTTTTTTGCCGCGGCCTGTGAGACGTTCCAGTGTCTCTTTTATCTGCTTTGATACGTCTTCGTCGCTCACTTCTGATTTATCGAAGCGCTTGTGCTGACGGTCGCGGTCGCGACGGCTGCCTTGTGAGGGGTTTTCGGAATTTTTGTTTTTGTTGCGATTGCCCGACCACTCTTGTTGCATGTCGTTGCTCTGTACGCTGTCGATGCTGACGCGTTGGTTGCCGCCTATGCGTGCGCGTTTTTTCTTTTTTTCGCTGTTGCTTTGTGCGCCGCCTTGGCTCTTTTGTGCCTCTTTTTGTTGTTTGCGCTGTTCTTCGCGCTGACGCTCTTTTTCTTCGCGCTCTTTTCGCTTCTCTTCTTTGCTCTTTTTCTTTGGACGTGTAGATTGATTTATGGCTGATAAATCTATCTTGCCCACTACGTTGAAGCTGGGTTTAATATCTTCTATCTGTGTGAGCGTTGCCTGAGGAGCGGGCTTCTCATCTTTTGCGGGTATTGAGGTCTCTTCTGCTGTATTTTGAGGCTTTTCTTCTGTTATTCGGGGTGTCTCTTTCAGCGGCTCGGCTTTTGGCTCGGCTTTTGGTTCTGCTATTTGCTCGATTTTTGGCTCGGGCTTCTGCTCGGGCTTTGGTTGGGGCTTTTGCTCTTCGTGCTTTTTCTCAACCGGTTTCTGAGGTTTTTGTTCGGCCTTTGCCTTGTCGCTGCTTTTGTTTGTTTGTCCCTTGCGGTTAAGGGCGTCGAGGTCTATTCTGCCCATTACTTTTATAATGGGTTCTGCCGGCTTTTCCTCTTTTTTGGGAGCTTCGGACTTTGCTTCGGGAGCCGGTTGTTCTTTTGTCTCTTCCTGTCGTGGAGCCGGTGCTGCCTTTTGCTCTGCTGCGTGTGTCGGTTTTTTATCTCTGTTCTGACGTTCTTTGGTGAACTTGTCCGACTGAAGGCGTGCATCCTTGTCGCTGCTGAATGCTTCTATCAGAAGGTTGTATCCATCTTCGGGCACAACTGCATTTGGGTCTTCTTTTATTTCGAAGCCTTTCTTTTGCAGGAACTCCACGATTGTGCTTAGTCCAATGTTAAGCTCTTTCTGTACTTTATTGAGTCTTATCTTCATTCGTTCTCTCTTTTAGTTTTGTATTTCGCTCTCTGCGGTCTTTTCTTCTTCAAACTCGGCTCTGAGGACGCTCAGAACGTGGTCTACTGTATCTTCCTCTAAGTCGGCTTTTTCTATGATGGCCTCGCGGGGAGCGTTTAGTACCGCTTTGGCGGTGTCAAGCCCGATTTTCTTTATTGCTGTAATTATCCATTCGTCTATCTCGTCGCTAAATTCGTCGAGGTAGATGTCGTCCTCTTGTGTGCTCTCTTCAATCTCGCGGTATACGTCGATGGTGTATTCGGTGAGCATGCTGGCGAGCTTTATGTTGAGTCCGTTTTTACCTATGGCAAGTGAAACTTCTTCGGGCTTCAGATATACGTCGGCGCTCTTCTTCTCTTCGTCGATGTATATTGTGAATACTTTGGCCGGGCTTAGTGCACGCTTTATGAATAGTTCGGTGTTTGAGGTGTAGTTGATTACGTCGATATTTTCGTTGCGTAGTTCTCTCACAATACCGTGGATGCGCGAACCTTTTACGCCTACACATGCTCCGACAGGGTCGATTCGCTCGTCGTATGTCTCTACGGCTATTTTTGCTCGTTCTCCGGGGATGCGTGCTATTCGCTTTATGGTGATTAGACCGTCGTTAATCTCGGGAACTTCAAGCTCGAACAGGCGTTGAAGGAACATTGGCGATGTGCGGCTGAGTATAATTTTGGGGTTGTTGTTCTGATTGTCGACACGGGCTACTACGGCACGCACGTGGTCGCCTTTGCGATAGAAGTCCGAGGGTATCTGCTCGGTCTTTGGCAAAATAAGTTCGTTGCCTTCGTCGTCAAGCAGAAGCATCTCTTTCTTCCATATTTGGTAGACTTCGCCGCTAACTATAGTGCCTACCTTTTCGTTGTATTTGTGGAAGAGGCTGTCTTTCTCAAGCTCAAGAATCTTTGATGCAAGGGTTTGACGAAGGTTCAGTATGGCGCGGCGGCCGAACTCGGCAAAGTTTACTATCTCGCTTACGTCTTCTCCAATTTCAAAGGAGTCGTCAATCTGCTGTGCTTCGCTAAGGGATATTTCAAAATTGCTGTCTTTTACGTCGTTGTCTGCAACAACGGTGCGACGGCGTTGTATCTCAAAGTCTCCGCGGTCTGGGTTTACTATCACTGAATAGTTCTCGTCGGTACCGAACATGTTCACAAGCACTTTGCGAAAGCTCTCTTCGAGCACGCTTATCATTGTTGTGCGGTCGATGTTCTTTGATTCTTTGAATTCTTGAAATGTATCAAGAAGGCTGATTGTTTCTTCTTTTCTTGCCATTTTATTTGAAATTTATAATATACTTTGTGTATTTTACTTCGTCGTAGGCCGAATGTATCTCCTCTTCTACTAATTGGGGATGCTTGCTCCCCTCTACTTTTTCTTTCTTGGTAACGCCTATGACAAATTCTTGCTCGTTTGCTGCTTTGAGCACTCCTTTGAGCTTTTTACCGGCTTTGGTTAAAACTTCTACCTCTTTGCCTATGTGTATGATGTATTGTTGCAGAACTTTGAACGGTTGACCCAGGCCTGCCGAGCCCACTTCCAGCTCGTAGTCCTCTGTGTCGCGGCTTAGACCTGCCTCTATGTGGCGGCTCAGGTCGGCGCAGTCTTCAATCCACACTCCGTCGGCGTGGTCAATCTCTACTGTGATTTTGTCGTCTTTACTTATGGCAACGTCAACCAGAAAATACTCTTTGCCGTTGAGCCACTCTTGTGTCAATTCAATAACTCTCTGCTTGTCAATCATAAACTTTAGAATGTTCTAAAATTGGATGGTTTAGTGGGTGAATATGTTTTTTGACAAAAAAGAGGGGCTTATCGGCCCCTCTTTATCATCAATTGCAGTGCAAAAATAGTAATATTTGGCGCTACTGCCAAATGTTTGATGTTTTTTTTAGTATCTTCGCCAAAAATATTTGTTTATGCGCAGAGTTAAGGGTAGGGATGCTAATATGAAGTTTCTCTATGGCAGTGTTTTTTTCTTTTTTGTGATATTAATGACTATCGGGCTTTTTGTGTATTTTACGTTGCAGAAGCATTGGTATCGGCCCGATGCTGTATCGAATGGCTATGAGATTACATTCTCTCGGCAGTTTGCCGGGTTGGATTATGATTTATATTTAAATGACAGCCTTATTTACGAGGGGTGTCCGGTGAATGTCGATACTGTGTTGCGTGTACAACCTTTTGTTGATGATAATGCTCTTCTGGTGGTGGAGCGGAGCAGCGACAAGGTTACGATTCTTGAGATTGGGAGGCGTGGCAAGGTGCTTGTGTGCTTTGGGCGCGATGGTAATATAACGGCCGACGTCAAAGAGTAACGTCGGCCGTTGCTTGTATGTCGCGGTCTGTTAATCTTCTGCGTCGGCTGTTACGGTGTTAGCTGGGATGAGTATGCTGTTGTATTTTTCTCTGTCGTTCAGCAGGCGGAAGCTCTCTTCAAGATCTATGTCGTCGCGCAGGCTGTATGTTATTTCGCCTCTCTGTCCGTGAAATCTTCTCACTATCTCGTCGCCTAACATTCGTTTTACATGTTTCGAGAAATGTTCAAGGGCATATTCGAGGTTGTGTTGCAGTTTTTTCTCAAGCGCAGCTGTCTCTTCTTTTGTCACCTCTTCGTAGCCTTCAAATTTTATCATTTCTTTTAGCTGTTTGAGTATTTTGCTGCTTTGCATGTCGTAGCTGAAGCCGCTTGCGATTAGTTGTTTTTTGAATTTTTCATAATCTTTATCGCTTACTTCGTAAATCTCGGCGGGGGCAATGCTGTCGTTCTCTATGCGGTATTGTGTGGCAAAATCAAATATTGTCATATCTTGCAGCAGGTAAAAAAGCAGGGTGGAGAGCTCCTCTCCCTTGGGCTCTACGTCTGGACGTATGCCGCCGCCGTCGCGCACTTCGCGTCCGGCTGCAGTGTGGAATATATTGGTGAGGCTGTCGGGGATGCGTTGTACTTTGCCGTCGATGCCGCGGTGGCTGTAATCTAATGCTTGGATGCAACGTCCGCTTGGGATGTAATATTTTGATGTGGTGAGCTTCAGGTATCCGTTGCCGGGCAGTTGGCGTGTCGTTTGAACAAGGCCCTTGCCGTAGGTGCGTGAGCCTACCACTATTGCGCGGTCGAAATCTTGTAGCGAGCCTGCCAGTATTTCTGCGGCCGAGGCTGTCTGTCCGTCCACAAGTATTATCAGTGGTGATTCTGTGTCGATAGGTTCCCGAGTGGTTTTGTACTCTTCGTTAACTCTTTGGGTCTTCCCCTTTGTTGTTACAATTGTTTTTCCTTTTGGAATAAATAGGTTGACTATGTTCACCGATTCTACTAACGAACCGCCGCCATTGCCGCGCAGGTCGATTATGAACGATGTTGCACCGCGCCCTTTGAGGTCTACTATCGCACGACGCATATCTTTTGAACAGTTTTCTGTAAAGCTCTCGAATTGTATGTAGCCTATACTGTCGTGCAGTATATTATAATATGGTATAGGTGGCATTGAGATGCTGGCGCGTTCCATGCTTATTGTGAGTGGCTTTTTTTCGCCCGGACGTTCTACTGTCACGGTTAATTTTGTGCCCGGCTCTCCGCGTAGCATGTTGCTCACGCTGTCGGTGCTCATTCCGCGAACATCTATGCCGTCGATGGTGATAATTGCGTCGCCTATCTTCAGTCCGGCCTTTGCCGCAGGCATATTTTCGTAGGGGTCGGAAATGACTGTTGTGTTTTTCCCGGTATGCAGACGTATTACAGAGCCAATGCCTGCATATTTTCCTGTTATCATCATTTTTAGTTCATCGGCTTCCTCCTCGGAATAGTAAACGGTGTAGGGGTCGAGGCTTCCGAGCATGGCTTCTATGCCGCTTTTGATTATTTTCTCGGGGGCAATGGTGTCTACATAAAAAAGGTCAAGCTCTTTGATTATTGAATTGAATATGGATAATTGTTGCGATAGACGGAAATTGCGTCTGTCGCTGCTGAAAGAAAACATCATACATATTGCAAACAATGCAAGAGGTAATACTAGTATGGAGATTTTTTTACGCATAATTTTTATCTGTTTATGTTGCGAAGATACATCTTTCGTGCTTTATAATGCCTCTTTTTGCCGTTATTTTAACTCTATAAATGCTTATTTTGTTCTGTTGAAGATGAAAATATAATTTTTTTTGAAAAAAAAAGTTGAAAATGCTTGCACGGTAAAAAATAAAGTTATACCTTTGCAACGTCAAACAAAAAGGACAACATTCTTCAATAGCTCAGTTGGTTAGAGCACCTGACTGTTAATCAGGGGGTCGTAGGTTCAAGTCCTACTTGAAGAGCAGAAAAGTTAAAGCGCTGAAAATCAAGCCGTAAAGCAAGATTTTCGGCGCTTTTCTTTGTTTATGTTTGCAAAAAATGGGGGCTCAACGTAAAATTCTGAGAGATTTCACCTGCAAAGTCTGGGGGCTAAGCAAAAAAAACGGGCGAAATCGCGCAAAAAAAAGCCAAAAAAAGCAAAGCGCTTGCAAATAGCTTGCAAATTTGCAAGCAAAAACATTGCAAAAACAAAATTCTATTTAGACACGAGGTCGGGTGGTGCTTCCTGCCCTATTGGTTAAAATAAAAAAAGTGCACAACGTTGTAGCAACGTTGTGCACTTCCGGTTACGTATGATTAGAGTAGTTTTTTTGTTTGTTTAGAACAACTTGTCGGGATATTCGCCTGCATCAACCAAAGATTGGATTTTTGCAACGGTACCGGGACGGTCGTTCGCGTATGTTACACCGAACCACTGTGCTGTTGTGTCGAGAACTTCGCATGTGGCTCTGTCTGTTGTTGTGAGGTTGTTTACGACAAGTGGAATGAAGTACTCTGCTTTTGGCTTGTCGGCATTCTCTTTAAGGAAGTCTATGAACTGCTCTTCGGAGTGTTTGAAGTAGTCGGGTGTGAAGCCCCAGAAATTCATTGACACGGGTGCCTCTTCGGCAACGGGCTGCCATTCGCCTTGCTCGTCTTTGTAGCAGATAGGGCCGTCAACGCGCATTATTTCGGTGCGCTCTACTACGCCTGTAAGCATATTTTGTTCGTTCTTCTCGCATATACCGCGTGCCACACTGCCATTCTCGCTGAGTGTGTTGCATATACGGAAACCTACCATGCTGTATTTGCCTGTGCTTCCTTCGGGAAGATCGCTGAGCCATTTGCCCATTACTGCAAAAGCGTCACGTCCGTAAAAATCATCGGCATTGATAACAGCGAATGGTTCCTTTATGACATCTTTACCCATGAGAACTGCGTGGTTGGTACCCCATGGCTTTGTGCGCTCAGCGGGTGCTGTAAAGCCCTCGGGCAGATTGTCTATGGCTTGAAATACTAATTCGGTGGGAATATGTCCCTCATATTTGCTGAGTACTTTTTCGCGGAAGTCTTGTTCAAAATCTTTTCTGATGACGAAGACCAGCTTACCGAATCCGCCGCGTATGGCGTCAAAGATTGAATAATCCATGATTGTTTCGCCATTAGGGCCAAGTCCGTCCAATTGTTTCAGACCACCGTAGCGGCTGCCCATTCCGGCAGCCAAAACAAAAAGTGTAGGTTTCATAATTGTGTTATTTATAGAATTTGTTAAAGTTTCGGTTGTTTTTTTTAATATGTCTGTGTTTCTATTGTTGCAAAGGTATATAATTTGTTCCTAAATAAATAATTATTTCTTAACTTTTTTTCTTGTTTTTTTGCTTGGTAATGAAATTGTAGAGTCAATCGGCAAGTGCGATATTATGAAGTAAATTTGCAAAAGCACTTATTCGGTCGTTTCTAATATTGTTTAAGTTACTTCTTGGTAGCTGCAAAATCAGAAACAATTTAAATTTCCAATAAATATTTTCTTAACAAGAACAGTATGGATAGTTTAGCCATTTTGAATATAAAATAATTGCCTGTATTAATTTAAACAATTTCTAACTTTTATCTTGCTTTTTCAAAATAGCTCTTAAAAAGTTTTTTTTAGAAAAGTATTCAAAAATTTTGTTTAGTGACGGGTAATGATTAGCTTTGCATTTGGTAAAATATGTTTTTTGTCAATAAATGGGATGATTGAGGGAACTGTTGACAGTGATGATAAAGTTTGCTGGTATGTGCTGAGAGTTACATATCAGCGCGAATTATTGGCAAAAGACAAGCTTGTTGCTATGGGCATTTCTTGCTTCGTCCCTATGACAACGGTGAAGCAGCTTGGCAGTAACGGGCGATATACCAAAAAAAAAGTTGCGGCATTGCATAACTATTTGTTTGTGCAATCTACACGCAAACAGATTGATGAGATAAAGCACACCAAGATTCCTTGGCTGAGGTATGTGATGGTGAGCATGAGGGATAAATCGAAGCATGTGATGATTGTTCCCGACAAGCAGATGCAGAGCTTCATAACCATTGTGCAAAAGGAGGATGAACGTACTATGTTTCTGAATCCCGATGAGGTGTATCTGTCGCAAGGAGACAGAGTGGTTGTTACAGGAGGCCCGTTTGAGGGGGTCGAGGGTGTGTTGATGAGAGTAGGCAAGAGAGCGCGAGGCAGAAGCGTGGTGGTTAAAATAGACGGTGTGGCAGCTGTGGCTACAGCTGTGATATCGAGTGACTTAGTGCAGAGAATAGACGACGCCCGTCAATGAAAGAGGAGCGTCTCCTGTCTCTTGAAAATTATAGAAATGTATTTAAGGAATTTTTAAATATAATAAATGTATGATGGATTCTTTATATTTAGTATTTGTGTCGTTCCTCATGGCATTTGTGGCAACTTTATGGATGCATCCTAAAGTGCTGAAAATTGCCTTTATGAAAAATTTGGTGGACAACCCCGACCATCGTAAATTGCAACGTCGCCCCACTCCTGTGATGGGTGGAATTGCGGTCTTTTTCGGAATGTTGATAGGTATGTGCAGCTCACAGATTTTCTCTGCCAATAATATGTTTATTTATCTTGTGGCGATGATGATAATGCTGTATGTAGGAACCATCGACGATATTTTGGATTTGTCGCCTCGCCTGCGTTTCGCACTCGAGATAACTGTTGTGGTGATACTTATCTTGGTTACCGGGAATTCTATTTCTGATTTCTTCGGTCTGTGGGGTGTCTACGAGATATCAATCTGGCTTGCTGCCCCTCTTACGGTGTTGGCAGCTGTGGGCATAATAAATGCAATAAATCTGATTGACGGTGTAAATGGTCTTTCCACAGGTTTTTGCGTGATGGCATGTACCTTGTTTGCAATCCTTTTTTATATGTCGGGCAATATTACAATGGCAATTATTGCAATGTCAGCTGCCGGAGCAATAGTGCCGTTCTTTATGCACAATGTGTTTGGAAACGACACAAGAATGTTTATTGGCGACGGAGGTGCTTTGGTGATGGGAATCGTAATGTCTATTTTTGTAATGAATGTCTTGGATACAAGCTCGATGTCTGCAAAATTAGTTGAGGAGAGTGGAGTGGGACTGATTCCATTCTGTGTGGCAGTGCTATCTGTGCCGGTTTTTGATACACTGCGTGTAATGTCTACGCGTATAATACGCGGGACATCGCCTTTTAATGCCGATAAGACACATTTACACCACCTTTTCATCGACCTTGGCTTTTCTCATATAGGTACAACCATATCTATTCTCACTCTGAACACCTTGGTAGTGGCTTGTTGGTTCCTGTCATTTATTCTGGGTGCATCGGTAGATGTTCAATTGTATGTGGTTCTTGTTATGAGCGTGCTGGTTACTTTCGTATTATATGGAGTGATGCGTGTTCAGATAAGGAAGAATGGCGCTCTGTGCAGAATGTTCAATAAAGTGGGTAAGTTCACATTCGTCGAAAAGAGTGGTGCATGGGCTAAATTAGAGAAAATCATAGACTCGATTTAGAATTTCTTGTGTATAAAATAATATTAATGAATCTTCATACAAAATTACCATATATATTCAGAGATTGTTAATCAATTAAGATATAAAAAAGTCAGTCGCCCGACGTACTACGCTGTCGGGCGACTGACTTTTTTATATCTTGTAGTTCAAAGGACGTTCCCCGGCTTATTGAACAATATTCTTTTGCAAACTCTTTTCTCCTTTTTTCGTTATTATTTAGCAACTGTTTACTGCTTGTGGTAATATAAAGTGGTATATATAGCGCAAAAAATAGTTATTTATGACTATTGTCAAGGAGAGAAAAATGTAATTACTTTGCAATTGAAATAATTACAAAAATAAAATAATTAAAAAACAATTTAAATACTGATATTATGAGTTCAATTATCAATTCACAAGTTCCCGATTTTAAGGTTCAGGCGTTTCATAATGGTGAATTTAAGTCTGTAAGTAATAAAGATATAGAAGGCAAATGGGCTATATTCTTCTTCTATCCTGCCGATTTTACATTTGTTTGTCCCACTGAGCTTGTCGACCTTGCCGAGAAGTATCCTCGCTTCAAGGAGATGGGTGTCGAGGTCTATTCTGTAAGTACCGACTCTCATTTTGTTCATAAGGCATGGCATGATGCTTCAGAGAGTATAAGAAAGATTGAGTATCCCATGCTTGCCGACCCCACCGGTGCACTCTCGCGTGCTTTCGGGGTTATGATTGAGGAGGATGGAATGGCTTATAGAGGTACCTTTGTAGTGAATCCCGAGGGTAAGATAAAATTAGCTGAGATTCATGACAACAGCATAGGTCGTAACGCCGACGAACTTTTGCGCAAGGTTGAGGCTGCACAATTCGTGGCAACACACGATGGTGAGGTGTGTCCTGCAAAATGGCAAAAAGGGGGCGAAACGCTTAAGCCAAGCATCGACCTTGTAGGTAAAATATAATATTTGACTTTTCTAAGGCTTCTGCAAGAAAAACAGATTTTAAACAACTTCTAAATTAATAGAATGTTATGTTGGATAATGCGATAAAACTACAAATAAAGAATCTTTTTTCTGCCATAGATGCGCATTATACTTTTCGCATAGAAACCCACCCTCAGCACCCCAAGCGTGCTGAGCTGGTGGGCATGTTAAAGGATGTGGCAGAATGTTCCGATAAATTGAATTGTGAGATTTTGGATGCGGAGGGTCTCTCTTTTGAAATTCTTAAAGAGGGGCGTAGCACGGGTGTCAGATTCCGAGCCGTACCCGGTGGACATGAATTTTCTTCGTTGCTGTTGGCTGTACTGAATGCCGATGGCAAGGGAAAGAATCTGCCCGATGAACACACTGCGCACCGAATAGCTGCACTCAAGGGTGAGATTAATCTTACAACATACGTGTCGTTAAGTTGTACCAATTGCCCCGATATTGTGCAGGCACTTAATGTGATGGCGCTGCTTAACCCCAATATTACTCACGAAGTGGTGGACGGGGCTATATACGATGAAGAGGTTGAGCGTTTGAAGGTGCAGGCTGTGCCCACTGTTTTTGCCAACGGTACTCAAATACATGTAGGCAGGGGGAGCATGGGAGCACTGCTCGATAAACTGAATGATGTGTATGGCAGCGATGAGCCGGTTAGGAGCGTTGTGCGTGAATATGACGTGATTGTGGCGGGCGGCGGCCCGGCCGGTGTTGCATCTGCCATATACTCTGCGCGTAAAGGGCTTAAGGTTGCTGTGGTTGCCGAGCGAGTGGGAGGGCAGGTAAATGAGACTGTTGGAATAGAGAATATTCCCTCGGTGCCATATACAACAGGAAAGCAGCTTGCCGAGAATCTTTACAAACATCTTACCGAATATGCTGTGGAGATTCTCGATAATCGTCGCATTGAGAATGTTTATATAGAGGAGACACTCAAGGTGCTCTCTCTAAAAGGGGGCGAAATATTGAAAGCACCTGCGTTGATTGCCGCCACAGGCGCCGGCTGGCGCAAGCTGAACGTTCCCGGTGAAGCGGAATATATAGGACGTGGAGTGGCATTCTGTCCGCATTGTGACGGACCTTTTTACAAAGGAAAAGAGGTTGCTGTGATAGGCGGAGGAAACTCAGGGGTTGAGGCTGCAATAGACCTTGCCGCCATCTGCTCCAAAGTTACGGTTTTTGAATTTTTGGAAACAATGAAGGCCGATAATGTGTTGCAAGAGAAACTTCGCTCTCTTCCCAACGTTACAGTCTTTACAAACACGCAAACTGTGCGTATCGAGGGTGACGGCAATAAGGTAACGGGGCTTGTTAAACGCGACCGTTCCACGGGCGAAGAGAGCCTCTATCCTTTGGATGGTGTCTTTGTGCAAATAGGGCTTACGGCAAACGGTGCTCTGTTTAAAAACATTGTTGATGTGAACAGTGCAGGTGAGATTCCCATTGATAAAAATTGCCGCACCGGTGTAAAAGGTTTTTATGCAGCAGGTGATGTAAGTGATGTCACATATAAGCAAATTATAATTTCGATGGGCGAGGGTGCAAAGGCCGCATTGTCGGCATTTGAGGATCGTGTGCGAGGAGAATTGCAATAGCGTTATTACACTCTTTTTTCTCACACAGTTTTTAATCTGTTCTTTGTTTTAAGAGGCTGATTACTGAAACTGTGTGAGATTTTTTTTGCAGCTTCTTAATCTTTATATATAATCTGCTTTACCCCTATCAATTTGTCATATCTGTCGCCGAATGTACGATGATAAACGAGTATCAGGTATTCATTCTCGGTTTGGTAAAAATTGCCCTCGACAGGCTCGGTTTGTGCGTGTGTATCATCGTCAGGCAGCCATATATATTGATAGTTGTATACTCCGAATTTCATCAACTGTGTAGATACATAGGCGCTTGCTTCGTTGTCATACGTCATAATATTGGAGTCTCTAAATTTGTTGCCCCACCAATCGCCAAGCAGGTAATAATCTCCTCCGCTTTTATACGGTGTGTCTAATTTAAAGTGAACAAGTGCATAGTCGGCTTCTATTGCTGAGCCGCTTCCCTCGAGTGTGTTGGTAAAGAAACGTCCATCTTCGTCATAGTGATTAAAATAGCTGCCGGTCTCCTTTTCGGGATATAAATCAACGTGATAAAATTCTTGGTCGTAGGATATGTGTTCAACTCCCATTCCGGGGGAGTAGGGGTCGGTGATTTCAAAACGACGATATTCGTTTCCGGCATCAAATATAAGTTCTTTCATGTGGCTGTACTCCAATGTGTTGCCGGTTATATATTGGGGTTTGATGTTTGTTACCTTGTTGTCTGAGCGGCGATTCTGGGTGACAGTCAATTTTATATCCGATGCGGGTGTTTGTATGTTGTAGCCCGAGTGGTTTATAATTATGTTCAGTTGCTGGTGTGTGCTGTTTCGGTCTATCTCGGTGTCGCTGCTTACGGTGGCGTGTATACTCACCTTATGCTCTACTGCTGCAAAACCGAAAATGGCCACAGGCTCCTCGTCGGCATCGTCGTCGAAGATTTCAACTTTATAGTTGCCCGATAGCTTCAGCGATACATCCTCGTTGGGCAGACTGAATCGATAGTGCGTATATTGTTGTGTTGTATTTTCGGAATTTTGCCAATCTTCGATGGGGCGATTGTTGAATCCGTCAAGATAATCTGCCGTAAACAATTCTGATGGTTCCCAATCGGCGTTGCAGTGTGTTATACGGTAGGTGTAGCGCTTGTATATGTGTGATAATTCGTCGAATGAAAAATCTATCTTGTCGTTGCTGCCTATGTTTATAACAGGTGGGGTGTCCCAGCTGTCATTAATTATCATTTGCATGGCGCGTATGGATGCGGAGCGCGACTCTGTGAATTGCGCTGTTGCAACCGTGGGGATAAAGATGCTTATAAATAATATTAGTTTGTGCATTTTTTAGTACTATGAACTTGGAAACTGTTTGAATTTCTAAAAAATATTTCCTTGATAAAACTGTATTGTTTGTTTCGCCATTTTTATATTCAAAAATGTCTGTTCTTTTCTTTTTTGCGGTTGCATAACCTGCTATCAGCTCATAAAAAATAAATCAACATACTATTTTTGCTCTATAAAAATGCGATATAAATTCAAACAGCTTCTTAGTTTTGAATTTATCTCGTTGAATTTTATATGGTTATTCTTTTGAAAATATTTTAATTTTGAATTTTTGTTTGCTAAGATAGTGAATTAATAGGAATTTGTTGCTATATTTAGGAGCAGTTTAGTATTTATTAAAAGTAGGAAAATAAGGTGTCTTTTTATTTTTAGGGGCACATGGCGGGCTATGTAATTTAAACCGCTTCTTGGATATTTGGTATTAGAAATATGATGCGTGCAGTAGTTTTTATAATATCGGTGCTTTTTGTGTTTGCAGTGTCGGCCGAAAATATTTACGAATCTTCGGATAGTGTGCGCGTGGAGCAACTTATGCGCAAGATGCAGTGCTTCGATGGTGAAAAGACGCTTTTTGCGGCACGTTGCTTTTTGGGAGTACCATACGTCGCAGGGACGCTGGAGCAGGGTGTCGAAGAGCCGCTTGTTATAAATACTCGTGAATTTGATTGTACCACATTTGTTGAGAGTGTGGCTGCGGCTGTGCTTGCCGTCGAGAGGGGGGATGCCACTTTTGCGGCTTTTTGTAGATGGCTCGAGTGTCTGCGTTATCGAGGAGGGGTGCGCAACGGATACGAAAGCCGCCTGCATTATATTTCCGAATGGGTGGCAGATGCCGGCATAAAGGCTATAATGGATGAGGTGTATACCCCCTTGCATACGGCTGTGAAGCATCTAAACCTTGATTTTATGAGCAAGCATCCGGGCAGCTATCCGCGTCTTATGAATGATTCGAGTATGGTAGAGAAGATTGCCGCATTTGAACAGCTTTTTCGTGGGGTGGATGTGTCATATATTCCAAAAGAATTGCTCGACTGTGCGCCTGACGCTCTTCCAATTGTGGATGGGGATATAATTGCTCTTGTAACGGCAATTGACGGGCTTGACGTGTCGCACGTGGGGTTTGCTTTTTGGAGAGATGGCAAACTGTCTCTTTTGCATGCCTCAAGTTCCGAGGGTATGGTGGTTGCCGATTCTCGTACTCTATATGAATATATGAAAGGTAAGAAGAATCATCTTGGCATAAGGGTGTTCAGGCTGAGGTAGCGGCACTGTTTATTTGCGTTTGATGCGTCCGAAAGTCTTAATGCTTGTATATTTTCTCCATAAATTCACTTTGCGTTCAGTGGGCACTCCGTACCTCTTTATGTAGTCTTCGGCTGCCGAGAGCATGCGTTCGGCGACTTTGCCATCTAAATATGGGTCGTAATTCTCTATTATCCATCTGCGTCGGGCTATGGCCTCTTTGTCGCTTATTGCCTCGGTATAGGCTTTGTGCAGTTCTTGCGGCTCTTGTATATTGCTCCAACATATATGTTTGGATGCAGATTTTAATGTAACGACGGGCTTGTTCAGTAACAAAAATTCGTATACTGTGGATGATGTGTCGCTAATCATAAGGTCGGCCATCAATTGGTATTTTGTTACACTGAAATCGTCTACCCACAATATGTTTTTCTCTGTGGCTGCAAGTTGTTTATACTCCTCTACCCATTCTTTGGCTGTGAGTGGGTGGAATTTCATCATCAGTATTATATCTTCGCTATGCACAAGTTGTACGAGTGCTTCTTTTATGCTGTTTAAGGATGTCAGCTTGGGCGAAAATGTTGGGGCGTATAGTACGATGCTGCTTTTGCCGTGTTTTTGTAGCAGAGCTTTTTTTTCGTTGTCAAAATCGTGCAGGTGCTTTTTTATCCAGTCTTGTTTAGGCCATCCTGTCTCTACAACCTCGAAATTTTTGTGTTTCTCGGCAAGCTCTTTGAACCGTTTTGTGAAGAACGGCCCCTGTGTGAAGTATGTGTCAAAGTAGTGGCGTATGATGAAGTGCCCTTTTTTCTCTCCTGCATACCCATGAAACACTTGTATCTTCACGCCCGGCAGATAGTATGGCACGATGTTTCCCGGAACAAAAATTGCTTCGGGTGAAAAGTCGTAGACCTCTTGTATCGAGGTGGTGTATTCTACTTCGTCCTTTAGTGGAAACTCCGGAAATTTTGGGGCGTGTACGTACCAAAGTATTTTGTGTGTGCCTTTGGAATAGGCATATTCGTGTATGGGGTGCAGTATTGCCACTGCATATTTGTTTTCACAAAAAAGTACTATGCGCATATATTTGCCGTGTAATATACGTAATGTGAGAAAAAAGAAAAGAGAGATGCCGGAATGGTGCTCCTGCGACCCTCTTTTCTTGCTTTGCTAAAAATGTTTATTGTAATTGTCCGTTGTTTGCTGCGTTTATCATGGCTTCGCTGGCATACATGTATACCTCTACTCTGCGATTTTTTGCGCGACCCTCAACTGTCGAATTATCTGCAACCGGTTCTTTTGAGCCGAAGCCTTCGACATTCTTTATCTGAGCGGGAGAGACGCCCAAGGTCTTAAGATAGCTTGCCACCGAATTTGCACGATTAACCGAAAGGGGGTCATTTATGGCATCGCTTCCGGTAGAATCTGTGTGGCCGAATATGGCAACATCTGCATCGTTGTATTCTTTTAATATGTTTGCAAATTCACGAAGATTCTTTTTGGCTTCGGCGTTAAGGTCATATTTGTTGGTTGCAAAAAGCACGCCTGAGTCGAATGTTACCTTTACGGCTGTGAGATTGTTTGCATCGGTAACTGTCTCTACCGTTGCATTTTGAATCTCGGCTGCGGCCTCGGCTGCTTTGTCCATTCTGCGTCCTATGATGGCGCCTGTTCCTGCACCTACCGCTGTTCCCACCGCTGCACCTACCGCTGTGTTGCCTGCAAGTTTTCCTACTATTGCACCAAGAACGGCACCGCCGCCTGCACCTATCAAGCCGCCTTTGGCTGTGTTATTCATGCTGCCGCATCCGCTCAATAAGATCAGCGCGCAAAGTGCAGCGCACATTGTTTTTAAACTGAAATTCTTCATAATCTATAATTTTATAATGTAAAATATTGCAGTTGAATTATCATACAAATATTGTGGTATTGTAGTTTGCGAAGATAATGAAAAAATATAAGAAGCAGTTTAATTTTATATTAAATTTATTGGAGGCTGTTTAATTTTATAAAAAACATTTTCTTAACTGAAACTGTATTATTCGTTTCGCTATTTTTGCTCTATAAAAAATAGCGATATAAATTTAAACAACTTCAAAACCTTTTCTTATGCAACCTCTTATAGAGTGAGTAAACTTGTGTGAATAAAATTTACATTTGCCGATATATCCAGCAAAAAATATCATACATCAAAATCCTGATTGAGATTTTGGGAGCATATATGAATAAATTTTATTATTTTTGCAACCGCATAGAATGGCTTGTATTTTGCAGGTGCATACATGTTTAAGTCAAGTAAGAAAATAATAGAAAAGTGAAAATATGGCAGAACTTAAAGATTTGACAAAACGCAGCGAGAGTTATTCACAGTGGTATAACGACCTTGTTATAAAGGCCGACCTTGCAGAACAATCGCCGGTACGTGGTTGTATGGTTATTAAACCATACGGCTATGCAATTTGGGAGAAGATACAGCGTACACTCGATGATATGTTTAAAGAGACGGGGCATGTAAACGCATATTTCCCCCTGCTTATACCTAAATCTTTTCTCAGTCGTGAGGCCGACCACGTGGAGGGCTTTGCCAAAGAGTGTGCAGTGGTTACACACTATCGTCTGAAGAATGCACCCGACGGCAGCGGAGTGGTTGTCGACCCGGCTGCCAAGCTCGAAGAGGAGATGATAATACGTCCGACTTCGGAGACAATCATTTGGAGCACATACAAGAATTGGATACAGTCGTATCGTGACCTGCCTATCAAAGTGAACCAGTGGGCTAATGTGATGCGTTGGGAGATGCGCACACGACTGTTCCTGCGTACAGCGGAATTTCTTTGGCAAGAGGGGCACACTGCTCATGCCACGCGCGAAGAGGCCGAGGAAGAGGCACGCACCATGCTTCACGTTTACAACGACTTTGCCAATAACTACATGGCGTTGCCGGTGGTGATGGGTGTGAAATCGGCCAATGAGCGTTTTGCCGGTGCACTCGATACATACACAATCGAGGGAATGATGCAGGATGGAAAAGCCTTACAGTGTGGAACATCACACTTCCTCGGACAAAATTTTGCCAAGGCCTTTAATGTGCAGTTTGTCGATAAACAGAATAAGCTCGATTATGTTTGGGCTACATCGTGGGGCGTTTCCACTCGTTTGATGGGTGCGCTGATTATGACACACTCCGATGATAATGGTCTTGTGCTTCCTCCTGCACTTGCGCCAATTCAGGTGGTTGTCGTGCCTATATACAAGAATCAAGAACAACTTGATGCCATTAGCGCCAAGGTGAGCGAATTTACATCCGAGCTGCGCAAAATGGGAGTGAGTGTGAAATTTGACGATGCCGACAATAAACGCCCCGGCTTTAAATTTGCCGAATATGAGCTGAAAGGAGTGCCTGTGCGTTTGGTGCTCGGAGCACGCGACCTTGAGAATGGTACCATAGAGGTTATGCGACGCGACACACTCGAGAAAGAGACACGCCCCATCGACGGTATCAGCACATACGTAAAAGAGCTGCTCGACGAGATACAGAAGAATCTGCACAAAAAAGCGCTTGACATGCGAGAGGCATGCACACGCACAGTCGACACTTATGATGACTTTAAAGTGGAGATAGAGAAGGGTGGATTTATACTTGCTCATTGGGATGGCACTCCCGAGACCGAAGAGCTGATAAAGAACGAAACAAAGGCAACCATACGCTGTATTCCATTAGGCTGGGATGAGACGCCCGGTGTATGTATGGTGACAGGCAAACCCTCGGCTCGTCGTGTACTTTTTGCAAGAGCTTATTGATGATGCGAAAGTGAACATCACAGTTGTTAATGTAATTTTGCTTATACACTCCTATGCAATATTTAATAATGTCATTAGTTCTGTGGGGCTTGGGGCATGGTGCATATCTGATGCTTAATAAAGGTATTATGCATAATGCCAAAGGCCAACAATTGCGCCGTTATCTTGTGGCTTCGATATTGGCCGTTGCACCCGCAGGTATTGTCGGAGCAGATGTCTGTTCTCCGGCAATGCTAATGGTGTTGCTGACGTCGTTAACGTGGATGATAAGCTATCCGCTTATGTACCATTTGACAAACAGACACGCCTCGCCCGAATATGACAATCATTTTGATATGGCATTCGGAATATATGTATATGGTTGGCTGTCGGGGCTTTTGATTGCAGTTCCCGGTGCAGGGTATTTTGTGGGCTTTCTGGAATTTCTTTTGTTGATGCTGCCAATATCATTATGGATATACTACGTAGTGTGCAAAGGATGTATAGACGCCGCCGGCATGAAAATGTTGCAAGAGACACATTACAACGAAATTATAGAATTTATTCGCTCTTTCCATCCGGTGAGGGTTATTCTGTCGGGTGTCGGCATTGCTCTTGTGCTGGCGTGTTGCGTGGCCGTGACAATCTCAGATACCCATCTACATGGTAATCTTGAAATCTGGCAGACGATTGCTGTTGTTGCTCTTGTATTGTTCTTTACAGTTTATCTGTGGAAACCGAAACGCGGATTGTTTGTGAGAACCGGTGTTGCCGAACTTTACGATGTTGTTAAAGAATATGTCAGCAACAACGAAAAGTATATCAGCAATATGAAGCAGAGAACAGAGGGGTTGCAAGTAACGCAAAGGGTAAAAAACGATACGCCTCACAGCATCTTTCTTGTGATTGGAGAGTCTGCATCACGCGATTTCATGAAAGCCTTCAACAATTCTGTGGATGTGGAAAATACTCCGTGGATGAATAATTTAATGCAGAATGAAAAGCAGTGTGTGATGTTCCCGAATGCCTACGCTTGCGGAACACAAACTGTCCCGACGCTCGAAAAGGCTCTTACGGAGTATAATCAATATGATGGCGGACAATTCTTTACATCGTGTTCAATTGTTGATGTTGCCCATAAACTTGGTTACAAGGTACATTGGTATAGCAATCAAGGGCATTTGGGCGCAGCCGACACTCCTATTACGCTTGTCGCAAACACCTCGGAGGTTGCAAAATGGACTAAACAGGAGCTTAATAAGGTTCAATATGATGAGGCTCTATTGGACTTCCTCGACGAAATAGACTCTGAATGCAATAATTTCGTGGTACTCCATCTTAAAGGAAGCCATTTTAATTTTGAGAATCGCTTTCCTGAGAAAAATCGTCAGTGGGGCAGGCCGGGTGTTAACGATAATATTGCGAACTATAAAAATTCCATACATTATACCGACAGCGTATTACAACGCTTTTTCGATTATGGATGTAAAAAGCTGAATATGCAAGCTATGGTATATCTTTCCGACCATGGCTGTTCGCCCAAACATCCTCGTGAACGCAGTTTTGTTAAATTTATGCATTCGCGTATTCCTTTGATGGTGTGGATGAGTGAGCGTTATATGCAGTTGCACCCCGAAAGAGCCGAGGCGCTAAGAGCCAACAGCGGATGCCATTGGACAAATGACTTGTTGTATGAACTTGTGTGTGGGGTGTTTGATGTTGAGAGCAATCATTTTAAAGAGAGTAATTCTTTGGCACATAAGGAGTACTCTCATACAGCCGACACGTTGCTGAATGGTAAGATAAAACTTTCCGAGGATAGCGGAATTATTGATTTGTAATCTGTTATTTTATAAAGGCTTTCTTGTTGAATAGTCGTGCCAAAGTACGTTGTAGTTTGAAGATGTTGCGCTTGATGAGGTAGTTATATATATTATGTATGCTGTGCAACGAATTTGCAGGCTTAACTGTGATGCTCTTCTTGGGTTTTGAGGGGTCTAATGTGTCGAGACATCGTGCAATGTAGTTGAACATGTTGTATTCGTCGAGACACATTCTTTTACACTCCCTAAGCAGGGGCTTTGCCGTTTCGTAAGTGTCTTGCGCAAGAAGCGCATCTATGGTTTTTACGCACTCATCAAAGTTGTTTATGTCTATTGCAGTGTATGAGCCCTCGGGAAAATAGTCGCCTATGTTGGTGCAGCCATAGTAGATGGGGTAGCTTTCACCGATATAACAGTCGGCAATCTTTTCTGTCCAATAGTATTTGGCAGAGGTGTTCTCTATTACAATTTGGTATTTGTATGGCCGGGTTACCTCTAACTTATCTTGGAAATCTCTGTATCCTCGCCCGAATACGTCGAGCTTGTCGCCATAATACTCTTTGAGGCGTTCTACAAATTCGATTCTCTTAAGGTGTCCGCTTGTGAATGCTTTGTTGCTGCTGACCACCGATATGAGTTTTGTTTTTTGCGGTGTGGGTGTTGCACGCAATGTGTCAAAATCTACAGGCGGTCTTTTTGCTTTTGCTGCGGGCAAGGATAGTCCGGCGAACCAAGGCAATATTGCCGGGGTGTATATTACGTTTTTGTGTTTCAGTGTCTCCTGGCATGAACAAACGATGCCGAATTGTCGACAATAGTCGTTGGGGTAGGCGAGTACGTTTAACGGCTCGCTTGTGGTGAGCATAAGATTTTCGGGAGCAACGTTGAAGGTGGTCTTCTTTTTTAATGTCTTGCCGCGTATGACAACAAAATCGGGGTCGGGTATAATCTCATTTATGTAGAATAGGTATTTCCCACAAGATGATATACCTTGCTGTCCCTTGGTTTGTCTCAGAAGCCCTTTGCTGGAGCCTCCTGTTTGTGTTATCAGTATAACTTTATACATCTTTCTGTTTCTCCTTTTCTTTTCTTGCTTTTTCTCTTTCCGCCAAAATGCGTCGGTCTTCGATACGCTTTTTTTCGCGTGCTATTTGTCCCTCTCGTGTACGCTTCCATCTGTTGTGTGTCCACAACCACAGTTCGGGGCTCTCTTTTATGCTCTCTTCGAGTATCTTATAATATTGGTTTGTTAATTCAAGTTCGGGAAGAGTGGATGCGTCGTCGGCCATTGGCTCAAAGTGTGCAATGTATTTACCTCTTCTTATACGTTTGAATCGCAAAAAGAATACAGCGCTGCTTGTGCGGCGTGCAATTTTTTCGGTTCCTGTAAATACGGGGGTTTCTTGATTGAAAAATGTGAGCCAGTGGTTTATGGCTTCCCATGTGGGCACTTGGTCGGCAATGAAGCCTATTAAAAACTTTTGTCCCTGTTTGCCTATCTCTACTATTCGGCGCAGTGTGGCGGCCATTGCTATATTCTCCGAACCATATTGGTTGCGCAGTTTCTTGAAGAGATTGTCGAAACGTTTGTTTTCTAACGGGTGGTATATCTGTCCTATTGCAAGATTTTCGTGATTAAGCCACAGTGGCATTGAGGTTGCAAATTCCCAATTGAATGTATGTGCCATGTAAACGACTACCGATTGGTTGCGTTCTATTGCTGCGTTCACTTCGTCAAGCCCGGTGAATTGCAGACGCCTACGCACTCTCTCTTTGCTCATGCCGTAGAATTTCATCGTCTCTACAAAATAGTCGCACAGAGCATGATAAAATCTCTTCTCGATTGAGATTATTTCGTCCATGCTCTTTTCTGGGAATGAATTTGTGAGATTTTTGCGTACTATCTTGCGGCGGTAACGGGCAATGTAGTATATCGGATAATAGAGAAAGTCTGAGATGCAGTATAGTATTCTGAACGGTAGCAGCGACATCAGATACCAAAAAAACAGAACTAAATAGAAAAATACAGCCGACATTGTTTGATTTTGTGTAGGGTTTATATGTGGTCGCAAATGTGTTTGTTTGTGACTCCGCTGGGATTCAAACCCAGGACCTTCGGAACCGGAATCCGATGCTCTATTCAGCTAAGCTACGGAGCCATCATGCCATGGCTGCGAGTGGCTTCTCTTCTCGCAATGGACAAAGATACGAATAAACGAGCGAAATAATATCAAGCTTGCTTGAATATTTTTTCTTAGCGAGTGGAAGTATCTTCGAGGCTTGCCTCAGTGATACGAATAAACGAGCGAAATAATATCAAGCTTGCTTGAATATTTTTCTCAGCGAGTGTAAGTATCTTCGAGGCTTGCCTCAATGATACGAATAAACGAGCGAAATAATATCAAGCTTGCTTGAATATTTTTTTCTCAGCGAGTGGAAGTATCTTCGAGGCTTGCCTCAAAGGTACGAATAAATTATTCAAAAATCACGTTAATTTGTAAAAAACGCTCTTATTGCCTTTTTCTCCTCTGCAATATCCGGAATTTTCTCGACTGCGATGTTTGATAAATCGCTCGCTTTACCGTAATAAATCAGAAAATATGCTTCTCGATTCTTGCAATGACAAATAAATGATGTTATCTTTGCAAGCAAAATTGCAAAGCAGTTTGAATTGTGATATATATTTATCCTATTTTAACGACAAATTGTCAGTAGAATGAAACTTTACGAACTTCCGGGCGAATATAAACCGTTGCTCGACCTTAAACAGACTGAGCTTGCCATAAAGCAGATAAAGGAGATTTTTCAGTTGAACCTTTCATCCTCGCTCTGTTTGAGGCGTGTAACAGCTCCGCTGTTTGTGTTGCAAGGCACCGGGCTTAACGATGATTTGACAGGAACCGAGCATGCGGTAAGTTTTCCTATTCAAGATATGAATGGGGCTGTGGCCGAGGTGGTACATTCGCTTGCAAAATGGAAGCGTGTCACCCTTGCCGATTATGAGATTACTCCCGGGCATGGTATTTATACGGATATGAATGCCATTCGTGCGCATGAAGAGCTGGATAATCTTCATTCTCTGTACGTAGATCAATGGGATTGGGAGCGTGTCATGACCGAGGATGAGCGAACAGTGGCATTCCTTTGCAGTGTGGTAGAGGATATTTACACTGCTATATTACACACAGAATTTGCCATAAGCGAACATTATCCGCAGCTGGTACCGTCGCTGCCAAAGAAAATTACTTTTATTCACTCGGAGGAGCTGCTTGCAAAATATCCAACCCTAACGGCTAAAGAACGCGAAGAACGCATAACACGCGAGTTCGGCGCCGTATTTATAATAGGTATAGGTGGAAAACTGAGCAATGGCGAGCCGCACGATAATCGTGCACCGGACTATGACGATTACAGCACGCGCAACGAGGCCGGCTATGAGGGGTTGAACGGCGACCTTCTCATCTGGTCGGAGGTTCTGGGAAAAGCAGTGGAGCTTTCATCGATGGGTATACGCGTGGATAAAAAAGCCCTGCTCCATCAGTTGCAACTGTCGGGAAAAGAGGAGCGTCTAGAATTATATTTTCACAAACGACTGCTCGCCGGAACATTGCCGTTGAGTATTGGTGGCGGAATAGGACAGTCGCGTTTGTGTATGTTGCTTTTGAAAAAGGCACATATAGGCGAAATTCAGGCGAGCATCTGGCCCTGCGAAATGCGTAGCGCTTGCAAGGCTTTGAATATACCTCTTATTTGATTACGAAATTTCCAATATCATGGACGTAAGAATAGAGGAGAGCTGGAAAGAGCAACTTGCCGAGGAATTTTCCCGTCCCTACTTTGAGCAATTGGTAACTTTCGTGCGCAATGAATATATGAGCGGAACGCCCGTTTATCCCCCGGCGAAACTTATCTTCAATGCGTTCGACCATTGCCCGTTCAATAATGTAAAGGTGGTTATTTTGGGGCAAGACCCTTATCACGGCGCAGGTCAGGCAAACGGTTTGTGCTTCTCGGTTAACAAAGGTGTGCCTTTTCCACCCTCGCTGATGAATATCTTCAAGGAGGTCTCCGATGATACGGGTGCTCCACCTCCTGCGGATGGCGATCTTACACGTTGGAGCAACCAAGGTGTATTGTTGCTCAATGCCACACTTACTGTGCGCTCGGGCTGCGCCGGTTCTCATCAGAAAAAAGGTTGGGAAGAATTTACAGATGCAGTAATACGAATACTTGCGCAAAAGCGCGAACATCTTGTGTTTATTCTTTGGGGCAGCTATGCACAAAAGAAAGGTGCCTTTATCGACCGCAATCGCCATCTTGTGCTCTCCTCGCCACATCCATCACCCCTGTCGGCCTATCATGGTTTTTTTGGTAATCACCATTTTTCTTTAGCAAACGACTATTTGCAATCACACGGAAAAGCACCCGTCGTGTGGTGAAGTGCACAGTGAAAACTGCTCCTTTGTACTAAAAAAACTTAACATCAGACGAAGTTCTCAAATTTTGTCTAAAAACTTTTTGCGACAGGAAAGTTTTCTTTGTAACTTTGCACGCAAAACGTGGCAAACATTAAAAAATGGCAAAAAAAGGAGAAAACAGTGCAGGAGATGTGCGTTTGCGCATAATAGAGTGTGCAAGCAAACTTTTTCTTACACGTGGAATAAAAGATGTAAAGATGGATGATATAGCCAAGGAGCTATCCATGAGCAAGAGAACCATCTATGAACGTTTCCCGGATAAGCAGGAATTACTTTTTGAATGTCTCAAACGCATCCATATTTTCATTGCAGAAAAATCTCGCCCCTATCTTAGAGATTCATCGCACAGCAGCCTTGATGTTGCACTATATCTGTATGATATATATTTCAATGTGTTGAGTCGCGTAAATAAAAAATTCTTTATAGAACTTGCACGCTATCCCGAGGTGCAGCAAGTGAGCAACAAGCATAAGGATATTCGTCGTCGCCGATTCGAGGCATGGATGCAAAAGTGTGTCGACGATGGATTTTTCAGAAAAGATATAAACTTTGAAATCCTGCTCTATATTTTGCAGCGCGATATAGAATTGCTAAGCACCACCGACAATTTCCCACAATATACAGCGCATGAGCTTGGACGTGCATTCATTCTTTTCTATCTGCGTGGAATATGCACAGATAAAGGGCAAGATGTGATAGAGGAATATATACGCAGCAAAGAGAAGTACGAAGAATTCAAATTTGAAGAATTTTCAGAAAACAGATATAAGAAAAAATAAATACACAGAGAGTTATGAACAGGAAAATGCGATTAAAAACAGTCACTGCAATGTTGGTGCTCTTCGCAACACTGACTTTTGCGCAAGAAAGCAAGCCGAAAATGAATCTTACGCTCGACAGGGCGGTAGAGCTTGCACTAAGCGAAAACCCTACCATTAAAGTAGCCGAGCAGGAGATACAACTCAAAGAGGTATCTAAAAAAGAGGCTTGGCAAAACCTACTCCCTTCCGTTACTCTTGACGGGACAATATCCTACAACATAAAAGTTGCAGAGATAAAAACCAGCATGGGTAGCTTTAAAATGGGTATGGACGATTCAAATACATGGAACGGAGCCATCAACGTATCATTGCCGCTATATGCTCCGGCAGCCTATCGCACCATAACCATGACCAAGCGAGATATAGAACTTGCAGTCGAAAAGAGCCGAGGCTCCAAAATAGACCTGATTAATCAAGTAACTAAAGCATTCTACCAGCTTATGTTGGCACAAGACTCATACGAGGTGTTGATGCAAAACTACAAACAAGCCGAGCTGAACTACGATATAGTAAAAGCAAAATTCGAGCAGGGCAGTGTAAGCGAATATGACAAGATAAGTTCCGAGGTGCAACTGCGCAGCGCATGGCCCAATGTCGTGAGCGGACAGAATGCAGTGGAACTCGCCAAATTACAACTGAAAGTGCTTATGGGCATAACAGCAGATGTAGATATTGTAACAGATGACAAGCTCATCAACTATGAGAACGAGATGCAGAAAACCACAATCGAAGCAAGCAATCTCTCGCTCGACAACAACAGCACACTGCGTCAGATAGACCTCAACGGTGAACTGTTGAACCAGACTCGCAAGATGCTGAAGACAAACTTTCACCCCACTATCGCTCTTGTAGGTTCCTATCAATATCAATCAATGTCCAATACAAATTGGGAAATAAACAACTACAATTGGAGCAACGCCTCGTCACTAACACTGTCGCTCAGTATTCCTCTGTTCAAGGCAAGTAACTTCACAAAGCTGAAAAGCAACAAGATACAACAGTGGCAACTTGCCGAGAATCGTCTGAACACAGAGCGCATGTTGCGCATGCAGGCACAAAGCTACCTCGATAATATGACAGCAAGCGCCGAGCAGCTTCAATCAAACAAGCAAGCAGTGGAACTTGCCAAGAAAGGTTTGCAGATAAGCCAAAAACGCTACGATGTGGGCAAAGGAACAATCTTGGAACTGAATAATTCCCAAGTATCTCTTACAAACGTACAACTAACATACAATAATTCCATTTACGAATATCTTGTGGCAAAATCGGAATTAAACACAGTTTTAGGAAAAGAATAAAAAAATATACACACAATGAAACAGTTAAAATTATTTACAATTGCCGCCGTTGCACTATTGTGCTCATGCGGCCCCAAAGAGAGCGAGACTGCAACAACTGCGCACGAAGCCGACCTTCCTAAAGTGAAGGTTGCAAAAGTTACGGTAGAAGAGGTTGCACAGATAGGCAATTACACAACAACCGTAGAGGCTGAGGTTAAGAACAATATCATCCCCAATTCACCCCTGCGTATCGACAAAATACTTGTAGAGGTTGGTGATAACGTTAAAAAAGGTCAAAAACTTGTAGAGCTTGATGCCAGCAATCTTGAGCAGCTACGCCTTCAGGTAGAGAATCAGCGTGTGGAATTTAACCGCGTAGCAGAGCTATACAAAGTGGGAGGCTCATCAACAGCCGAGTATGACAATGCAAAAACCGCACTCGAGGTAAACGAAAAAGCCCTAAAGAATCGTTTGGAAAATACCGTGCTTGTAAGTCCCATAGACGGAGTGGTGTCGGCAAGAAATTATGACAACGGCGATATGTATGGCGGAAACCCCATTTTGGTGGTGGAACAGATTACTCCTGTTAAGATGAAGGTTAATATAAGCGAAGCAAACTTCACCAAAGTACACAAAGGCGACGATGTAGAGCTTACATTTGCTACCTACGGTGACGAGGTTTTCAAAGGCAAGGTGAACATTGTATATCCTACCATCGACCCTGCCACACACACATTCCCCGTAGAGATAACCTTAGCCAACAACAACCGCAAAGTGCGTCCCGGAATGTTCGGACATGCAGTAGTGAACTTCGGAGCAGTTTTGCATGTAGTAGTTCCCGATGTTGCAGTTGTTAAACAATCAGGCAGTGGCGACTATTATGTGTATACCATAGAAAATGGAAAAGCTGTGATGAATAAAGTGCAATTGGGTCGTCGCATGGGTGACAAATATGAAATTGTCTCGGGTCTTGAAAACAACCAAGAGGTTGTTATTGCCGGACAGACAAACCTGCCCAACGGTGCCGAAGTAGAGGTAATAAAGTAACACAACACCAATAAAAAAGAGACTATATGAGTTTATATGAGAGTTCAGTAAAAAGACCCATCATGACAACGCTCTGTTTTATGGCGATTGTCCTCTTCGGTGTCTTTTCGTTCAGCAAACTGCCTATCGACCTCATGCCCGACATTGAGACAAATACCATCATGGTGTTCACCTCCTATTCGGGTGCAAGTGCGTCGGATATTGAGAATAACGTTACACGCCCACTCGAGAATACATTAAATTCAGTGGAGCATCTCAAACACATAACCTCCGATTCTCGTGAGAATATTTCGGTTGTTACTTTGGAATTTGAATTTGGTTACGATATTGACGACCTCACAAACGATGTGCGAGACAAATTGGATATGGTATCTTCGGCACTTCCCGAGGGCGTAAGCACCCCCATCATCTTCAAATTCTCGGCCGACATGATTCCTATCCTCATGCTCACTGTGAATGCAGAGGAGAGTATGCCTGCGTTGTATAAGATTTTGGACGACAACGTGGCAAACCCTCTTGCACGTATCGACGGAGTTGGTACGGTATCAATTGCCGGTGCCCCACAGCGTGAGATAAATATTTATATGGATCCTGTGAAAATGGAGGCATATAATATTCCCATCGAAACCGTAAGCAATATAATAGCTTCTGAGAATCGCAATATCCCCGGTGGTAACTTCGATATCGGAAACAACACCTATGCCTTGCGTGTAGAGGGTGAGTTTGAATCTCCTCTGCAAATAATGGATCTTGTAGTGGGTACACACAATGGTGCCAACGTCTATCTGCGTGATATTGCCCGCATGGTCGACAGCACACAGGAGCGTGCACAAGAGGCTTATACCAATGGCAAACAAGGTGCCATGATTATTGTGCAAAAGCAGAGTGGCGGTAACTCGGTTGCAATTTCCGAGGCGGTGAAGGCCGAACTTCCAAAATTGCAGAAGCGTCTACCCTCGGACATAGAGATTAATGTCCTTGTGGATACATCCGAAAATATTATTCTGACAGTGAACACACTTACAGAGACCATTCTCTATGCGCTTTTGTTCGTGCTTTTGGTGGTGTTCCTGTTCCTGGGACGCTGGAGGGCTACGGTCATCATCGGTATAACAATTCCATTCTCTCTTATAGCATCGTTTATCTATCTGTTTGCATCGGGCGGTTCTATTAACATCATCTCGCTCTCGTGTTTGAGTATTGCAATTGGTAATGTGGTGGACGATGCCATTGTGGTGCTTGAGAATGTTACAACACACATCGAGCGTGGCTCAAGCCCTAAAGATGCTGCTGTTCATGGAACCAATGAGGTTGCCGTATCGGTTATAGCCTCTACACTCACCATGCTTGCGGTGTTCTTCCCGTTGACAATGGTAACAGGTATGGCCGGTGTGCTGTTTAAGCAGCTTGGATGGATGATGTGTATCATCATGATAGTATCTACTGTTGCTGCACTCTCGCTGACACCTATGATGTGTGCCAAGATGCTCAAATTGCAAAAGAAACAGAGCCGATTCTTTAAGGTATTCTATACCCCCATAGGACGTGCCCTTGACAGGCTTGATGTGTGGTACGAGAAACGTATCAATTGGGCGGTGCGTCACCGTTGGACTGTTCTTTCAGTCTGTGGATTGCTGTTCGTGGGCAGCATGGCGCTTGCACCCGGCCTTAAGAGTGAGTTCTTCCCCTCTAATGACAATGGTCGTGTAAGTGCAACCATCGAGATGCCGCTCGGTACACGTTTGGAGAGGTCTAAAGAGGTTGCTTCCAAACTTACAAGCATGTGGATGGAGCGTTATGGCAAGAATCTCGAGGCTTGTAACTATCGTGTGGGACAGGCCGACGAGGATAATGCCTTTGCTTCGATGAGCGACAATGGTGCTCACCTTATAAACTTCAATATCAGTTTTGTTCCTGCAAGTGAGCGTGAAATAGGCCTTGAACAGATATGCGACGAAATGCGTGCCGATGTTAAACAGTTCCCCGAAATTGCCCGTAGCAATATTCAGCTTGGCGGTGGCGGTGGCGGCATGGGCGGTCAGAGCATGGCTACCTTTGAAATCTACGGTTACGATTTTGAAACAACCGACCGCCTTGCAAAAACTCTTGCCGACTCGTTGCGTGCATGGAACAAGGTTACACAGGTGAATATAAGCCGTAGCGACTATCAGCCCGAGTATCAAGTGGAATTCGACCGCGAGAAACTTGCAATGCACGGCTTGAATCTGGCTACTGCGGCTACATACGTCCGCAACCGTTATAATGGTGCTCTTGCAACATACTATCGTGAGGATGGTGATGAGTATGATGTAAAGGTACGCTACGAACCCGAGAGCCGTACCAGCATAGAGGATATCGAGAATATCCTTGTTTATACGAACAGCGGCAAGGCTGTGCGAATAAAGGAGCTGGGCAAAGTGGTACAGCGTGAAATGCCTCCTACAATTGAGCGCAAAGACCGTGAACGTATAGTCACCGTTGATGCCGTGCTTGCAGCCGGAACAGTGCTCAGCGAAGGTGTCGAGTATGGCAACAGAATAATCGACAAGATGGAAATTCCTACCGGTATTGCCATACAGGTGGCAGGTTCATACGAGGATCAACAGGATTCGAACCGCGACCTCGGAACATTGGGTATCATAATAATTCTTTTGGTATTCATCGTGATGGCCTCGCAGTTTGAATCTCTCACATATCCCTTTATCATTATACTTTCGGTGCCCTTTGCATTCTGTGGTGTGATTCTCGCATTGCTGCTCACAAATACCACCCTGAGTGTGATGTCTATGCTTGGAGGTATCATGCTTATCGGTATTGTGGTGAAGAATGGTATTGTGCTCATCGACTATACCATGCTGTTGCGCGAGCGTGGATTGGGAATTATTCAAGCTTCGATACGTGCGGGTCGCAGCCGTCTGCGTCCGGTGCTTATGACTACTTTGACAACAATCTTGGGTATGGTGCCTATGGCTGTCAGTCAGGGCGATGGTGCCGAGATGTGGCGTCCGCTGGGTGTATCGGTTATCGGCGGTCTTACAATATCTACCATAATGACGCTTATATATGTCCCCACAATGTACTGTGTGTTCGGTGGAAACGGTGTTAAACGTCGTCGCAAATTGTTAAAGAAGCAACGTGCACTTTCTGAATATTGGAAAGAGAATAAGAAAGAGGAGATGCTTATCTCTGCAAAGAAGTAAAAAATAAATTATAAGAATAATGAAAAGTATATTTATAACTTTCGACCAGTCTAACAAAGATGCCGTATTGGCTCTGCTCGACCGCTATAATTGCCGTGGATATACATTTTTTGAGCAGGTGCAGGGGCGTGGCAGCAAAACCGGCGACCCGCATCATGGCTCGCACGCATGGCCATCAATGAACTCGGCTATCATCACTATCGTAAGTGATGATAAAGTGTCGGTGTTGCTCGAAAAATTGAAAGAATTGGACGAGGAATTCGAACTGTTGGGTTTGCGAGCATTTGTGTGGAACATAGAGCAGTGTTATTGATTGCTTAAAAAATCCTTTATACACATTAATGGGTTGTGCCTTTTTGGCACAACCCATTAATGTATGTTTGTCATAATTCTTTTTATTCTCTTGTAAAAATCATAAAGGTTGATTATTTTTGCGTCAGAGGGTTGTCACGAGCAGAAAACTAATCGGCAGCTGCCGGCTGCAGTCTTACTGTAAGAACTGATTGTGGTGTTGCCGTCCACAGGCAGCCCTCTTATTTAGAAACAGCTTCTTTCATGATAGAGAATATTCTTGAACCATTGGTATGTGGCAGATTTCTCACCGAAGAGAAATATCGCGAGGGGCATCTGCGTATTTTGAATGTGCTTCCTGCTCGCAGAGTGATGGGGCTTCATGTTCCCGAGATGAAGAGTGTGGCCAAAAAACTTTCTCATTCTGCCGAGGAGTATATCGAGCGCTTTGTGACAGCTCCTCGGCATACGCTTTTCTATGAGGAGATGGTTGTGTGGGGTTATCTCATTAATATGTGCAACTGTACCTTGGAACAACGTTTTAATCATTTGCACAGTTATGTTCCGGTGCTTGATAATTGGGCTGTATGCGATTCTTATTGTGCTCATGCAAAATGGATGGCAAAGGTTGACAGAGGAATACTGTGGAGCTTTCTCGCGCCCTATTTTGATTCTTTGCGCGAATTTGAGGTGCGCTTTGGTATTGTGGCTTCTATGTGCTATATGCTTGAAGAGGAGTGGCTCAATGTTGTGTTTGAGAGGATTGATTCTGTTGATTTTGAGCGTATAACATCGGAATATCATACAGTGAAGCGGCGTCCCGATAGGGTGCAGACGGGAGCTGTGCAGGGCGCGTCACCCTATTATGTGCGCATGGCTGTTGCATGGCTCTTGGCAACGGCGCTTGCAAAGTTTCCCGAACAGACGAGGGCTTTTGTTGCTGCTTCTTCTTTACCCGATGATGTTATCAGGCTGTATGTGCGAAAAGCTCGTGAGTCTTTTCGCACTCGCAACGTTGCCCCTTTGTGACGTTGTTGCCTGAAAACAAGCGCAGCTGCTTTGCTTTTTGTTGCATGCAGCTGCGCTTGTTTTATGTATGTATATGTTGTGTCAGGATGCAAGAATCTCTTGTGCGCGAACTGCGTCGCGGTCGAGGGGCTTGTCGTCTTTTATTGCTTTGGTGAAGGGAATATATACTACTTCGTTGTTGCGGCTTCCTATCATCACATTGCGCTGTCCTTCGAGAAGGGCGTCTATGGCGGCAACACCCAATCGGCTGGCCAGGATGCGGTCGTTGGCTGTGGGGCTTCCTCCGCGTTGCTGATAGCCGAGAATAGAGACGCGCACATCGAGCTCGGGGAAGCGCTCACGCATTCCTTCGGCAACCTCCATGATGTTGTAATCTTTTTCGCGACCTTCGGCAAATAGTACTATGCTGCTGCTCTTTGTACGACGCAGACCATTGGCGATGAATTTGTTTATTGTTTCAAATTCGGGGTCAATCTCGGGCAGAACGCAAGCCTCTGCGCCTGTTGCGATGGTGCCGTTGAGGGCGAGGAATCCTGCGTCGCGTCCCATTACTTCTACAATGAAGAGACGCTCGTGTGATGATGCGGTGTCGCGTATCTTGTCGACGCACTCCATTATGGTGTTCAGGGCTGTGTCGTAGCCTATGGTTGTGTCGGTTCCGTAAAGGTCGTTGTCTATTGTGCCCGGGAGTGCGATGCAGGGGATATCATACTCCTTGGCAAGGTTGTATGCGCCTGTGATGGAGCCGTCGCCGCCTATAACCACTAAGGCATCTATGCCCTCTTGTTGCAGGCGCTCATAGGCCTTGGCACGTCCTTCTTCGGTTTTAAACTCATCGCAACGGCTTGTCTTTAATATTGTGCCGCCACGTTGTATGATGTTGCTGACGTCTTCGGTTCTGAACTCTTTTATCTCGCCTGTCATCAGGCCTTTATAGCCGCGATAGATTCCTTTCACTTTGATTCCGTGATAGATACATGCGCGTGTGACGGCGCGTATCGCTGCATTCATGCCGGGTGCATCGCCGCCCGATGTGAGCACGCCGACGCAGTTGATTCTGTTCTTCATTTTTTTTGTTTTTTTATGGTTGTTCTTTGTATTTCAGTATTGTTTGTCTGCACTCTTCCATAAGCCATTTTGGGGTAGAGGTGGCTCCGCATATTCCGATAGTCTCTACGTTGTCGGTCAGTGTGAGGTCTATCTCTTGCGGGCCCTCTATCTGGTAGGAGGCAGGATTTATGCTGTGACATTCATCGAAGAGTATTTTACCGTTTGAACTTTTGCGTCCGCACACGAAAAATATCAATTGATGGCTGTTTGCAAATTCCCGTATGCTGCTCATGCGGTTGGCCACACGGCGGCATACTGTGTCGAAATGTTCTATTTTGCATCCTTTGTCGATGCGATCGTTTATGGCTTTTATTATCTGTTTGTAGCCGTCGAGTGATTTTGTTGTTTGTGAGTAGATGTATGTGTTTTTGTCGGTTGCTGTTTTCTCAATTTGTGAGGGGTCTTCCACTACTATGGCTTCTCCGCATGTTTGCCCTACAAGACCTAACACCTCGGCGTGTCCTGCCTGTCCGTGAATTATTATTTGTCTGTTCTCATGTGCGCTCTCTTGCCACTTCTTTTTTATGCGTTGCTGCAGCTTTAACACTACGGGGCATGTGGCGTCTATAAGGTGTAGGTTGTTGCGACGTGCGATGTTGTATGTTTCGGGCGGTTCGCCATGAGCTCTAAGTAACACTTTGGCATTGTGCAGTTTGCCGAATGTCTCGTGGTCTATTGTTATAAGTCCCATGCGTTTAAGGCGTTCACACTCTTTGCCGTTGTGTACTATGTCGCCAAGGCAATAAAGGGGCTCGCCTTTGGCAAGCTCTTCTTCGGCTTTTTCTATAGCTGTTGTCACGCCGAAGCAGAATCCCGATAGTTCGTCTATTTCTATCTTTAGCATTTTTTGGATATTCTGTTGAATTGCTCCATGAGCCATGCTTTTTGTTCTTCGCGCGTCATGTTGCTGTTGTCGAGCAGCAGAGCATCGTCGGCTTTGCGCAGAGGGCTTACTTCGCGTGTTTGATCTATGTGGTCGCGTTCTTGAACATTGTGGAGTATCTCGTTGTAGTCGGCATTTTCGCCGCGGGCTGTCATTTCGTCGTAGCGGCGTTGTGCGCGTACCTCGGCCGATGCTGTCACAAATACCTTCATCTCGGCATCGGGAAATACTGTGGTGCCGATGTCGCGTCCGTCCATTACTATGCCTTTGGCCTTTCCCATTTCGCGCTGACGGTCAATAAGCCCGGTGCGTACAAAATCGAGCGCTGCCACAAGGCTCACTATACGTGATACTTGCAATGAGCGAATCTCTTTTTCTACATTGCGTCCGTTCAATAGGGTGACAGAGGCTTTCGTCACAGGGTCAGCTTCAAAGGTTATGTTAATGTCACTCATTCTGTTACGGAGCTTTTCTGTGTCTATTGATTGGCCGTTGACAAGACCCTCCTCGATACAGAAAAGTGCCACTGCGCGATACATGGCTCCGCTGTCGAAGTAGAGGTATCCTATGTTGCGTGCAAGCGATTTTGCCATTGTGCTTTTACCGCATGACGATAATCCGTCAATTGCAATTACTATTTTTCCCATGTTCTATATTATTTTATAGTTTGTATTCAATTAAAGTGTATATGATACATTAAACAGAAGCGACGATGAGGAGATGTGAAGTTTGCTGTATGAGACTCCTAATTTTATCTTCTTCAGTGTAAGCCCGGCTCCGGCTGTAAGGCCGTCCCATTTGGTTCCCTCGGATGATAGTTCCTCGGCCATACGGAAATTGTAACCTATGGATGCGTAGAAATTATTGCCTATAAGCAGGTCGGCGCCCAAAATTACATGTTTGAGCAGCATTTGTCCGAAGCTCTCTTCGCTGCTATCGGGATTGTAGAAATCGTCTTCATCCCATTTGTGCAGATTTGTCAAAGTTAATGATATTCGCAACGGAGCATGTGCCAGACGCTTTGTGAATCCCATCTGAATGTCAAACGGAATATCCTCGCTTTTGTCGTCGAAGGCTTTTACCTGTCCGCCTAAATTGCGCAACACAAGGGAGGCCGAAAAATCACTCTCCTCGTTAAGATAGTTTATTCCCAAATCCACTCCAAGGGCTATCGAATGGAGACTCTCATATTTAGAGTATATGAATTTACCCGAAATGCCGCCACTCCAGCGGTCGCTTAACAGGTAGCTGTATATAACAGACATTTCAATATCTTTGGCATTGAAACTTCCTGTGGGGGTGTTGTCGACGGTGTAGCCGTCAAAATCGCCATAGTCGACATACCGTGCCGATAGTGCAGCCGATGAGCGTGAGCCGAACATCATATTGAAAGCTGCTCCTGCCACTTTGCTATCGCTCATATATGTCATATATCCAAGATTGAGTGTGCGGTCTGAAACATTTGATAGCAATGCCGGGTTATGCAGCGACAGGGTTATATCATCGTCGGGTAGCGAGATGTTGTTACCTCCTAATGCTGCGGCATGCGACGAGTAGGGCAATCGCAGAAAATTAAATGCAGTGCTGCCATCCTGTGCCATAAGTGCAACAGGAGAGAGCAAGAGTAATGTAAGAAGTATATTTTTCATCCAATATATTAAAAAGCCTGCAAAAAACTTAGCCAAACTTGTTAGAATTAGAAGTTGTTTGAATGTCTTTCTATAAAAGAGCTGTTAAAAATCAAAGGAAATAAATTTAAACAGCTTCTAATCTGTTTGGCGAAGATACGCTATTTTTTTTAAAAGTATTTCCTTTTTACCTAATATAAAACGTAAAATATATATTTATAGTGTACGATTCGCGCAAACATCTGTTCGTGACACAACAGATTAGGCATGATAAACCACTCAAAAGTAAATTTAATAAAAAAAAGATAGTTATTAGTAGCGCAGTTTGAAAAATATTGTTTATTTTTGCCCGTTGTAACGTGTGAAACAAAATAAATCTAATATAATGGCTAACGTAAAGAAACAGGAAGGCAGCCTTCTCGAAGTAAAGAAGAGCGCCGAAGCAAATCTTGAGACCAACAAGACAACATGGCTCTTGATTGGTTACGTGTTGGTGTTTGCAGCTTTGTTCGTGGCATTCGAGTACACAGAAACAGAGAAAAAGCAGACAGGTGAAATCATCAGTCAGGGAATCCTCCTCGAAGAGGAGATAATGGTGCCCATCACCCTTCCCGAGAAAAAGGTGGTACCTCCCCCTCCCCAAGCAAAGCAGATTACCGAAATTCTTGAAATCGTAGAAGACGATGCCGAGATTGAGGAGAGCGAAATTATGTCGGTTGAGGATCAGGGTGAAGTTGTAGAAATCAACGAAGAGGCCAACATTGTAGTCGAGGAGGTTGTAGAAGAGGAGACAATCTATCAGGTTGTAGAGCAGCAGCCCGAATTCCCCGGCGGTATGAGAGCACTGATGAAATATCTGCAAGACAATATCAAGTATCCCCGCATCAGCCGTGAGAATAATTCACAAGGTAAAGCATACGTGAACTTTGTCGTAAATACCGACGGCTCTATACAAGATGTTGAGATAATGAAGAGCACAAGCGACATTTATCTTGACAAAGAAGCTGTGCGCGTGGTAGAGGCCATGCCTCGCTGGAACCCCGGAAAGCAGGCCGGAAAAGCGGTGCGTGTGCGCTTTACTCTTCCCGTGACATTCCGTTTGCAGTAATTTGCATAAAATACAGAAGAGGCTGCTCCACATACGGTGTAGCCTCTTTTTTTCATCATATACACCATAAAAAATAAAGAATATGTATAGCAGCGAACAGATAAGAGAGATGGTAAACAGTTTTATAGCCACGCTTGATATTGAACGCGAACCAAAGGAACTGTACCGTCCGATAACATATACCCTTTCGCAAGGCGGCAAAAGAGTGCGTCCGGTACTTTTTCTCATGGCCTATAACATGTATAAAGATAATTTGCACGACGCCCTGTATCCTGCCGTAGCAATGGAGACCTATCATAACTACACACTCATACACGACGATGTGATGGATCGTGCCGCCATACGTCGCGGAATGCCCACGGTGGCAGCAAAATGGGGCGACAATGCAGCAATATTATCGGGCGACACAATGTTGGTGCTGGCATACGAATTTATCTCAAAATGTCCCACAGAAAAACTGCCCGCAATGTTGGCACTCTTTACACAGACAGCCAAGGAGATTGGTGAGGGGCAGCAATACGATATGGAATTTGAGACACGCGAGAATGTCAGCGAAGAGGAGTATCTCGAAATGATACGCCTTAAGACATCTGTGCTCATGGCAGCCTCTTTGAAGATGGGTGCCATACTTGCAGGAGCCAACGATGAAGACCAAGCCAACCTCTATGCCTATGGCGAAACAATGGGACTTGCTTTTCAACTTCAAGACGATATGCTCGATGTATATGGCGATGCAGCAGTGTTCGGTAAAAAAATAGGAGGCGACATAGTGTGCAATAAAAAGACTTATCTGCTTATAAAAGCCATGGAACAGGCCTCACCTGACGAACTTGATGCAATAAATGAGTGGATGGCAAAGGAACGGTTTGATGAACAGGCCAAGATTGAGTTCTTCACTGCTCTTTATGACAGGTTGGGAGTGCGCACTCGTTGCGAAGAGAAGATAAACGAATTGTTCAACCGCTGCGACGCCTACATCGAAAAGGTATCGTTGCCGGCAGATAAAAAAACGGCACTAAAGGAATTTATAGACTCTTTGTTGAACAGAAATCTTTAAGACGCATATACAAGAATGCCTTATCGCAGACTTCCCAAGACCGACCAAGCACGCATAAGAACACTCACAATGGCGTTGAAAAGCAATGTGAGGGATGGAATTTTTATGAATGTCCTGACATTTGACACGTATCATCGTGTCGAGGAATTTCTCGCGCGTTTCTCGCGCGAGGTTGCCGAATACCGAAAATGTGTAGTGGAGCAGTCGTCCAAACGAGGCAATCTCAAATACGAAGCAGCTCTGAAGCGTGCACGTATGTATGTTTCACATTTTATTCAGGTGTTGAGTATGTCGATAGTGCGAGGAGAAATAGCACGCAGCAAACGCTCATACTATGGATTACCGCAGGACGAAGACTCCGTGCCCAATCTCTTCTCGGAGAGTGCGGTGCTTGAGTGGGGGCATCGTGCCATCGAAGGTGAACGTCGTCGGCAGGCCGAGGGAGGGGTTCCCATTTACAATCCCACAATGGGACGAATGTCGGTGGAATATGAGATATTCAAGGAAATGTATGAAAGGCAACGCCATTTGGGACAGCGTACAGCCGAGACGTTGCAGAATATTGCCGCCATGCGTCCCGAGGCAGATGCTATAATTCTTGAAGTATGGGGGCAGATAGAGAAGGCTTTTTCAAATTATCCTCCCGAGGAACGTATCAAAAAATGTGCGACATTCGGAGTGATATATTATACCCGAACCGACCGTAAGAAAAAAGATGTTAAAAATGATTAATCTTGTAGATACACATACACACCTTTTTGTAGAAGAATTTAACGAAGATAGCGACGCAGCAGTTCGGCGTGCCATAGAATCGGGGGTGCATCGTATGTGTCTGCCCTGCATAGATGCGTCAAGCGTGGGATTAATAAAAAACATGTGTACGAGATACCCCGGTGTATGCTTTCCTATGATAGGGCTTCATCCTACCGAGGTTGGCGATGACTATCTTTACCAATTGGAGCAAATGCACTCATTGCTCTCTTCAGACCCTGCATACATAGCAATAGGCGAGGTTGGCATAGACCTATATTGGGATACATCGCGCAGGGAATGGCAGCTCGATGCTTTTGAGCGACAGATATGTTGGGCACGCGATACTCATTTGCCATTGGTGATACATTCGCGCAATGCTTTTGACGAACTGTATTCCATTATGGATGCACATCGCAGCGATTCGCTTACCGGCATTTTCCACTGCTTCTCGGGTACAGCCGATGAGGCACGCAGCCTGTTGAACTTCGACGGTTTTATGTTGGGAATCGGTGGAGTGCTCACATACAAAAAGAGCACACTGCCCAAAGCCCTTATCGAGGCAGTTCCTCTTGAAAGAATTGTGTTAGAGACCGATTCGCCCTATTTGGCTCCCGTTCCGCACAGAGGAAAGCGAAACGAGAGTGCATTTATAACACATACAGCAAAAACCCTTGCCGACATTTATGGCGTGAGCGTCGAACAGGTGGCAAAAATCACCACAGCCAATGCCGAAAAGATTTTTACAAAAATTGTATCATGATGAAAATTAACACAATAGATATTTTTGAAAATAGTAGAAAACCCGTTGTGGGAGCAGGCCCATGCAGTGCCGAGAGTGAAGAACAGGTTATGAGCATAGCACGCAGTTTAGCCTCTCGCGGTGTGACATTCTTTCGTGCAGGAATATGGAAACCCCGTACAAAGCCCGGATGCTTCGAAGGAGTGGGTGCGAAAGGATTGGCGTGGCTGAAGCGTGTGCACGACGAGCTCTCCATTCCTGTCGCAACAGAGGTTGCAACCCCTCAGCATGTGGAGCAATGTCTAAGTGCCGGGATTGATATTCTGTGGATTGGTGCTCGCACCACCACAAATCCATTCGCAGTGCAAGAGCTTGCCGATGCTTTGCGAGGAGTGGATGTTCCGGTACTTGTAAAGAATCCCGTTAACCCCGACCTTGAATTGTGGATAGGTGCTCTCGAGCGTCTGAGCAATGCAGGTGTAACACGCATGGGAGTGATACACCGCGGCTTCTCATCGTATGGCGAGAAGATTTTTCGTAATTCACCACAGTGGCAACTGCCGCTTGAACTTAAACGTCGCCTCCCCTTGGTGCCTATACTCTGCGACCCCAGCCATATTGCCGGTAAGCGTGAATTGCTTTCGATGCTTGCGCAAGAGGCCATGGATTTAAATTTTGACGGATTGATGATTGAGGCACATAATTGCCCCGAATGTGCCCTAAGCGACAATCGTCAGCAAATTGTGCCCGATGAACTGTTTATGATACTCGACAGATTGGTGCATCGTTCGAGCAACAGCGGAGCAAACGAAATAGCACGCTACCGCGGATTGATTGATGAGATAGACGACAAAATAATGCACCTTATATCCAAACGCATGCAGATAGCACGTGAGATAGGCGAGATAAAAAAAGAAAAAGGACTTACTGTTTTTCAGCCCGGGCGTTACAAGCAAGTGATGGAGCGTTTCGCGGCCGATAGCTCAGTGCATCGCCTGGATGTAGAGGCCATGAAAGATATTTTTGAAGCGATACATTCCGAGAGTATACGTCAACAGTTACGCATTGTAAATGATATAACCGATTGACGATTCTTCTGTTGTTGATTGATAGGGCAGTTTCATGAAAACAGCATTGATGTTATGATAAGTGTGATAATGACCACACTTCGGCACTCTCCTGCATCTGCTTTTTTGCAGATGCAGGATTTTTTCTGCCTGTTTTTGTCTTTTTTCATTTTTTTGCCGTATATTTGGCACGTCTTGTTCCGCAAAAGCCTTTCTCTAAGGTGCGGATTAAAAGGGAAACAGGTGTAAGTCCTGTGCAGTCCCGCTGCTGTAAGCTCCAAAAGGTGCTTCATCCATTCATAAAAACCACTGCCACATAAGGCGGGAAGGTGGATGAGGCGGAGCGAGCCAGAAGACCTGCAAGACGAGTCAACAGCTCATAACACCTTCGAGGAAAGGTTCGAGTCTTTGTTTTATTTCAACAACATACGTCATGCGAATGATTCGCATAAGAAAAGCCTGTTTGGCAGGAGGTGTCGCCATTCTATTGCCAATGTGCACAATCTCTTCGCAGAACGAAAAGGTTAATAGGTTAGATACAGTGATTGTTCAAGCCAAGCGCTACTCGGTGCACGATACCGCAATGCCTGCACAAATCCTCTCGGCCAAAGATATGCAGCAACGCGGAGCAACAAATGCCGCCGATGCACTTAAACACATGAGCGGTGTCACAGTAAAGGATTATGGCGGAATCGGCGGCATAAAAACAGTGGCAATACGCGGAATGGGTGCGCAACATACAGCTGTGTTCTACGATGGGGTTGCAGTGGGCGATTGCCAAAGCGGGCAGGTTGACCTTGGCCGATTTTCAACCGATAATCTTAATATGTTGCAGTTTACCATAGGGCAGGGCGATGATATATATATTCCGGCACGTATGTCTGCCGCGGCAGGTGTAGTCTCGATGGAGACACGTATGCTTGAGACAAATATGTTTAATATATCTGCACGTGTGGCATCGTTTGATACGTATCAGGCAAATGCAAATATAGCGCGATGTTTGAGTGATGAGTGCAAGGTTTCTCTTTTTGCCGACTACACCTCTGCCCGGGGCGATTATAAGTTTGATATACGTAATGCGCATAAGAGCATCAGCGGAAGACGCATAAATTCAGATGTGGAGCATGTGCGTGCCGAGGCAAATGTAAATTGGAATATTGACAACAAGCATACCCTGAGCGCCAAAATGTATGGCAGCTTCTCGGAAAGAGGTGTGCCGGGAGCTATAATCGTGGACAATCCGTTGAGCAGTGAACGTCTCAGGAGCAGTAATATTTTCGCACAAATGTTCTACGAGTATATACCATCTTCGGTTCTAAGAATGAAATTCACGTTTAAGCATAATTATGCTTATGACAGATACACACAACCTCTGCTTGGCAATGAGCACAGCATCGACAGTTATAAGCAACACGAAACTGACCTCTCTGCTACTTTTAATTGGAGGCCCGAGGCCCTCCCGGGTTTTTCATTTGCGTGGAGCGAAGAGGTTTTTCACAACAGGCTTAATACTACCAACAGTCACACTGTAATGTCCTCTGTTCCACGAAGAGTGACATTGTTATCGGCTGCGAGCATGCGTTACTCTTCGCGCTATGTGACGGCTGTGGCATCGTTGCTTGGAAGCAATGCTTGGGAGTGGGCCTCCAAAGGAGATGTGGCACCGTCGAGGCACCGTCTCTCTCCCTCTTTGTCGCTTGCCTTTTACCCATTTGCCGGGAATCTTACATTAAGAGCCTCATATAAAGATATTTTTCGTATGCCTACATTCAACGACCTCTATTATCGCGAGACAGGGAACTATTTGCTCTCACCAGAGAAGTGTAAAATGTTGAATCTTGGCACAGTATATTCTCTATCGGGCAAAGGGGTGCTCCGAGATTTTTATATTGCGATAGATGGTTATATGGGAAGGGTCGAGGATAAGATTGTGGCAGTGCCGGGAATTTTTGTGTGGAAGATGAACAATGTCGACGATGTAAGTCTGTCGGGGGTCGATGCAAATATGATGGCCGAATTTGTTGTCGATGCCACACGAAATATAGATGTTTCTGCTTCGTACAGCTATATGCGTGCGGTTGATGATACTGAAGGCTCCGCTGTAAAGGGGCAACAGATTGTATACACTCCGCTTCATTCAGGTGCGCTCTCTTTGTCATTTACGGGCCGAATTATAGATGCAGGATATTCGCTCGTGTGGAGTGCCGAGCGCTATCGTCTGCCGCAAAATATACCCTCGAACAGAGTTGACGGCTATTGCGACCATTCGTTGTGGCTGTCGCACAGCAGGAATTTCGACACACTACATCTCACCGCAAAAGTGGAATTTATGAATATAGCCAATAAAAATTATGAGATTATACGCTACTATCCGATGCCCGGACGTAGTTTCAGAATCTCACTACACATAGGATTATAATATTATTTTAACAAATTTTAAAAGTAATCAACCATGAGACGATTCATTTGTTTATTTTCTATTCCGTTGCTTGCAACCGTATTGTTCACCTCTTGTTCCAACGACGATGATAATGGCGGCCCGGAAGGCGGTGTACCCTCTTCCTTAGGATGTTATATTGTAAATCAAGGAGGAATGAGCGAAAATGACGGCAGTATACAATTCTACGACTATTCTACGGGTGAGGCTACTGCTCCCGATGCTGAAGGAAACATTTTTGTGCAACAGAATGGCGAGATGTTGGGAGATATTGCACAAGACCTCATGTGGGTAGATGATAAATTGTTCGTCACCCTGAGCGGCTCGCAAAAGATTGAGGTGTTGGACGAAAGTGGCAAGCGCATTCGTGCACCGCATAAATTTGAGGTAGAAGGGGCGTCGCCACGCATGATGGCAACAGATGGCACACATGTATATGTAACCAATTACGACGGAATTGTTTATGTATACAGTGCAGCCACAGGCGACCTTGTTAAAACCATTCCTGTGGGTGTGCGTCCCGAAGGCATTTGCATCTGCGACGGATTTCTGGTGGTTAATAATGCCGGCGACCTCTATGCATATAATGGCTCAATCTCGATAATTGATATTAAAAATGGCGATACAAAAAACATCTCAATGTGCAATCCTTATATAATGAATGTGGTATGTGACGATAAGGTGTATATAATAGATTCGGGAAATTATGCCGATATACCTTCCAACATATACTCTGTTTCGCCACGTGAGGGCACAGTTGTCTCTTTGAATATAAGCGCTTCGGCTATTGCTGCATACGAGGGAAAGCTATATTACGTAAATACCTCTTATCTCGAAGATTGGACACCTGTGTACTCTCCGCTTATGGCACTCGATATTGCAACGGGCGAGACACAAGAACTGTTGTCTGCCGATAAGATGAAAAATATATATTCATTGTCTGTTAATCCCGAAAATGGTGATATCTTTGCAGGCTATGCCGAGTATGGTGTGCTTGGCACCATGCGTGTATTTGCACAAGATGGCAGGCAGAAGGGGGTTTTTACGGTAGGATATTATACAGGAGGTGCAAGATTTGAGAATTAGTTCAGTATATATAAAGCAACGCTTCGCACCGTTTCTCACGAAGCTGTGCGTGGCGTTTATGTTGCTGTCGGCGATAGTGTCGTGTGGCAACGGTGGTGCTTCACCTCAAAATATAGTAGGTGATTCTGTGGTGATGCGTTATTCATCGTTGCTTGGCATTATGGAGTGTGACGGATATACGGTTGTCGATGTAAAGAACCCCTGGAGCGATGGCATTATGCACAGGTATATTCTTGTGGATAGGGAGTGTGAGGTGCCGCCTCATCTGCCAATGGGTACACTGCTTAGAACCCCTTTAGACAGCGTGTTGGTGTTCTCGACAGTGCACACACGTTTGATGTCTGACCTTGGCTGCGCCGATGCTGTTGTCGGAGTGTGCGACTCTCGATATATGGAACAGCCATATATCATGCGTGGGATAAGCGATGGCTCTATTGTCGATTGCGGCAGCTCGCTGAATATAGATGTAGAGAAAGTTGTGCAGCTGTCGCCGCAGGCTCTGTTTGTGTTACCCTTTGAGAATGGAGGCTACGGCAAACTCGACAAACTATGCTATCCTTTGGTGGAGTGTGCCGAGTATATGGAAACTTCGCCGTTGGGCTGCGCCGAGTGGATGCGTTTCTACGGGCGTCTGTTTGGTTGCGGTCAGCGTGCCGACTCTGTTTTTTCATCGGTATGTCGCAACTATGAGTGTTTGCGCGATAGCGTGGCCGGCAGCGTTGAATATCGTCCGACGTTGCTTTGTGAACTGAAAAGCAACTCCGCGTGGTATGTGCCGGGAGGTGGCAGCACTATGGGCATTTTATATCGCGATGCAGGTGCCGAGTATCTGTTCGATTATGACAAGAGAAGCGGTTCGGTACCTCTCTCCTTTGAGATTGTGCTCGACCGTGCAGCCAACGCCGATTTTTGGCTCATAAAATATGGAGCAGATGAGGATAAAACCTATTCGTCGCTGCTCGATGAATTTGCGGGATATGCTCATTTTAAGGCATTCCGCGAACATAATATATATGCCTGCAATGTAAGTCGCAAACGATTTTACGAGGAGACACCTTTCCGTCCGGATGTGTTGCTGCGCGAACTTGTTGCTGTTTTTCACCCACAGCTTGTCTGTGATACTGTTTTACGCTATTATGAGAAGATGGAGTAGTGCGAGCAGATATTCTCTTATGCTTGCTGCGGCATTTATTGTAGTTTTGCTTCTTTTTGTGGCAAATATTTTTTGGGGTTCGGTAAATATTCCAACCGAAGAGGTTTTTGGAGTGCTGACCGGTGATGCTGCCGTGCGTCCCGAATGGCGGTTTATAGTGCTCGGTTCACGCTTGCCACAGGCACTTACGGCCCTTTTGTCGGGTATGGCTCTCTCTGTTGCCGGACTTATGTTGCAAACGCTGTTTAATAATCCGTTGGCCGGCCCCGAAGTGTTCGGAATAAACAGCGGTGCAGGGCTTGGAGTGGCTATTGTGATGCTGGCCTTGCAGGGTAGTTTTACAGCCGGTGCCTTTTCTATCGGAGGGTATATGGCACTGCTCGCAGGAGCCTTTGCCGGTGCTCTATTGATAACATTGGTGATATTGGCTTTGTCTGCATGGGTGGGGAGTAATCTGTTTCTGCTTATAGCCGGTCTTGCCGTCAGTTACCTATCTTCGGCTGTTATTGCACTGCTCAACTACTTTTCTACTGCCGAGGGTGTTCACTCTTATCTTATTTGGGGAATGGGAAGTTTTGGAGGGGTCTCTTTGGCGCAGATGCCACTGTTTGCCGGTATATTGACGGCTGCCTTGATGGTGGCATTGCTGATGGCCAAACCTCTGAATGCGCTGTTGTTGGGCGATGTTTATGCTGCTAATCTCGGAGTGCGCACAAAGCGTATGCGTGGCATACTTCTCGCTGTTACAGGACTTTTGACGGCTGTTGTTACTGCTTTTTGCGGCCCTGTGTCATTCATAGGTCTTGCAGTGCCGCATCTTGCCCGTCTGTTTCTGTGTACAGGCAATCACCGTTTTTTGTTACCGGCCACGATGCTTACAGGAGGCTCTGTGGCATTATTATGTAATCTCTTGTGTCTGTTACCGGGAAAGAGCGGAGTCGTACCTCTTGGTGCCATAACCCCGCTCATTGGTGCTCCTGTTATTTTGTATGTGGTGCTTCGCGGCAGAAGAATAGAGTAATCTATCTTTATTCAAAACTTACGCGAGGTGCATTTTCGGCTCCTTCACTTGCTCTGAATTCTCCTTTCTTCTCGAACCCGAATATGCCTGCCACAATATTTCCCGGGAAGCGGCGCACTGTGATGTTGTATTCTTTTACTGCTGTGTTGTATCTTTTTCGTGCTTCGTTTATGCGATTTTCGGTGCCTTCAATCTGTGCCTGAAGTTCGCTGAAATTTTCACTTGCTTTAAGGTCGGGATAATTTTCCGATATAGCCAGCAGTCTCGATAGAGCGCTGTTCATCTCGTTCATCGTTTGTTGGTATTTGCGTATGTTCTCTTCGGTAAGTTCGTCTACCGAGATATTCATTTGTGTTGCTTTTGCACGTGCAGCCGTAACCTCTTCCAATGTACCGCTCTCGTGCTTGGCGTAACCTTTTACGGTGTTTACAAGGTTGGGGATAAGGTCGGCTCGGCGTTGATAGGTTGTCTCGACGTCGCCCCATGCTTTTGATACCTCTTCTTCCTGTGTTACCATGCTGTTATAGGCCGAGATTGCCCATATTACTACTATTGCAAGTATGGCAATGATGATGATTGTTGTTTTTTTCATGTTGTTTATCTTTATATTACATTGTTACTTTTTGTTTGTTTACTCTGTTTGTTCAGAAACGACCGCCTGCTCCGCCGCCACCGAACGAGCCGCCACCGAACGAGCCGAATGAACCACCCGAGAATCCTCCTCCGCCGCCTATGCGACCTCCTCCCACGAATGGCCCACCTCCGCCTTTGTGCATAATGTCTGTAATGGTTTTGCGGGTTACATCTCTTTTGCATGCTTCGCACACGTATGTGCTTGTTGTCTGTTCTTGTCGTCCTTTGTTTATTAATCGTGTCTCTTTGTTGATAAGTCTCAACTTATGTTGTCCGCAATGGGGGCACTCTTTTTGTTTCCAAAGAGCATATATGATGATACCGCCGAAGCTCGTTAATATTATCAGCATGGTGATGAGGATGGCTCTTGCTTCCTCTTTTTCCTCCTCCTCGAATTGTAGTTCACTCTCGCCGCCGAGTACTTCGCTTATTGCGTCCACTGTGTTTAGAATGGCATTGTCCCAATCTCCTCTCTTCAAATGAGGAACCATCACTCTGTTTTCTATGCGTTTGCAGAGTGCATCGGGGAGATACTTCTCCAATCCCTCTCCTGTGAGTATATAATAACTGCGGTCGACTGTGGCAAGCACTATTATAAGGCCGGTGTTTTGTTTGTTCCCTACGCCGTATCGGTTACCTACGTTTATGGCAAGTTCGTAAGGGTCGTCTCCCTCGATACTCTCAACAACTATTATCAGGCTCTTTACTCCTCGCTCTTTTTCTAAGGCAAGAAGTTTGCTGTTCAGTGAATTTATTGCCACTGTGCTCAATATCCCATCGGGGCTTGTTACATAGTTGGCTCCTTGGGATTTTTCGGGCATAGGAAGGTTGTCGGGGTTATATACTCCGGCGAGCATTGTGGCTGTGACAGCTATGAATGCAGCGGCAAGCGCCGATATTCTCTTTAAATATCTTTTCATTATCTATGTTTCTTATTCAACAACAATTTCGTCGACGAAGAGCCAACCTCGGAATTTCCCGGTCTTTGCCTGATAACGTATGTAGCGTGCATTTGTTTCTCCTTTCCATCCGAAGTTTTTAAATGAAAGAACGTCGTCGCGCACTACATCATGGTTGATGGTGGTTAGTTCTTCGTATGTTTCATTATCTTGCGATACTGATATTGTAACCTGTGCAGGCATGAATATTTCGGGATTGCATATTTGCATAAAGTCGGCACCGATGGAATTTATCGGGTAGCTTTTGCCAAGGTCAATTGTAACGTCTGCTCCTCCTTTGATGAAGCCCTGCCAAGCGCCGTCGTTGTTGTTCCATCCGCCACGAATACCATCAGTGAGGGCGCTGTCACCGCCTGCGGAGTATCCGTCAAAGTAGGGTGCCCGGGGTGAATATGTGATTTTTTTTCCTTTTGCAAGATGCGTCAAGGGCTTCTCTGCTTCGGGACGGTTGCCCACCTCTTTATCAAGCTCAAAGGGGTTGTAGCCTTTGCTTTTTAGGTGTTCAACGGCTGTGAGTGCCCTCTTATGGAATTTGCTGTATTCTTTTACTTCGGGCATGCTCCATCCGACCTCCGAAATGGCGAGTATGCGGGGGTATATCATCATCTCCATGTGCTCGGGGGTGGGGATATACTCGGCCCACAGATTGCCTTGTACGCCGTATATGAGAGATGCTTTCTCGGCATCGAGGGTGTCGGGAACGGGATTGTAGCCATATACTTTTTTCAATGGCAGATAGCCTCCTATGGCCTCGGGCAGGGTGTGTGGAGCATCTTGATATTGATCCAGATAGCAATATGTGCCGGGCGACATTATTGCCTTGTGTCCCGATTCCACAGCCTTTAGACCGCCCTCAGTGCCGCGCCACGACATTACGGTGGCATTTGGAGCAAGTCCGCCGTCAAGAATCTCGTCCCATCCGATTATCTTCCGCCCCTTGCTGTTTATGAAGCGCTCTATGCGGTGTATAAGATAGCTTTGCAGTTCGTTTACGTTTTTCAGCCTCTCCTCTTTCATGCGTTTTTGGCAAAGTGGACAGGTTGGCCATGATGCTTTACCGGCTTCGTCACCTCCTATATGTATATATTCTGAGGGGAATATCTCCATTACTTCGCTGAGCACATTTTCGAGAAATTCAAATGTTGCGTCGTTGCCCACGCAAAAATCGGCTTGTTTGTATGGTTCGTGTGTGCAGGAGTATTCGGGGTAGGCTGTAAGTGCCTCTTCGGAGTGTGCCGGCATCTCAATTTCGGGAATTATGGTTATGTGGCGCTCTGCTGCGTAGGCAACAAGCTCGCGTGCATCCTCTTGTGTGTAGTAGCCCCCGTGTGCATTTTTGCTACCCTCTTCGGCATACAGGCGACCGCTGTTCCACCAAACTTTCCATAGTGGGTGGTCGCGCCATGCTCCCAATTGTGTGAGGCGTGGATATTTCTTTATCTCAAGACGCCATCCGGCTGCGTCGGTAAGGTGCAGATGCAGGCGATTCATCTTGTAGCGTGCCATTGCATCTATCTGTTTTTTTATGAATTCTTTGTCGAAGAAGTGTCGGCTGACGTCTATCATCATTCCTCGATAGGCAAAGCGTGGTCGGTCGGTGATGGTTCCATGGGGCATGCCACCCTCATTTTCAACCGCTTGCAGCACTGTTTGCAGTCCGTAGAAAAGGCCTGTCTCTGTTGCGGCTTCAATTTCTATTCCATTATCGTCGGTTGTTATTGTGTATCCCTCTGTGGAGGTTGTATTTTCTAACTTTGCATCCATTCTGAGCAGCAGGCGGTTGCTCTGTGCCGCATCATCGCTCGCAAGCGTCAAGGGTGTGGAGAGGATGTATGCAAGCAATCTCTCTTTTACCTCTGTGGGTGTCTCTATGACAAGGCGGCTGTCGGTGTTTAAGACAAAAACTTTAGTTTGTAAATCTGTGCTTAGTGGTGCTGGTATTACATTCAGCTGCTCTGTCCTTTTTTGTGTGCATCCGGCAATCATGAGCAGTGTGGTTGCAAGGATAATCAGTTGCTTCATGTTTTGTATCTTTTTATTTGTCTTGTGCAATATTTTCCAAAGATACATTTTTCTTTTTAAAAAAGTGTGACGGGTGATTTTTATTTTGGTATGTGTGTTTGCAGTTTAATATTATTTATATTGCATGCTTGTGGCGCTTAAAGAAAATATTTATGAGGCTGCATTAATATTTTCATATTAGATGCAGCCTCATTTCAGAGAGATATAATCTGTTTTTTTATCTTACCACAAGCTCAAAGGGCATACGTGCCTGTATCGGGTCGCAATTGTTTACGTTGTTTATGAATTTTATGCAGTTGTAATATTCTCCCAATCGCTCGGTTATCATAGTCTCCATATAATCATCCTTGCCCTCTTCCATGAGTTTGGTCATAAAATCACTTTTAGCAGGGTAGGTTGCTACTTTGTAGTCTGTGAGTCCGGCTTTTTGTGCTGCAATCTCTATTGCTTTATCTAAATTGCCAAGCTCGTCAACAAGACCAATCTCTTTTGCTTTAAGTCCCGTCCACACGCGTCCCTCGGCAATCTTTGCAATCTGCTCGGTGGTCATTCCGCGACCATCGGCACAGCGCTTCAAGAATAGGGCATATCCGTTGTTTATGTAATTTTGCAGAATCTCTTTTTCGTTATCGTTGAATTTGCGTGTGAGATTGCCCATGTCGGCCAATTTGTTTGTCTTTACCATGTCAAAATGCAGGCCCAGCTTATCGGTCAGCAGCTTTTCGGCGCTGGGAAACATTCCAAAAATTCCTATCGAGCCGGTGAGTGTGGTGGGGTTTGCGACAATGCAGTCAGCGGCGCATGATATGTAATAACCTCCCGATGCGGCATAGTCGCCCATTGATACAATCACAGGTTTTTCGGCTTTCAGCTTAACCACCTCGTTCCAAATTTGTTCCGAGCCGTATGCGCTGCCGCCCGGAGAATTTACGCGCAACACAACTGCTTTAATCTCTTTGTCTTCGCGCAGTTTGCGCAGCTCTTTTATCACCTTTTCCGAGTTTATTCCATCGTTGGGCGATGTGCTGTCGTCGATGGCTCCAAATGCGTAGAATACAGCGATTTTGTTGTTGTCACTGCTGAAATCCACAAAGGATGTGTTGCTTTTGCGGTTTTTGTTCATATCTTCGAGCTTCACCAAATTCAGCTTGCTCTCTTTATCGGTGCCGGTGAGATGTTTCAGATAGTTTAATACTCCGTCTTTGTAGAGCAGAGTATCGGCAAGGCCTGTGGTGATATACTCCTCTGCCTGTTTCAAGTCCATGAGAGCGTCGGCATATTCGTTGAGCTTCTCTACACTGATGCCGCGTGATATTGATACAGCTTTTGTCAGTTCGCCCCACGATTCATTAAGGAAGGCTGATACCTGTTCGCGGTTGGCGTCGCTCATCTCTGTTGCTATAAAAGGCTCTACTGCCGATTTATATGTGCCTACCTTGAATATCTGCATCTCCAAGCCTATCTTTTCGAGCAGCTCTTTGTAGAATACCGGTTGCGATGCAAGTCCGTGCCATGCGATGCTGCCTTGCGGATTCACTATCACCTTGTCGGCAATGCTGGCAATGTAGTACATTCCTTGTGAATATTGGTCGCCGTAGGCCACAATGAATTTACCACTCTCTTTAAAGTCGGCAAGGGCGTGTCGTATCTCCTCGAGTGAGGCAGAGGATGCCTCCATTATTCCTGCCTGAAGGTAGATGCCTTTTATTCTATCATCTTCCTTTGCCTCTTTTATGGTGGCAAGAATATCATCAAGTCCATACTCCTTGTAATCGTTGCCCATGAGTGATGCAAAAGGGTTCTCTTCGGCTCGCTCCATGAGTACACCTTTAAAATCGAGGTATAGCACGGAATTGTCAACAATTGTTGTTGTACTCTCTGATGATGCTGCAATTATCGCAATGCCTATAATACCTAAGATGGGTAATACTAATCCGGCCATCAGAATACCGATGAAGCATGCTGCTATGGTTTTTAAAAAATCTTTCATATTATAGAAACTTTATGGTTTATATTTTTATTTATCAGCTTTTTAATAAAAACAAGTGGGATAAAATTCTTTGCCCCTTACACAAGATAGTGCTTCACCCAATTGCCAAAAAGTTTTTTTGCATCGCTTTGCCAAGTGTTTGTGGGCGATTGCATTCTCTCTTCGTCGGCATAATAGTTTACGGGAGGTGCTATCGGCATGTTTTTTGCAAGGTCTCTGCGATATTCGCCGTCGAGTGTCTCCAAGGCATATTCCGAATGTCCGGTAATAAAGAAATTGCGCGTGTTGCGCTCTTGAACAATGTGTACACCCGATATTTCCGATTCAGAGAGCAATTGCAGATGCTTCTCTTGCAGAATTTCGTCGCGCAGCAGGGTGGTGTGTCTGCTGTGTGGTACGGGGAAATTTTCGCTGATACCGTCGAACAATTTTATATCCTTATTTAATATCTTGTGCTGAAATATACCGAACATCTTTTTGGGCAGCAGGTGCTTGTCTATTCCGAACTTATGATATAGTCCGGCCTGTGCAGCCCAACAGATGTAGAGTGTAGAGGTTGCATTGCTGTCGGCCCATTCCATTATGTTGCATAGCTCTTTCCAATATGTTACCTCTTCAAAAGGAAGGTGTTCCACAGGTGCTCCTGTTATTATCAGCCCATCGAAATGTTGAGTGCGCAGTTCGCCGAATCCTTTATAGTACTCCTGCATGTGAATGGGTGATGCGTGTTTGGGGGTGTGCGTATCTAACTTCATCAATGTTATTTCAATCTCTTGCGGCACCTCCGAGAGTACGCGAATAAAGTCGGCCTCGGTTGTCTCTTTTGTGGGCATAAGGTTCAGCAGTGCAATACGCAGGGTGTTACCTGTGGAGATTTTCAGTTCTTCCACGGTAACACCTTCGTTTTTTACAGCTTGCAGGGCCGGTAGTCCTGCCGGTACCTTTATAGGCATGGCGTTTTATTTGTGTTTTTGTTTTTTACCAAATGTTCAATCGTTTTTCTACGGGCAGATACATGGGGTCGTTCTCTGTTATTCCGAAAGCATCGTACCATTCTTGTATGTGTGGCAATGTGCCGTTTACACGCCAACGTCCCAGTGAGTGGGGGTCGCTCTTGGTGCGGTTGCGTATCTCCTCGTCGCGTATGTTGCCTGCCCACACATTAGAATAGGCAAGGTAGAATCGTTGCTCGGGGGTGAACCCGTCTATCACCGGAAGGGTGTTCTCTTTTGTGGCGTTGCGGAATGCCTGCATTGATATTGTGAGTCCTCCGTGGTCGGCAATATTCTCGCCCACCGTAAGCTCGCCGTTACCCATAAGGCCCGGCAGCACCTCGATGTTGTTGAAGTGGTCTATTATAATGCGTGTGCGCTCTGTGAAGCTCTTTGCATCTTCGGCAGTCCACCACTCCTTAAAGTTTCCGTCTTTGTCGAAGAGGCGTCCTTTGTCGTCGAATCCGTGTGTCATTTCGTGTCCTATTACAACGCCTATTGCACCGTAGTTGAAAGCGTCGTCGGCTGCCATGTCAAAGAAAGGATATTGCAAAATACCTGCGGGGAAGCAAATCTCGTTTGTGGTGGGGTTGTAGTAGGCATTCACTGTTTGAGGTGTCATGTGCCACTCCTCTTTGTCGACGGGTTTGTTGTGGTTGCGCTCAATGTGGTCGTCCCAACCGAAGCGTGCAATATTGCGGCAGTTCTCGGCATAGCTTAATGTGGGGTCGATGGCGAGCTTGCTGTAGTCTTTCCATTTGTCGGGGTAGCCGATTTTAACGGTAAAGGTGTTCAGTTTTTCGTGCGCTGCCAGCTTTGTGCTGTCGCTCATCCACTCTTGTGCGTCGATGCGCTCTCCCAATGCTGTCTGAAGATTCTTTACAAGTTGCACCATGCGCTCTTTGGCTGCAGGAGGGAAATGTTTGGCTACATACAATTGTCCTATTACCTCGCCCAATGAGCCGTTGACAACACCAAGGGCACGTTTCCAACGAGGTTGCTGCGCCTGTTTGCCTGATAGAGTGCGACCGTAGAAATCAAAATTTTGCTCGCCTATGGCGTCGCTCAATTCGTTTGCGGTGCTGTTTATCACGTTCCACTGCATATATGCAATCAAATCCTCGATGGGAGTGTCGTTTATTATGCTTATAACCTCGGCAATAGGCTCGGTTTGCGATACATTTATCTCTTTTATGTCGCTTATTTTGAGATTGGTGAAATATGTGTCCCAATCAATGCCGGCAAACTGCTCTTTGAGCTGTGCATAGCTCATCTTGTGGTAGTTCTTTGCGGGGTCGCGTTGCTCCACGCTGTTAAAGGCTTTTGATGCGAGACGTGTCTCTATCTTCATCACAGCCTCCATGTTCTTGCGTGCCTTGTTCTCATCGAATCCGCACAGTGTGAACATTTTTACAACATGCTCTTTGAACTTGTCGCGTATGGCTGTTGTTGCATCGTCTGTGTCAAAGTAGTACTCCTTCTCGGGAAGCGACATGCCTCCTTGGTAGAGCATCAGAAGATTGTTGTCGCTGTCCATGATGTCGGCACTCACGCCTGTATAAAAGAATCCCGATATTCCGTCGCGCATCAGTGTTGCCGACAGGGGAAGCACCTCTTTTTTCTCCTTTATGGCTGCCACTTTGTTCAGTATGGGTGTAATGGGGGTATAGCCCTGTTCGTTGCGACGGGTGCTGTCCATTGCCAAGTTATACAGGTCGCCAATCTTTTGTCCGTTGCTGCCGGGTGCGTTTGTTGCCGATGCTTGTTCGAGTACAAGTTCTTTGAGCTGTTCACGGCACTTTTCGGCAAGGGCGTCGAATTGTCCGTATCGAGCATATTCGTCGGTCAGTGGGTGGTTCTTGTTCCATCCTCCGGTTGCAAATTGGTAAAAATCGACTCCGGGGCTTACTGTGCGGTCGAGATTCGCAAGGTCTATTTTCGATTCCATAGGCTTTTCTGTTGTGCAGCCTGCAATGCTCAAGGCTACTGCTGCATAGATAAATAATTTTTTCATTCCTTTTGTTTATTTTATTTTTTTCTCATTTTATCGGTTGTGTAAATTTAGAAGCTGTTCAATTAAATTTATCTCATCGTAATATTGGCTTTTATTGTAAATTTTCGAGTGCTTCCATGTTTTGTTCCCATTCGGTTTCGGCAGTGGAAAGTTGTTGCTTCAGCGAGGCATAGCGCTCAAAATTTGCTTGTGTGCTTCCCTCGGGGGTGCTCATCAGGGCTTCGAGGGCTGCTATTGCCGACGATATTTCGTTAACGGCTTGTTCGCTTTGTTCCACAAGGCGTTCCATTTTTCGGCGTTGCTTCTGCATCTGTTTTTCAGCTTCGTAGCTCAATCGGCTTTCGCTTGCCGCAGGTTTTGTGACGATGCTTGTGTTTGTGTTTCCTGTGGCGTTTTTATGTAAAGATAAGGCTTCATTAATATTATCGGCATTTTTTGTTGCCAGATAATCATATATTCCGCCAAGGTGTTCGCGCACTTTGCCGTCGGCAAATTCATAGACCTTTGTCACAAGTCCATCCAGAAAGTGACGGTCGTGGCTCACTATTATCACCGTTCCGTCAAAATCGCGTATGGCCTCTTTAAGTACATCTTTCGATTGCATGTCAAGATGGTTGGTGGGCTCGTCCAGAATCAGCAGGTTCATCTGTTGCAGCAGCAGGCGTATCATTGCCAGGCGACTGCGCTCTCCGCCCGATAGCACGCGTACAGGCTTCTCCGACGCCTCGCCGCCGAACATGAATGCTCCCAGAATATCGCGTATGCGCAGGCGGATGTCGCCCGTTGCCACATTGTCTATTGTTTGAAAGACTGTCAGATTCTCGTCGAGCAGTTGTGCCTGGTGTTGCGCAAAATATGCTGTCTGCACATTGTGTCCTATGGTTATCGTGCCATCGTGATTAAGCTCCTGCAATATGCAGCGCACGAGTGTGGTCTTACCCTCGCCGTTGCGTCCCACAAACGCAACTTTTTCGCCACGGTTTATGGTGAAGTTAACGTTGCTGAACACTGTGTGCCCCGAGAATGATTTTCCGACACTGTCGCATGTGACGGGATAGTTGCCGCTGCGTGTGGCAGGTGCGAATCGCAGTCGCAGCCGCGATGTGTCCTCTTCGTCAATCTCTATGGGTATCATTTTTTCGAGCTGCTTGATGCGGCTTTGCACCTGTACGGCTTTTGTGGGTTTATAGCGGAATCGCTCGATAAATTCTTTTATGTCGGCAATCTCTTTTTGTTGATTCTCATAGGCTCGTATCTGCTGTTCGCGTCGCTCTTTGCGTGCCTCCATGAATTTATCGTATGACAGCTTATAGTCGTATATCCGTCCGCATGATATTTCTATTGTTCGGTTGGTCACTGCGTTCAGAAATGCGCGGTCGTGGCTCACGAGAAGCACTGCGTTGCTGCTGCGTGCAAGAAATTGTTCGAGCCACTGTATGCTTTCAATATCAAGATGGTTTGTCGGCTCGTCAAGTAGAAGCACGTCGGGGTGCTGAAGAAGCAGTTTCGCAAGTTCGATGCGCATTCTCCAACCTCCGCTGAATTCATTGGTCGGCCGCGAAAAATCGCTGCGTCTAAAGCCTAATCCCGTGAGGGCGCGTTCAATCTCCGCCTCATAGTGACTGCCGCCAATCATGTTGTATTGTTCATTCAGATGTGTGTAGTCCTCAATCAGTTGTCTGTACTCTTCGCTCTCATAGTCGTTGCGCATGGCAAGAGCATCGTTCATCTGTTTCAAACGTGCCTCCATCTCGTGAATGTGCTCAAAGGCTGTCTCGGCCTCTTCAAATACCGTGCGTCCGTCTGTGTGGTTCATCACCTGTGGCAGATATCCCACTGTGATGTTGCGTTGCTTGGATATGCTTCCTTCGGTGGGTGATTGCGTGCCCGAGAGTATGCGCAGCAGCGTGGTTTTGCCGGCTCCGTTCTTTCCCACGAGTGCCACACGGTCTTTTTTGTTTATGATGAAACTTACATCATGGAACAGATTCGTTCCGCCAAAGTCTACACGTATATTGTCTACTGAAATCAAAATTCTTATGCTTTTTATGTTTCTTTTTGTGCATTGCAACCAAGGTTGCAATGCAGCCGCGAAGTTACCTTTTTTTAATGAGATATGCAAGAATAGTAAATTTTGCTATATAAAAAACTAAACTGTGTAAATTATAACAGCTTATGAATATTTTACGTAACTTCGCGCAGAATTTCCAAGAAAAAGTATGAATCTTACAGTTATCATAGATGGTATTACGTATGACTTATGGGACTCCGACGGGTGTGCTTCTGTGTCATCGGGAGAGTACTCGGGAAGTATCTTTATCCCCGACATGGTGGGCTATGAGGGGCGTGTCTACGGAGTGACAGCCATTTCGGAGAGGGCTTTTGCCGATTGCTCCGAACTTGTGGAACTGCATATTGGCAACGAGGTGCGTGCGGTAGGGGCCGAGGCTTTTCGCGGATGCACTGCGCTCAGGAGTGTTACCTTTGGCACAAAAATAATGCTCATGGGCAAGGCTGCTTTTGCCGGATGTAAGGCTTTGGAGAGTGTGGTCATGCCCGAGAATCTTTTAGGTATCGAGGAGTCGCTCTTTGAAGGTTGCACGGCACTCACAGATATTACTATGGGTGACAGCATCGACAGCGTGGGCGATTATGCCTTTTGTGGCTGCACTGCGCTCTCTTCCATTCTCTTGCCCGAGGGGGTTAAGTCTTTGGGCGCATGGGCTTTTCGCGGCTGCACAGCACTTGAACGGGTGGTGCTGCCGGTGTCGCTCAACGATATTCGCAACGGAGCCTTTTGGGAGTGTTCGGCGCTCGCCGAATTTACGCTGCCTGCCGGCATAAATAATATTCCGCAGGGGTTGCTTGGCAAGTGCTCCTCTTTGCACAGTGTAGATATTCACGAGGGTGTGCTCAGCGTGGGCTATGGCGCTTTCTACTGTTGCGAGTCGCTCGCCACTCTTACACTGCCATCCTCGGTGGTATCTGTCGAGGAGCAGGCCCTGCGTGGATGCTTGTCGTTAACCCTCCTGCGTGTCGATGCACAGGATGCTCCAATGTGTCGGCGCGACATTGCCGATGCGCAGGTCTACGCTTCGGCAAAACTGTGCGTCCCTTGCGGACGTGTCGGTGAGTATGGCTTTGCTCCTGTGTGGGAGAAGTTCTCAAATATCGAAGAGGTTTAGAAGTTATTTAAATTTATAAAAAATATTTTATTAAGAGAATTTGTATTGTTTGTTTCGCCATTTTTTATATTCAAAAATGTCTGTTTATCTCTCTTTCGCGGTTGCATAGCTCGCTATGCGCCCTTAAAAAATAAACAAACATCCTATTTTTGCTCTATAAAAAAACAGCGATATAAATTTAAACGGCTTTTTAGAATAATTCAAAATACAAAAAAACATGTGTAAAAGATTTTTTTCGATTATTGCAGCCTGTCTGCTTGTGACCAATGTTGCCACAGCCGACAATGTAGGCCGCATGAAGTTTGTGAGCGAACATGCAGTGCGCATGCCGCTTCTCACCGACAGCATCAATGTCAAGGGACAAAAGCACGATGCTTATAAGTTGCTGATAAAAACAGAGATACCCGTTGCCGATGAGTGTGATAAGGCCGTTGAACTTGTGGCAGACAGCAGTGGCTATTTTCATCTCGACAGAGCCGACGGCAATCGTCTCTACCTCTTCACGACACGTGTGCGTGCCGACAGATTCACAAGCGCCACATTGAACTTTTACTCACCCTCGCGCATGCAGGTGTATGTAGACGGTGCAATGAAGAGCGAAAAAATGTCGGTGCAAGATTCACTCTCGGCAGCAGGGTCGTGTGCCGTTACATTGCGCATGGAGCCGCAAGTACTCTATAAAGTGGCAGTCAAGATGCTTGTTGCCGATACAGACTCCTGCGCACCTGCATTGAAAGCCGAGTGGAGCCTTAAAAACGACACTCTCACCACACTCCTTTGCGACCCCTCGCTAAAAGGTCGCTATCTGCTGCCTAATACAATATATGGCAGCAAGGTGTCGAATATGCGCATCTCGCCCGACGGTCGCTATCTGCTCACCACATATTGGGATAATTACAGCGCCAAGAGCAGCCACCATTATACGGTGCTCTCCGAGGTTAAGAGCGGCAAGCGCATCGCAACCTATCCGGCAGGCAGCAAAATAATCGGTTGGACGCCTGCTTCATCCAAACTCTATTATAAGGCTTCATCCGAGGTTGGCGAGAGGATAATACTCGTCGACCCGGCAACGTTGCAAGAAACCATTCTTGCCGACAATATACCCGCCGGCAGTTTTGTGTGGTCGCCCGACGAAAAATCACTTTATTACAGTGTAAAAGAAGAGGTCGACGGCGACAAAGGCCCCGTGCATCGTATGCTCACACGCAGCAACCGTCTGCCGGGCAGCCGCAACCGCAATTTTATATGGCGCTACGACATTGCCTCGGGCATGCGCGAGCGTCTCACCTGCGGCCTTAACAGCACATCGCTGTGCGACATCAGCGCCGATGGCTCCAAACTGCTTTTTGTGAGCGGTGAGTCCGACGACGATAAATGGCCATTCCGCAAAAGTTCACTCTATCAGATGAATATTAACACACTTGCGATAGATACTCTCGTGAGCGACGACTATTTCATGAGCTGGGCTACATACTCTCCCGATGCCACACAGGTGCTTCTTGTGGGCGGCCCCGAGGCGTTTGGAGGAGTGGGCAAAAACTGCGGCAGCCATCCCATTGCCAATAACTACGATACACAGGCCTTTATAATGACCATTGCCGATAAGAGCATCAATCCCATCACAAAGAATTTCGACCCCTCGGTCGACCTCATCCAATGGAACAGCGCCGATGGCAACATCTATTTTAAAGCCACTGAGCGCGATATAACACCTGTTTACAGATATAACACAAAGAAAGGAGAATTTGAGATGCTCCCTCTCGAAGGAGATTGTGTGCGCACATTCTCTATTGCCGACCGGGCAGGCGTTGCAGCCTATACAAGCGTCACCGCAAGCAGCGGACAAGCCGGCTACCTCTACGATGTACGCAAGAGAAAGTCCACCCTCGTAGCCGACCCCTCGGCTCACGAACTATCGGGCATCGAGCTTGGAACGATAAACGAGTGGAACTTCACCGCATCCGACGGAACAGAGATTGACGGTTACTACTGTCTGCCTCCCTCATTCGACGAGAGCAAGAAATATCCTCTTATCGTATACTACTATGGTGGAACAACACCCACACAGCGTCTGATGGACAACCCCTATTCGGCACAGCTGTTTGCATCGCGCGGATATGTCGTTTACATTGTAAACCCCAGCGGCACAATAGGCTACGGACAGGAATTTTCGGCCCGTCATGTGAATGCGTGGGGCAAACGCACTGCCGACGATATAATTGAGGGTGTGAAGCAATTCTGCAAAGAGCACTCATTCGTGGATGCCGACCACATAGGCTGTCTGGGAGCATCGTATGGTGGCTTTATGACACAGTATCTGCAAACACAGACAGATATTTTTGCAGCTGCGGCATCGCATGCAGGCATAAGCAATGTGACAAGCTATTGGGGCGAAGGCTATTGGGGCGTAGGCTATAATGCAGTGGCTGCCGCACAAAGCTATCCATGGAACAATGCCGACCTCTTCACCCTTCAAGGTTCGCTCTTTAACGCCGACAAGATTAATACTCCGTTGTTGCTTCTGCACGGTACGGCCGACACAAATGTTCCGGTCGGCGAGAGTATACAGCTGTTCAACGCGCTCAGAGTACTTGGAAAAACTGTGGAATTTATACAGGTTGATGGCGAAGACCATTTCATTGCCGATGTTCCCAAGCGCATACTCTGGCACAACAGCATAATGGCATGGTTCGAGCGTTGGCTCAAAGAGGATGCTCGTTGGTGGAACGACATCTATCCCGAGCGTCATGTGAAATAAGTGACTGTTTGAATTTAAAATAACAATCAAGCTCGAAACAAATTCTAAAAGCATCTGCATGAAAATTATGAGAAACAGTGGAATAAACAGCAGAATAATCGGTCTTTATGCTCAAATGTGGACTTATCAGGCAATAGGGCTTGCTGTGCTTGCCGTTGCACGCATAGTCTGGCTCTTTACGCTTGGTGCCTTTGAACAGTCCGATGGTCTCTTTACGGATTCTCTGCCGCTTTTTCTCTATAATTCGTTTCGATTTGATATTCAGGCAATAACATATATTTCTCTTCCGGCAATACTTGCTCTGTTGGCTGTACCTTTCTTTGAGAAAGGTACAGCCGCAGTGCGATGTGCCCGTTTCATGCGTCACTATTATGCTGTGATGCTGTCGGTGCTTGTTGCGCTTGCCGTGGCCGAGTTTTTCTTCTACTCCAACTTTAATGTAAGGTATAATGTAGTCTTTTTCGACTTTTTCGATGAAGGCCCATGGGGGCTTTTGCAGACAATGTGGCAAGACTATCCGATGTTCACCATCATGGCATTTGTGCTTGCGGTGGGTGTTGTGATTGACTATGCAGGTGTGTATGTGTCGCGTATCTCCTTTAAGCCGAAAAAAGCGGGTGGTGCCATCCTCACACTGCTGCTTGTGATTATTGTTGCAGGAACAACTTTTATATTCATGCGCGGCTCTGTTACACGCTACACTTTGCAGGTAGAGGCTTTCATTGTCTCAACAAACGATGCGGTGAACAACGCAGTTCCCAACTGTTTGTATCTTCTTAAAAAAGCATATAAGGAGCGTGTCAACAGCTTTAAATTGCGCAGCGAAGAGGCGTTGCTTGCATCGCAAGGCTTCTCGACACTCGATGAGGCAATAACGGTAGCCGGATTGCCGCTGTGTGACGCCGGCGACAAACTGCATAATGCGCTTTTTGCCACTGTTGATAGTGCCGCGTCCGACTCGTCGCTGCAATCGTCGGCACCAAATGTTCTATTGATTCTAAACGAAAGTTGGAGCAGTTTTCTGCTTACAATGGACAAGGGCGACAGTCTCGACCTGATGTGCTCGCTTCGCTCGCACATTAATAACGACGTCGTTATTAAAAATTTCACTTCGGTGCGCAACGGCACCATCTACTCTATCGAGGCTGTTACAATGGCGATGCCCTATCAGCGTTTCTTTAATTCAAAGTACCGTTTCGATGCTTATGGGGCTTCGATAGCCGCACCATTTAAAGAGAGTGGCTATTCTACTGCATTCATCGTGGGCATGGATCCTACATGGGAAAATATACGCGAAGGGCTTACTGTGCAACATTTCGATACGGTGATTGGGCGCCGCGAGGTGATGGAGGCTCTTCCCGGCAGCAGCACAAGCACCATAGGTGTGTACGACGAATTTCTCTACGAATATATTCTCAGACGTATGGAGCAGAGGGCGGCTCTTGACTCTCCGCAGTTTATCGTGGCGCTTACAACCACCAATCATCCACCTTTTACCTACCCCGAGGGGATGAGCCTGCCACCGCTCACCGACGAGTGGTATCAATCGCCCTATCTCACGGGCGATAGGGATGTGTTGCGAAAATATGGGCTTGGGGCGCAGTATGCCAACAAATCGTTGGGCGATTTTCTCACTCGATTCAAAGCGTCGCCCATGGCCGGGAATACCATTGTCGTTGTTACGGGCGACCACAATGTGCGCAGCATCCTCGACTACTCTGTTGTTCCTGCCGAGTATAAATACTCTGTGCCATTGTATATATGTCTGCCACCGCGTTACGCGGTAGATGCTGCTTTTAAGGAGCAGCTGGCAGAGCGATACGGTTCGCACTACGATATTTTGCCTACTCTTGCACCGTTGGCGCTGAAAGAGGGGAGCGAGTATCTGTGCATAGGTCGTAATTTGCTCGACAGCCTCTGTTCCGATGATGGCTTCTTCGGATATAATCAAGAGGCGGTGCTTGCACCCGATGCTCAAAATGCCGATTCGTTGATGAGGGTGATGAAGGCGCGTGAACTTCTCATGGAGATATATTATCAACGAGGGTTCAGACAGGCGGGCAGCCATTAATATCGTGTTGCATGCTTCTTATTTAATTATTTAACCGTCAGTTTCTCTTTGAGATACTCTCCTGTGTATGAACGGGGGCAGCGTGCAACCTCCTCGGGCGTTCCTGTGGCTACAATGTTACCGCCATTTTCTCCGCCCTCAGGGCCGAGGTCTATAAGGTAGTCGGCACATTTTATCACATCCATATTATGCTCTATTATCACAAGCGTGTGTCCGCGTTCAATCAGTCGGCGGAAACTGTCGAGCAACTTCTTTATGTCGTGAAAATGAAGTCCTGTGGTAGGTTCGTCAAATATGAACATTGTGGGGCGGTCGCTTTGCAGGCTCAGGTAGTAGGCAAGTTTCACTCGTTGATTTTCGCCACCCGAGAGTGTCGACGATGATTGTCCGAGCTTTATGTATGCAAGACCCACATCTTGCAACGGTTGCAGGCTGTTGGCAATGCGTGTCTGTCCATGCTCTTGGAAAAAGTTAATTGCATCGCCCACTGTCATCTCCAAAATGTCGTGTATGTTTTTCCCATGGAATGTAACCTCGAGCACATCGCTCTTGAATCGTTTGCCATGGCAGGCTTCACACTCCAATCTAAGGTCGGCCATGAATTGCATCGACACATTTATCTTGCCCTCGCCTTTGCACTCTTCGCATCGTCCGCCCTCGGAATTGAATGAGAAAAATCCTGCTCCGAAGCCCATCTGTTTGGCAAGCGGTTGTTGTGCAAACAGGTGGCGTATATCGTCGTACACTTTGAGGTAGGTGACAGGGTTGGAGCGCGACGATTTTCCTATCGGGTTTTGGTCTACAAATTCCACGCCTGTCAGTTGTTTGAGTGCTCCTGTCACTGCGTCGCACTGTCCCGGCGCTTCGCCACTCTCGCCAAAATGGCGCTTTAACGAGCGATAGAGAATGTCGCGCACGAGTGTCGACTTTCCCGAGCCGCTCACGCCGCTCACCACGGTTATAAGGTTGAGCGGAATATCTGCATCTATGCCTTTAAGGTTATTCTCGCGTGCCCCTTTTATGCTGATGAAATTCTTGCTTGTGCGGCGGTGTTTGGGGGGGGCTATTGTCTCTGTTCCCAGGAGATAGCGCACTGTGTAGCTGTTACATTCGGGGTCGAGGTTCTGCATGCTTCCTTTGAACACAATGTTACCGCCGTATGAGCCTGCTTTCGGGCCTACATCAATTATGTAGTCGGCGGCGCGGATTATCTCCTCGTCGTGTTCAACCACCACCACTGTATTTCCAAGGTCGCGCAAGCGGTGAAGCACGCCTATGAGCCGCTCTGTGTCGCGGCTGTGCAGTCCTATGCTCGGTTCGTCGAGTATATAAAGTGAGCCTACAAGGTTGCTGCCCAATGATGTTACAAGGTTTATTCGCTGGCTCTCTCCACCCGAGAGGGTGTTGCTCAGACGGTTCATCGTAAGATAGCCTAACCCTACGTCAATCAGGCAGTCTACACGGTTTTTTATCTCGGCGAGTATGCGTTTGGCTACTGTTGCATCGTGCTCGTCGAGTGTGAGTGTGTCGAAAAATTCTTTTAATCGGGTTACAGGCATCTCCACAAGCTCGCTGATGCTTTTTCCACCCACTTTAACGTAGCTTGTCTCTTTTTTCAAACGTGTGCCGTGGCATGTGGGGCAGATGGGTTTACCGCGATAGCGTGCAAGCATCACTCTGTATTGTATCTTATACTGATTCTCGCGCACCATTTTGAAGAAGTTATCTATGCAGATGCTCTCGTCATATTCCTCTATGTATGGGCCTGTGTGCCACAGATAATCTTTTTGCTCTTGTGTAAGGTTGTAGTATGGCTCAAAGATTGGAAAATCGTCTTTTGGTGCACGCAGGCAAAATTCTCTTTTCCACTCGCCCATCTTGTCGCCGCGCCAGCAGAATACCGCGCCGTCGTAAACGCTGAGTGCCTTGTTGGGCACTACCAGATTTTCGTCTATGCCCACTATGCGGCCGAACCCCTCGCACTCGGGGCATGCACCAATGGGCGAATTAAAGGAGAACATCTGCTCCGTCGGCTCCTCGAATGTTATTCCGTCGGCCTCGAAGCGTATGCTGAATTTATGTGGCTTCTCCTCGTCCATGAATTGCAGCAGGCAGCTGCCGCCACCCTCGTAAAATGCTGTCTCGGCCGAGTCGAGCAGGCGGCTCACAGTCTCTTGCGAGTGCGACACTGTGAGTCGGTCTATGAGCAGCAGTGGGGTGTCGTCTTTTTCGGGAGTATATTCTTCGATGCGCTTTATTTCGCCGTTTATGAACACTCGTGTGAAGCCTTGTTGCAAATAGACCGACAATTGCTCTTTTGTGTCGCGTCCTTTGCGCTTGGCAATGGGGGCAAGAAGCAAAAAACGTGTCCCCTCGGGGCGGCTCTTCATGCAATCGACGAGGTCTTCGGGACGGTCTTTCTTCACTAATCTACCGCTCACCGGAGAGTAGGTTTTTCCTATGCGTGCATACAGCAGCTTCAGATATTCATAAATCTCGGTGGATGTGCCCACTGTGGAACGTGGATTTCTGTTGTTTACCTTTTGCTCTATGGCAATAGCCGGCGGTATGCCCTTTATAAAGTCACATTCGGGCTTGTTCATCTGCCCCAGGAATTGCCGTGCATAGGCCGACAACGACTCCACGTAGCGGCGTTGCCCCTCGGCATAAAGGGTGTCAAATGCCAACGACGATTTTCCCGAACCTGAGAGTCCTGTGATAACGACAAACTTGCCGCGCGGTATCTCCACGCTCACATTCTTTAGGTTGTTGACTCTCGCTCCTTGTATTATGATGCAATCTTTCTCCTCCATCGGTGTGCAACAATCTTGTTTCATTGTGCGAAAATACACAAAATTCCTCTATTTTGCAGTGTGCGAGTGTGAAATGTACGTTAATTGTTTCACTGTGGGGGCGCTCTCGATGGCAGAGGGTAGGGTGATAATTCCTACTTTGATACAGATAATAGCGTGTTCATATGTTTCAAGATTGAAAACTTTATAACAATATATTAAGGTATATCTTCAAAGGCTTAGTTTTCGGTGCAGTCCTTTTTAAGAATGTGCCTATAATCTGAAAAAGGTTACGATGTTCTTTGCACCATTTATAGGGGCAAAACGTCGTTGAAGAAAAAAATATCGAAATTTTTGAAAATAATTCGCTTTTTATTTACGCAATAAACAAATGGTTATTACCTTTGTAGTGTAGTTAAAAACGAAGTAATAATGAAGAAAAAAAGAAAAAGCAAAGAACTAAAAGAGGCAGAAGAAGATTTATTATTCTACCTTGAGTATTACAAAAATTTCCCGGCAGGTTTCCAAAAGAATGTCGCCGACAAAGAAATTAAAGAACTCGAAAAGAAAATTAAAGAAAATCAGTAACAATCTTCCCCCTCTTTCCAAAAGGAAGGGGACTAAAAAAAGAAATGACTATGACTACAATGTATGAAAAAATAAAAGATTTGGCAGCACAAAATAGAGTTGCTAAGACTAAAGAAGAGAAAGAGAGAATAAACAAAAGTATGCTCCAATTACAGGAGGAAAACCCCGAAGAGTATGCTATGGCTCTTGAGAAGTTGATTAAAGAAACATCACAGCATATAGAGGATTTAAGCGTTGCCGAGCAGATGGGCGAGGTTACAAAAATTGTATCAATGTCATATATTGCAAAGGAGTATTTCGGCAAATCAAGAAGTTGGCTTTTTCAGAGATTGAATGGCAATACTGTAAATGGTAAACCTGCAACATTTACACCTGACGAGTTGCATACATTAAAAAATGCTCTATCGGATATAGCAAAAAGAATAGGCTCAATAAGTGCAGTTCTTTAGCACTTCGTTTTAACTACTGCCGCCCCCTAATAAGTTGAGCCGTTAGGGGGCATTTTTTATAGTGTCCCTGCGTAGCAAGTCTATGCAGGGGGCTTTGTATTTAGCAAAAACTATATTTATTTTTTGTAGAAACAAGATAGAAGTTTTTTTTACGCATCATCTGTGTTTAAAATTAATCCGTATCTCTTTTTAAGAGATATTGGCTTATTATGCAAAAATAGGTAAAATATTGCAAATAATACAATTATATCCGTAAAATATTATTACAAGCAATAATTTTCAGAACAAAAAAACTTTTTGTTTAAAAAAAACAGCAACACAAAAAGTTATAACATATTGGGAACATGCAATATAACAGAAAATAAATATCTCTTAAAAAGAGATATTTATTTTTCTTTCACTTATTATATTTTTTTGCATTATATAATCAATTAAATATCAACATTATGAATGTGTTTTTAAGAAAAATTTCTGTCGCGGTGTTATTGCTTGCGACAGTTTGCGCAGCTTCTGCCCGTTCGTGGCAAATTGATAACAATCCCAACCACAAGGCCGATTTTGTCGATATAAATGCAGCCATGGCAAGTGCCGAGGTTGTTGATGGCGACACACTCTATTTGGGTGCCGGATGCGTTATAAATACCAACCAAACGATAAGCAAAAGAGTGACAGTCATAGGTACGGGATGGGGGTATACCGATTCTCCTGCTGCTCCCGCAATGATTGACGCTGATGTTTATATAACGGCAAATGGTGCAAAATTGCTTAGTCTGTATGCACGAGGTAATGCACATGTCAGAGCAAGCAATGTTACTCTTGAGCGTTGCTTTATAAATACAAGCATATATCAAGATGTTAATAACACCGTTGATAATGTGAAGATACTCTCATGCTGGACAGGATTAATTTACGGAAAAAGTGATAAATCTACAAAGTGGGAAATAAGAAACACATATGTGGATGCTTCTAATGGCATGGGAGCAATTTATTACTTGTATAACCCTGTTATAGAAAACAATTTCTTATCTAATCGTGATACTTATATTTTTCGCAATTGCAAGTATTCTATTGTAAAGAACAATATAATATTTGCTAATGGTACAACAAAAGGCATAATAGTATCAGATTGTGAAAATTCTGTTATAACATACAATGTGCTGCCACTCTCACCCGACTATGAGAGCAATTATCCCGGAAATGTATTTATAAACAGCATGAATCATGGTGTTGTAATTAAAAACAATGGTGGTGCAGCAAGTACCGAAAAATTCCAACTGATTGAGGGCAGCCCTGCAATAGGTGCCGGCGAGGGTGGAATAGATTGCGGCGTGTTGGCCGGGGCGTATAAGTTTGTTCCCTACGGTCGTCCAAGCAATATTCCTGTGATAAAAAAACTTGTGGTGCCCGACAGCCCCACAAATGGAGAGATAAATGTAACGATTGGCTTTTAAAATAAAATTACTATGGCTATGAAACAAGAACAGTTTATGCGTGCCACCATGCTTGTGGCATTTCTTTGTATCGCGGTAGTGGCAAGTGCACGCGAGTGGCACATAAATAACAAACAGGGAATGCCTGCACATTTTGCCGATATAAATGCAGCCATGGCAAGTGCCGAAGTTGCAGATGGCGACACACTCTATTTGGGTGCCGGATGCGTTATTAATTCCAATCAAACGGTAAGCAAAAGAGTAACAGTCATCGGTACAGGATGGGGATACACCGATTCTCCGGCTGCACCTGCCAAAATTAACGGTACAATAAAAATACAAGCTGAAAATACAAAAGTTATAGGTTTATATGTATCCGGGGAAATCTACATAGAAGCCGGGCACATTGTGTTGGAGCGTTGTTCAACGGATGCAAGTATATATCAGAATAAGAGCAATATCGAAAATGTGAAGATTCTGCAATGTAAAGTTCCACGAATATTATCTCATTATATTAGTGAAAATAGCGGATGGGAAATAAAAAACTGTATAATGAATTTCAGCCATTTTGCTGGTGGGTTCTCTATAGATGGTTTATTCAATGCGACAATAGAGAATAACGTTATGAGAAATGCTTCTACATACAACTCGGGTGTGTTGTTAAGATGCAGTTATAGTGTGATAAAGAACAATATAATGCTATGCCCTTACAATGCAAATTATTATATAAGAAGCTGTAGTAATAATACGATGTATAATAATGTGCTATCTGCTTCGAGTGGATACAGTGGCAATGTGTTGGCCGGTACCTCGGCGGATGTTAAGGCTGTGTTCAAATGCACAGGCTCTATTGAAAGTGGCGAGTATTTCTCCCTGATTGAGGGCAGCCCTGCAATAGGTGCCGGCGAGGGTGGAATTGATTGCGGTGCAATGGTGGGAGTGTATAAGTTTGTTCCCTACGGCCGTCCGCGCAATATACCCGTACTTAAAGAGGCGGTGGTGCCCTCAATGCCCACCGATGGCAAGGTGAAAGTTTCATTTAAAATAGAGAATCAGAATGAATAATATTGTCCGTTTCGTAATAAGGGGTGTGCACAATGCCCGGCTGTTACGCTGCGTTGCGATATTTGCACTGTTGCTGTGCGGCACTTCACGTGTGACGGCACAGATTCAGGTGGAATATTTTTGGGATGCAGACAATGGGCTTGGTAAGTGCACGCGCGTGAATGGCTCGGCTGCTGTGGGTGGCGAGCTTGATTTTAAAATTTCCACCGACGAGCTTTCCCCCGGTATTCACACGTTGGGAGTGCGTGCTTTTGTGCTCAGTGATACGGCAAGCTACTTTTCACCCATAGTGTATTCTTATGTTGCCAAGGCTTGCGAACAAGAGATTAGCGCAATTGAGTATTTCTGGGACAACGACCCGGGGATTGGTAATGCTACACGTGTGGCAGGTGGTACTGCAAAGTCGGGCGAGAGTGTTTCGTTTAAAATATCGGCAAAAGGGCTTTCTTCGGGTGTTCACACGCTGGGCATGCGTGCAAAGGGTGTCGGATGGTCGCCCACAGTTTATAAATTGGTGATTAGCGAGACTGCATCCGACGATTGTGCGCAATATATTGAGTACTTCTGGGACACCGACCCGGGATTCGGCAAGGGTATGCGCGAACTTTTGCAACCCAATGCCGAGGGCAACGACGTGTCGTTTGAAATTCCCACAACCGGCCTTGACGATGGTGTTCACACGCTGTGTGTGCGCACCAAAGGGCGTGCATGGTCGCCGCTCACATGCTATCTTGTCAGGGTAGAGGGTGGCGAGGCCTCTCTTATTGATGATATTGAGTATTTCTGGGACACCGACCCGGGCTACGGCAAGGGTATAAAAGTGCCATTCGAGCAGGGCAGCTCGGTGAATATCTCAGAGTGGGAGCCTGATATTGAGGGTATGACGGGCGACCGCATCTTCTGTCTGCGTGCACATGCAGGCGGAGGATGGAGCGTTATCTATTCGGGCGAAATATCGTTCAGTGTCGAGGGACACTATACGTTGAACGAGCAACTTGCCGAGGATGCTAAGCGTAACTTCCGCTCGCTGAGCGAGATGTTTGCCTATTTTGTGGCACGCAGAGTGACGGCCGATGTTGCTGTTGAGGTGCGCGACGGTGCCACTTTTGCTTATGATGCCACCTCGGCCGAGGCTATGGGGCTGCTTGCCGGTGTTGCCGAAGACCTCATAGAGTGCGGCGGTCGATTGAAATTTACAGCTGCATCGGCGGCAACGGTCTCTCTTACCGTACCCGAGGAGCAGTTGCCTCTTGCACTAAGGGCCGTTACTTACGTTGATTGCGAAAATGTGAAGCTGCTTGTTAACGGCGAGCAGTATGACTTCTCGTTGTTGGCATTCACCAAGGACGAGGTGTGTCCGGGAGGCAGCAGCGAGGCTCGCGAGTGGAGCACCATGAGCAGTGCGCTCACCGTAGAGTATAAGGCTGTTCCGCGCAACGGATGCCGAGTGACAAACTATATTGCCGTGGGTGTGGGCGACCTGCCTCCGATGCCTTTGGGCAACAGTGGCACGACAACCGATTATATTGATTATAATGTGACGCTTAAGAGAGAGGGTGTCGAGGTGCTGTCGTTTGTATACAGAATAACGGTTGGCCCGACGGTGGCGTCCAAGAGTGTGTCGTTCATACCTCCTACTCCTGCCGACGGTGCAATGGCCGACCCGGGAAAGGTTACCATTTATTGGAGTGCAGTGGGTGGTGCACAATCTTATCTTGTGGCTGTTGAGGCTGTGAATGAGGCAGACGGCACTGTTGTGTGCGACACTGTTGCGCAGACTGCAACAAACTTCAATATCGAGGTGCAGACGGGATTCACCTATCGTTACAGCGTGAAGGCCTGCGGAAAATGCGACTCTACGGCTTATTTCACTCGCTCTTTGCCGTCATTCCGCACAAACGACGAGGATATTGCGGCACTAAGAGTGCTCTACAATGCTCTTGATGGCGACAGTTGGAAAAAAAGATGGGTGTTAGATGCCGAGACACTTATGTCGAAGAACTATCCGGGTGTCACATTCAACAGTGAAGGACGGGTGACAGCCATCGACCTTGCCAACTGCAATCTGACAGGAGAACTGCCCTCCGAGGGCTTTGTGCTGCCGGCTCTTGCTTCGCTCAATTTGAGCCGTAATAATATCACGGGCGATTTGTCGTTGTTCTTGGATGAGTGCGCTTCGCTCACTGCGTTAAATATGAATTACAACCGTTTGAGTGTGCTTGAAAAGGCGTTGCCAAGCAGCATCACCAACCTACAAATGGGTGGGCAGTATTATTATCATACCGATTATGTTGATGAGCTTGCCTTGAACAATATTCTCATGGATAAGAATAATATGAGCGGTATTGTGGCAGGTGACTTTGCGTGGTATAATCATGCGGCAGGCAACTTCTCTGCTCGTCCCTATTTTGTGATATATGATGGGAACGACACTGACTTTGGCACTCAAATAGGACGCATAAACTATTCCGAGGGATATTATAAGCTCACTTATCTGAATGGCGATTATACCCTTGCACAGAATAGCGAGACATTTATGATGTCCTATTCAAATGTTGCCAACTATTCGATATATCCGGCGCGATTGAGCTTTGTCGAGGGTGATGCCAATATTGATGCTATATTAGATATTCTTGATGTTCAGCATACACTGAATTATGTGGCGAGCTTCGATGGTGCAAACGGATTCTTCAACCGTTCGGCGGCAAATCTCTTTGACGATGCTTTGCTGAATGTGCAGGATATTGTGGCTATGGTGAATCTGTTGCTCGAAGAGAATAACACTGCCTCGATGTCGCGCCGCAGAGTGACTGCACGCTCGCTCGATAATAACGCCGCAGATGTTTATATCTCTGTTGCCGAGGGTGTGATTAAAATTGCTTCGACACGCGAGGTTGCGGCGCTGGATATTCTTTTAGAGGGTGTCAAGGCCGAACAGGTTAAACAACTGCTTGGCAAGAAGAACTATAATGTGCTGATGCGCGACACTGACAGCGGTGTGCGCGTGGTACTATTCTCGCTCACAGGGGCTGTTATTCCCGCAGGTGTTACCGAAATTTTCACCGTTGAGGGCGACGCTGCCATTGCGGCGGTAAAGGCTGCCGATAGCGCTGCAAAAGCAATGTCAGTGGCTGTTGAAAATTCCGAGACTACTCGCATCGAGAGTATCGAGGATGCCAACAGTGGCAAGAAAGTGATTTTCGACCTTACGGGCCGACGCATATATGAGATTGTCTCCACCGGCGTATATATTATCGACGGCGAGAAGGTTCTTGTGAAGTGATAATGTATAAACTATTTATAAATGAAGAATATAATAATAAATAAAGGGCTTTTGTTGTTGACGCTATTTGTGCTGTGTCCACTCTATGTGTTCGCACAAGGCAGCGGCGACAACCGCTTGTTCGTCAAAGATTTTGAGGGTGCGGCAGGAAAGAGCATCAACGTTCCGTTTTTTTTGACGAATACCGATGATATTGTTGCCGTGCAGTTTGATGTTGCCTTGCCTTATGCGGCAGCTGTCCAAAATAATAATTATAATGCAGCGCTGTCGTTGGTGGATAATCGCTGCGACGGGCATGTAGCAAGCATGAAGCCGTTGGGAAACAACAGGTACACTGTGGTTCTGATGTCTCTTGCCAACAGAGCGGTAAAGGGTAATCTGGGACATTTGCTAAACATTGCAATGAGCATCGCTGCCGATGCACAGCCCGGCGAAACGGCCGATGTTAAGATTTCAAATATCGTGCTGTGCAAGGCCGATGGCACAAATGTAGTCTCGGAGAGTGAGCAAACGGCGCAGTTTACAGTGCAGCGTGTGCCGACTCCCGACCTTATGGTTGCCTCTGTTGAGCCTGTTGCAACCGAACTTATGCCGGGAAAGGCGTTACAACTGAAATATGTGGTGAGCAACATCGGCGATGCCGAGACAGGCTCCGGATGGACAGAGAATATCTATCTTGAAGATGCCGACGGGGAGCGTTTCTTTGCCGGCAGCACAGTGTATGGTTATAAATTGAACAGTGGCGAGACGGTGAACCGCACCGTAGAGGTCATACTGCCCGAGGCACTTGCCGTCGAGGGTGAGGTGCAGCTGTTTGTAGAGATTGTGAACAACAGCCTAACGGGTGAGATTCTTGCCGACCGTGGCAATAACAGCGCCTACGGCAGCAGAGTCTGCATGGTGGGCAAAAAACTCTTCTTGAAGGCACGTACCGACAGAATTGCCGAGGGTGGCACTCTCTCGTTTACGCTCACACGCTCGGGCTATCGTGGCGAGGATGAGACATTCTCCGTCATCTGCGACAATGAGGGAATGCTCACATTTGATGGGGCTGTTACCATAGGCAAGGGCACGTCGGGTGCTTCGTTCACTGTAAAGGCTCCCGAGAATAGCGATGTGAACACTTACGTGGGAACAACGCTTCGCGTGGCGGCCGCCAATGGTTACGATGCAGTGTCGTTTAAGGTTGAGATTGTCGATAATGACGACTATCCGCTCACTCTTTCCTCCGATAAGGTAATATATACCGAAGGCGAGGATGCGCAGGTCTCCTTCACTGTGGAACGTGGCGGCCCGCTCGACAATGAGCTTAAAGTGGCTCTCTCAAACAGTGCGGCGGCGCGATTCTCGCTGCTGCGTGCAATAACTATTCCTGCCGGAGAGAGCAGTGCAACAGCCGTTGCAACCATAAAGGATAATCTTACTCCGCAACAAAATACAACGGTCACATTCACCGCTTCGGCTACGGGATATACAAGCAGCAAGCGTAATGTGGTGCTTAATGACAATGACCGTCCGAACATAAAGCTCACACTGTCGACCAATATGGTGAGCGAGGATGCTGGATATGGATGTGTTACGGGTACAATAACACGCGACGGCGACCTGAGCGAGGGTGTATCTGTGAAATTGGATAATTCTTCGAACGGCGAGGTCTATTTTGATGCCGACAGGGTAATTATTCCGGCCGGAAGCAGCAAGGTCTCTTTTCCCATCGGGGTTACGGACAATGCCACAATATCGGGAACTAAAAGGTATTCTGTTTGGGCTGCTCTTTATATGACCGACTGCAAATGTGCCGTCGGCAGCGACAGTCCGGCGTACAGCAGTGCAGAGCTAAGTGTTACGGATAACGATGCAGAGTATCGTCTTTCGTTTGCCACAAATGCCGCGTCGGTGGCCGAGGGTGGTGAAACAACTGTGACTATTACGCGAAACGACGAGGATGCGGCCGGCAATCTGCTTGTCAATCTTACAGTGGACGATGCCACGGTTGCAATGCCCGAGAGTGTCACTATTCCTTCGGGCAGCCGTTCGGCACAATTCAAGATAGCGGTTCCTGCGAACAGCGAGACTGCCGATGAACGTTATTTTACGGTAAAAGCCGCAGCCGAGGGCTATGAGCCTGCGTCGGTGCTGTTTGCCATTAGCGACAAGAGCCTGCCCGACTATAATATAAAGTCGGTCTCTATTGAGGGTAGCGAACTTATTCAGGGGCGCGAGTTTACTCTTGTCACCGAGGTTGAGAATTGTGGACTTAGTGAACTTGCCGCGGGCATGCGTGTGAGTGTATATGTGGCAGAGCACTCTTCGTTCATGCGAGGATTTATGGGCGAGGTGATTACTCGAAATGAGCTTCTCGGATATGTATATACTCCCGAGGCTGTGTCGGCCGGAGAAACTAAGATTTTCAAGTACAAGGTAAAACTTTCTTCGTCGTGGTTCGGAACAAATTACATAATCACAATGGCCGACACCGACAATGAGGTTGAAGAGCTAAGTGCGGGGCGTAATACTTCTCATGGCTTGAGGGTGAACATTGTGTCGCCGTTTAAAAATGTAGAACTTTCGGCCGATAAGGATAGTTACGTGCCGGGAGAGGTTATTGCCATCGAGGGCTATTCTCCCACTGCCATGGAGGGGGATGCCATGGAGATTTATCTCTACAATACCTCCGGCGATGTGCACACCGTTACAACAAAAACGGCAGTAGACGGAACGTTTGCTGCACAACTTGTGGTTGCAGGCTCAATGGGCGGCAGCTACTCGATAGGGGCACGTGCCATAGGCGAGGATTTGTTTGAAGAGCTTGATAAGGCAAATGTTTGCAGCATGAGTGTCAACGGCGGTGCTTATTTCCGTTGGGATGTAACACAGAATATACCGGTGAACGGTGAACTTACGATAAAAAATATGTCGGCCGAGGATGTTACCGACGTGCATATATTGCTCGATGGTGCTCCCGACTATTGCTCATTGGTGGTTGACGATATTCCTGTGATTGGTGCAGGAAAGAGTGTGAAGGTTAATTACACACTGACTGCCACAGATGTCACAAGCGGTAGCGATTGGGTGAGATTCTCGTTGACTGCCGAATGTGCACAGGGGGCTAAAAACATCAACGATGTATATTTCTATTGTCGCGCGGCAAAGCCGCAGTTGTCTTTTGCCATGAGCGAGGTTAATACCACGCTGATGCGCGGCGGCACACGTACATTTGATGTTAAATTTACCAATACAGGCTCTGCACCCACAGGTGATGTATCTATTGAGATTCCTACGGGCACAGCGTGGTTGGGTGTAACAACTCCAACTTCTATTGCTTCGTTAGACAAGGGCGAGAGTGCAGCAATCACTCTGCAATTTGTGTATCGCGACGGAATGATTGTCGACGGTGTTTATGAGTCGTATGTGCGTGTGAAGGGTGCCGACGGCGGCAATGCCATTCTGCCGGTGAAAATAACCCTTGTGGGAACAGAAGAGGCTACGCTGACGGTGGATGCGGTGGATATATTCACTAAGGCCGACGAAACGGGTAACGGCCCTCATGTAGAGGGTGCCAAAATATCACTCGTGAACAAAATGACGGGCGAAACGGCTCTCACAGGCGTTACGGATGCTGATGGAACGTGGACTACAACGGTGCTGAAAGAGGGTGTATACGACCTTTACGTGCAGGCCGACGGCCACAAGAGATACGGCGAGACTATCATCGTTGGCCCGGGTGAGACGCTGTTCAAAGAGGTATTCCTCGACTATCAGGCTGTAACCGTCACATATACGGTAGAAGAGACTGAGATTGTAGAGGAGTATGAGACGCGCCTGGAACTTGTGTTTGTTCCCGATATTCCGCAGGCTGTGCTTGTTGCCGACGAGGTGCATTTTGGCAACGGTGGCACTGCGGTAAGAAACATCAAAATTACCAACCGAGGCAAACTGACGGCTTATAACCCTTATCTGCTGTTCCCCAAGGTTGAGGGAATTACTTTCACTGTGCTGTCTGAATATCCCGCTGCTGTTTATCCCAACGAAACGTTTGAGGTTAAAGTGCAGTTCGATGGTCCCGAAGAGCTTAAGTCGGCGGCTGCAACGGCCAAGGCCGAATATGGATTCAAATTGGCAGGTGTGATGTATGACAACAGCGACCCTGTGTTGCTCAAATGGGGCAAAGGGGATGATATGCCGTTTATTCTTGGCGGTGGCGGATTCGGTTACGACGAGGATAGCGGCTCGGGAGGTTTAGGCGAGCCCGACCTCGACGAAGAGAATGATGACAATGGCGGATTCGGCTTTGAGGATGAACCGGTTGTTACATGGCTGCCTACATCGAAACATTCGCAGGTTGTGCTTGAATTCCGACAGACATTCTTCCTCACACGTCAGGCGTTCAACGGCACTCTGACGATTGATAATGCACAGGAGGGACGTTTGCGCGACATTGTGTTTGAGGCTGATGTGAAGACTATGGAGGGCGAGGATGTTTCGGATTTGTTTGCCATAGAATATGAGAAGCCTACGGGTGTTACCGTTGAGGATGATGGCACGTGGAGCATGGATGGCCTTGCCACAGGCGTGGCGCATGTGTTGTATGTACCTTCAAAAGAGACGGCGCCTGCTGAGCCTGTGAAGTATCTTTTCGGCGGTAAGCTCTCATACACCGATGTTGCAACGGGTAAACGTGTGTCGATGAACTTGATGCAGACGTGTCTGACGGTGAACCCGTCGCCCGACCTTTATCTTACATATTTTGTGCAGCGTGAATTTATTTCGGACGACCCGCTTACCGATGATATAATAGAGCCTTGGGAGCCTGCCGAATTTGCTCTGCTCATTCAGAACAAAGGGGCAGGAAAGGCGCTCGACCTTAGTATCGAAACAACCGAACCCAAGATAATCGAGAATGTGAATAATCTGCCTGTGAGCTTCCACTCGCTATACTCGTCCATTGATGGTGTAGAGGGTAACTTCCCATTTACCAAAATGGATGTGGGAGCAATAGACGCAGGGCAGAGTGTGCTCGCACGCTGGTTCTTTTATAGCAATGTATCGGGCTATGTGGCCGATTATTATGCCGAACTGACAAAAGGCTCGGTGTATGGCGATGAATTTAATCTGATAACAGTGCTTGGCGCCAAGGATTTGATGCGCTCGGTACGCTGGAAGAAGAGAACATCGCCTGCCAAGGTGCGCTCGGTGGATTTGAGCGACAGAATTGCTTCGGACATCTTCCTGCTCGATGAGATTGAGGATGATGAGAATCTGCCCGACCATGTGGCTGATGCCGAGGGCAATGAGACTGCAGATTTGAATATTGTGAGCGAAAATACTCTTGTCGAGGGTAGCGGATATTCATATACGGTTACAGTAAACAGCGCCGTCGAGGGGTGGGCATACGCTCGTCTGCACGACCCGACAAATGGAGAACTTAGGTTGAAAAAGGTGGTTCGCACAAGCGACGGCATGGATATGGGCGGTAACTTCTGGCAAACCGACCGCACGATGATGAAAGACCGTTCGGTGCTCTACGAATATAATCTGCATCTTGCCGATTATATGCCCGGTGAAGCGGAAAGCTATACTCTTACTTTTGAGGATAGGCCGGCCGAGCCGCTGAGGGTGGATGCCGTTGAGGGTGTTCCCGAGGGTGAGACGACGCAGCCTGTGACAAGTGTGGCTGTCATATTCAGTAAGCCTGTTGATGCAGCCTCTTTCGACGCTGCCGACATTGATGTTTCGTGCAACGGCACAAATGTGCCTGCCGATAAGATTGTTGTCTCTGCCGAGAGTGATACGCGATTTGTGGTTGATTGGAGCGCAGCCGAGGCTATGTATGGAAAATATACGTTTGCTCTGTTTGCTTCGGGAATAGATGATAAGGAGGGTGCAGCCGGTGTTGGCTCTGTGACACGCTCCTGGAACCAGATGATAGACGGAAACACCATGCTGAACATCGAGGTGGTTCCCGCCGCAGGCGGAGCTGTCACACCGCAAAGTGGCGAACATAAGTTTGGTTATGTGACGCTTGCGGCAACAGCTGCCGAGGGGTATAAATTCCATCGTTGGAGCGAGGATGGCAAGGAGATAAGCGCTGCATCAATGATGAATCATCTGCTGTATAAGTCAACTTCTCTGAAGGCTGAATTTGTACCGAAGAACTACAAAGTATCTGTTGAATATAACGCCGGAGAGGGCTATATTGGCGGCGCTGCAACGGGCGAGTATGAGTATGGCTCTACGCTGACACTGTATGCCGTACCTGCCGGCGGTTATCTGTTTGCAGGATGGATGGTGAATGGTGCTGAGGTTGAGAATGCTTCGTCGGTGCTGTCGCTGATTATCAGTGGCGAAACTGTTGTCGAGGCTTTGTTTGTTCCCAACATCATAGATTATATCATGGGTGATGTAAACGGTGACAGCAAGGTCAGTGTTACGGATATTGTCAAGCTCTGTTCGTTCATCATGGAAAATGATACTCCCACTGCTTTTGCATTCCTCAAGGGAGATATGAACGTGGATAATACTCTGAGTATCACCGACGTAGTGCGTATTGCACGCGCCATAGTGGGCGATGAGGCTCTCTTGTCGGCTGCTGCATCGTCGGCAGCGGTGCGCAAGGTTTGTGCCGGAGTGATAGGCCGAGGATTCGAGGCTTGTGTCGGCGAGGAAACGTCGTTGCCCGTAGCTCTTGATATTGCCAAGGGCGAGTATGTGGGTGTGCAGATGGATGTGTTGCTGCCGGCAGGAATGGAGATTACGGCAATAAGAGCGGGAGCGGCATTGAGCGGCTTTGAATTTGTGTGCGAGCAAATAGCGGACAACAGATGGCGTCTCTTGGGTTACTCCATGACAAGCAAATGTTTCGGTGCCACTGAAAATATGCTTGATATTGTGCTGCGTCCCTCGGTTAATGTTCCGTCGGAGAATTGTTCTGTGGAGCTGTGCGACATAAAATTGGTTGATACTATGCTCGACGAGGTGCGTATGGAATCGGTAAGTGTGGATTTTGTCATGGGCACTACCGGGGTTGAGGCTGCTATGCACGATGTCAGCGTCAGAGGTGGCGATGCACTCTATATTACAGCTGCCGAGCCAAAGAGCATCACTATATATGCGCCCGACGGACGTGCGGTGAGGTGCGTGGAGGTTTCGCAAGGCGATACGGTGATTTATCTTGAACGTGGTGTTTACATGGTGTGCGGAACCAAAGTGATAATAAAATAATATTATAATATGTATAAGAAAAAACTGAATTTTTTGTTTATTATGCTGTTCGCCCTTTGTGGGCAAACAGCATACTGTGTGCCCATCGAGGATGAAAATTATCTGACGATTAAGCCTTTCTTTATAACCCCGGGCGCGACTGTGAAGGTGGCGTTGGAGATTGAGAATAATCTTGCGGCTTATGGCTATCAGACCGAGATTCTGCTGCCTGAGGGTATCACCGTTCCCAATGTCAAAGTGGGCAGCATGGTTTTGTATAACAAAGGTATAGTGCCTGTGGCAGGTAGGATGTATGGAGATACGGGGCTGTTTAACCTTACGGCACAGGGTAAGAAAGATGGCTCTATCATTCTGCTTGCCTACTCCGACTATTATCTTCCGTTTGAGGGTAACAGTGGTGCGGTGGCAGAGATTACGTTGGTTGCCGATGAGGGTATTCTCCCCGGTGTGTATAGCCTGCAACTGCGAAACAGCGAGGTGACGGTGCTTCTCGACGACGAAGAGGTGGGTGCAATAAAGCCGCTTACCGACATTGCAGCAGTGTGCGGCACACTCTCGGATGGGGGTACAACACTTGCGGTTGCCGGAAAATTCAACGCTGATGCTCTTGTTGCGCTGAATACAGAACTTGCCTTGCATGATGATGTGACCGCTGTGGATATGAGCAATGTGAGCGAGTGTGGCGGTGAGGTTGTAACCTCGAACCCCAATGCTCTTATATATACAAACGGAACACTTAACCTCAAAAACAGCGCCAATGTGGTTGCCAACGGTGTTTGCAACAATCTTACAATCACCGATGGGTACGCATTTTCTGCGAAAGGCGAATTTGAGATTCTTGCAGGGCACTATGAGCGCTCTCTTGCTGCCGGGAAATTTGGTACCGTGGTGCTCCCCTTTACTCCCGATGATGCAACCAAGAGTGCATACAATTTCTATACTTTTGCTTCAAAAGTGGATAACTTTCTTGTTTTTGAAGAGGTGAACGCGCCTGAGGCCGGCACTCCGTATATATATGAGAATGTCTCCGGCAAGTCGGGCAGTGGCTTTTCGGCTGCGGCATGCAAGGTGAGTGATGTTATATCCGAGGATAATGCAGGAGAATGGAAGATGAGGGGAACCTACAAACGTCTTGTGTTAACTGATGCAGAGACGCTTGAACATACATATTATGTGAGCAACAATATGATTATGTGTGCAACCGAGGAGCTGTCGATAAAGCCTTTCAGAGCTTACATGAACGGCCCTCTCTATTCTGATGCTTTTGGCACAGGGGCGCAACAGGCTATCGGCATACGTCTGGATGGAGCAACTGCGGTGGATGTGATAACCGGCGACGATGGGGAACGAAAAATTGTCTACGACCTTATGGGACGCAAGTGCGACAGTAAACAGTCGGGAGTGATAATAATAGATGGAAAGAAGTACTATAAGAAAAATTGAAATTGGCAATGAAAAGAGATAATTATATTAAACCCGAAACAACACTGCTCGAAATTAAGGCTGAGGCTGTTATTGCAGTTTCATTCACCACAGGGGTTGAGACAAAAGGCGAAGCCGAGGCTCCCAAGCGCAGAGGCGAGTGGGGCAATGTGTGGAGCGAGTAATTGTGGAGTAAATTGTCTTTCCCTGGAAAAAGTTGACTCATTAAATTTAAAAAAATGGGTAGTTACATTCTTCAAAGGGAAAAGTATTTGAGTAAAGTTGTTGAACTTCGCTCTGACGGCATGGGTTATGGTAGAATTTCTAAAATTATTCCC
>JAFSAT010000026.1 GCA_017442185.1 Bacteroidaceae bacterium
AAGTACCGTTACTGACAGAAAAATAAAGAAGACACAATACAAATTAAACGAAAGACCAAGAGAAAAACTGAACTTTTCAACACCAAAGGAGTGCTTTTACAAATTTATTTCGTAATGTTGCACTTGCTGGTTGACTCTGCATACCACAAGAACTTATGGAGCAAGTGCAATAATTTTAACAAACAGCTCGTATAATTATTGAAAAATTTTTATCTTCGCGAGTGCTTAGGAAAATGTTTAACTAAAAATATAATATCATGAAAAAAATGTTTCCTTCAGCGGCAACCGTTATTATGCTCATTGCCGCAATTCTAACAACATCGTGCAGCACTGCTAAGTCTGTTAACAGCAGTTTTTCCAAGAATGGTTATACAATGACAGTGCTCACTCCTCAGCAACAGTACGAGGTGGCTCCTATAATGAATGCCTATCCGAGGTTCAATCACAATGCTATGGGGTATCTTGTGACGGGTAATGCTGTTACATTTGTCTATGCAGTGGATCAGACTGTGTGGGATGCCTATTCAGCATCGCTCGAAGCAGCCGGATTCTCTAATATGGGAACAGGATTTGTGAAGGTGGATAAGACTTTGGGTGTTACATACAATATCTCCTCAAAGTTCACTACAATTTACAAACAGACATATCTTTTGGTAACATTTACCCACTCGACATTCTGATTGTAAACTTATCTGAAGTGACAAACGGGATTATTCTGCTTTTATCGGGATAATCCCGTTTGTCACTTCTTCATCCCTTTTAGTTTCCTTTTGGCGCTTATGGTTTTTGCTTTAAACACTCCACAGTTTCCGTTTTTATCACGCTTTTTCCTTGCCACAGCCATCTGTTTATGGATTTTTAGACAAAAAATCATTAAAAAACAAATAAAAAAAAGAAATTTCCTTTGTTGTATCATTTTAATTGGTACATTAGCCTATGCAATGATGTAGCCGAATGTAGCACTTTTACACCATTTTGCAAAAATGAATGACAAAGTGAAATTATCAGATAAAAAACAGGTGTATTAATATTAAAACCTACAAAGATGAAAACACGTCTTGAACACGATTCATTAGGCGAGATTCAGGTTCCCGCAGATGCTTATTATGGAGTGCAAACACTACGCGCCATTGAAAATTTTCATGAAATAAGCGGTATCACAATCAGCGACCATCCTTACTATGTAAAGGCTCTGGCACAGGTTAAATGGGCCGCCGCACATGCAAATATGTCATTAGGAACATTGGACACAAAGATTGGTAACGCGATAAAAGCTGCCTGCGAAGAGATAATCGGCGGAGCACTTGTCGATCAATTTCCCGTAGATCTTATACAAGGTGGAGCAGGAACATCCACCAATATGAATATTAATGAGGTGGTTGCCAATCGTGCGCTTGAGATTCTCGGTCATCAAAAAGGTGAATATCAGTACTGTCATCCCAACGACCATGTGAATCTGTCACAATCTACCAATGATGCCTATCCAACTTCCTTTAAACTTTGTTTCATCTATCACAACGACGACCTTGTGGCCGAACTTCAAAAACTGATAGCATCATTCCGTGCAAAAGGTAAGGAATTTGACGGTATTTTGAAAATGGGACGTACACAGTTACAGGATGCGGTTCCCATGACTTTAGGACAGGAATTCGAGGCTTTTGCAGCAACACTCGAAGAGGAGGTTATGCGATTAAACGAGGCAACCAAGCTCTTCTTAGAGGTAAATATGGGTGCTACGGCGATAGGTACAGGTATTAATACCGAGCCCGGATATGCACAGGCTTGCGTGGATGCACTTGCACATATAACAGGACGCGACTTTGTGCTCGCAGGCAACCTTGTCGAGGCCACTCCCGATGCAGGCTCCTCGGTTATGTATTCATCGGTGCTTAAACGTATGGCTGTCAAACTTTCAAAAATTTGCAACGACCTGCGTTTGCTCTCAAGCGGTCCACGTTGCGGACTTAACGAGATAAATCTGCCGCCCATGCAACCCGGTTCAAGTATTATGCCCGGCAAAGTGAATCCGGTGATCCCCGAGGTTGTAAATCAAATATGCTTCCGTGTAATAGGTAACGACCTTACTGTTACTTTTGCAGCAGAAGCAGGACAATTGCAACTTAATGTGATGGAACCGATACTGGTGCATGCAATTATATCTTCCATACGTATGCTTCTAAAAGGTATGGCACGCCTGCGCACATTATGCGTCGATGGTATTACAGCCAATGAAGGCCATTGCCGCGAACTTGTGATGGGCAGCATAGGTATAGTAACAGCTTTGAACCCAACGTTGGGCTACGAAAATTCGGCACGCATAGCAAAGCGTGCACTCAAGGAAAACCGCAGTGTGTACGATTTGGTGCTCGAAGAGGAATTGCTCACAAAAGAAGAACTTGACGAGCTTCTGCGTCCCGAAAATATGATAGCTCCGCACAAGTTCTATTCACCTAAAAAATAACACTCTTTAAGTGATAATAATTAAGTAAAGTTTAAACCTAACAACCTTCGACTCTGCCTGTAGTGATACACGCAGAGCCTTTTTATTTTCTATAACTTGGAAGCTTTTCAAATTTCTTTCAAATTTTATGTCTATATTTATGTATAAGCGGTTTTATTTGCCTTTTTCCCCTTTTTTTCGGTTATATAGCCCACTATGCCCCTTAAAAAATAAAAAAACAGTCTAAAAAAATAACTATAAAAATCCCAAGGAGATAAATTTAAAGAGTTTCTTGGAAGTTCATTGAATATGAAACAGATATATGTCGCTTAATGAATATTTTTTTGCTCTTTATGATTCTTAACGGAAAAAGTGTTATATTCGCATATCAGTAAACATTTTAGAATATAGAAAACAGCGAAACAGAAGTTTTCGACAGAAGATTTATTTTTTAGAAATTAAAAACAATCTCTTGATACAATGGCAAAAAAAATACATTTTTACCTGCTGCTTCTCATTATGACAGGGTGCAACATCCCGCAAAATCCCAAATCCGACGAGGCCCTTGTCCCAGGAATACCTAAGGAAATTCCCACATTGTCGGACAGTGTAAAACCCGCTATCGACAGTTTTGCTACACGTGTGAATATTGAGTATTATAACGATACCGTAAATGTTTCTCCATTGCCGCAGGGAGTGCAGATGTCGGTGCAGGGTGCGAACGTCATGCTGTTATCATCGGCAAAGGGTGTTGAATATCGTATTACAGGCAGGGCTGATAATGGCTCTTTCGTTTTATCAAGCAGCGAGCAGGTTCTCATAAGTCTCACATCTCTTACACTTTCTTCACATAAAAGAAATGCGCTTGCAGTGGCCTCGCCACGCGGTATATTTCTAAGAGGAGTGGGACATGGTATTAATTACATTATGGATGGGGTAGAGGGTGACAGTGTTTATGCTCCCAAAAACTCTGCGGCAATACGTTTAGATGGCGATGCTGTATTTTGCGGTGGTAACATTGCTGTGCGAGGCGAGCGACGAAGTGCAATTCACTCTTCGGGAAGGTTGATTATCAATGGTTCCAATATCTCAATAGAGTCGTCCCGCGTCGATGGCCTGATGGCCGACAGTGGTTTTATTATGGCAAAAGGAAATCTGCAAATATATGCCGAAAAGGATGCTGTTAAGGTGAAACATGGCAATGTGGTTATTTTAGGAGGCGATTTATCGCTTTATAGTAATGGTGAAAAAGGTGATGCTGTGCAAACGCGCAACTATTATCAGTATCGAGGTAATGTGCATGCAAACGTCTCGGGCAACGCATCGCGTGGTATAAATTCAAAGGCTGCCGTGTATCTAATCGATGGAATGGTAGATGTAAAGGCTACGGGTGATGCTATCTTCTCGCCTAAAAAGAGTGACTACACATCCGGAGCTTGTATAAAGAGCGAAACGCATTTATATATAGGTGACGCAATCGTAAATCTCGAGAACCGAGGTGATGGAGGTAAGGGAATAAATTGCAACGGACACATGCAAATGGATGGAGGAACGTTGCGCGTTGCTGTGTACGGCAACGACGTGCAACATCCCGACGATTTTGATGCACACACCTCGGCAAAAGGGGTGAAATGTGACAGCTCTATATTGGTGCGCGGAGGATATAGCGAAATTCTGGTTTTTGGAAAAGGTGAACGTTGCGAGGGATTAGAGAGTAAACATGATATGACTATTACAGGCGATAATACCAGGATATACATATATGCTTACGATGATTGTATTAATGCGGGAGGTAATCTTAATGTGTGCGGTGGTCATATATATACCTATTCCGAAGCGAATGATGCAATTGACAGCAACGGACGTATTAATATAAGTGGCGGTCTTGTTATAGCCAATGGTGCCAATGCTCCCGAGCAGGGCGTTGACGTGGATTTAGTTTCGCGATTCAGTATAACAGGAGGTACATTGCTCTCCATAGGTGGAACAATGGGACCACTCCCTACATTACCGCGAAGCAGTGCCACCACGCAGCCTACGATAGCTTGGAGCAACCGAGAACTTGTACGCGGAGATTTCATACATATCTCCGACGAAAAGGGTCGCGTGGCCTACTCCTATCGCCTTCCACGTTCTATGCACAATGTTGCAGTTACTTATTCTTCGCCTGAATTGAAACCTGATGTGAGCAACATTGTCCTATCGTATGGCGATAGCGTAGAGGGTGGAACATTGCTTGGCAACGCTCTTTATAGGGGTGGCAGTTGCAATGTGAATAGAGCCGATGCGGTATTTATAGAGGGTCTGTTTACGGTGGTGAATAGAGACGGCAAAGTTGATACGCCTGATGTTGAAGCCGATGATGCTCTCGATAGACATCCGCTTCCTCCTCCTCACCCTCATTCTCCTCACCATCCAATGCCTCCTCACCATAGAGGTTTTCCCGGTGAAAAAGATGGTGCTCACTCTTTCAGGCACATTGATAAACAACAAAGTGCCGTCGAGGGTTACGGTGTCTCTAATCTTCCCGGTGGAGGGTGGTAACTATTTTTAGATATACCTTTCGATTGTCTCTTTAAGAGTGTTCATTGAACAGGCACCGCTCGTGCGCCACACTGCTTTTCCTTTCAGGAACAGTATGAATGTGGGTACGGCTTGTACCGAATGGTTCGCTGCAAGTGTTTGATTTTTATCTACATCTATTTTTATTATCCGCACTTTGTCGCCCATGCTCTGTTTGAGGTTGTCTAAAACGGGTTTCATGGCTTTGCACGGAGAGCACCATTCTGCAAAAAAGTCAACAAGCACCGGGGTGTTCCCATTTATTATATCATTGAAAGTTTCCATAATATGATGTATTCAGAATATGCTTAATTTTCTATTAAACTATTATTGTCTCTATTTAAATATACAAGAGGGGGATATTGCAAAATTGCAAATATCCCCTCTTATGGCATTTGTTCTATGAAACTGTTTTACTCTGTAAATAACAATGATATAAATTAGAACAGTTTTTTAAACAGCTTCTAAATTAAAACATCTTGTTTAATCTAATGTTTATTTGTCTTTGCCCGAGTAACGTTCATTAAGTCCGTCAATAACCTCTTTTGTTATATCAAGAGATTCGTTTGCAAGCAAGATGTTGTCGGCCATACGGCTTAGAATAAGGTCGTATCCCTTTGCTTTGTTGTAATCTTTCAGGAAGTTATTTATAGAGTCGCGCAGAGTTATGTTGTTTTTGTTCTCTTCGGCCGATAGTTCACCCACAAGGCGTTGCTCCAGACGGCCATATTCCTCTTGGCTCTTAAGTATGCGTGCCTGCTCCTCTTCTGCACGCTGACGTGTGGCATATACATTATTCTCTACCTTACGTTGGAAATCTTCCATATCTGCCTGTATGGCTTTTGCCTTTTCGGCAAGCGTCATGCGCATATTCTCACCCTTACGAAGCATTTCGTTTCTGAGTGTTACAGAAAATTTGTAGTTGTTAAGCAGTGAATCAATGTTTACGTAAGCTATCTTTATTCCCTCTGTTTGTGTTTGTGCTGTGGAGGGGGCAGCTTGTTCCGGCTTATTCTCCTGTGTACCGGTGCATTGGATAAAAACGAACATTGCAGCAAGCGCTGCTCCAAAAACAGATAATTTGTTTCTTTTCATAGTTTTGTTTATAATTATTTTATTGTTTCTTTCTCTCTTTTTTTGCTACTCTCGGCAACTGCCATCGGGTTATCGCGTCTTGCATCGCGGTCTTGCGATTGGGCACATTTTATTCCGCGTTTACGAAGCCCTTTATTACCACTTACGTGTATATTGGGAAATCGTCCGTTTTTTTTTAGCAGTATGGTAATCGACAATAATGCAAAACTTATTGCAATTATTAACGTCACAGGTATTAAAATCTTGAACATTTGCATTATATTTGCTTAGTCTTTATACCGATATCGGTAAATACCCTGTTCGGCTAAAGAGTGTATAACTCTGCAAAGATACTATATTTATTGCCTTTTTTTGTATCATTACTGACAAAAAAACTAAAAAAGGTTGCTATTAATTTTTTATTTAAGAATATTTTGCAATAAGCAGTAGTGTGTTAACAGATTTTAATTTAAAAAAATAAGAAAATAATATGAAAGATTTGAATTTAAAGCCACAGTTGTTGTTCGATTTTTTTGCACAGATATGTGCTATTCCGCACGGTTCAAAACACGAAGAACAGATTTCGGCATTTCTTCAGGATTTTGGTCGCGGACTTGGTCTTGAGACGGTTTCAGATGAGGTGGGAAATGTGTTGATAAAAAAGCCTGCAACACCTGGCTACGAGAACTGTAAGACAGTTATTCTTCAGGGGCACATGGATATGGTGTGCGATAAACGCATGGATGTGGAACACGATTTTTTGAAAGACCCCATACGCCTTATCGTTGATGGAGAATGGCTCAAGGCCGATGGAACCACTCTTGGGGCCGATAATGGAATAGGTGTAGCAGCAGCTATGGCAGTGCTTGCCGATAATACACTGAAACATGGCCCTGTAAATTGTCTCTTTACAATAGATGAAGAGACCGGGCTTACGGGTGCACAGGCCTTGCAGAGCGATATGTTGCAGGGCGACATTCTCATAAATCTCGATTCAGAGGACGAGGGCGAGATTTTTATCGGATGTGCCGGAGGTGTGCGCAATGATGCCGATTTTCGTTTTATTTGGAATCATATATCAGGTGACCTCTTTTTTATGAAAGCCGAAATTTCTAATCTGACAGGAGGGCACTCGGGCGACGATATTGACAAAGGACGTGCAAATGCCAATAAACTGCTCAATCGTTTTCTTTGCAAGATAGCACAGAAATATGAATTTTATTTGTGTGACATAAATGGCGGCAGCCTGCACAATGCAATACCTCGTGAGGCTTCGGCAGTCTTTGCCATACAATCGGCCGATAAAGAGAGTGTGCGCGTCGACTTTAACATCTTTGCAGCCGAAGTGCAAGATGAATATAGCGCAACGGAACCCAATATGAAATTACATTTGCAAAGTACCGATGCAACACATCGTGCCATAGATACGGCGTGCGCAAACGCATTTTTAAAGTCGTTGAATGCGGTGTTCAACGGTGTTTTTGCAATGAGCAAGGATGTTCCCGGATTGGTGGAGACATCAAGCAATCTTGCATCGGTGCGCATGGTGAGTGACAATGTTATAAAGGTTGTCACAAGTCAGCGAAGTTCTATTGAGTCGGCACGCGACAATGTCTCAGCTTCGGTTCGAGCCGCATTTGAACTTGGCGGAGCCAAAGTGACAACATCGGGACAATACCCGGGTTGGAAACCCAACATGAATTCACAAATAATGAAAGTTGCATGCGAGCAGTATGAAAAGTTGTTTGGCAGCCAAGCTAAGATAAAAGCCATTCACGCAGGGCTCGAATGTGGACTTTTCCTCGAAAAGGCTCCCCATCTTGATATGATATCTTTTGGTCCCACTATGCGCGGAGTACATTCTCCCGACGAAAAACTTAACATACCGTCTACCGAAAGATTCTGGCATCATCTTGTGGCTGTGCTCGAGAATGTTCCCCGAAAATAATAAATATACATTCTCTCCGTTATATATATAATACAAATTAAACAACATTCAGACGGAGACAATGATGAAGAATTGTATAATATATACATTAATATTTATATCGGTGCTCTTCGCTGCATGCAGCGAAGAGGCCGATTTTTCTGTGAACCCCTCATTAAAGCTCGAATTTTCGTGCGACACACTCTTCTTTGATACACTGTTTACCGAAGTAGGCTCTCCCACCGGAGTGATGAAGGTATACAATCGCAACAGCTCATCGTTACGCATAAGCAACGTCAGCCTGAACAATGGCGAGACCTCCGGCTTCAGAGTAAACGTAGACGGACAGTATTCTTCCAATATACAGGACTTGGAGATACGCAAAGATGACAGCCTTTATGTGTTTGTCGAGGCAACGCTGCATGGCAACAGTGCCGAAACCCCTCTTCCGGTAACAGATTCCCTTGTCTTTACGCTGGAGAGTGGTGTAAGGCAATACATAACACTGCTTGCCTACGGTCGCGATGTGCATTTTCTGCATGCTCCTGTATACACTTCAGACACACGAATACCGGCCGGACACTATTTGGTATACGACAGTCTCATAGTAGCAGAAAGTGCCACGCTCACAATAGACCCGGGAGCCACACTGTATTTTCATAAAGATACCGAAGTGAAAATCTCCGGTACGCTGCATGCAACAGGCACTCGCGAACAACCCATAGTATTTCGTGGCAATAGAATCGACAATATGTTCGATTATCTGCCCTACGACCGCATTCCGGGACAGTGGGGCGGTATAACATTCGACTCCGCAAGCATCGGTAACAGACTTGAATATTGTGATATTCACAGTGCAGAATATGGCATAAAAGTGGTAGAGGGTGATACTGCGTCGCAACGTCTTACTATACAAACCTCACGCATCGAGAATTTCGATGGAAACGCATTGGAAACAACAATGGCACGCGTTGATGTTGCAAATTCACTCATAGCCAACGCCCGTGGTAATTGCGTGAAGATTGTTGGTGGAAGAGTGCGATTCATACATTGCACAATAGCCAACTTCTATGTGTGGAAGCAGCGCGATGTTGCATTGTCCCTGCACAATTCGATAGAAGGACGTCCGGCCCCATTGCGTGAGGCCCTCTTTGCAAATTGCATTATCGAGGGGTCGAGAGAAGACGAGCTTATGGGCTACTTTGCGGCACCGGGCGATACCGTACCCAATTGTGCCAACTATTGCTTCGTGAACAGTTTGGTGAACACCGTTAACGAAGAAAATGCAAACTTTGTAAATGTTATATATGATGAAGCCGACAAGTCTCCTTTTGGAAAAGAACATTTCCATCTTATCGACAATGACGAATTCAAATACGACTTTCATCTATCCGATTCTGCTGCGGCGCGAGGCATAGCATCACCTGAATACGCTCATTCTTACCGCTTCGACCTCGATGGAATAGAGCGCCCCGACACACTTGCCGATGCAGGCTGTTACCAATATGTAAAATTAGATAAAGAAGAAAGTCGCAGAAAAACAAAGCCCTATTCCTACTGATGATGGTAGGGCAGATTATTCAATATGGTGTAAGCACGATAAAGCTGTTCCACAAACAGCAGGCGTATCATCTGATGCGAAAAGGTCATTTTTGATAGTGATAATTTTTCATCAGCCCTATCATATACCTTTTGAGCAAAGCCATAAGGGCCACCTACGACAAACACCAACCTTTTGGTAGATATATTCTGTTTATGCTCAATCCATCCGGCAAACCCTGTTGAAGTATACTCTTTTCCACCCTCATCGAGCAGCACAGTGTGGTCGCCGCTGCCGAGGGCTTTCAATATAAGCTCCCCCTCCTGTTCCTTTTGTTGTGCCTCGCTGATGTTTCGGGCATTCTTAAGCTCCGGAATTACCTCGATGTTAAACTGTGTAAAGCGTCCCACCCGCTTTGTATATTCATTTATCCCTGCTATTATATTATTATCGACGGTTCGTCCGACCACCAAAAGTGTAATTCTCATAAAACAATTATAGTATTTACAACATGTTATTACTCAATATTTTGCGAGTAATAAGTCAGAAATATGGTCATAACCTTTAAGGGTGCATTCTAAAAGGTGAAGATTTAACGTTTTTATTGTTTCTTAACGCTCAAAGCGTATCAATAAAGGGTGTTTCTTCTCTTTTCAGCGCTATTTGCAGTTTGATGTTTCCATCATTCCACGTTTTCGGCACAAAGGTACGACAATTTCCAAGAACGACAAAAGCACACTCTTATCAATCTATTATTTTGGAGGGAGTGAAATCTGCCGCTTGCCAAATTTATCTCTGTCGAAAACAATAAGCCTCTGAAAGATTTGAGAATAGTTTGAATGATAGGTTATCAAGTTAAGACCCTTTTATTTATGCTGTTCTTTGTTTCTACTATTTCGTCAGTCGTTTATCTCCGTTGCCGGATGCGGATTCAAGCCAAGCCGATGAATAAGAAAAGGTTTTGGAGCTGTTTACTCTCCAACGGAGGAAGAAAGCTCGTGCAAATGAGAGCAGAGCCAAGTTTACTTGAGCTATGCCGAGTGCAGCCGAGTTTCTGTAAACTGCTCCAAACGGTTTACCGCCTGACCTTTTCTTATTCAAATGAGGATTGGCTACCTTTGCATCCGACAAAAGGAGATAAATGACCAGATATATAACAGTAGTATTACATTAAGGTAAAGAACAACCATGGTATAGTATTATTGCAATTTAACTATTTAAAGTTTGTTTATAATCAAATCATTTAAAGAATTTTCTCCTTCTATGATTTTTTGTATTTGATAAATGTCGTAATTAAATAAAAAATATCACGCATAATGACTTTTTCTTTTTTCTAAATTTCTTCAAATGACAAATTATTGTTAACTTTGTATTGTAATGTAGTTAATGGTTGCGCTTATAAAGTCCTTGGAAAGGATTTATGTATAAAAGAGGTAGATGTTTACTCTGTTCTTGCCTGGATTATCAGCATCACTGATATGAAATAACAGAAAAAAATATACAATGGCAAAGCGGACGGACAGGCAGGGAAATAGTACAGATTCCCAATCCCCCTCTTTATAATACATTGCGTATAAGATTTATTAACTGTCTGTTCTGGGGAATCTACAGAGATTTAACGAATCAAGATGGGAAGAGTCAGTCTTTATCTTGTCATAATGTTCTTCATCTGTAGTGCTCAAAAAATTGATGCACAAGTACAGAATATCAGAGAGAAACAAGATACCATTTCGGCGACTAAATCATTAGAGCATATCAAGCCCGAGAATATCAAGAAGGGACCATTGAATAATGCTTTGGATGTATTGAGTGGTCAGTCTGCCGGTGTGAACGTCACCACTAATGGGACTGATAGACTCGCTATGCTGAATAGTATCCGTGTGCGTGGTACCACATCCATTATGGGTGGCAATGACCCGTTAGTAATTATTGACGGAGTGACATCTGACATCGCTACGCTATCTACCATATATCCCGCAGACATCGAGAGTTTCACTATTTTGAAGAATGCTACCGAAACGGCAATGTACGGTTCCCGTGGTGCTTCAGGTGTAATTGAGATTAAGACCAAGAAAGGAACGGGGCGAGGTTTCGAAATATCATATGATGGCAACTACGGATTCGAGTCAATGTATAAACATCTGCAAATGCTCAACGGCCCGGAGTATATAGCTACAGCAGAGGCACTTGGATTAGATTACAATAATGGTGGCTACAACACCAATTTTCACGATGTAATTACTCGTACGGGCTTGATACATCAGCATCACTTGGCTTTTAGCGGTGGTTCGGAAAACTCAAACTATCGAGCATCGTTCGGTTTTATGGATCATAATCCAATTGTAAAAGTTAACGATTACCGAAATCTAGTGGTAAAACTTGATGCTACACAAAAGGCTTTCAATGGTCGCTTAGTTGGCGATTTTGGTGTATATGGCTACTCGTCAAAGATACACGACATTTTCGATACACGAATGCTGTTTTACTCGGCAGCTGCACAGAATCCTACATATCCAGCAGGAACTGATGTTAATGGCAACTGGGTGAAGAATTCGGCTGCTTCACACATAAACCACCCCGGAGCACTCCTCTATGAGAAAAATGACTCCGAAGAACGGAATTTCAATACACATTTGGGGTTGAAATTTAATATCCTTGACAATTTGATATTGTCGGCTTTCGGCTCTTATTCATATTCATCTACGGGAAATGCTCAATTTTGTCCTACATGGGTGTGGGCGCAAGGCAATGTTTATCGTGGAGAGTTCAAGGGTGAAGACTACTTTACAAATGTGTCCCTCTCATATAACAATGCTTGGGGAGACTCACACCTTGATGCTGTTGTTGGCGCAGAATATCTTAAACAGGTAAGGACTGGTTTATGGGTGCAGGCAAAAGGAATAACAACAAATGATTTCTCCTATAATAACATCGGAGCAACATCATCGCGTCCTTTCGGTGGTACGAGCAGTAGCTATGAAGACCCGTCACTTGCTTCAATAATGGGTAGTGTCACATATAGTTACAAGGATAGATATTCTATTGCGGCAGCACTCCGTGGAGATGGCTCTTCAATGGTAAGCGATAGCAATACTTTCGGATTCTTCCCATCAGTATCACTGAGTTGGGATGTAAAAAAAGAAGGCTTCCTCTCTGATACTGACTTTATAACAATGTTGAAACTAAGAACCGGATATGGTCGGTCAGGAAATCTTGGAGGTATAACATCCTATACAACACTTAATACCGTAAAGGAGAATGGTATCGTATCCATCAACGGTGCACCTACCGTAACAATGGGAAGTATACGCAACACGAATCCGGACCTTAAGTGGGAGACTCGTTCAACATTTAATATCGGTTTTGACTTAGGTCTATGGGATAATCGGTTGATGCTTACCTCGGAATTCTATTACTCAAAGACAACGGATATGCTCTATGAGTATGATGTTCCCGTTCCGACCTTTGCGTTCGATAAGCTGATGGCAAATATCGGCTCGATGTCTAACCAGGGTGTCGAACTCGGAATCTCGGTAGTTCCCATTCAACGAAAGGATATGGAGATGAATATCAACTTCAATATGTCCTACCAGAAGAATAAGTTACTTTCGCTTAGTGGAGAGTATAATGGTATGCATATGACAGCTTCAGATATTACTCCGATTGGCTCGCTTTATGGCGCAGGTCAGAACGGTGGTGACAATAATGTAGTATATCAGATTGTAGGTCAGCCATTGGGGGTATTCTATCTACCTCACTGCAAAGGGCTTAAAGAAAATGAACTTGGTGGCTACAGTTACGATATTGAAGATTTGAATGATGATGGCGAGATTGATTTTAGCGATGGCGGAGACAGGTATATAGCAGGTCAAGCAACCCCCAAGGTAACTATTGGATCAAACATCAGTTTCCGTTACAAGTCCTTTGATATTGCCATGCAGATAAATGGTGCTTTCGGTCATAAGATATTCAATGGCACGGGCTTGGCTTATACCAATATGTCTATATTCCCTGACTACAATGTATTGAAGGGTGCTCCTAAAAAAAATATTATTGACCAGAATGTCTCAGACTATTGGTTGGAAAAGGGTGACTATGTAAATATTGAACATATTACCATAGGCTACAATATTCCAATGAAATCCAAGGCTGTGAAGTCATTGCGTCTTTCGGCAGGCATTAGCAACCTTGCAACAATCACAGGCTATAGCGGTCTTACTCCAATGATAAACAGTTATGTAGTAAGCAACACTTTGGGCATTGACGACAAACGCACCTATCCTTTATATCGTACCTATTCGTTAGGTCTTAGTATTCAATTCTAACCGCTTACAGTTATGAAAAGATATATAAACATATTGATGGTTGCTTTGGCAACGATGATGACCTCTTGTCTTACTGAAGACCCTAGAGATCAACTTTATGAAGAAGACATTTACAACAATGCCAACAACATATATATTAATGCAGTGGCTGTGCTCTACAATTACATTGGTGGCAGTGCAGACAGTGAGGGTTTACAGGGGACCTGTCGTGGGATTTATGACTATAACACACTTACTACAGACGAAGCCATGATACCTATTCGTGGTGGCGACTGGTACGATGGAGGTTTGTGGACGAATATGTATCAGCATAAGTGGAGTCCTAATGATTTACCACTCTACAATACTTGGAAATACCTCTACAAGGTTGTTGTGTTATCGAACAAATCTCTGCATATCATCGATAAGTATAGCCATAACCTATCTGAGGAGCAGAGAGTGGCCTACGAAGCTGAGGTGCGAGCTCTGAGAGCACTTTTCTACTACTACATTATGGATATGTATGGCAGAGTGCCCATCGTAACATCCTATGAACAACCGCAGGATGAAGTTGTGCAGAGCGAGCGTAGCGAGGTTTTCCGTTTTATCGTGAATGAGTTGCAGGAGGTTGCCGAGTTGTTGCCAAATGAGCGTAGTAATAAGATGGGTAACTACTATGGTCGTATAACAGCACCTGTAGCTAATTTCCTTTTGGCTAAGTTGGCTCTTAATGCCGAGATATATTGTGATGATAATTGGACTGATGGCGTTCCACGGAACGGCAAAGAGATATTTTTCACCGTCGATGGTGAGAAACTCAACGCTTGGCAGACCTGTATCAAATATTGCGATAAACTTGCCGAGGTAGGTTATCGGTTGGAGGACGATTATAGCTATAATTTCTCTGTGCATAACGAGAACTCCAACGAAAACATATTCACCATTCCGTTGGATAAGAACCTCTATGCTGCGCAGTTCTGGTATCTCTTCCGATCACGACACTACAACCATGGCGGTGCGTTGGGTGGCTCATCGGAAAATGGTACCAGTGCCAATATCTCAACAGTCTTAGCCAACGGATACGGCACAGATGATGTAGATGCTCGCTTTGAAAAGAACTTCTATGCCGGCATCGTAGAGGTTGATGGAAAGCCTGTAATGATGGACAATGGACAGCAGTTGGAGTATTTCCCATTGGAGCTAAAGTTGAATCTTACGGGAAGCTCCTATGTCAAGACAGCTGGTGCTCGTATGGCAAAATATGAGGTTGATAGGACCTCACATTCCGACGGTAGACAACCGGATAACGACATCGTGCTATTCCGCTATGCTGATGCTCTCCTGATGAAGTCCGAGGCAAAGGTACGTAATGGTGAGGATGGCTCGTTGGAGTTGAACGAAGTCCGAGGTCGTGTTGGTATGCCATATCGAGAAGCTACGCTTGAGAACATATTGAAAGAGCGTTTGTTGGAGTTAGTATGGGAAGGCTGGCGACGACAGGATATGGTGCGTTTTGGAGTTTATCACAAATCATACGATCAGCGAGTCCAACTGGCTGATGAGAAAAATGGGTATACCACAGTTTTTCCTATTCCACAAAAAAGTATAGACTTGAACCCAAAATTGAAACAAAATGTTGGATATAAATAACTTTAGCCTATGAGTATTCAATTTGACATTGCAAAACAGATTATAGCTGAAACATGCCCTAATCGCAAACTTAAGTTGGAGAATATTCGCCTTTTTGCAGATATTATTCAGCCTAAGAAATATCAAAAAGGTGATATAATTCTAAATGATGGTGATATCTGTAATTGCCTATTTTATATAGAAAAGGGATTTATTAGACAGCACTACCTAAAGCATGATAAGGATGTGATAGAACATTTAGCATGTGAAAAAGATGTTGTCTGGTGTATTGACAGCTATTTTAACCGAGAGCCAACACATCTTATGATGGATGCTGTAGAAAACAGTGTTTTATGGGAAATTCCGCGTGATATAATGGAAGAACTTTCTGATGCTAATGGTGATATAGCTTATCTATATCGGAGTTTTTTTGAAAATTCTTTAATGTTATCACAATTAAAGGCTGACATTTTACGTTTCGAATCAGCAAATGACAGATATGCTAGATTACAGCAACATTTTCCTGAAATAACTAGAAGAGCACCTTTGACAATGATTGCTTCATATCTTCAGATGACATTGGAAACATTAAGCAGAGTACGTGCATCAATAGCTAATGCTGAGAGCAAATAAAGCAAACTAACTATTAGGACTTAACTAACATCAAAAACAGGTCAGGATATAGCGTCCTGACCTGTTTCTTTAATAAACTTAAAAGCTATGGATTAATGAGATGTTAGTCATCGTCATCATCATCGAATTCATCCTCATCGTCGTCATCATCATATTCTATTGCTTCACTGTCTTCAATAATGTTACTAAAAGCTCCTGTTAAATCAAAATGATAGTTCTTTTTATTGTTAAAAAATTCATACGTGATAGAGCCGAAAGTATTCATAATATGTAACTGATGTTTATGACTCACTCGTCTTATTCGAAAAATAAGGGCAAACTAAAAAGTGTATGTTTACTATATTGAAGTCATATCTTTTGAACGACAAAAAGTAAATACTTATATAGAACAACTTCCAACATAATAATCACTTTTTAGCATGCCGCATACATCGTTAACCTTAAAAATCTTTTTACCTGTTGCAAGTAAATCTTACATTTACTATGCATAAACTAAACCCTATTTACTTTCCTCTCTTGCTTGACTTTAAATTATAAAAGACAGGGATCATACCAGTGGGGCACAAGTAATTTATTCTCAAACTATTGTTATCAACTATATTAGTCATTTTTACAATCTTTTTCATACCTTTAGCTGTTAAGCTCTTTAATGTAAAGAGTTGGTTAATACTAATTATAATTGGTGATTGCCGTAGGTTCTATTATTCCATTAGTCTTGATAATCCTTGATCTGATGATGGAATATTGGATTCATCCCGGTTGGACACCAAAAGTTGATATTGTTGCAGTCGTTGGCATTCAAATTAGTAGGATGATTTGAAAATATTGAACCAATATAAACTATAATCTTTCTCATACCTATCTGAATTAGTCTCTCTAGTTTCGAGAGAACGTTAGTACTACTGAGCTGCCAATTCACGGCGCTCGATTATTATAAAATTCTAATGTGTCTCAAATTCATTTGCTTTGAAAATCACAAAAGATGGGGGGCAT
>JAFSAT010000027.1 GCA_017442185.1 Bacteroidaceae bacterium
CTGTTTATACCATATATTTCAGTAACCTGTTTTTCGGAATAACCTGATAAGTAACACTTAACTGCTTCTAGTTTAATTTGAAAACTATGCTTCATAACAAAACCCCGAAAGTTTTTTGTCTAACTTTCGGGGTTCATGTCAAAGTGTCGGGCTGCCTTTGCAAATAACAGGGGCAGCCCGACAATCATTTATTGCAGTTACCGGAAAATATTCCCGGGAATTAGAAACTGTTTGAATTTATATCGCCAATTTTTTATAGAGCAAAAATGGTGAAACAAACAATACCGTTTCTCTTAACAAAATATTTTTTTAAAATTCAAGCAACTTCTAAGTTTTATTAAAAATTTAAACAGCTTCTTACTTTAACGAATCAATATTTTTCTCGTTCAGAATCTGCTTGCCTTCGGGAGTATACAGGTGGTCGATGCGCTCTTTGTAGAACTTCTCAACCTTGCCGCGAACCACCTTCATTGTACTGTTCATCATGCCATTCTGCTCGGTGAAAGCCTCGGGAAGCACGGCAAATGTGCTTGGTAACCAGCGCTCGGGGAACATACCCTCGTGCTCGCCGCCTTTTTTAAATTTATCCATATCGGCCTTCACAAGCTCCACAGCAGCCTTGCGCCCCTCTTCGGTTGTAAGGTCGAGGTTCTTCTCGGCAAGAGCACGCTTCATATTCTCTTTATTTGGCACTATGAGCGCAATAGTATAAGGCGATTGGTTATTATAGAGAATCACTTGGTCGACAGTGCTGCAAAGGCTCACAAAAGCCTCTTCTATGCCCTCGGGGCTGTACTTTTCGCCATCACTTGAGATAAGCAGGCTCTTGAATCTACCCTTTACATAGAGCAATCCCTCGGCAGTCATATAACCAAGGTCACCCGTATACAGATAGCCGTCGCGCACAGTTTCGGCCGTCGACTTGGGATTCTTCCAATATCCGGCCATCACATTCTCGCCCTTAACAACAATCTCGCCCATCTCGCCAAGCGGCAGTTCATTACCCTTGTCGTCGCATATCTTCAGTTCTATCGGCTCCACAAGTTTGCCGCTCGAACCGAAGCGATATTTCTCGGGGCCGTTGGATGATATCACAGGAGTAGCTTCGGAGAGACCGTATCCCTGATACATGGGCATTCCGACACCTATATAGAAATTCTGTAAATCTTTGTCGAGCAATGCACCGCCACCTACAAAGAAACGAAGCTCGCCGCCAAAGTTGGCACGCACCTTGTCAAATATAATCTTGTCGAAGAGCCACACTACGGGCTTCAGCAGAGCACGCACACCCTTTGAATCGAGATTACTCTCGCCAAAATATGTCTGACGCACTTTCATTCCCATGTTAAAGAGTTTTTCTGTGAAGGCTCCTTTTGCACGTATGGCACCCTCGATATTCTTTTTGAATGTCTTAGCCAATGAGGGAACCGACAGTATAAAGTGAGGACGTACCTCCTTTATGTTGGCAGGGATGTTCTTGAGCGTCTCAAGCGGAGTGCGTCCCACCTGAACAGTGGCAGCCGTTGCACCCTTTGACATCATAATATAGAAGCCCACCACATGCGCAAAGCAGTGGTCGAGCGGCAGAATGATAAGTGTGCGCCAAGTCTCGTCTATGTGCACCAAGGTGAGTGCCTGCTCAACATTGGCTGTGTAGTTGCGGTGTGTGAGCACAACACCCTTAGGCTCGGCAGTTGTTCCGCTTGTGTATGTAATTGTGGCAATGTCATCATTCTGTATAGATTGAGCAACGCTCAAAAATTCTTCCATCGAATGTGATGCAAGAAAATCGTCACCCATCTTAAGCACATCTGCAAGAAGAACCTCACGCTCCTCACATTCATGCTCGCCATTGAGTATTATTATCTTCTCCACAGCCGGAATATGTTCTTTTATCTTACGCACCTTCTTAAGCTGCTGTTCCGACACCATTATATATTTAACGTCGCCATGTAACAGACGGAAAGTAAGGTCGTTGCTCTCCTCGAGCTTTATCGAGAGAGGCACATTAACGGCTCCTGCATAAAACATTGCAAGCTCACCTATCACCCAAAGATTACGTCCTTCGCTGAGAAGCGCCATATTATCGCCTTTCTTCACTCCCATTGCCTGAAGTCCCGCACCCAAACGATATACCTGCTCACGTACCTGTTTGTAGGTTGTAGGTTCAAAACCCTTCTTTTTGTCAGTCTTTTCCAAGAGAAAAGTATTATCGGGATATAATCTTACCGACTCCTCAAAAAGATCTACAAGTGTTTTTTTCATGATTATATATTTTTTGTAGTATGGCTCTGCTGAAACAACAGCAATGCCATGATTGTTAGACGGCGCAAAGGTACGAAAAAACTTATTAACGAACAATAGTTTTTAGTTTGTTACACATTTTAGGTGTTTTTGTGCAATAAAACCGACTATGTGGGCGGAGTAGAAGCATCTTTGCTACTAAATGCCATTTATAAATTATAAATTATTACTTTCGGGAATCTTGCCACATTCTGCGAACTTATCATTCTGAAGTTGGAAGAATTAGTAAGTTGATTTTTTGGTAAATATTCTTTTATTCACGATAAAATACAATACCTTTGCATCGAATCTATTTAATAAACGATTATGGATGAACCTTTTCGCGACTACGGTTATTTTGAGGACAAAAAGGATAAAAAGATTCTCTGCTTAAATGTAAGCAGGACATACCTTTTGTGTGAACGTCCTTCTCTCTATGAATGTACGAGGAAATATTGGAGGTTA
>JAFSAT010000028.1 GCA_017442185.1 Bacteroidaceae bacterium
AAAGGCTTTGGAAGACTATATTGAGTACTACAACAATAAAAGAATAAAATATCGGTTAAAAGGAAAGAGTCCGGTACAATACCGAACTCTCTACCAATAAACTTTTTATTAATCCGTCCAACTTTTTGGGGTCACTTCATTTTTGCTATACATAGCTGTGCATGCCTCCAAGAATAAAATTAACCCCAAAATAGGTGATAAGTACAGTAAAGAATGCCACTATGCTGAAAATATGCACAAACATAGGTTTGTTGAACGGCGACAACAACCGCGAGTGTAGCGCCAACGAATATACCAGCAACGTAATAAGCGCCCACACCTCTTTAGGGTCCCATCCCCAATATCTTCCCCAAGAGACATTTGCCCATACAGCGCCCACAAAAATACCTATGGTGAGCAGAAACACTGCCGGATAAATAATTAAACGGCTAACAATGGCAAGATATTCAATCTGTTGCTTTGTGCAACTGCGATTCAGCACAAGCGCCGTAACACCATTAAGCATGGCAAAAGCAAACAGAGAGTATGATGTCATTATCACAACAACATGTATGCTCAACAGAGGCGATTGCAACACCGGAATCAATTGAGTGATTTTAGGATTCGTCTCACCCATCATTGCAACCATAAGCGTCAATCCGCATAACAGCAGCCCAAAAGGAACAGACATAAAAAAGCGCCTTTTCAGCAGCAGTGTCAGCAACAGCGAACACCATGCCATAAACACCATTGTCTCAAATCCGTTAGAGAGCGGCAAATACCCTCCGATATATCCGCGAACAGCCATCAACAAGGTAAGGTACAGAAAAACCAAGAATATCACAACCGTCACTATACGAGACACAAGCGGATGCACAGCATAGGCCAACGCCATAGCCCTGCAATAGAGGATAAAAAGAAAAACCCCTGACACTATGCAAAATATAGTCAATGGACGCACATAATTTGCCGAATTATAAATCTTCTCAGCCTCGAATCGAGCTGCCGACGGCAACATATCTTCCGACACACTTTCGTGCTGAATCTTTTTTATCTCATTAAACAGCTCCGACGTCTCATTTTCATTTTCAGCTCTTACTCTCTGCAAAAATAGCTCTATTCCATCCTTATATAATAGATTCAATTCATCGGATTCTGTTTTTCGTATATCATCAGCAAATGAATACCACACAGGGATGTTACCCATATATGATGGAAAAATCTTCAGAATACTGCCCGTGTGAACCATGCTTATCAAGTTATACTTTTCGTTGGCATTATCGGCAGCTCGACGCAAGAGCGGGTCGGCATTGTTCTTTAATGCATCCGTCAGTTTATATCCGTTAATATCGGAGAAGTCGGTAAGTGCGGCAAAATCACCCTCAATTCTTAAGATTCCACGTATACTCTTCTCTTTTATCCTTATCATAGGCTCATGCTTCCACTCTTCATAAAAGAAAAGCCATCCGGCCAACACCTGTTCAGATGTCAATCCCTTGTACGACGGCTTTCCGCACAGCTTGACCGTAAAATCCTTGGCAAGAGTCTGAAGCGGGCATATTCTATTATTGTAATATACATATAGATTGCCAAAATCATCGGCAGCTTCACGCGATAATGTGCGTGGCAAATTCTCGGCCTCCACTCCCAACGATATAAAAATAAGTGCCGCCGTGGTACATCCGCGTCGCAAAGCTCTCTTTTTCAGCAGTGAGCGGAAAGCGCTCTTCTTTTGAAAAAAGAACCCTATCATGCACACAAGCAGCCCAATATATCCTGCATAAGTGATTCCTATTCCATAAGGGTCGTATGAGAGAGTTAGCGTAGTACCCTGCTCATCTGCATCATACCCCGATTGATAGAAACGCCAATTCTTATATCTGAAAATATTATTCATCGACACAGTGCCTTCGCTCGTTTCATCATTATCTACAATTGATAAAACGCTTACATAATCCATGGGAGCAAACGTACCCTGATAATATTCGAGAAAGAAATCTTTTAAAGATACAGCAAATGGGAAACGTGCAATCTGTCCGTCAGACTGAAAATAGACAGTAGTGGGCGGTGCGTCCTCACGCAGGTGTACCTGCCCCCTTATGCCCCAAATGTGAGTAACCAAGGCCCCGGCAAGAATTAAAAGAAACGACAGATGTATGCCGAAAGTCATGCTCAATCGTTTCATTCCACTTACAAGAATGTATGTAAAAGACGACACGCCCAACAGCATCCACAGTGCAATTACCCATGGCGAAGAGTATATTAAATCCACCACAACGCGCGTACCATAGAACTTCTCAAGCAACGTTGCTGTTACAAGCACCGGCAATATAACACCTACTGCACCGAATGAAAGATATTTTAAGAATCTTTTCATGCAGCCAAAGTTACAAAATATTAAAATATTTTACACAATAAAACAGACTTAAAATAAAGCAACCAATCATCATTTTGTCACAAATGAAATAGTAGAAAAATAGTCTTGATTCTATTTTAATAAATTCAAGACTATTGGAAACAGTTATACTAATTATTATCAGAAAATATCTTTTATCGGCGTCTTATTCTCTTAATCCACAAATAATATCCTGTCAGTGGTAAAGAGGCGCCCAAAATAGCAACAAGGAAGTATAGGATACGAGTAAATAAACCTCCCCATGAACCAACGTGTACAGAGTATATCCACCCACGTAACTTATTTTGCGGTGCACTCTCAGAGTATAATTTAACCGATGTTATATCACCCGTTTCACTGTCAAAATAATATCTGTCGGCAGCACGAGTGTTTCCATAATTGCCGGATTGCACTGACACAGAGCCATCAGATATGTTGATGCTGTTAAAATCGGGGTTAATGGCTGCAACCTTAAAATATACCTCCTCCCACAAAGCATATTTGCTTTCTTTATTCTCAAATGCACTGTCGCTTTTTTCTATTGTTATTGCTTTGTTTTTTGAATTTCCGTTACCATTATTATTAACCATCTCCACACCTAATATCTTATAGAACCCGCTGCGATACCAATTGAACGACCATGTCAGCCCGGTGAGCGACATTGCCAACAGCAGTAAAGCAGCATAAAAACCACCGGTTACGTGTAAGTCGTACAAAAATCTGCGCCACCCCAAACGAGATACAATATTCAGGCGTCTCTTCAACATCTTTTTGTTACGTGGCCACCATAAGATAATTCCGCTAAACAATATAAACACAAAGCCAATAGTGCTTATACCCACAACCGTGCGTCCTATTCCAAGCCCCTCCGATGGCTTTGCGTCCATAAGCCATCGGTGCATGCGGAACATCACTTTAAAAAAGGGCAAACGCTCATTGCTACCTAAAATGTCGCCTGTATATTGGTTAACGTACAATGCAACTTTGCGAGGTTTTGAAATATTGACCATATAAGCCTCTTCAGGATCGGGCGAAACTGTGATACCCGTTACTGTAACACCGGCCGGAAGATGTTGTGAAACACCGGCTATGATATCTTCAAAAGGGATGGCCTTACCTTCTGCTTCTACATTAGATAAATTATTCGTACATATTGCTGTGATTTCCTTTTCAAATACCAACATCGCCCCTGTAAAACAGGTTATTGTTATTACCAGTCCCAAAGGAACAGAAATCCATAGATGAATTTTACTAACTATTTTTCTCATTCTGAAACAACTGTTATTATCAATTAGGGCAGCAACATTCCTATACCGTCTATTGATGTCACCTGCACGGTTGCACCTTTGGTGGCTACGGCTGTTGTCGGGTCTATTTTAAATATGGCGGGATATTTTCCGCTACCTTCGGCGTATGTTATAGGCATATAAGCGAAGCCATCCTCCATATACGGTGTTTTTCCAAAAGCGGACATATCCTCCGGTAAACCACTTACTTTCTTTAAAGTTTTGTCGACAACATTAAATATCGCCAAACTTAACGCTGAAGGTGCTTTTCCACCAAGTGTAAATGGTTTGTCATACATTTGCAAAAGGAAATGGTTTCCTCCTATATACCATGAGCGCATGAATGAGCACCCCTCAGATAATTCTTCGATATTCACATAGTATGTGTCATCAAAATCCTCCTCACCGGCTTTTATGCGCACCACGCCGGCAGGAAGTGTAGTTTGCTGACGTGGGTCGGCCATTGTTTTTGCATAGGATGGCGAAAGTGCATAAATATCACCACTCTCAGTGGCCCATATCATTTGGTAGTATTGTGATTTGTTGCGTCCGCATGCGTAACTTATCTTATTGGTTTTGATGAGTTTTTTGTTTGTCAATGTCGCATCGTCGAAAATAGCAATCCAACATTCATCGGGATATTGCGTCCATTGTAGTTCATCTTTTTTATAGGAACTGCTGTTGCTTCCACCTGCTTCTTTTTTCACAAGGTCTTCGTTGCCTGCTTTTATCCATTTGCCATTACCATCCTTTGTTCCATATTGGCTGAGTCCCATGGGAACAGCCGCTGAGAAAAGTTTGTTGCCGCGTTGTTGCAATCCCGCCAATGTGACATACTCGCCATTGCCAAGGAAGTTCTCTGAGAAATATTTTTTATCGGCCTCGTTAGATTGATAAGTCTCAGCCTCGGTGTCAAGATACGAAATTAAGAATATTTTGGGTGTGTATCCATTTTCGTCGGCCCACGAAGCATCGGTGTTTCCCGTAGATGTGGTGATAATATTATTTTTGTATATACCGTATGATGTAAAACGATTTATGGCATATTCGGCCGGACGGGATTCCGGTTGGTAATCTTTGTTCATTACAAAGGAACGTGTGAGTCCGGCGCTGCCGTCATTATATGCAAGAGCATAAAGGTAATCTGTATCATGGAAAACCCAATATGAAGCTGCATCAGTTACAAGCCCTTGATTAACAGGCGAAACAACCCCATTTTCAAGCGAAGAAGTATTCAGCAGTACAGTTGTGCTGTTGTTGGACATTGTGACTGAGGCTGCAATCACGTATGGTTTCTTTTCGGCTGTCGGTGGTTCTATCGTATTAGAATCATCATTGCTTGAACATGCAACAAGAATCGACATGCTGAGGGTTGTTGCGATAAAGTTAAAAAAGTATTTTTTTTGTTTCATTTTAATTATGTATTAAATTAATTATGTATTAAAATTGTTTATATTATCAGTGTCTGATTAAAATTATGAGAAAGACCTTTTTATTTTCCCAAGCATATTCTCATTTTTCCATAAAAAGCACGTCCGGCTTTTTGCAAGCTGAAATTATCATACAGACGCTCGTCGGTGATATTGCGACACTCTAAGGAGAAATTATATCGCCCGTTTTGCAGACTGTAAGTAAGCATAATATTATGTGAGAATTGGTCGGGAACCATGTATTCATCTTTATTGGCTCCTATTTTTGCCGAGTAGTAGCTGAATTCTTCAACATACATACTCTCATATTTAAAATGCAGAAGATTGTCTTTACCAAAAAAATTATTTACATTAAACGCAATATCGAAGTTTGCAAAAACAGATGGCAGGTTGGGCATCTTCTCCTTATATCCGAGATTAGGGGCAGAGCTTCCTATGGCATATTTCATATTATCAAGCACATCCATTTGTGTAAAATTACCACCGACTGAGAGCCATTTGCCCAATGTATAACGCAACGATATATTATATCCTTTTGTAAGAACTTTTCCATAATTTATGTATGTTGCGGCCGAACGTCCGCCACTCAAATCTATAATGTTACGTTGTATATAGTCGTGTGTGTCTCTGTAGACAAATCCTCCTTCGGTGTATAATGAGCTGTTGTCGAAGACTTTGTTATAGCTGAGATTGAAGTTTATATTATTGCTCCTCTCCGGTTTAATACCGATGTATCCTGTTTCAAGGTCCTCGTCGCCGAAAATCTCCTCAATGGAGGGTAAGCGGATGGCTTTTTCGTAAGAAATTTTTGTTTGTAAATATCGGGTAATAAAGTATGTTCCGGCAAATCCATAGCCATAAGAGTCTATATTGCGTTTCTCTTTTACGAATTTGTCGTTGTTGCTTGTGGTAGGCATCGGCCCTTCCACTCCTATATTGTAATATTTACCGAATACAGTAAAATTCCATTTCTCGTAAGGCATCAATCGGTATGATAGGTTGATGATATTCTTACGCGATTTTTTACTTATTGCATCTTTAATATTTTCTGTTGTCAGCAGTGATGTGTTACTGCGCTCAAAAGCATCAAACGCATAATGCAAACTAAAAGTATGAGTATGAGAATTCTTGAGCCTGTAATTTGTTGTGAATGTAATATTTTTTCTATTATTTTCGGAGCGTGTATGCAGCAAAGACTGCTCACCCGGTGAATTTAAACGTTTAGTCTCCCCCAACCAATTGAACTTGTAAGACGAGGTGTCGATGTTTGTAGTAGAATTATAGCTTGATTTTGCTGTTATTGCTACATCCAATCCGCTAACCAATAAATTACGTTTGCTATACTCTATCAAAGGTATTATGCTGTGTCCTTTGCGATGCTTTTTTCCATATACAATCTCTTGTCTCACACCGGTTTGTATATCTTTGTGCATTTGTGAGTATGTTAATTCGAGCATTAATTTGTCGGCCCATTTTTTGTCGGTTATTCCGATTTTCGACACAATAGCTTCATTGTGATAATTATCATTGAAACGCTGCACCTTATGTAGTTTCTTTTTCTCGATTCTACCTGTTTCAAAATCTTCTATCGGAGCATCAATATGATAATCATTGTCAGAGTAATTCTGAAATGCGTTTACTTCATAAAATATCCCTTTTTTCAGAACGTTGGCAAAATTTATAGATGATTTATGGGTATTGAACGACCCGTAGGAGTAGGAGACGTCCAATTTCCAACCTTCATGATGCCTGTTGGTCACTATGTTTATCACACCGCCCATTGCATCGGTTCCAAAATGTATGGGAACCACACCTCTGTATACTTCGATGCGTTCGGCAAAATTTACCGGAATATTGTTAATCTCGTTTCCGACACCATCCAACGGCACTCCGTCAATAAAAACCTTAACATGTTTGCCGCTGAATCCGTCGAGCATCATCTGCACCTCAGAACCAACACCTCCCGATTCGCGTAACTTTAGCCCGGGAACCTTTGCTAATGCGTCGCTGAGATTCATCGAACTGTTTAATAGATGCTTTGTTTCAATGGCTGTCACGTTATAGGCTGTTCTTCTGATACGTGATGCGGCCGATTGTTTCTCCGATATAATAATCTCATCGAGTTGCGTAGTATCACTATACAACGAAATATTTTGTTTGTGTGTGGTGCCGGCAGTGATAATAATTCTATTTTTTGAGGTTGTATATCCTACAGCCGATACAACCAGAATATGTTCACCCGACGGCACTGTAATATCGTAAAATCCATTTACATCGGCATTGACACCGGTTTGCGTTCCTTCAAGTGCTACGGTCGCGAGTGAAATCGCATTGTTGCTATCATCGGTAATATGTCCTGTTATACGCGAAGTCTGTGCAAATGTGTATAGATTGCATATAATCAATCCGAATGCAATAGCAATAAATACTTTTAAATTCATCCTTGCTTATATTATTACAATTTTAATTTGTTTGCAAAAATACAAGCATGATAAAATAGATACAATAACAAAAAATAACGAAAAAATAAATAACAGATAACTTGATTTAGTGACCTTTGAAAAGACACTATCAACCTAACGTGTGCTCTATCAGCACTTTAATTCCAATGGCAACAAGAATGATACCACCAAAGAATTCGGCTTTGATTTTGCGTGCATAATGTCGTCCGAATTTTATGCCGAAAAACAGCCCTGTCAAAGTAAGTGTTAAAGAGACAAAGCCGATTGTTGCAAGAGGGTAAACAAGTTCCCTGACGCTCTCTATCCCCATGCACGAGAAAGATATTCCCACTGCAAAAGCGTCTATGCTTGTGGCAACTGCCATAGTGAGTATAACCCTTAGCGATTCTGGATTAAAATGTTTATGCTCTTCGTCTTTAAAGGATTCCATCATCATGCGTACACCCAGAAACGCTAATATGGCAAATGCAATCCAATGGTCAGCCTCTTCGATAAAATGACGATAATAATCTATTCCTATCCATCCGAACAGTGGATTGACAGCCTGAAAAAAGCCGAAAAGGAATGCCATCATCAGCATAGGACGCCATTTAACCTCTTTCAGTATAATGCCACCTGCAATGGAAACTGCAAAGCAGTCCATTGCAAGAGCAAAAGCCATTATCCATGCCTCAAGATGTGTCATTCTTATGTTTGTGTTTAATGTAAATTCATACAGAAACTGTATGAATTTACATTATATATTAATCAAAGGTTAAATGCGGGAACAAGAGCATCCAGCTGTTCATCGGTCATTCCCTCGGGCTCATATCCTGCCATGCGGGCATTGAAATAAATTTGTGCCGATTTGCTCATTGTATCAATTGCATCGAAGCAGTCTATTATATCATCACCTACTGCAAGCACTCCATGCTTCTCCCACAACAACATATCATAGTGTGCAAGCTGCTCTATTGTTGCATAAGCAAGTTCCATGCTTCCGGGTATCTTCAAAGGTACAATGCCTATACCTTTGGGCACTACTATGCGTGCTTCGGGTATCATGCTCCAAAGAGTGCGTGTGAGGTGTTCCGAATTTAGGAAAGGTTTGCAGTGGGACATACCTATAAGGTCGGTGGGATGTGTGTGAAGCACCACTGTTGTTTTGCGACCTATGCTTCGCAGATAGTTGTGCATCATAAGATGCGAGTTTATCTCCATGGTTGGAACTATGGGATTCTCGGCAATTATGTCGAAGCTGCTTCCATCCTCTGATACTCTTATTATCGAGCCATTCTCAAATGGAGCCTGTGCAACATATCGCATGCGCTTGCCTGTTCCTGTTACATAAAAGATGTGTCCGCCCAAGCAAGGCACTTTCTCGCCAAGAGGGCGTGTGGGAGCTATTGCAGGCAGAGCCTTTATTGCATCGTCGGCAAGATGGGTGATATTTACTGAAATATTTCCTCCGTTACGCTCGGCCCAACCTTTTGTCCACAGATAACCTGCAACCTCGGCTATACGATTAACCTCGGTCATAATCTCTTTGTTTTTTCTGATAATCTCCATATTGTTATATTTTTTCAGCGTTTAACAATCTCTTGTATCTTGAATATGCCTGTTCCCACACATCGGTCTCTTCGGGTATAATTGTTAGGGGTGGAAGAACCTTATTTATCATTCGGCGCATTTCCCAACGGTCGCCCATAAGACCTGTTGCTCGCGCCTGTATCATGCAATTGCCTATTGCTGTCGCCTCTGACGGACCTGCAATGACAGGTATTCCCAAGGCGTTGGCTGTAAATCTGTTAAGAAGAGTGTTTTTTGAACCGCCTCCTATCACATGCAGTCTTTTTATCTCGAATGGCACCATCTGTTGCATCTTTATCAACACATCTTTATAACAGAGTGCAAGACTCTCAAAGATACAACGAATAAGTTGGGCATCATTCTCGGGTTGTTTTTGTGCTGTTTTGTTGCAATATGCTGCAATTGCTGCGGTCATGCTTGCAGGGTTGGCGAAACACTCATCTTCGGGATTTATGAAACAGCGAAACGATTCTGCATTTTGTGCCATCTCCACTATTTGAGGATATGTGTAGTTGCGTCCCTCGCGTGCCCACTCCTTGCGACATTGTTCCAAGAGCCACATTCCTGTTATATTCTTAAGGAAACATGTTGTGCCGTCTATTCCCCCTTCATTTGTGAAGTTATTTTTGTAGGAATCGTCGCTTATTATGGGTTTGTCACATTCCACTCCCATGAGGCTCCATGTTCCACTGCTCAGATATGCAAATTCATGGTCGGTGGCCGGCACAGCAGCAATTGCCGATGCCGTGTCGTGTCCGGCTACGGCATAAACGGGTATTTTGCCTATGCCTGTCTCTTTTGCGAGGTTATCCGTCAGCATCCCCACAAATGTTCCCGGGAGCACAGTCGGAAGCAATATTCCACTATCGACACCGGCCACATTCAGTAATTCGCCATCAAAATTGCGTGTCGACGGGTTAAGAATCTGCGATGTTGAAGCCTCTGTATATTCGCATACCATATTGCCGGTGAGCATATATGAAAAAAGGTCGGGCATAAATAGTATGTGTTTGGCGTTTTTAAGTGCCGGCGAGCCCTCTTTTTTTGCGGCATACAGCTGATACAGTGTGTTAAAATTCATTATCTGTATTCCTGTGCGTGCATACACCTCGCTTCGTGAAACGATTTTGAAAAATTCATCCGGCACACCATTGGTGTATGGGTCGCGATATGCTCTTGGCAAGGCAAGTATTGTTCCATCTTCGGCTATATAACCAAAATCCACGCCCCATGTGTCCACACCTATTGATTGCGGTATTATTCCTTTTTGTGCACATATCACCAATGCTTTTTTCAGTTCGGCATAAAGGTTGTATATGTTCCAATAATATTTGCCGTGAAGCTCCAGAATCTCGTTTGGGAAACGATGAATCTCCTCCATTAAGAATTTATCGCCACAAAGACGTCCTATTACAGCTCTTCCGCTTGTGGCTCCAAGGTCGAATGCTAAATAATTTTGTGTTTGCATAATTTTCATTTATTACAAAGATAACACAAACGAGCGAAATAAAATAAAGCTTGCTTTATTATTTTGCAGCGAGTGCCGTCTTATTTTCGAGATTTATCTCAAAGATAACACAAACGAGCGAAATAAAATAAAGCTTGCTTTATTATTTTTGCAGCGAGTGCCATATTATTTTGAGATTAGGGAGAAAGATATATCATAAAGCCCATTAATTGAAAAACTTTTTTGAATAGTGAGCCTCGTTGCTGTTTTATATCTGCTTCAAGTGTCATTATCATCAAAAACTGCTATTATTCATTATAAATTGAATAATAGCAGTTTTTGATGATTGTCGGGGCGACAGGATTCGAACCTGCGACCCCCTGGTCCCAAACCAGATGCGCTACCGGACTGCGCTACGCCCCGAACAATTATATATTTTCTTATAGTAGTTCAAGTGCTTTAAACACTCTTACCATTCCTTCAAGAGCACGGTCGACCTGCTCTTTTGTATGAGTTGCCATCAGCGAGAAGCGAATAAGTGTGTCTTGAGGCGAGCATGCGGGGGGTACTACCGGGTTTACAAATATACCTTCGTCCCACAGCATCTTTGTCACCATAAATGTCTTATCCGTATCGCGTATGTAAAGAGGAATGATAGGCGTTGATGTTGCACCAATCTCGAATCCTAATTCACGGAAGTTGTCGAGTGCATAATTTGTTACTTTCCAAAGGTTTTCAATACGCTCGGGTTCCTCTTTTATTATATGCAGCGCCTCTATTGCAGCGGCTGTTGCAGCAGGAGTGTTGCTTGCGCTGAATATGTATGAACGTGCATTATGTCTTATATAATTAATTACTTCTTTATCACCGGCAACAAATCCTCCAATGGTGGCAAGTGATTTGCTGAATGTACCCATTATAAGGTCAACATCTTTTGTTACTCCAAAATGGTCGCATGTGCCACGTCCTTCTCGTCCAAGAACGCCCAATCCATGAGCTTCATCCACGAAGATACTTGCATTGTATTTCTCTTTCAGACGTACTATCTCAGGCAGATTGGCAATATCACCCTCCATGCTGAACACTCCGTCTACAACAATGAGCTTTATTGTGTCGGGGTCGCATCTTTGCAACTCACGCTCAAGGTGCTCCATGTCGTTATGCTTGAATTTGCGCAAGGTAGAGAATGACAAACGTCTGCCGTCTACTATGGACGCATGATCCAATTCATCGCATAATATTGTGTCGCGTCGCCCTGTAATACATGAAAGAACGCCTAAATTCACTTGAAATCCGGTGGAATATACCAATGCCTCATCCTTTCCTACGAAGTCGGCCAATTCGTGTTCAAGCTGAAGATGAATATCCAAAGTTCCGTTAAGGAATCGCGAACCGGCACATCCTGTGCCATATTTTCGCACTGCTTCAATTGCAGCTTCTTTTATTCTTGGGTGATTTGTAAGGCCCAAATAAGAGTTTGAACCAAACATCAGCACTTTTTTCCCGCTCATTATAACCTCGGTATCCTGCTCGCTGTCTATACAACGAAAATAAGGATAAACGCCTTTTGCCATAAATTGCTGAGGCAGGTCATATTTTGCGTATTTCTCTTTTAAAATTCCCATTTTTATATTTTTTAAACCCATTGCAGGACTGTGCAAAACTTTTAAGGTTTTTTACAGGCTGCAAAGATAAGCATAATTTTTAAGAAACCGGAAATTATTACGCTGTTTTTTTATGCTTCTCGCTCAAAAAAATATATTTGCAAATAACATCAAAACCATATTGTGGCTATTCTTTTCACTGTTTTTTATTGATTGTCATTGCAATATATTGTGTGTGGTGGTATTTTGCTTCCAAAATATAAAATGATGATATAATATGGATTTCCTTTAAAGAAACATATTATATCATCACTATTTATCAATTCTATATAATATTAATCAATATTAGAAGTTGTTTAAATTTATAAAAATATTAAGTTGCATAAATTTATCTCCTTGTAATTTTTGTTTAGAATGTTTTTTCATTTTTTTTATGGGCGCATAGCTCTCTGTGTGACCATTTAAAAGGGAAAAAACAGACTAAAAGGAGCATCAGAAGGCAAATAAAATCTGCTCATATTATAAACATGATATTTGAATGAAATTCAAACTGCTTCTAAATTAACACCTTCCCTGTTTATTACAGCTTTTCGGATTCTTCGACACCGTATCCTGCACCGTAATACGAATACCCGTATTGATATTTACTGTTCATTCTCTTTTTTGATGAGATTCTTCTTAAATCTTCGGCATTGAACACTACGCATGCGTTTTTGAGCTTTCCTTGTTCTGTCAGAGATTTCAAGAATTGCAGTGCTGATTTTTCGGTGTAGTTGGCGCGTGTAACGTACACAACCACGTCTGCCACCCTGCTCATTATTATAGAGTCGGTTACAAGGCCTATGGGAGCCGTATCCAGCACTATGCAATCGAATTTCTGTTGCAGATACTCTATTGCTGTATCCAAGTTTTTACGGGCAAGCAGCTCGGCCGGGTTGGGGGGAACTATTCCGGCCGGTAGCAGATAGAGGTTGTCCAATACACCCGATGGTACTATGTATTTATTCAGAATCTCTGTATTCTCCTCGTTTCCTGCAAGATAGCTTGTTATTCCCTTTTGGTGGCGCGATATATTAAACACTTCGGCAAGGCGCGGGCGTCTGATGTCGAGACCTACCAGCAGCACTCTCTTGCCAAGCACAGCCTGACTGACTGCAAAATTGGATGAGATGAATGTTTTTCCTTCTCCCGACGTTGTAGATGTGAACATTATCACGTCGCATTTTTTTTCGTGTTTCTTCATCACAAAATGCAGGTTCGTTCGTATCGAGCGGAAAGCCTCGGTCATTATGTCGTTGCGATTTTCGGCAACTACAATGGCATCGTTCTTCTCTATAATGCCATTCTTCAGAGGTACGCTTCCCACAATCGGAAGATTGCTCAGTGCCTCAAGCTCTTCTACATTTTCGAGCTTTACACGCAGTAATTCTCTTACATAAATACCGGCCGATGGTATTGCAAGCCCCATAAGCAACGCTATTGCCATTATCATTGTGCTGCGCGGAGCTACCGGATTCGGAGATATTGATGCCGGGTCTATACATTTAAGGTTGTCTGCCGTAACTGCCAATGTCAGTGCGTTCTCTTCGTATTTCTGCAGGAGCATCACGTATAGTTGCGATTTTATATCTCGCTCACGGGTCAGGTCGGTGAATGTGCGTTCTATTGCCGGAGTTTCGGCAGCTCTATTGGTATATTTATTTGTCAATTCCTCGAGTGACTTTTTGCGAAGTTGCAACGACACGTTCAATGCCTCTACCGATTCGATAATATCCATTCGAGTTCTTTTTACGGCATCTGTTACGGTGGCGAGCACAGGGTTCTCTTCTGTTGCCGTACTTAGAAGTTGATTGCGCTTGGCAACTTCAAGATTGTATCGGGTTACCAATGCGCTCAGGGTTGCTTCATTGGCAAGACCCAACATAGATGGGATTGCCTGCATGTCGTTTCTGGGTTCCTTGATGTAGTTCAAAAGGTGTGCCGATTGTTCGAGCTGCAATTTAACCTCTTCCAATTTTGTCAAATATTGTGAACGGTTTTGCACAACCTGTGGTGCATCTATGGTAGGATTTATAAGTTGTTTGCTGCGTTTGTAGCTCGCAAGATTCTCTTCTTGTCCTCTCAAATCTTTGCCAATCACCTCTATACGCTCATTTATAAAGTCTTCGGTTTTGCGTGCCAGAATGTTTTTATCCTCATTCGATTGTTCATTATAGCATACAATCATTGAATTTATGAAATTGGATGCATTCATTGGAACAGCATCGTTTATGGCTATTATGGCAACCGATGCGGTTTTTGATATTGGCGAAATTGCAACTGCATTCTTATATGCAAGTGTTACAGCCTGTAAAGGATAGACTTTTATCTGTATTTGGGATATTTTTTCGGCTTTATCATTTTTGGTGAGCATTATATCACCTTTTACAGTCTCAAGGACGTAGGGATATGAATTTATTGTTTGTGCTTCGCTCTCAATCTCTAATCCTTCGTTTAAATTCTCATACTTATATGATACTTCATAAAGCGAATCTTTGTTGAGAGTTAATTTTACATCCAGAACCGCACTAAGGTTGTTAAGGTCTTCTTGCAGGATTGTCAGTTGCACGGGACTGACATCTTTATATATGGGAGAAGATTTAAACATACGGCTTCTGAAGTACTTAGTATATACACCGGAGCGCAGTACGGCCATCTGAACAACGGACTTGGAATTTAGCACTTCAATCTCATTTTCGACATTGGAATTTGTTGCTTGGAAGCCAAAATCGGCAAGTACGTCTGTTTGAGAATTAAAGGTTCCTTTTTGAGCATCTTTCAACAATACTTTTGCTGTTACCTGATATATTTTGGTAGAGGTTTTTAAATATACGACAGCAAATAACAGGCATATAATTGTGGATGCCGCAAACAGTTTCCAATATCTTAAAAAGTAGGAAAATATGAGATGCAAATTCAAATCACTGCCTTCATTTAAATCTTTATTTTCGATATTCATGGCTTTAGCGGAGTATGTTATATAATAGTGATGTCAAAGAAATCATTATGGATGTGGCAGAGAACCACAAGGATGTTGAACTTCCAATGTCGGAGTTCTTTGCTTTTGCTTTGTTGGGAGTTACGTACAGAATGTCATTCTGTTGTAAATAGTAGTATGGTGATGTAACAATCGATACGTCGTTCAAATTAAGTTCGTGTATCTCTTTCTTGCCATTGCTGTTCTCGCGAATCAATTTCACATTTTCACGTAGACCGTACACAGTCAAATCTTTTGCCAATGCCAGGGCTTCAAATACATTGACTTTCTCGTTTTTTATTGTGTACGTGCCCGGAGAATTAACTTCGCCCAATATGGAGATTTTAAAATTCTCGAATCTTACATTTACGATTGGAGGTTCTGTAAAGGCTCCTTTTATCTTATCGGCAATTAAATTCTCAATCTCTTTTTTTGTTTTGCCGGCAACATTTATCTCTCCTATGACGGGAAACACTATGCAGCCATCATTATCTACAAGGTATGATTGCAGAGTGGGTTGTGATGTAAGTGAGAACCTGTTGTCATAGGGTATGCCTGTTGTAAGGTTATACACAGCCGATGCTGTTGGGTCTTTAGGCGATACCACTGTGATAATCAAAAGGTCTTTTGGTTGCACTTTGGCATCGAACATTGTGGTATTCTGCTCCATGGAAGGCAATTCGCCGCTATTTTGCAAATATGGCACTTTTTTATAAGAAGTGCACGAAGCTGTAAACAGCATAAGCATGCAAAGCAAAATTGTTGAAAATCGATTTATTTTCATATTTACTTATCTTAATATCATATATTACATTCACAAATAATTCAAACTTCAATAAATTCTAAAAATGAACCATAAAAATTCAAAGAAGAAGAATTAGAAAAAATCTTGGCAATAAGATTGCAAAGATAATGAACAATAAACAATAAATATACTTTTTTTTAAAAATATTGCATCACTTCATGAACTTTCAAGTCCTGCGGGATTATAATTCCGAGGGATATATCACAGTAAAAAGGGAATATGAAAAAACAAGTATAAAGTTTGTTCTTTATCACACAAATCATTATTTTTGCGCGTCACACACCAAAAACAAACAATGAAACTAAAATGGATATTCATAACTCTGGGCACTATTATGGTGGCAGGTGTTATTTTAGCGGCATACGCATATTATCTTGTAAAATCACCAATTGTTAAGATTGACAACACATCATACATATATATATATCCTAATGATTCTGCATCGACTATAATTAAAAAGATACAAGAAGCTGTCCATCCGGCCAATATCTCGGGTTTCAAACTGTTGGCTTATCATAACAATCTCGACAAGCAGAAACGTACCGGCAAATATGCAATTTACGATGGCGATAATATGCACACACTCTATCGTCGCATAGTTTCCAATCAACAAACCCCGGTAAAAGTAACTGTTCCGGCCACACGCACCATAGAACAAATGGTGGGCATAGTATGTAATCAACTGATGATAGACTCGGTGCAACTTAACGAATTTACCGTCACTCCGGGATTCTACAACAGAATAGGTTACACAGAAGAGACACTGCCGACACTCTTCCTGCCCAACACATACGAAGTATATTGGAACATAGAGCCTGAGCGATTTATCATTCGCATGATGAAAGAGCGTCGTGCTTTTTGGAACGAAGAACGTTGCGACAAAGCCGCGGCAATAGGTCTCACAATTGAAGAGGTTGCAACATTGGCATCCATCGTAGATGAAGAAACCAACAACGACGCAGAGAAACCTATTGTTGCCGGACTGTACGTCAACCGACTTAAAAGAGGTATGCTGCTTCAGGCCGACCCCACCGTAAAATACGCACTTGGAGACTTTACTCGTAAACGCATACTGAAAGAAGATTTAGAGACCGATTCGCCCTACAATACATATAAGTACAAAGGGCTCCCCCCCGGCCCCATACGCATACCCACATTGCAAGCAATAGAGAGCGTGCTCAATCACGCCAAGCACAACTACATATACATGTGTGCAAAAGAAGACTTCTCGGGTACACACAATTTTGCCACCACCCTTGCCGAGCACAACGCCAACGCCCGACGCTACCAACAAGCGCTCAACAGGCTGAAAATAAATAAATGATAAAAAACACAACTAAACAGAATACATAAAATGATTAAAGCAACATCACAATTTATCATTGCAGTTGTCATAATACTCAACAGCACAGCACTCCTTGCACAGCACAACACAGCAGCACTGATTCCAATGCCAAACAAGATAGAGCAGAAAGATAGTGGAAAGCCTTTTAAAATAGATAAAGCAGCAATAATAAAATGTGACACCCCCGACAGCATATTTATAAAAAACCTCATAAAACAAACCATAAAAAACAGAACGGGAATACTCCTGCCCGAAAAAGAGAGCGGCAGAGAGATAACCATCATCCACACCCCTACTACACACAACAACGAATCATACACCTTAGACATAAACCACAAACAGATAAAAATAGAAGGAGGACAAGCCGGTATATTCTATGCCGTTCAAACACTCGACCAAATACTCTTGGGCGACAAACGCAACACCGAAAAAGGCCTTATATCACCAATACACATCGAAGACCAACCACGCTACAATCGTCGCGCAGTAATGCTCGACCCCTCTCGCCATTTTCTACCCCTTGAAGATGTAAAATTCTTCATCGACCAAATGGCTAAATTCAAATACAATGTCCTGCAACTTCATCTGACCGACGACCAAGGTTGGCGCATCGAGATAAAAAGCCATCCCAAACTAACACAGACAGGAGCATTCCGAAATAAAAAAGGCGGAAACAACGGCCCGGACAACGGATTCTACACACAAGAACAGATGAAAGAGCTGATACAATATGCCTCGGAACGATACATCGAAATAGTACCCGAACTTGACATTCCCGGACATTCGGTTGCCATATTGGCCGCATATCCACAGTTGGGATGCTCATTCCGTCAGAGCGAAGAGAAAAATCTCGGAAGCACCACAAACATGATGCTGTGCGCAAGCTGCAACGACGTTTACACCGTTTACGAAGACATTATAAGAGAGGTAGCATCCATCTTCCCCTCGAAATATATACATCTTGGCGGCGACGAGGCGGCCGTAAAAGCAAACTGGGCAAAATGCGACGATTGTCTTGCCACAATGCACAAAGCCGGTTACAACGAGCCATCCCAACTGATGAATATATTTTTCGGTAAAATGTTGGACATAGTAAAGCGTAACAAAAAAGAGGCAATACTATGGTGCGAACTTGATAATATATGGCCCCCTGCCAACGACTACCTCTTCCCCTACCCCACAGACGTAACCCTTGTAACATGGCGCAACGGACTCACACCAAAATGTATAGAACTGACACGCAAGCATGGCAATAACCTTATAATGGCCCCCGGCGAATACACATACCTCGACTATCCGCAATGGAAGAACGACCTTCCCGAATACAACAATTGGGGAATGCCTGTCACCACCCTTGAGACATGCTACAAGTTCGACCCCGGCTACGGACTAAGTCCCGAAGAGTCGTCACACATCACAGGAGTAATGGCAACATTATGGGCCGAAGCCATAAAAGACATAAACCGTGTAAACTACATGTTCTTTCCGCGCGGTCTTGCCATTGCCGAAGCAGCATGGAGCACAATGGAGCAACGCAGTTGGGAGTCATTCAAAGAGCGCCTGCAACCCAATCTGTCCGACCTTATGAAATGCGGAGTATCTTACAGAGTACCTTTTGAGATATACGAAAGAAAATGATAACACATAAACCCACATTATTAATCAAAAAAGACACATTTATGAAAAATCTTAAATTTTTATCAGTATTACTTTTTATGCTGACAATGAGTGTTAGTTTCACAGCTTGCAGCGACGATGATGACAACGGCTCGGGTGGTTCCGATGGCGCACCCTACTGCGGTGTGTGGCGATGCAAATCAATGAAAGTAGTTGAAGATGGTGAAAGTTATTCCGGTAACTTCGCAAGCAACCAGATTATAAAACTTACTCTAAACGAAGACCACACTTTCGAGTATCATGTCAATCTGCCGGCAGAAGATGGTGAGCCGGCCGAGGTATACACCGATAGAGGTACATGGACTTATGACGGCGAAGAGAAACAGCTCTATTTGAAGACAGACTATTCTTATGCAGCTATAACCGTTAAAAAATGGACAGCTTCCAAATTGGTAACATACCAAGAGGAATTTGACGAGGATTTAGGTTATGATTATTTTTACAGCGAAGAGAGAACCTGGGAATTAGAATAACAATACCTGTTTCTTAAATTAAACGGGCTGTGTAAAATTAAATTTTACACAGCCCGTTGTCTCTCATATAAAAAATTAGTTTTGCTGCACGACGAGAACGATGAAACTCCGAGTATACATGATTTGAGCGCTCCTGTTCTTTGTAATCCACCGGCTCTCTAAAGCTACCCTAAGGCGTGGCCCGCCATTGAACATATAGAAGGCATCTCGGTTTTCAGTTTAGATTGATGAGTTTCCCAGTCGATCAGTGCAGCAAAACCGTATACAAACATACAAATGTTTTATCTAAAAACAAAATTTTACCTCTATTTTTTATCATTTTTTCGGGAAAAACATCTGTCAGATAGTTTAGTTAACATATACATTAGAAAAGTACTCTTCAAAAAGTCTCTTTGCCTCTTCCAACTGTTGCGGAGTGTTCTCTTTTATACCGGAAAGTTCATATTTGAGACCCATGGCCTCGTACTTGTGTACCCCGAGAGTATGATAAGGCAGCACCTCGACCCGCTGAATCATCTTATAATCGCCCATACACTCTCCAAGAGCACGTATATCCTTTTCTATGGCACTGTATCCTTGAACAAGTACATAGCGCAACCAAAAAGGACGGTTGTGCATTTCAAGCCATTTTGCTGTTGTCAGTGTTTGAGTGTTTTCTCGTGAGGTCAGCAGTCGGTGGCGTTCGGGATTAAATTGCTTGACATCGAGCAGAACAAGGTCTGCAATCTCAAACAGTTCCTCAACATCTCTGTTCCATATACTGCCGTTTGTATCTATACATATATGTATGTTGTTCTCTTTCAGCTGTCTGCAAAGAGGAATCAGTTCTTTTGCCTGAAGCGTTGGCTCTCCGCCGCTGAACGTGACACCGCCTTTTTTCCCGAAAAAGGGTTTTTGACTTACAGCCATCTTTACAATATCCTCGATGTTCGTTACTTTACATTCGCTTTTCGGGTCAATTGTATCGGGGTTGGCACAATAGAGACAGCGAAAGTTGCAGCCTTGCAGAAATACCACAAGGCGCAACCCGGGGCCGTCAAACGTACCCATAGATTCGTATGAGTGTACGCGCAACATGTCTCTATTACATTCTTTCGTGGAAACTGCGTGATATTACTTCGAGCTGATGCTCGCGGCTCAGCTTAACAAAGTTCACTGCATAACCCGATACGCGAATTGTCAGTTGAGGGTATTTTTCGGGGTGTTCCATTGCATCCATGAGCATTTCGCGGTTAAGAACATTTACATTCAAATGATGTGCTCCTTTTGTAAAATATCCGTCCATCATGGTTACAAGGTTCTCTACTCTTGTTTCTCTGTCTACGCCAAGCGATTTAGGAACTATGGAAAAGGTGTTGCTTATTCCATCTTGCGAATCGCGGTAGCGTAATTTTGCCACCGAGCTAAGCGATGCAATGGCGCCATTCTTGTCGCGTCCGTGCATGGGGTTTGCACCGGGTGCAAAAGCAACGCCTTTTTCGCGTCCGTCGGGGGTTGCTCCGGTTTTTTTGCCATACATTACGTTGGATGTGATTGTGAGCAGCGACAATGTGGGTTGTGCTCCTTTGTATACCGGGTGTTTCTTAAGTTCTTCGTTGAAGAAGTAAACGAGGTCTACTCCCAAATGGTCTACGCGGTCGTCGTCATTACCAAAGCAGGGGAAGTCTTTTTCTATCTCAAAGCCCTCGGTGAGCCCTATTTCGTTGCGCTTTACCGTTACCTTTCCATATTTTATTGCCGAGAGTGAGTCGAGTGCTATTGAAAGGCCTGCCACTCCGTAGGCAAGGTTTATCTTGGGGTTAGTGTCGATGAATGCCATTTGTGCCTTTTCGTAGTAGTACTTATCGTGCATATAGTGAATGATGTTCATTGCATCGTTGTATACGCGTGCTACCTCTTGAAGCACTTTTTTGTAGTTAGAGAGAACCTCTTCGTAGTTCAGCAGTGTGCCTGTGAGCACAGGAATATCTTTTACAACCACTGTTCCTGTATTTTCGCAGCGTCCGCCGTTTATTGCAAGAAGCAGAGCTTTTGCAAGATTGCAACGTGCGCCAAAGAACTGTATCTGTTTGCCTATTGCCTGATAAGATACGCAGCATGCAATACCGTAATCGTCGCATTTGCGCACTTCGCGCATTAGATTGTCATTTTCGTACTGTATCGAAGAGGTGTCTATTGATACCTTGGCGCAGAATTCCTTAAATCCGTCGGGAAGCTCCGGACTCCATAGTACCGTCATATTGGGCTCGGGCGAGGGGCCGAGGTTGTAGAGTGTTTGCAGGAAACGGAACGATGTCTTTGTAACCTTTGTGCGTCCGTCGTTGAAGCGTCCGCCTATTGCTTCTGTCACCCATGTGGGGTCGCCTGCAAAAATGTCATTATACGACTGCATGCGCAGGTGACGTACCATCCGCAGTTTTATCACAAATTGGTCTATCAGCTCTTGTGCATAGGTCTCATCAATATATCCGTTGTCAAGGTCGTATTGGATGAATATATCGAGGAAGGATGATACATTTCCAAGCGACATTGCTGCTCCGTCTTGCTCTTTCACGGCTGCAAGATAGGCCATATATACCCATTGTACGGCTTCGCGGGCATTTGTTGCAGGGCGGCTGAGGTCGAGCCCGTAAATTTCGCCCATTACTTTTATTTCGTTAAGTGCCTTTATTTGCTCGGCTACCTCTTCGCGCAGACGTATCGTTGCTTCGGTCATGGGGCTTGTAAGAGACTTAAGGTCGGCCTTTTTTGCCTCTATAAGGCGGTCTGTTCCGTAGAGTGCCAGTCGGCGATAGTCGCCTATTATACGTCCGCGAGCGTAGTTGTCGGGGAGTCCGGTGAGGAAGCCTAATGAGCGGAATGTGCGTATCTCATCGGTATATGCATCGAACACGCCATCGTTGTGTGTCTTACGATAGTGATAGAAAATATCTTTCACTCTTTCGTCTACCTCAACCCCATTCTCGCGGCATGCTTTCTCAACAACCTTTATTCCGCCAAAAGGCTTTATGGCACGTCGCAAAAGTTCATCGGTCTGCAAGCCTACAATCAGTTCGTTCTCACGGTCGATATATCCGGCTTTGTGCGAAGTGATTGTGGACACTGTGGTATTATCGAGTGAACGTATGCCGTTGTTGGCTCTCTCTTCTTCAAGAGCTGTCAGACATTTGTTCCATACTTTAAGAGTTCTGTCGGTGGGGCCTGTAAGGAACGAGGCATCTCCTTCGTAAGGAGTGAGGTTTCTGTAAACAAAATCCTGAACATCAACCTCTGTGTTCCATACTCCATCTTTAAATTTCTTGTTTAATTCCATGATTCTTATATTAAGTTTAATTTTACACCTCTTTTGCTGTTGTTTTTCTTGGTGTTATTGCATTTATACATCGGAATGTGTTTTTCTCTGCAAAGATACAACTTTTCGGGCGTATAACATAATACGTTTTATAAATAAAAGATTAAACAATATTAAAAATATTGCATTTTTGTATTGATTGCAATTAAAAATGTGTTTTAATAAATAAAAATCAGTCACACCGTATTTTTTTATCGGCGTGACTGATTTTTATTAAGATTAGTTTAATTAATCAGATGTTCTTTGAACTTTCAAAAAATATTTGCTTAATAGAACTGTATTGTTTGTTTCACCAAAAAAATGGCGATATAAATTCAATCAACTTCTTATTTAAGGAAAACCTTCTTTCCGTCAACAATATTCATCCCCTTTTGCGGTGCATCCAATTTTCTGCCTTGAATATCGTAGATGCTGTTGCTTGCTACATCCGAAGAAGTAGAAACAGTCTCTATTGCTGTGGGGTTATTATCTGCACCGTTATATATGAATACAGATAATGCGGGCATAACAATTGTTAGTTCCTTGTCTATATCAATAGGTTCTGTTGTATCTAATCCTTCAAGTCTTACCTGGTCGTCAAATGCGTCTGTAAACGAGATGCTTGTACTTATGTAGTTGGGAATATCAAGAGCCTCACGCAGTGTAAGAACTATTGTCTGCTCAGATGCTGCGGGGTTACGCAATGTAAGTACGGCTTTCTTACCGTTCCATGCAGCCCAACCATATATGTTGGCTTTGGCTCCATCCCAAGGATCGCCACCTACCCAGTGAATATCGGGAAGCACGTCGGCATTGGCCTCATGCCAATTCATGCAGTCGGCAAGGTCGCCCCACAATGCTCCGCCGTTGATGCTGTTCATCAGCGAGTAGTCACAGTAAAGCTCAACCATACCCGAGCCGCAGGCAAATGCGCAACGCATTTCGCGCAGCACTGCATCGTAGCTCATATCCTTTGAAACAGCTCCGAATCTTGTGAGTATGAATCCGTGGGTCATCAAGGTGTTTATCGGACAAAGAGGCGAATTTGTTACAAAATTCTGGTGAACGAGATTGTCGCGATAGGTAATCCATTTTTCGCGGTCGCTGCCTTGGTTGCCCACTTCGCCATAGTCGTTTTCTTGACGCCAAACGGCATCGGTGTAGCGGAACCAGAATGGTGATGCCCATGTTCCAACTGATGTATTAAAGAACAAATCCTCTTTTATCTTGCGGAAATCTTTTTCAATCTCAATTATTGCTTCGGCATTTTCTTCGCCTACTGTTCCATTATCGGGGCCGACCGAACTGAATTGTGCACTTATTCCATCGAGCTTAAAGTACACTCCTCCGTGATTGTTCACAATATTGTCGCAAGCATCAACAAACACTTTACGATATGCGGGATTGCTGAGCTGCATTCCTCCGTTATTCGCCCAATATGAACGGCGCATGTTACCCGAGGTTCCATATCCTCCCACAGGGCCGAGCCAAGCACCGTTGCCTGCGCCCATTGGTTTTGTAACCTCATTAACCTCTTTCAATCCGTTGGGGAATCCGCTGTGGAATGTCCAGGTACCGTAGTTATCCCATCCGTCATCCCAAACGAACGCATAAGGAGCTATACCATACTTTTGATAGAAGTTGGTGTTCCATTGGTTGACAACATCCACACATTGGTTGACGTTCATATTATCGGCGGGGTTGCTTGCATTGTTACGGTCGATATTCAATTCGTACCAACTGTTATATATGGGAATAGAACGCCAAGGCACTGCACGCTCACGCTCGCTGTATGCAAGGACTGAACGGCGGGCCTGTCCGGGAGCTATTATACCCACTACGGCACTTATGTTCCATGTCTTTCCGGCTGCAAGTGTAGTGTTACGGCTCCACAATCCTTTGATAGGTGTTGCACCTTGAGCTATCAGGTGTATTGTGTAGCTGTTTTTAAGTTCTACTGTTATTTTGCCGTTGGAATTTATCTCTTCTATATTATCGGCAAATATACGCAGTGTGTATGTTCCCGGGAGTGAAACAGCCAGATTATAAACATTTTTGCTGTTCTCGTTGCCGGTGGTTCCTGCGTGATAGTCGTTTACGGCAACATTGCCGTCGCCGTCAATGAGGTCTACACCTGCTATATTCAGTTTGTGACTGCCATTTGTGTATTGCAATGAAACGGTAAGTGCGCCAATTGAAGACAATGCTATTTTTTTCTCTATGATACGAGCATTCTCGCGCAGACAGCCAACCTCTACGATACGTGCAGGCACGTCGGCATCCTCTATGTCTGCCCATGTTGTCGGATTCCAATTATATTTTATGGTGCCGCCGTCACCGAGTGTACCCTCTAAGCCGTCTTCGGCAAGCGATACTGTTATCTTACCATTTGAATTGTAAGGAATCTTACCTTGACAATCTACAAGAATACGTATTGTGTATTTACCCGATTCGGGTACATCCATCGAGAAGTTTGCGTTACCGGCTGTTTCGTAGTGATAATCTTTTGCAACAATCTCGCCGGCTTCATTAAAGAGGTCTACACCTACTACGTCAAGAGTGTTTGCACCTCCGGTAAAATCAAAAGCAAGTGAAAGTGTTCCTTTGTTTATGTAATAGGTGTGCTTGCGGCTATATACATCTATCGTGGGTTCTGTATCTCTCCATGTGTCAAGATTTTCGGGTGCGTTATTCTCTTTTTCAAAATCGGGCAATCCTGTCGACCAGCTTAATTCGATTGAACTTCCGCCAACTATTGCATTTTCGGGAACTTCTGTAGCTGTGTCATCGTTTTCTTCTTCACCATCCAGCACGGGGGTATAGTATGGTGTTTCTCCCTCTGCAAGGTCAAACACAATCTCGGGGGTAGTAACCAGCTTATTGATATTAATTGTTCCTGCGCTTGTGATTGTCTCGGTTTTTGTCTCGGCGAAATAGCGCAACATATATGCACCAACGGCCGGGATGTTAACATTATATACATTGTTCTCTTTGGCACTGCCGGTGAATCCGTAGTGATAGTCTGACGATACTACGTTTCCTTGCAGGTCGACAACATCGACACCTACAAGATTCATACGGTGGGTTCCGCTTTTGTAGAGGAATTCAACAGTCATCTTACCCGACTGACGGAAAATAAGATAGCCGCGTTTGCCCACTACTTGCGATTGGTCATATCCTTTTTCGAGTATTCCGGCCGGTGTTTCATCGCCCGGTGCCCACGACCAACCGTCTGCTGTCCAGGAGTCGTATGCAAAGCCGGCAAGGTCGGCGCTGCCTCCTTCTGCACTGTTAAGACCCATTGGTGTCTCAAGACCGGCAAATATGCGGTCGCTCGCAAGAACAGCGCCACGTGTGTTACCAACCACAGCCGGAGCTTTATACCCTGCCTCATTCTTAACAGTGTATATCATGGGGGTTATTGCAAACATTGCAACGTCTTTATTTGCAGTCAGGTCTAATTCTGTACGCAGATAGTGAGAACCATCGCGCAACACTGCACGCCAAACGAGTGAGAGGTCGCCGTAAGTAAAATCGGCTTCAATGGATTGTCCGTCGAAACGATTAGAGCCTTTTATGGCTTTTGCATCGCCTGTCAGTTTCACAAGGCGCACTTCGCCCAAAGTCATTTCTGACGCTCCGACAGCTTCGCCGCCTTGAAGTTGCACTTTGAAAAGTTCTGTACCTTCGATAAGTCCCAGCTCTTCGCAACCGCCAAACAGCAATTTGCCATCCTGTTTCACAAACTTTGCTGCAAACAAGTCATTTGACAGCGTGTAGACATTGTTCTCTTCCACCACAACAGCCAATCCGGGCTGTTTTTCCTGTGGGAAAATTACCGACTGCGCCATTGCTGTTGAAGCTGAAACTGCCAACAACATGGAAAGGCAAGCCGATAGAATCTTTTTTCGGTTGATTTTCATGATATTATTATTAAAAAAATAAGAATTTCCTGCCAATATCTCTTCGTAAGAGATATTTATTCTACAAATATAAAAATAATAGTATAGATTTCCAATTATTTACATATTAATTAAAAATACTTTCTTGCTGTTTATGTTTAAAGATCTCTCTTTTTTTAGAATAAATATGCTCTTATTTTGCTGATTATCATAGATGTTCTTCAGTATCAATATCTCTTACGAAGAGATATTGATGTACCTTTGTTTTATGTTCAAGCATAATTGAGGCTTCACAGCATGGTTAAGGAGTGTTAATAAAAGTGTTTACACAGAAATAGTATATCATCTGTTATTGCCTTTCGATTTTACAGGCAGTGTGAAAAACTAAAGCAGTTTATATTTCAAAATTCTGAAATATAAACTGCTTTTAAGAAATTAATGTAATGTAGGTTTTTTACTTCTTCACCTTGTCAACAATGGCTTTGAAAGCCTCGGGATTGTTCATGGCGAGGTCGGCAAGAACCTTACGGTTGATTTCGATGCCTGCCTTGTGAAGAGCGCCCATCAATTGTGAATATGAAAGACCTTCGAGACGAGCGGCTGCATTGATACGCTGAATCCATAGTGCGCGGAATTCGCGTTTTTTGTTACGACGGTCGCGGAAAGCGTATGTGAGACCTTTCTCCCAAGTGTTCTTGGCTACTGTCCACACATTTTTTCTGGCACCGAAGTAACCTCTTGTCAAACCTAAAATTTTCTTTCTTCTTGCTCTTGAAGCAACGTGATTTACTGATCTTGGCATAGTTTTTAATCTTTTGAATGTTAGCGCCGTCCATTTTGACGAACTTTAGGGCTAATGCATTCGGTTAATAATTTCTTTTTACTTAACGCAGTGATAACAATTCCTTAACACTTTTAACATTTGCAGAATCGAGTGTTGTAAAGTGTACAAGATTTCTTTTCTGCTTCTTTGTCTTCTTTGTCAGAATGTGACTGTGATAAGCATGTTTTCTTTTGATTTTACCCGTTCCGGTAAGAGCGAATCTTTTTTTGGCACCGGAGTTAGTCTTAACTTTTGGCATTGTGTTTAAATTAATAGTTAATATTATTACAGCAACGTACTATCCAACGTTGTCTGCTTTTTCTTCTTTTACTGGAGCTTTCGGCTTTTCTGCGGGTGCAGGTTTATCTTTCTTTGCCGATGTTGCTTTCTTGGGTGCAAGCATTATTGTCATTCGCTTGCCTTCGAGAATTGGCATCATCTCTAACTTGCCATACTCTTCGAGGTCTTTCGCAAAGCGCAAAAGCAGTATCTCGCCTTGTTCTTTGAAGAGTATTGAACGACCTTTGAAAAAGACGTATGCTTTTACCTTGTCGCCATCCTGAAGGAAATTAATTGCATGTTTGAGCTTGAAGTTGTAATCATGCTCATCGGTCTGCGGACCGAATCGTATCTCTTTGACATCTATTTTGACCTGCTTGGCTTTTTGCTCTTTTTGGCGTTTCTTAAGCTGGTACAAGAATTTAGAGTATTCGATAAGGCGACATACCGGGGGGACGGCTGTGGGCGATATTTCTACAAGATCCACTCCTTTTTCTTCTGCCATACGGAGCGCCTTGAATGTGGGGAGTACCATTGATTCTATGTCATCGCCTACAATGCGCACCTCATTGGCGCGTATTTGCTCGTTAACACGGTACTGGCTCTTCAGATTGTCGTTCTTCATTAAAGGTTTTATAAGTTTCTTTTTATATTTATATGTTTCTCCTGCATTTATTGCGGCGCAAATTTAGCACTTATTATTCAATTATAGAAGCAGTTTGCGGCTTTTTTATTGATATTTTTCCTTTTTTTTTTGAAAAAAGGGACAAATGTTCTTTGGAATCTTATTCTTTTAGACATTTGCCCCTTATAAAAAGTTTGAATAAACACCTTCTTAGTTGGCTGCAACCTCTTTGCGTATTGCTTTAGTGCGTATCTCTTCGGTTATCGCTGAAATAAATTCGCTCAAAGGTTTTGTGCCTTCGTCGCCGGCGAAACGGCTGCGCACAGATACGGTGTTGCTCTCTTCTTCATTTTGTCCGAGCACCAGCATGTATGGTACGCGGTCGTTACGTGTTTCGCGTATTTTGTAGCCTATCTTCTCGGAGCGGGCATCTACGCCCACCAATATTCCGTTACGCTTTAATTCTGCCGCCACTTTTTGGGCATATTCGGTATATTTCTCTGAGATTGGAAGCACGCGAACCTGCTCGGGACATAGCCATGTGGGGAATTTGCCTTCGTATTTTTCGATGAGCCAGGCAAGGGTTCTTTCGTAGCATCCCATACTTGTACGATGTATTATGTAGGGGCGCACTTTCTCGCCATTGTGGTCGATATATGTCATGTCGAATTGTTCGGCCAGCAGTGCATCCCATTGTACTGTTATCATGGTGTCCTCTTTGCCGTACACGTTTTTAGCGTTTATATCCACCTTCGGGCCGTAGAATGCGGCGCCGCCTGTCTCTTCTACAAAGGGTATTTCAAGTTCTTGCAACATTTTGCGAATGTGCTCTTGGGTCTCTTCCCACACTTCGGGTTCTCCTATATATTTTGCACGATTTTCGGGATCCCATTTTGCAAGAACGTATGTAACATCATCTTGCAGGCCCAATGTCTCCATTATGTGCTTTGCAAGTGCAAGACAGCCTTTGAATTCTTCAACCATCTGGTCGGGACGCACAATAAGGTGTCCCTCGCTTATGGTAAATTGGCGCACTCGTGTAAGACCGTGCATCTCGCCCGAGTCTTCGTTGCGGAACAGGGTCGATGTTTCGCTGTAACGCAATGGCAGGTCGCGGTACGATTTTTGTCCGTTCTTATATACATAATATTGGAATGGACAGGTCATGGGACGCAAGGCAAACACCTCTTTGTCGTTCTCTTCGTCGCCAAGCACAAACATACCCTCTTTGTAGTGTTCCCAGTGTCCTGAGATTTTATACAAGTCGCTCTTTGCCATGAGCGGTGTCTTTGTGCGTATATATCCCCACTCATTGTCTTCGAGGTCTTCAATCCATCGTTGGAGTGTTTGTATTATTTTTGCACCTTTGGGCATCAACAAGGGTAGTCCCTGCCCTATCACGTCTACCGTTGTAAACAGTTCCATCTCACGTCCAATCTTATTATGGTCGATATTTTTTATATGCTCAAGATGGGCGAGATATGCTTCACATTCCTCTTTTGTAAAGAATGCTGTTCCGTAAATACGGGAGAGCGACGCATTGTTTTTGTCGGCACGCCAATATGCTGTGGATGTCGATAGTAGTTTGAAGCCTTTTATCAATTTTGTGTTGAGCAGGTGGGGGCCCATGCAAAGGTCAACAAAATCGTCCTGTGAGTATATGGTTATTCGCTCATCTTCGGGAATTGCTGCAAGAAGCTCTATTTTGTAAGGCTCATCTTTCATCATCTCCATTGCCTCTTGGCGTGACACTACCCTGCGCTCTATACGTGGATTCGACTTTATTATGCGCTTCATCTCTTTCTCGATATCTGCAAGATTCTCTTTCGTGAAAGGAGGATTGTCAAAGTCATAGAAGAATCCTGTTTCGGTTGCAGGGCCTATTGTTACTTTTGCCTCGGGGAAAAGGTGTTTCACCGCTTCGGCCATAATGTGGGTGGCTGTGTGGCGCAGAACGTGCAAAGCATCGGCTGTGCCCACGGTAACAGCTTCGGCCACTGTGCCGTCGGCCGGTACGTCTCTCAGGTCTATCACTTTGCCATCTGCTTTCATGGCAACAACGCTGTTCAAGAGCTTGGGGTCTGACTGTGAGAGAAGCTCTATAAACGATTTTCCATAATCTTCGGCACCAAATTCAAGCAAGGCGCCATCGGGGAAAGATATTTTTATCATAATCTCGGATGTAGTTTAAATTTCTATTATGGTTACTATTGTAAAGCTGTTTTGCATGATATAAAACCTATGATACATAAAAACGGCTCTCTTATTCATTTTATATTTGACATATACTATGTCGCATATCAAGATGCAAAGATAATAAATTTATTGCCTTATAGCCGTAGTAAAATGTTTTTTTTTGAATGTGAGGCGATTTTCGGTTTTTATATTATTCGTCTCTATTTTGGAATCTTTTTATAACATTGTATGCCGAATATATGCCTAATTCGCCGGCTTTGCTAAGGTCGGCTATTCCTTCGGCTGTATTGCCCATGTATATGCGGGCAAGACCTCTGTTAAAAAATGCTCCTGCAAGTTTGTCGTTAAGTTCTATGGCTTTGCTGTAATCCACTACCGCCGATTTAAAATCGTTGAGTTTTGCCGATACATTTCCTCTGTTATAATAGGCCTGTGCAAATTCGGGCATTTGTGATATTACGGCATTCAGGTCGTCTCTCACAAGGCGATAATCAATATCGGGAAGCTCATCTGAGCGTTCCGAGGCAAAAAGCACCTCGTCTGACTTTTGCGATGCGTTTTTAAATTCCAACTGTTTGAATCGCACTACGGCACGCATAAAGTGTACTATCCACATTTCGCCTTCGAGTGTAGATGCCATGTCAAGGTCGTTCATGGATGCTGCAAAATCCTGAACCAGATAAAAGTCCATGGCTCTTGCAAGGCGGTAAGATAGCACATCGGGATAGTCGGCTATGTTTTTGGATTGTTCTTCGATGCTGTTGAAGTGGCGCTGCACCTCGTCTTTGCTGAGTGCTCGTTCGTTGTTTGTCAGATGTATGTTTCGTGCAAAGAATTGCATTTTGTTTATATCCTCCAAAGGTTTGAAATATTGTATATCCGAGTAAACCTCCTTTGGATGTTCATAGTATGTGATTGCAAAAATCGGTTGAAGTTCTATGTGTACGCTGCGATTTTGTACTTTTCCTCGATATCCTGTGGTATATAGTTTGTCTGTATCATCGGCTATAACCATTTTGTTGTAATTGCGGACGTTTCTGTCGGAACGTTTACGCACTTTATCTTCTTTGGTGCTTGTGGTATCGGTGGTTGCATGAAGATTCTCATTCATTCGTCTTAAAAGCCACACTTCATCTGCTTCGGCGCCTGAGATGTCACCAACCTTGCGCCGGGCTGCCGCCCTGCAACTGTAACCATATTCAAAATCGGGATAATCTTGTAGCACTCTTGAGTAATCCGATATTGCACCTTTAAGGTCGCCGGTGGCATCGCGCAGCAAGGCTCTATTGAAACGTGCCATAGTGTTGTCGGGGTCTATTTCGAGAACCTCATCGAAATCTTCTATGGCGCGATTATCGTCACCCACCTGCATGCGTAATAGGCCTCGGTTATAGTATCCGTAGAAACTGTGTGGGTCGATATATAGTGCAATATCGTAGTCGTCCATTGCACCGCGAAGATTATTTTGGTAATATCGTATGAGGGCGCGATTGAGGTAGTTGCTGCTGCGTCCCGGCATCAGGTCGATGGCTCTGTTCATGTCCTCTTCGGCCTCTGAATATCGTTCTGCTTCTGCGTGGAGCATTGCTCGCATGGCGTATACCTCGGTTGAATACTCATCGTTTTTCACAGCCTTTTCTATCATCCGTTGCGCGGTTATTGTATCATTTTGCTGCATGGCAACTTGTGTACGCAGAAGATAGGCGTCTGTGTTGCGCGGTGCAAAAATCAGCATAGAGTCTATCACAACGGCGGCTCTATCCCAGTCGCTGCGCTTCATTGACGTAACCGCAAGATTCTGCCACACTGCAGCATTTTGAGGGTCATATTTTATGGCTGTGCGAAAATCGGCTTCAGCTTCTTGATATTTTTCAAGGTTGGCACGGCATAATCCGCGCAACTGATAGCTGCGCGGAACATAAGGATTCCGCTCGATTGAGGCCGTAAGGTCTTCCTCGGCACCTGAATAATCTTCGAGGTTGAACTTTGCCAGTGCCCTGAAAAAGTAAGGCTCGTGCAGATATGGTCGTGCCTCTATTACTTTGTTAAAATATTGTATAGATAGTACATAGTCTTCAAAGTAGAGCGCATTGCGCCCTATTATCATCACTTGTTCGGTGTTCAGTTGTGCTTTTATGGAATGAGGAACAAGTGATGCCAATATAACGAGGAGTACTATCTTATATCGTTTCATTTGAGTATGCGCTTGGTCTTATATGTGCAATGCGCCTTGCCTTTAAGCAGATTCATCAAACGATTTTTGTTCATTTGTCGACGTAAGGGTGATAGGCGGTCAACAAAAACTTTTCCTTCGAGATGGTCAAATTCATGCTGCATCACACGTGCAAGATAGCCATCGACCCATTCGTCATGTTCGTTGAAATTCTCATCGGCGTATTGCACGCGAATACGTGTGGGACGGGTAACCTTTTCATGTATTCCGGGCAGGCTGAGGCATCCCTCTTCCATGCTGTCGGTCTCGTCGGAGGTTTCTATTATGTGTGCGTTTATATACACTTTGCGAAAATCTTTATATTCGGGAAAATCTTCGGCAAGAGGGTCAAGATCTATTATTACGAGACGTATCGGGAGGCCTATTTGCGGCGCAGCCAAGCCTATTCCCTCGGCCTGTTGCAGTGTCTCGAACATATTTTGTATAAGTTGCTGCAATTCGGGATAATCCGGGGTTATATCCTCTGTTACTTTTCTGAGTACTGTTTGTCCGTACAAATAAATAGGAAGTATCATATTGTTATTTGTTTAATTATTTTTCTATATAAAGATTATAAGTTGCTTAAATTTAAGTTCTTGTAATATAATTCGTTTATACATGATATTTGAAATAAATTCAAACAGTTTCTTATAATCCGCGCATTCTGCAACTCTCCATATATGACTGTAAAATTATCGTGGCGCTTATCTCGTCTACGAGGGCTTTGTTGCGACGCTCCATCTTATGCTTGCCCGAGGCGAGTATTGCCTTTTGTGCCAGCACCGATGTAAAACGCTCATCGTAATATTCCACCGGCACATCAATCAATTTGCGCAAACGGTTCACAAATGGTTCGATACGTGCCATATTCTCAGACGGTTGATTATTCATCTGCTTGGGCAGCCCCACAATGATGCGTTCCACCTGCTCGCGTTTCATATATTCGAGAATATATTCGAGGAGCGCTGTCGTATCTACAGTGGCCAATCCGCCGGCTATTATTTTAAGTTCGTCGGTAACGGCAAGCCCTGTGCGCTTTTTTCCATAGTCTATTGCCAATATTCGTGCCATTATATGTTTCCTTACGAATGGCAAAGTTAGCCAAATAACCCGAAAGGTTCGGACAAAGAGAGTAAAAAAATGTTGGAAAATGTTCAATGTGCGCAAAATGTATATAAAACCACCCCTCAAGTCTATCTTTTCGTGCTTATCATATATATAAACAACACAGTCAAAGGGGTCAACATTCTGCTCCCTTTGACTGCGTTATCTTTAGAATTTGATTACTCTTTTTTATCTTTTAACCTTAGAGCTACGATAGCCGTATATGCTGATAAACAAGAAGCACAGCAACGGCAAACTGTATGATACGTTAACAGCCGGCATTCCAAAGAGCACGCCATAGTCTATTATCATACCCTGAAGCGGAGGCATCAGTGCACCACCTACAATAGCCATCACAAGAAATGCTGCACCAAGTTCTGTGTCGCTGGTTTCTACATTCTCAAGTGCAATTCCATATATTGTAGGGAACATCAGAGACATAAAGGCACTTATGCTCACCAAGCAATACAATCCCATTATCCCTTCGATGAATATCGTTCCCAGCGTAGCAATGGAGGCTCCAATGCCGAATATCATAAGCAGGATGCGGGAATTTACATATTTCATAAGGAATGTACTTATGAAACGGCAACACAGGAACATACACATTGCTATTATATTGTAGTTCTGAGCAGTAGCTTTATCAATACCCAAATTATCGGCATACTGTATTATAAAAGTCCACACCATAATCTGTGCTGCCACATAGAAGACTTGCGTCATCACTCCCTCTCTATAAAGACGATTGTTCCACAGGCGTCCGAGTGTACTTCCTACATCTGCATACCCTTTATTCTCTTTAGTCTGTGGCATTTTTGTAAATGCAATAATCACAAAAACGGCCAGCACAAGCAACCCTATTGCTACATACGGGTCACGAATCACTGCAAGGTCGTGCAGACGGATGTCGGCTTTCTCTGCCTCACTCAATCCGTGGAATATAACCTCTCCAGCGGCGTTGCGTTTATCCGAAATGAGCGACGGCAGCACAATGAGCGATGCTACGGCCATACCCGAGAGTGAGCCCATAGGATTAAACGCCTGTGCAAGGTTCAGACGGCGTGTCGCTGTCTCTTTTGCACCCAACGACATTATCATGGGGTTGGCAGTGGTCTCAAGAAAGGCAAGTCCGAATGTAAGTATATACAACGAAATGCAGAAAAACGAAAATTCCTGATATTCGGCTGCCGGTATAAATAAGAATGCACCTACGGCATAAAGTGCAAGACCCAGCAGGATTGCACTCTTATAACTATATTTACGTATAAACAGTGCAGCAGGAATAGCCATTGTGGCATATCCGCCATAGAAAGCAAACTGCACCAACGAAGCCTCGGCTGCGGGCAGTTCCATCAATGTTTGAAATGCCGCCACCATTGGGTTTGTAATATCATTCGCAAATCCCCATAAAGCAAACAACGATGTTATCAGAATAAAGGGCAGAAGATACTTTTTTTCGACAAGTTTAGATGTTTTTTTGTTATTTGTCATGATTATTATTCAAATTATAAGTAGTCTGAATTTCTGACGTTTGTTTTTTTGCCTGCTCTTTTTTTTGTGTGTATAAAATCATGCTTAAACGATGGCAATACATACTGAACTATTTAGATAGAAAAGATTTATGCAGGCTTTTTCGAGTATAATAACAAACGAAATAAAAACAACTTAATAATTATTTAATAGAAATTCAAACAGCTTCTAATAAACAGATTCTTATTTATATAAATGGAATATTCGCTCCATGAGCACCCATTTTTCGTCGGATGATGCTCCGGGGGGTGCCACTTGAAATTCCGACATGTAGTCTTCCCACTCTTGCTGGCGCGGCAATGTCGACAATCGTGACATAGCCTCGCTCCAATTAAAATCGAGCGGCGTCTCCACAATCATAAATAGGCGTGTTCCCACAAGATAAATTTCCATTTCCAAAATTCCCACTTCGCGTATGCCATCCATTATTTCTTGCCATGCTTCACCTTCGCTGTGCCGTTTGCGATATTCGGCTATAAGTTCGGGATTATCCTTAAGATCTAAGGTTTGGCAATAGCGTTTCACCTGCTGTCTGTACTCTTGTACGGGGTAGCCTGTTGTCTTTCTTTCTGTCATCATTAAATTAATATTGTGTGGCGACGAACAGATGTTGTCGCCACACAGGTTAATATTCTTAGAATTTTTTTTACTTGTATATGGGGCCGTAGTTTTTGCATGCGCGGTAGTCTGCGCCCTCTTTATCCATTCCAAACGCATTCCAAGCGGCCGGACGGAATATCTTGTCCTCATCTACATTGTGCATGCAAACGGGAATACGCAACATTGATGCAAGTGTTATCAGGTCGGCTCCAATATGACCGTAGCTTATGGCACCGTGATTTGCACCCCAATTGTTCATCACTGAATATACATCCTTGAATGGGGCTTTGTCGCACAAGCGTGGAACAAACCATGTTGTTGGCCATGTTGGGTCGGTGCGCATGTTTAGAACCTCATGTATCTCAGGGTCGACATCGGCTGTCCATCCTTCGGCAATTTGAAGCACAGGGCCTAATCCTTTTATCAGATTCAGTCGGCTCATGGTAACAGGCATTCCGCCTTTTGAGAGGAAGTTTGAAGAGAAGCCGCCTCCGCGGAAATAGTCGCGGTCGGCAGGGAGCCAATTTGTATTTTGCAAACATGCTTCGGCGTCGGCATCCGTCATTTCCCAACAGGGCTTCATACATGGTTCGCCTGATGCGTTTGTGGCTGCTCCTGTTGCATCGAGTGTGGTGGCACCCGAATTTATAAGGTGAATCATACCGTTGGCGGCAACACCTGTGAGCTCTTTGCCTGTGACGCGCTTCACCGCTTCGGGGCTCCAATATGTGCGTACATCGGAGAACATCTGTCCGCATCCGGTGAGCAACTTGCCGAAGAGCATGGCAACGGCATTGCAAGCATCATTCTCGGTAGCGAGGACATACGATTCGCGTATTCCGTTCCAATCGAATGTACTGCACAGCAGTGCTTCGGTAAAGTCGCCATTGGGTTTCCAATCTGTCCATTGACGCTGTCCTTGGAATCCTGCTGCAATGGCATTGTGTCCTATTGCCTCCTCTTTGAATCCCATTTCGCGAAGTTTGGGATTACCTAACATCAAGTCGCGTATGATAATTGTCATTTTAACCACAAATTCCCAATCTGCGTCTTTGCCGGCGCGATCTTTCTGCTTTTCGGGACGGTTCTTGTCCCAACCCTCTTTGGGCTTGCAGTATTTTTCGGTCCATGCCATTGCTTTTGCAAATTCTTCGTGGTCGTATATACCCTCGTCCATGCGGCGCAGCACTTCTGTTTCGTCTACACTCTCGTTGCGCATGCCTAAATACTCTTGGAAGAAATTTTGGTCTACGATACTGCCTGCAATTCCCATACATTGGCTGCCCACTGAGAGATAGCTTTCGCCACGCATCTGTGCCACTGATATTGCGGCACGTGCCCAACGCAGTATCTTTTCTTGAACATCTTCGGGTATTGTGTTGTCATTCAAATCCTGAACATCGTGACCATATATGCCGAATGCAGGAAGTCCTTTCTGTGCATGACCGGCAAGCACTGCGGCCAGATAAACGGCGCCGGGACGCTCTGTTCCGTTGAATCCCCAAACGGCTTTCGGCCAGTGAGGGTGCATGTCCATTGTCTCTGAGCCGTAGCACCAACATGATGTTACCGAAATGGTGGCTCCAACATTTTCACGTTCAAATTTTGCGGCACATGCTGCACTCTCGGCCACTCTTCCTATTGTGCCATCTGCTATTACACATTGAACAGGAGAACCATCTGCGTATTTGATATTTTCAGAGATTAGTTGGGCTACCGCTTTTGCAAGATTCATCGTCTTCTCTTCGAGACTCTCTCGCACACCACCCTGACGCCCGTCTATTGTGGGACGTATTCCGATTTTAGGATATTTGCTCATAATTCTATAAAATTAATTTGGAAAGTTTTTTGTGTTTTATTTTCGGCTACAATATACACTATTTTTATCAGTAATCGGCTATTTTTGACGTAAAATTTATAATTTAAAAAATATTTAACGAGGCTTGATATACAGAAGGTCTGATATATTATTTGACAATTAAAGGCCTGCAACAATTGTTGCGAATTTCATTAACCGGCAAAACACAATCATGATATTGCGTCCGAGACGTTTTTTACATTGGAATCATCAACTTTTATATATTATCGGACAACCAGGCGATATTCTGTCGAGCCGTACCCAAACCAATATCCAAGAGCGCCATTAACGTTAGAGCAGGGGTTATTATTATATTTGAAATAAGGGTTACGACCAATATCAACAAGATTCATATAATTATTCCAAAAACTATACGCCAAGCTATCTGTCTGTGCATATTTTACATAAACAACATCTCCTTTTTTTAACTTATAATAACGCTTTTCGGAGTCATATACATTTAATGATGGAATATCCAATTTTATTTCAGCGGGGAACGTATACTCGTCGTCATCAATTGCAGCTGTGTTTGATGAGTAGTACATTGCATCACGACCCGCAACCCTGACAAAAAATTTATAATAGTTCTTTTCCTCAAGGTTATCTGTTATAACAGCAACTATTTTATTATTTTCGTCAATATATATATGTTCGACAACAACGGGTTCGGGTATTACGGTGTATGACTCGGCATAAAAATCTTCATATTCCACGGTGAGTTTATATCTCTTGCCCACTTCTCCACGCATTTCACCGGTTGTATAAACATAGGGTGGGAATAATTTTGAATCGTATATTCCGGTGAGCACCACCTCGCGCTCGCCATCAGAGACTGTTACTTTAGCCCATTTGATAACATAATCTTTAACCGCGCCTACATTTTCTCGCTCTGAGGTCACAGCCAGTGTCTTGCTTAAAAAAACCATGGGAAAGCCTTCGGCATCTATCCAACCCTCAACAACCATTTGTGGTGGCAAGGTTATTATATCATCCTCGGTGCACGATGTAAAGTGTACTGCACATAGCAAACAGATTATACAGTATAAATATCTTCTCATTTTTACACTCTGTTAGAATTTATAATAAAAACTCACCGATGGCAAAATCTTTACGAGAAAGCTGAAGCCTGAATAGTAAAATTCCCCATCATAGAATTTTAAACGTTTATATATCTCATTTTCTGAGAGTAGCAGATTATATATAGAAAAATTAAGTCCCATGTTTTTTCCTCTTCTATTAACAATTTCGTAATTTGCCGAAACGTCAAGACGAGAATAAGGCTTTGTCCTATTTGCATTGTGCGCACCAAATTCAGAAACAATATTACCATTCAGCAGATAAAAATGTTTAGGAGCCGTGAACGGACACCCCGATGCAAAAACAAATGTAGTTCCTAAATCCCATTTTTTATTTAAACGATATGTGAATACAGCGTTAAGTTCGTGCAACCTTTCGTGATTTGCTGGTACATAAGAATCTCCAAATGAGGGGAATCTTCTCAAAGCTCTTCCATAAGCATAGGAGACCCAACCCACAAACGTGCCTGTATTCTTTTTTGCTATCAGATTAACACCATAGTTTTTTCCGTCACCCTGCAACAGAACACTGTTTATCGAATACTCCTTATTAAAAAAATCCAATGGCGTAGCATTATATTCTATTTGGTTAAAAAGTCTCTTGAAATATATATTCACTCCTATACTATATCTGTTGTCAAACAGACTTTTGGAGTAAGAAAAATGAAAAGCGTGTGACAGATAGGGCTTCTTATCGGCATCACACGAAAGCCAAAATTCAATAGGCAGCCCCAAACTTGTAAAACCTGTATTCAACAAATATTGTCTATTTAAAGTGTACCCAATCTCAAAGCAGCCCCAAGCTTCTTTTTCATACGACAACCTTGCCGAAGGGTTAACCGACCAATGTGTGTAGTTTGTTGATTCATTTGCATACATCACACCCTTTGCAGCCATCACGTATCTGAGATTATTAAAAATATCACCTGAATATTTTGCATAGAGTAAACCCTCAAAAGTATTGTACTTCTTTAAATCTGCACCAATAACAACAGAGGAGGATTCATGTTCCGGTCTTTGAGGTTCTATATGATGATTTACAAATGATAACCCCATCTGCATGTTACGGCACTTTGCCTCAAGATTATAACCAAAATCATATATTTGCGAAGGCAGTCTTACGCCTAAAGAATTGTCACCTATATACAATCTGTTTTTATAGCCTGTATAATAGATGCTCTGATTAACCCGGGCCGCACCATTATACTTCCAATGGATTGCAGCCAACGTATTACCCCATTTTACTTCTGTGGTTATATCCTCTTTTGCATCATAATTGGAGATTTTATCGTTTCCCGAATAGAAATCTATGTATATAGAATTATGTTTACTGAATTTATACAGATATGTTATATTCACATCGCCAAAAGAGTAACGCATACGAGCATCCTCCCACTCAAGAAACGAAGAGTACAAAAGATTCAGATACGACGCGCGCAACGAAAAAGAAATAAACGATTTATCACTTATCGGTATCTGCAAATTACCCTGGGAAGAGATTGCTCCCACATCGAATGAACCGACTGTTTTATGAGGTATTGTATCGTGCAGGGTCATATTAAGCATGCCACCTATACGATTCGTCCCTGTTGCTGCATCAGCATTTGTACTTAGGGACATTGCGGAATAATGAGCAGGATTGAACACAGAGAAAAGCCCAAACATATGCGACGGATTATACACCGGAACATTCTCTACTGAAATTATATTATGAGAATTATCGCAACCATAGATATGCAACCCTGCATCATATTCCGCATTTGTCTGCACTCCGGGCAGAAATTGTGAATATCTGAGAGGGTCGGCGTTTCCCAAAATCTTGGGCAAGCGATTCAAAATATCAAGGTCAAGAACAAGGGCACCATTTTCCGATATTTTTAATGACGATTTATTTAGCTCCCCCTCCACGACAATACCATCCAAATAGAGCGTGGTTGTATCCTTTTCAATACCATAAACAGATGTATAAAAAAGAATAAAGTATATAAATAACAGAGGGATACGCACAATCTTTATCATCTATAATCTGATAGCAAGGCATTGGCCTTGCTATCAGATATTGTATATGTTAATTTTTTTAATTAGCCAACATGTCTGAATAATCTTCAAACAAACGTTTGGCTGCTTTAATCAACTTCTTAAAATTATCTTCGTTAAAGAATTCATCGAAAGCATAAGATGTTCCGTCATCAAATATAATTACAGGATAGTATGTCCAATAGGAATAATATCCATAGTAGTATTCATCTTCTTGGAAACACTTAAGTTCGACATTGGCATATTTCTTGTTACGATTATCATAGTAAAGTCCCAGATTCAACAGTTGGTTGGCTTTTGTAATGTTATCTTTGAACAAATCTTCGTCATTCTCATTATTTTCGGCCTTATCTATAATGTCACAATATTTTATAATATCGCTGCAAGTTCCTTTAACTTGAACTTGTCCTAAAATATCAACGGTTAATTCTGCATTATCACAGCCATAGAAATCATCGTTTGTAGCATCTACATCGGCACCAATAGCAAACTTGAACAGCTGTTTGTTATTGTGTTTCATCACATAAGATATTGCCGACCCTTTTTCCGGAGCATATTTTATCTGGTCGAATGCAAATGTGTAGTCTTCTATATCAAGGGATGCTTTGACAGAATATTTGTCGCGGCTTAAATCAAAATCTTCGCCGGCCATCGACGATAAGTCGGTTGATATCTGCATGCAGGCCACTGTCTTGCCGGCGCGTGTAAGTGTTATGGTTAGATTCTCGGGAACCATTATATAGTTTTCCGAAATATCTATTGTGTTGTAATATATATATGCGCCATCGATGTATTCGTAATCCCAATAATAGTCTTCTGAATCTGAGACGTATACCTTTTTGGTGCTGCCCGATGTTGTAAGCTTTAGAACACACTCGTTCATATTTTCGTCTTTAATAATAAATTGCAGATGTTCTGCATTGGAATATTTCCATTTGCCATTCTTTGCTTCAAAAGAACCTTTGAAATTGGAGGCGGCAAATACTCTGGTATAGTAATTATAGCAGGCACTTCCCCAATCAATTTCCTCATTCTCGCTGTAATTGAATTGGCTTATAGATGCAAGGCAATCGTCAAACCACTCTTCAATATTCTCTGTGTCGTAATTATCGCTATTGTACTCTTCAGACAGGTATTTGACAAGCGTACTGAACTCTTCAAAATTATCGGTGGGGTACTCTTGCATAAATTCCATGGCTGCACTCTCGAGCTTTTGTTTTTGTGCTGTGGGAGAAAAATCCGACGAAGAAACGTCGTCATTATTGCCACTACTGCTGTTGTTGTCGTCGTTGCCGGTGTTATCATCTTGCTCGATAGGGTCATCATCGCCACCACAAGATATTAAACTCAGACTACATGAAACGCTAAACAATAATACCAATGTAAATATCAACTTTTTCATAAATTTGTAAATATTTTAGGTTTTTCGGCAAAAAAAGTAATTAATTTATACCGGCAAAGTGCTTTTTTTAAAATTGATGCTACTAATATTTTTATCTATTGTAAAGAAGCCATGCTTTCTGGAAATCCGCATCGTTTCGATGCGCGGCTTTAAATTGCTCTCGGGCTTTTGCTGCAGCCTGCTTGTCATCGTATGATGCGCACACTACCCTATACATTCCGGTTGCAGGATTTTGCACCACCAACGCGCCATATCCTTCTCCGACGAGCGTGCTGCGCAATGCCTCGGCGTTTGTTTTTGAAACAAAACTGCCGCAAACAACACTGAAAGCTTTTAGAGCAGCTACATCACCCGATGCAATCACCACCTTCTCTTCGCGATAGGTTACATCCATAGGAGCCTCCTCTGTTGTGTTTGCATCGGCAACTGTTGTTGTTGTAACGGGAGCAATTTCGATAGGTTCTGCCACCTGTCCCTGTCCCTCTGCAAGTTCTTGCTGCTTGGCTTGGTCATAAGCTGCTTTATATTGACTTTGTTTTGTGGATTTACAAGAACTGAAACTGAGGGCAAGAACCATGCTTAACCCAAATAGCAAAAATTTCTTCATGATGTTATTTTTTATGATTAAAATCAATTGTTATCTTCTGCAAAAGTAACAATAAAACTGTAATCGACTAACAAAAAATGGGTATTTTTTGCAAACAAAGAATAAAGTTTATTACCTTAGCAAAAAATAGATAAGCTGTTTAAATATTTGAAAAATGAAAATAGTACACAAACACACAATCACCGCTCTTCTGCTATCGCTGCAGTTTGTTTACGGCATAGCGCAAAATTCCGGTATAGATACCTCCTTACCGCAATCTATCGAGGAGAATTTTAATTATCAAGAGTATTTCACTGAAAACACAATGAGATACGATTTTCATCATGCAGGAAACAGTAACAACGAATATTATCTATTCGACCGACTAAAACGCGAGGGACTGTGGGCCGGTTCAAAAAAGGCATTAATAAATCCTTTTGACTATGGAGAGCAACATTTTCGTATAGTAGACGCCGAGAGTGGAAAAACTATATATAAAAACAATTATTGCACACTTTTTAACGAGTGGCAAACAACCGCCGAAGCTACCGAGGTTAGCCGCTCTATGCCCGAGGGAATAATTTTTCCAGAGCCTAAAAGGGATTTTTACATAGAGATATACGCTCGCAATAAAGTGACAAAGGTTATGGAGAAGAAACATTCGCATCGCGTCAAGGTAAACGATTATAATATACGTTCTTATAATGCTGAGCATGAGACAATGGAAATACACATTGGTGGAAGCATTGAGCACAGCCTCGACATTGTATTGCTGCCCGAGGGGTTCACTTGTGACGAAAAGGATAAATTTGCAGAGGCATGCCGCAAATGGGCCGATGCGCTCTTTTCCTACGAACCTTTCAGGCAAAATATGTTCCGCATAAACATACGTGCTGTGTGGGCTACTTCAAAAGAGAGCGGCATCAGCGAGCCGGGGCATGGTGTTTGGAAAGATACTAATCTGGGTGCCCGATTTTTTACGTTCGGCAGCGAGCGCTATCAGATGATTGAGGATTTTCAAGCGGTGCGCGACGTTGCAGCTTCTGCACCGTACGAAAGTATTTTCATTCTTACAAACACCACAAAATATGGTGGCGGCGGAATTTATAACTTCTATGGCCTTGGCTCTGCCGGAAATATAAGGACGGGCGAGGTTTATGTGCATGAATTCGGGCACTCTCTCATGGGGTTAGGCGATGAGTATGTTGAGGTTGGTAATACCGTCAGCTCCTTCTACCCTGCCGGTAAGGAGCCATGGGAAGCCAACCTTACGACATTTGTGAATTTCGATAAAAAATGGAAAAATATGATAGCCGATGATACAGCCATTCCCACTCCCTTTGACAGCATAATGCTAAGCACTCCGCAAGAAGAACTTATAATTGGGGCCTACGAGGGCGGTGGTTATTTGGAAAAAGGTATTTATCGTCCTACTCCGCAATGTATGATGAATCAGTTGCGCAATTTTTGCCCTGTGTGTCAGAAGGCTATCGTTGAATATCTAGACTATATCTGCAAATAGACTGAGAAACTGTTTAAATTTCTAATAAAAGTTTTTCTTATTTTGGAAGCCGTTATTTCGTTGTTTTTAATATTCAAAAATGCCTGTCTTCTTCTTTTTCTCGATTACGTAGCCCGCTACGCGCACTCAAAAAATAACAGGACATCCTATCTTTGCTCTATAAATAACTTAACGATATAAATTTAAACAACAACAATTAAAAAAATGGGAGACTTGAGTCTCCCATTTTTTTAATTGTTGTTGTGATTATTATTCTACATACTCAATTGTCACAATAAGTCCCGAAGGTAATGTGCACTTCACCGGACAGCCCTTATTATCGAGTGTCCACTCACCTTCCGGCAGGTATCTGCTTCGTGTTCCCAGCATGTCGAATGCTGCAAGCTGATACCTTGGATAGAGCCAATTTTCGTTACCTGCAATATCGCGTTCCACTACCCAATTTCCAAACAGGGCCGAAAAATCAACATTTGTCTTATTCAAATGAGATGAATATTTATATATATTTAGTTTGCTCACGATTGCATTATCCAGAGAATCACAAAGATAACCCGAAAGATTGTTATCCCTGTCACGCTGCAATGTATACACCCTGCCATTATCAAAATATGCTTTAGTGAGCGTAATGCCCGAATATTCGCAATCGAACGGGCCAAATCTCAACAGGGTGCCATTTTCGTTGAATGTGCCTATGCCGGTGCTGCCGTTGCTGGTATTCCAATCGGGATAGGCGGGATAATCGAACGAGGCGTTATACACAACTTTTAAATCTTTTTTATCGGTGAACAGATAATCGGTGGTATAATTTATCAGCAATTCATATATTCGGTTATTGCGTACAGTGTAGCTCTTTATATCTCCATTTATTGCCTTAATACGATTCTTTGCATCGTAGCCGAAAGAATAATAAAAAGTATACTCTCTCCCCTTTTCAATTTTTGATATATTCACAGATTTGACCATGCGATACTCATCGGACGGAAGAGGCTCATAAGCAGATATTGCCGTATCGGCATTGTAATCATCATCGTCGCTGCATGCAACAAATGGCATACATAGGGCAAGCAACATTAAAGTAAGAAGTTTTTTCATATCATATCCTGTTTTTTGTGTCGCTAAGATACGGCTTTTCTGTCATAAAATCCAAATAAATCACATTTATAAGCCGTTTAAATTTATAATAAATATATTCTTGATAGAAACTATATTATTTGTTTCGCAATTTTTGCTTCATAAAAAATGGCGATATAAAATTAAACAGTTTCTTATTAAACAAAGTAATGCTCTGCAACCTCTTTGGCACACAATTTGTTGTTCATCTTATAAAAATAATGATTATGGCATTTATAGATTATTACAAGGTGTTGGGTGTTGAAAAAAATGCAACACAGGCCGAGATTCGCAAGGCCTACCGTAAGTTGGCAAAAAAATATCATCCCGATGTAAATAAAACAGACTCCGATGCTAAGCAACGTTTCCAAGAGGTTAACGAGGCTAACGAGGTTCTGAGCGACCCCGAAAAACGTAAAAAATATGATGAATATGGCGAAAATTGGCGGCATGCCGATGAGTTTGAGGCGCAACGTCGACAATATAAACAAAACGGCGAATACGGTGGGTTTGACTTTGGTGGATTCGGAGGATTCGGCGACTTCAGTCGCAGCAGAGGAAACACCGGAGGGTTCAGCGATTTTTTCGAGAATCTATTCGGCGGCAGTAATTTCGACCGTCAACAACGAGCCTCAAAGCAAGGACACGACCTTCAGACCGAACTGACACTGACACTCAAAGAGGCTGCCGAGACACACAAACGCATATTAAGCATAAACGGCAACAGCATACGGCTCACAATCCCTGCCGGAGTTTCCGACGGGCAGAAGATACGTATCAAAGGACAGGGTGGAACAGCTCCGCAGGGTGGCACGCGTGGCGACCTTTATATAACCTTCCGCATATTACCCGACACACAATTTACTCGCAAAGAGAACGATTTATATACAACGGTGCCTGTCGATGTATACACATTGCTGTTGGGCGGCGAACTTATTGTACCCACTCTCGACGGCAGTGTAAGAATGCAGATTAAAGCAGGCACACAGCCCGACGATAAGTTGCGTCTGCGTGGTAAAGGGTTCCCGATATACAAGAATGACAAGCAAAGAGGCGACCTCTTTGTGTCACTCAAATTGCATCTTCCCATCCTCGACGAAAAGCAAAAAGAGATGCTCAAAAAGATACAACGAAACGACACATAGAAATCGCGACAGCTTTAGTATATATACAATTGTGCTGTTTTTCAATAATTAATTATTCACCATTATATAGCCGTTTAGATAAGTGGCAAAAGCAAGCCAAAGTATGTAAGGCACAAAAAGCCATGCCGACGGACGGTATACCACATAAGCACCCACAAAATATATAACAACAAACATATCCAACAAAATAATATCCACAAAGCCAAGTATGGGACTCCTGAGATAAAAGAAAAACATTGTCCACAAGATATTAAGAACAAGCTGAATCACAAAAAGCACATATAAAAAGCGTGTGTATATACTGCGCAATCCATATAGCAATCCAACCGATATGCCCATCAAAATATACAGGATGGTCCATGCGACGGGAAACACCCAACCCGGTGGAGATAATTGCGAATTTACAAGCCAAGGATACCAATCATTTATAGCATCACCCAAAAACAGGCTCGACATACTTCCCAAAAACAGACACACTAACACCCACAAAGCAATAATAACAATCCTTTTCATATTATAAGAGTAAGTTTATAATAAACCATCGTAAAGGCTGCTCATTTGAAACTGTTTCAAATAAGCTGTTTGTTAAACAATCTCTTAACAATAAAAAAGAATATTTGTTTTGCTACTGTAGCTCAAAAAAACAATTATATCATCCCCAAAGAACAGACCACCCCTCAACAACAACCATCATAAGCAGAACAAGAGAGTACACCACCTTTATTCCGGTTGTCAGCATAAATGCAGCAAATGACATAAAGGCCACGCCAAAGGCTTTTTTGGCAGTTGTGCCGGCAATCAATTCTCCAACGAAAGCACCAAGAAAAGGGCCGATGATAAGCCCCCATGGCCCGAAAAACAACCCCAATAACATGCCCACAGCCGCACCGCCCGTACCATATTTTGTGCCACCTTTTTTATTTGTAAGCCATATTGGTGCAATATAATCAAGCAGTGTTATGGCTGCCGCCACTATTCCCGAAACCACCAACGCAGTAACAGAAATGTCGCTGTTGTCGCACATGTATAATAAGATAAGTGCAACAAAGCTCAAGGGAGGGCCGGGTAACACAGGAAGCAATGCTCCCAACAATCCGGCAACAACACACAGCAACGCCAAAATCACTATTATATATTCCATATTGTATTTTTCTTATTCATCAGTACCATTGCCGATGGTGCCTTTTCCTAACACCTCGTTTATCTGCGAATTTGAATGATAAGGAACCTTGCCCGATGGTACATATTTACTTGACGAGGAGAGGTGTGTATCTTGGTCGTCAAAGAAGATATGTGCGCCAAATGCTTTCAGCACCTCATCCTTGCGCAAGCCTCCCAGGAAATAGGCCTCGTCAACATATACGCCCCATTTACGCAGAGTCTTTATCACTCTGAAATGCGACGGCAGACTGCGAGATGTCACAATAGCCAGACGCAAGGGCGAAAGTTCTATGGATGTGGGTAACGACTCTTGAATTTGCGACAATTTGATAAGAAGATTGGCAAACGGGCCGGCTTTCAGCGGCTCATCGGCATGCTCCTTTTCATATTGATAGAAAGCATCTATCCCCTCTGCTTTATAACGACACTCCGACTCGTCGGAGAATATTACGGCATCTGCGTCAAACGCAATCTTTACGCGGCTGTCCTCGGGGTCGAATTCCGTAGGCGGAGCATAAATGAGTGCCGCTGCGCATATTCCCGAATCTATCACGCGCTGCACATCTCCCTCATCTTTCGACAGAAATAAATCTATCGAAAATGCTTTTAAATATTTCGACAGCGACTCTCCGCCCGAGAGTGCCACTCTTGTAATATCAAGTCCGTATTGGTCGAGAGACTTAAGCATTCTCATGCCTGTTTCGGGGCTGTTGCGAGACATCACCACAACCTCCACAATGGGACGATTGGCCTGTTTATTAAGTTCCAACAGGCTCTTAACCAAATAAAATGCAGTTCCACGCTCCAGAGGTTCATCCTCGTGTGCCTCTTGATATTCGCGATATTTTCTGATTCCGTCGCGAACAAAAATCTCATTCTCTTTTTCGAGGTCGAAGAGCGCGCGCGAAGATACTCCTATAACCAAACGTCCGTTTAAATCCTCCATCATCTTTTCTGTTTTAATGCGCGAAGATAGCAGTTTTGCTGTTGCGCAACAATAAAATCAAGAAAATTAATCAACCAAAAAGATATATGGCAGACAAATTAATTGCTATCTTCGCGCAAATTAAAAAAACAGAATTATATGATAAAAGATTTGGTGTTCGACTTTGGAGGAGTGCTGGTGGAAATTGATACCCACAAGGCTAAGAGAGAATTTGCAGCCCTTGGCCTTGAAAATCCCGATGAGTATCTTAACAGTTACCGACAGACGGGGGCATTCTTTGCGTTGGAAAACGGCGATATTACCGGCGATGATTTTATCAAAGAGCTGTCGTTGTTGTGCGGACGCAGTATCACCCCTCAGCAGGCACACGCTGCGTGGATGGGCTTTGTGGTAAAAGTAAACACCGAATATTTGGATTTTCTGCAACAGTTGCGCCCACATTACAGATTGTCGGTGCTCAGTAACACCAACCCCTTTCTGCAAAGCTGGGCACGCAGCAAAGAATTTACTCCGCAAGGAAAAAGTCTCGATGACTACTTCGACAATCTGTTCCTGAGCTATAAGATGAATTGCTCCAAGCCCGGAGATGATATTTATCTGAAAATGCTGAGCGATGGTCGTATGAAGCCCGAAGAGACGCTCTTCATAGACGATGGAGAGAAAAACATCGAAACAGCAAGTCGTTTGGGGATAAACGTGTTACACGTGCGCAACGGCGAAGATTGGCGTCCACTGCTAAAAAACATTCTCTCAAACGAGAAACAGATATAATATCTTTTTTAATCTGCTAACCTGTTTCTGTCGGCATAAATCATACCGGCCAGAATCATTGCCGCACCTGCAATGGCAATCCACGTGACGCGCTCTCCAATGATAAGTGCCGAGGTAAGCATTGTAATCACCGGATTGAGATATAAAAAATTTGTTGCCCTTACCGTTCCTATTTTCTTAAGACAAATATTCCAACCAAGATAGCACAGCATAGATGCCACACATCCCAGCGCAAGCAAATTTCCCCAAACAATTGCATTACCCGAAAAAAGAATATTCCACTGCGGAGCATTGAAAAAGAGCATGGGAAGAATAGTCAGTAAACCATAGCCGAACACTTTTCGTGTAATCAGCAATGTACTATATTTATTTTGCAGTTTTTTTATGATAAGTGAATATAGTGCCCAGCAAAGACAGGCAACGAATGCCAGCACATCGCCAAGCGGAGATAATTCAAGCACGAAATTACCATTAAATACCACAAGTGCCATTCCTGCAAACGACACCAATGCACCCCACAATCCTTTACGTGAAAGGCGTTCCGAAGGATAAAACCACCCTACAACAACAGCCGTCACAAGCGGTGTAAGGCACACAATGAGTGATACATTATAGCAATAGCCATAAGCAAGTGCATAGTTCTCGGTTAGAAAATATAGTGAACCGCCGGTAAGCCCCAATACAAGAGCCGACAATTCGTCGCGCCAACTGTCAAGAAAAAGTTTATCTCTCGAAACAGGAAGCATCAATGTATAGGCAAGCAGAAAACGGTAAAAAAATATCTCCTCGGGGCGCAATCCCTCGTTGATGAGTACCTTTGTCTGCACAAAAGTAGCGCCCCACACCGCCACGATGAGGAACGCCGAAATATATGCGGCAGAGACGGCAAAGCCGTCTCTTGCCTTAAAATGGTTAATCATTTTTTCAGTCCCATTTCTTTAGACAATTCTTCGGCTCTTTCGAGTGCAATGTGTATGTCGCTGCACACATTATCCTTGCCCACCAATTTTACGATGCCTGCCTTACGCAACGATTTTTCCACATTCTCATGAACGCCCGAGAGAATCACACTCCTGCCCTCGCCTATTGAAGAATTAATGAAAATCTCAAGATTGTGAACACCTGTGGAGTCGATGAATGAGACTTTTCTCATGCGCACAACACGTATGGGCATTGCATCTGTGTCACGTGTAAGTTCGTCAAACTTATTTGCAACACCAAAGAAGAAAGGCCCTTCAATTTCAAACACTTCGGTACCGGTAGGAATCGTCAGCGTCTCATCATGCTCGCCATCGTGATGCACATCAAGGCGGTCGCGCATAACCGACACATTGGCACTCTCTGTAACTCGTTTAAGAACAATTACAACAGCCATCACAAGACCAACCTCGATGGCAAGCGTAAGGTCGAAGAACACAGTCAACAGCAGTGTTACAAATAGCACACCCGTACCCGACATTGAGCTTCGGTACATAGAACGAATGGTTCTCCAACCACTCATGTTATAAGCAACCATCACAAGCACACCGGCAAGGCAGGGCATAGGAATCTGTCCGACAAGACCTCCAAGGAACAACAACACCAACAGCAGCACCAACGTGTGCACAACACCGGCAACCGGAGTCTTGCCACCATTGTTTATGTTTGCCATTGTACGCGCGATGGCACCCGTAGCGGGAATACCGCCGAAGAATGGCACAACTATATTTGCAATACCCTGTCCTATAAGTTCAGTATTTGAATTATGTTTGTCGCCAATCACACCATCGGCAACCATTGCAGACAGAAGCGACTCGATGGCACCCAACATGGCAATTGTAAATGCCACAGGAGCCAGAGCCTGCACCGTTGCAAAGAAGCTTCCTGTTTCAAAGCTAATCTCCGGCAGGCGGAAAGTCGGAAGCCCCGATGGCAGTTCGTATAAATCGCCGATAGTCTTTATTGAAGTAACACCTGCATACTCTCTCATAAGCCATGCTGCAACAGTCATCACAATTATGGCAAGCAGCGAACCGGGGATTTTTTTTGAGAATTTGGGTGTCAGAGCTATTAATACAATACTCAACAATCCCATAAATGTGCTCCACCAATCTATATTATTAATATTGTTGATATAGCACACCCATTTATCAATAAAGTTTGCAGGGACATCGTCGATACCCAACCCCAAAAGGTCGTTTATCTGAGTAGAGAAGATGGTAATGGCAATACCTCCTGTAAATCCTATTATAATAGGATATGGCATAAATTTGATTATAGTGCCTAATCGACACAATCCCATCACAACAAGTATAATTCCGGCCATTATGGTGGCTATTGCAAGTCCGCTCAAGCCATATTGCTGCACCACTCCATAGACAATGATGATGAATGCTCCTGTGGGGCCGCCTATTTGTACTTTGCTTCCTCCGAACAGCGATATCAGCAAGCCTGCCATGATGGCAGTCACAAGTCCCTCTGTGGGTCCCACTCCGCTCGCAATACCAAATGCTATGGCAAGAGGTATTGCAACAATACCCACGATAATACCGGCCATTACATCGGCACTGAATTTCTCACGTGAATAGTTCTTCATAGCCTCGAAGAACTTAGGGTGAAAATCAATAATTTTTTTCGCTTTCATCTTGATTATATATATATATTATCTCTTTTAGAAGTTGTTCGAGAAAGCGTATCTCCGGCTATATAACCGAAAAAAAGCACCTCTCATTAAGGAGGTGCAAAGGTACAAAAAAAAGATGTGTAAACGATTGTTAACAATAAAAAAATGATTGAAAATCTCAATAAAATAATCAGACATATACACTCTGCCATTTTACACAAACACAAACCTAACTAACGCACCCGTTCCGATGCAATCTCTGCAATCTTACAAAGCACTTAATATTAATTTATTGGCTCTGTCAATAGCATAAGTGTCGAGAGCCGAAAGATATATTCTTGTGGTAGCCTCGCTATCATGTCCCATTCCTTCGCTGATAACAGAAAGAGGGACATTCTTACTCTTTGCAACACTTGCCCATGTGTGTCGCGACACATACATTGTGATTGGAACCGACAGGCCCAGCCGTTTAGAGATTTTTTTAAGACACTCGTTCAGTTTACTGCTCATGTTACGATAATCGTTACGCTCCAATGTTCCTGTGCGTTTTATAATCGGCAACAGGAACATTGTATCGGCGGCGGCATATCTATCCACTATCTCCTGCATGCAACGCTCCCACTTGATATGTAGTTTCTGTCCTGTTTTTCTGCGACAATAGACAAGGCAGCCCAATGATAAATCACTTTTTTTCAAATAAGCCATGTCCACAAAAGCCATACCTCTGGTGTAAAAACTAAACAGGAACATATCACGAGCAAACGCAAGACGGGGTGCATCCTCAAGATTAAGATTCTTTAATTCGCGTATCACTTTAAGCGGCACAGCCCTTTTCTTTGTCTTATCTATTCCTGTATAGACATGTTTAAAAGGGTTGCGTTGTTCGGTAAGCCCCTCGTCCACAGCCCTGTTGTAAACCGCACGTAAATTACGCATATAAAAAGATGAGGTATTTGCACTCACACGCTCCTTGAGCCATCCCTCATAGGCAAGCATCGTTTTAGCATTAAATTCGGAAAATAACATATCACGTCCGCAGTTGAATCGCTGCAAACTGTTGTATGTGGTTGTATATATCTCATGAAGACGATAATGTCCTGTATCATAAAGTTGATGAATGATTTTGTGCATATAGCTGAAGAAACTTTGTCTCTCACCGGATTTGCTTACATATTGCTTTATATCATTCACAGAAAACTTTTTTCTCGTAGTTTCGAGATATATGATACATTTTCGGATATTATCCAAGTCACTCTCTATCTTTGCCATTACCTCACGAAGGTAATCGGCACGTTCTACCGAACATTCGCTTATTATCAGTCGTCCGCGAGTATCGTCCCATTCGGAGGATTTCACAGACAGATTGGTCTTTATCAACCGCACCACTCTTTCATGGATGAGTTGATAATAGATTTTTCCCTCTTCTTCCTTCTTTAATGAAGGTCTGAATTTCACTTTAATAGATGCCATAACTTTTTTATTATAATGTATAACAACAATAGCAATCCGTATGAATCTTAGAGCACCTTAAGAAAGCAAAAAAACAGTTGCATATAATGCTTAAAACAGTAACTGTTTAAACCTCTGCCGGGATATACCGACAAATGGTTGGTACTAATAAGTGCCGTGCAAATTATAAAATAATCTGCACGGCACTTATTAAAGGTTATTTAATTAGAATATGATTAATTATTTTTAAATATATGTTTGCACCATTATTTATTTGACTTGTCTGTTTATATACTCTTTATTGCCTGTTTCTCCCTTTTTTTGCGGTTACATGGCCCGCCATGCACCTGTAAAAAATGAAAAAACATTCTAGAAAAGACCTGTAAACACTTCAAGAGAATATATTTAAACAGTTTCTATAATAAATAAATGATTATTATTTGTTTACATTTACGGTAAATGTCTGATAAGGGAATCTGAGACCACGTTTGGGCAATGTCTCATAGATAGTCTTATTCATATCAAAGAATATACCCCAATAATTCTCTTGACGAGCCCACACACGCACTGTAATATCAATGGAACTTGTTCCCAGCGAGCCAAGTCCGATAAAAGGCTCAGGGGTTTTGAGAATACGTTCATCGGCTGCAATAAGTTCTTGAATAACGGCCTTTGCCTTCTCGAAATCATCGCCATAGGATATAGAGAAAGAAAAATCCACACGACGAAGTTCTTCGCGAGAGTAGTTGTTGACAATGCCGGTTGACATAGGGCCGTTGGGTACAAGAATTATCTTATTATCAGGTGTTTGCAACACTGTATTGAAAATCTGAATCTCTTTTACTGTACCAGCCTGCCCCTGTGCTTCGATATAATCGCCAACTTTATATGGGCGGAACAAGAGAATTATTACACCGCCGGCAAAATTCTGCAATGTGCCGCTCAGTGCCATACCAATTGCTACACCCGCCGAAGCAAACAGTGCGATAAACGAAGATGTGTCAATGCCGAATATGCTTATAATAATTACAATGAGCATAATCATAAGCACAACATCAATGAGGCTTGTGAGGAAAGTTCTCACTGTAACATTGGTTTTACTTTTCTCCATCAGCATGCTCACAAATGAGAGTATGCGCTTGGTGAGCCAACGTCCTATGAACCATACAATAAGTACCTTTATTATTTTGGTACCGAAAGAGATACAATATGCCGTAAGCATCTGAACAAGTTCGGGGAACGATATTCCCGAGAGTGAATTTACGACATTCTCTATTGTCTGTGCGCTGCCTGTTGCTGTTGTGTCGGCAACCTCGGCCGCAGTTGTCATTAATGTTAGTAATTCAATCATAATACTGTTTTATTTGTGATTCATTTATTGTCGAGTATCTGTCGGGCTGCATCTTTTGTATTAACTTTTTTAATGACGCGCTCTATTCTGCCATCCTCGCCCACGATAAAGGTGGTGCGCAGAATGCCCATATATGTGCGTCCTGCCATCTTCTTTTCGCCCCATGCTCCAAAGGCTTCAATCAAACGTCTGTCGGCATCGGAGATAAGTGGAAAGTTAAGTGTTTGCTTCTCTTTGAAACGTTTGTGCGAAGCTATACTGTCGGCACTGACACCTATCACGGCATATCCCGACGCAACAAGCTCCTCCATTCCGTCGCGCAGAGAACAAGCCTCTGCCGTGCATCCCGGAGTATTGTCCTTGGGATAGAAATATACTATAAGTTTACTGCCTGCAAAATCAGAGAGGTGCAGTTCTCTACCCTCTTCGTCGAGCCCTAAAAAATCGGGTATTTTGTCTCCTACTTCAAGCATTTTATCTGTTATTTATTGGTTTCTACTCTTACATTAAGTATACGCACATCGTTTATCGGGCGGTCATACTCATCGCACTCCACATTTTGAATTTTTTCAACAACGTCAAGCCCCTCAAGCACCTCGCCAAAAACCGTATATTCGCCATCGAGGAAAGGTACTCCTCCTATCGTGGTATATGTATCTATCTGTTCTTTTGTGAATTTTATTTCGCGCCCTGTGCGCTCTTGCAGTTTCAGCCTGAGACTTTCAAGTTCCCTCGGTGTATACACCTTGCCATATACGATGTAGAATTGGCTGGGTGATGACATTTTTGCAGGGTTGACATCGTCGCCCTCACGTGCAGCAGCAAGTGCACCGCGTTTATGAAAAATCTCCGGTGTACGTATTTCTGCATTAAGACGGTAGTCGGGACCTCCCTCGCCCAATCGCACTCCAGCCGGAGCATATTTTGAATCAGGGTCGCCGCCCTGTATCATGAATCCGGATATTACTCTATGAAACAGTAGCGAATCAAAATAACATTCACCTGCCAATTCTATGAAGTTATCCCTGTGGACGGGGGTCTCATCATACAATTTCAATGTTATTGTACCTGCAGTGGTCTCCATTATAACCGTTGCATCATTTGCCTTTTTGTGAGTGCAGCCTGATGCAACAATCACCATCAGCAATGCCATGAAAAGTTTTATGTATCTCATTTTGCGATATTTTACAATATTACTTTAAGAAGATGTTTAAATTTATTTCAAACATTATGTATATGCTGATTCAACTTGCCTTTTTGTGCTCTTTTTTATCTGTTTTTCCCTTTTTTAAGGTAACACATCCTGCTATGTGCCCTTAAAAATGAAACAACATTCTATAAAAGAATCATAAAAATACCAAGAACATAAATTCAAACAGTTTCTAAGGATAATGCAAAAGTAGTAAAAATATTTAAGAAAATAGGCAGTGGCAAAATTTATCTGTTTTGCCACTGCCTATTTTGTAGGCTGAATATATATATGTTAAATTATGTTTATCATTATGCTTTTATATTCTAAGAAGCTGTTAATAAACAAATGTTTAATAGGTTCCTGCTACTTCGTGCATACGTTCCTGGGTTTGAGTGCGGCCTTCGTGCAGAGAGTATATCATATAGCTGTTTGCTTTTGGTGTAATTGCAATTTTTTCTTTGTGGATAAGTTCGTCAAGTATGTTCGGCAAATGTTCATACGATTCTATGTTGAGTGCAGTGTGTCCGCCATGTCTTTTTAGGCCGAAAGCAGTTGCAATGTCCACAGGATACACCGAGCCATAATGTTCAATGTAATGTGCAACATTCTCATTGGTGAGTTTTGTTCTGTTGCTTCGTTCACACTTTTCGGGAGATATTTCTCCGTATGTAAACTGACGAATATTATGCTCTATTGTCTCGTATGTGGTGAAGCCTTGCAACAACAGTTCCTGTCTCTTGTAAGTGAGCAGAAAGGTAGGGGTCGACTCCACTCCGTAGTGTTTGGCAAGCTCTTTATCTTCTTCATATATCTGTTGCACTTTGCTGCTGTCGAGCAGTTCTCGAAATTTTTCAGGGTCGAAGCCGACAACCGCCGACAGGTCGGAGAGGATGTTTGCATCGCCCGTTTGCATCGCTTCGGCAGCGGTAGCCTCTTGCAGACGACGAAAATATTTATGAGCCATCTTTGTATCTCGCACTCCATCCTTATTAATAGGAGAACAGAGCCTTGCTGCAATATACGCCTTGCATTGTGGTAATGTAGAAAGATATTTCTCGCTGAAAAGATGAAAATGATGCTCTTCAACCGGCATTCCATGTACTCCGGATGCGTCGAGCCAATGCTTCAACATATTACGATTGGAGAGCTCGATGTTGTCGCCCCCAATCTTGAGCCTTCGATTATTGAATGTACGTATATCATCTACCATCCCGACCATTGCATACTCAATCTCTATCTGCTCGCCGTATCTGTATTCCAATGCACGAATTATAGGCGAAGTACCCCAGCACCATGTGCAAACAGGGTCGGCAAATTCCAAAATTTTCAATTTCTCCATAATCTCTGTTTTTATTAGAAGCTGTTTAAAAAACTGCTGAAATTCCGTCAAATAAGGTTCAAGCCGTTTTTATATAAACAGAGAGGGAGATTAGTTTGTTCAATCAGTTTATCAAATATATTCGATATTAATGATGTCGCTTATTAAAATATCATCCATTCCTTTTTCCCACGATGAGTATATTATGCCCAGTCCCCTGTAATATGCCGACACACGCAAAGTCTCCACGCATCCCCATTCAGGTTCGCCGAAGTCGGTGGACATACCCGATAGCAACATTCTGTGCGACACGTAATCCAATTCGTAATACCCTCCTCCCAAACACGACTCTCCCGGTCGCAGCAATTCACGATGTCTGCACACCAATCCCAAGCGCAATGTCCCATCGCCGGTTATAATAAATTTAGGTTGTTTACACTCCATATCCTATGCGATATTTATCAATTCCACTTCAAATATCAAGCTCGAATAACCGGGGATATTCCCTATTGAACGTTTGCCATATCCCTTTTGCCAAGATATATATATACGTCGGCGATCACCGATGCGCATATCGCATAGTGCAGTTTGGAATCCTTCGATAAGGTCAGAGACTCTGAAAGCCTCGGGACACTCTCTGCTCCACGAGTCGTCAAAAACCTTTCCGTTCATAAGTTCGCCACGATAATGGCACACCACTACGCTGCGTGCCGTTACACCGCCGCGTCCTTTACCCGTTGCAAGAACCTCATAAAATACTCCGTCGCACAATTGCTTAATACCCTCGTCTTGAGCTTTTAAAGTAAGAAATTCCTCATTCCTACGTCGATACTCATTCTTATCCTGCATACACAAATTTATATATCATTATTCGCAAAGGTATACCAATCATAAATACAATACTAAAAAATCATTGTAATTTAAGCACTAACTATTGTGTATTTCGGTATTTTTTGCGATTATTGCAACAAGTTTGTACAAAAAGAAAAGACTGCAGACGAAAATATGAACAACATATACCTGAAAAAATTACCACAACAAGGGTTTGCAACAATAAAATCGTCGTTGCAACAATTCGTTCAGCACCCCTACCAATTTCAGTTTACATCCATATTTTGGTGTTTGAGCGGTGAAGCATTTTTTACGATTGACGGACAAAAGCACCATTTCACCACAGGGGAGATTATTATCATTCCTCGCGGTTCAAATATATTGCTCCTTGACATTACAAGTGATTTTTCATCACGTCTGCTCGGTCTATCTAAGCATATTTGGCTGGCGGCACGCAGCGCTTTCAGCCCCGAGACGATGCAAAGCATAGAGCGTCGCCCACATAAAGGAGGCGACAACGAAATGGAAAGAGAATTTGTAAAAAATATTTTCCGTCAAATAGACATAATGGAATCTTTGGTGAATATTCAAAATGAGAAAAGTGAATATTGCCGACAAAATATAATACTTTTGATAAATGCCTTGTTGTTATATATACAAGATTTAAAACAGAGGGAGGAGTCGCCCAACAAAGAGATAATAAGTGAAACACGCGACAAAATGTTTCACGACTTCAGAATCCTGTTGACACAAAAATTCCGCGAAGAGCGCTCTGTGCAGTTCTATGCCGACAGCTTGAAAATTTCGACACGTCATCTGAATGCCATTTGTCAAAGAGCATCGGGACAAAATGCAAAAGAGATTATCGACCAATATACTATAATCGAGCTTCAAGTGGTGCTGATGTACTCACACAAGACTTTTCAAGAGTTGGTCAATGAATTTCATTTTCCCGATCAATCGTATCTTAACAGATACTTCAAGCGCCACACAGGCTACTCTCTTTCGGAATTCAGAATAAAAGGTGTGATGGTGGACTGAGCTGTTTAATACTCGATTATTCGATGTTATACTCCGTTACTCCGCCTTTATTGTGCTTGTCGAATAGTTTGCGAGTCTCGTTGGAAAAATTCGTCACTCTGTTGCGTGCTTGAGAATTTATCACGGCAGGAGGTGAGGCAGCCGGCAATATTGTAAAATTATCCACTCCGTCGCGTCCGGGACGGGCGACCCAGGTAAGCCCGTATCTGACTGTTTGCAGTTGTGTCATATAACCGCAACGGTATATATCCATGCGCACAAGAGCGCCGCCGTCGGTACCGCGTGCATACATACCCGATATTAAATTTCCCAACGAATACACCACTGCATGACGCTTTAGTGTGGTACTGTCGCGACGCACCTCCATTGGTTGCAACACGTGCGGATGTCCGCCTATCACATGGTCTACTCCCTGTTCAAGAAGCCACGATGCAAGGTCGCGCACCCTTTTTGGCGGAAGCGACAAATACTCATCACCCCAATGCATACATGCAATGATAACATCGGCATGCAGTTCCTTTGCACGAGCAATATCCGCCACTATAACCTCCTTATCAATGAAATTCACAATAAGCGGAGCCGGTACGGCAATGCCGTTTGTGCCGTATGTGTAATTCAATATTGCAATACGGATATTCTTTTTATCTATTATCAGCGGATGGCGCATTGCGCGGTCAATGCTGTCGCGATATACGCCACAATGTTGTATACCAAGAGAATCCATCATGTGCAATGTGCGGAGTGCTCCTCTTTTTCCTCGGTCGAGACAGTGATTGTTGGCAAATAGAAGCACGTCGAATCCGGCCTCTTTGGCTGCATACAAAAAACTGTCGGGAGCACAAAAAGCCGGATAGCCTCCAAACCCTTTTGCGCCTATTGTGGTTTCGAGATTGGATACGGCTATGTCGGCACTGCTCACGTCGGCACGAATATAGTTGTAGCACGATGAGAAACTGTATGTGCCATCGCTCCTACGTGCTGCATCGAGCTGGCTCTTATGTTGCATGAGATCTCCTGCGAAAAGCATCTCGATGCGTGAAAAAGGTGGCGTAATGCTTTGTGCAGCCATCATTGTTGCACAAAGCATTACGCCTATGAGGATACGCAAACGTTGCATCGCGTATATTATCAATATATTTCGTGTGTTGCTGCCAGAAGAGTGTTCTTCATGAGCGATACAATTGTCATCGGCCCTACTCCGCCGGGAACGGGGGTTATATAGGAGCATTTTGGAGCGACATTCTCGTAGTCGACATCTCCGCATAGTCTGAATCCCGATTTACGTGTTGAATCGGGAACGCGTGTCGTACCTACGTCTATAATCACCGCACCCTCTTTCACCATCTCGGCTTTTACGAAGTGTGGTTGTCCCAGGGCTGCTATTATTATATCGGCGGCTTGGCACTCTTCTACAATGTTGAGAGTGCGGCTGTGACATACGGTGACAGTTGCGTCGCCGGGGGTTCCTTTTTGCATCATCAGGTTTGCCATGGGCTTGCCCACGATGTTACTGCGTCCTAATACTACGCATTTTTTTCCCTTTGTATCAATGTTGTACCTACGCAAAAGTTCCATTATGCCGTTGGGGGTTGCCGACAGGAAGCAGGGCAGCCCTATGGATAGTCGCCCTACGTTCACGGGGTGAAATCCGTCGACATCTTTTCGGTAGTCGATAGCTTCGGTAACCTTTTGCTCGTCTATATGACGGGGAAGAGGCAGTTGCACTATAAAGCCGTCGACGTCGGGGTCATTGTTCAGTTCCTGCACTTTTGCGAGCAGTTGTTCTTCGGTGACATCATCTTCGTAGCGTATAAGTGTCGATGTGAATCCGCACTCTTCGCAGGCTTTCACTTTGTTGGCTACGTATGTTTCGCTGCCGCCGTCGTGTCCAACGAGTATGGCTGCCAAATGGGGGCGCTTGCCGCCTTTTGCCATTATTTCGTCTACCTGCTGCGCAATCTCTTTTTTTATTGTTGCCGCAATGGCCTTTCCGTCGATTATTTGCATGATGTATATATAAAAAAGGTTAGTTCTGTTTTTTGCTGCTTATCTGAAGCGTGGCATTCCTCCCATCATTTTACCCATTTTGCCGCCGGCAACGGTTTTCATGGTCTTGCGAATTTGCTCGAACTGCTTCATCAGGCGGTTAACCTCTTGTACGGTTGTACCGCTGCCGCGGGCTATACGTTCGCGGCGCGAGGTGTTTATTATTTCGGGGTTGGAGCGCTCTTTGGGTGTCATCGAGTAGATTATAGCCTCTACGCTTTTGAACGCATTGTCGTCAATATCAAGGTCTTTCACAGCTTTGCCTACTCCGGGTATCATGGCCATCAGGTCTTTTATGTTACCCATCTTTTTTATCTGTTCAATCTGTGTAAGAAAATCGTTGAAGTCGAATTGGTTGCGGGCAAGTTTGCGTTGTAATTTTTTGGCTTCTTCTTCGTCGAATTGTTCTTGGGCACGCTCGACAAGTGATACCACGTCGCCCATTCCCAATATTCTGTCGGCCATTCGGCTGGGATGGAAAAGGTCTATTGCCTCCATCTTCTCGCCTGTTCCTATGAATTTTATGGGCTTGTCTACAACGGTGCGGATAGATAGTGCGGCACCGCCTCGTGTGTCACCGTCGAGCTTTGTGAGTATGACACCGGTGAAGTCGAGACGGTCGTTGAATTCCTTGGCGGTGTTCACCGCATCTTGTCCGGTCATGGAGTCTACCACAAAGAGTGTCTCTCCGGGATTTACGGCCTCTTTTATGGCTGCAATTTCTTGCATCATCGCCTCGTCTATTGCAAGGCGTCCGGCGGTATCTATTATAACTAAGTTGTAGCCTTTTTGCTTGGCCTCTTTAATGGCATTTTGTGCAATTTCCACAGGGTTCTTGCTATCGGGCTCGCTGTATACCGGAACGTTAATCTGCTCACCCAATACTTTCAGCTGGTCGATGGCTGCCGGACGATATACGTCGCAGGCTACAAGCAGGGGGTTGCGATTTTTCTTTTTCTTCATGTAGTTGGCGAGCTTCGACGAGAATGTTGTCTTTCCCGAGCCTTGAAGACCCGACATGAGAATAACCGCTGGATGTCCTTCGTAGTTTATTTCGGCTGTGCTGCCACCCATGAGTGTCGTAAGTTCGTCGTGCACAATTTTTATCATCAATTGGCCGGGGTGAATGGAGGTGAGCACATTTTGTCCTATGGCTTTGTTTTTTACCGTATCGGTGAAGCTTTTTGCTACTTTGTAGTTTACGTCGGCATCGAGCAGTGCTTTGCGCACGTCTTTGAGTGTTTCGGCCACGTTCACCTCGGTGATGCGGCCCTCTCCTTTCAGTATCTTAAATGAACGTTCTAAACGTTCGCTTAGGTTTTCAAACATGTTTTTTAAATTTTATATTCTTAATGTGTTATTTATCTATGCTTTTTATTCCGCCTGTCGCTGTGTCGAACACTACTTTTGTGTTGCTGTTACGCTCGAATAGGTTTTTTGCCAGCACCTCTACTGTGCCAAACTGTGCCACGGGTACCTCTTCTTCAAAAAGTGTCTCGCCGGCTGTGTATATTTTTATTTGTGCGTGTCCGGGAATGTTGTAACAGATTCCTTCGCGTTTTATCTCTTTTTTCTCTTTTTTCTTTTTCTTATCCTCTTCGGGTTGTTCAACGGGAGGATTCATATTTTTAAAATCGTAATATACGGGTGCTCCGGCCAGATTGTCAGGTTCGAGTATTCCTTTTTTGCGTGAAAAACGGAATAGCACGGCACGCGCAGTGTCGCTCACCAATGTGGGTGTGAGTTTTATTGTACCTGTGTATGCCACGGTGTCTATTCGTCCGGTAAAGAGTTCTGTGAGTGTTTGCTCCTGCAGATTCAGTTCGTCGAGTATAAGCTGCATGGATACTCCGTCTTTGGGCATATTATCGGAGTGTCCGCGTGTGATGGCTAATTTACTCTCGCGTATAGCGTAGATCTCTTTTGCCACCAGCTCGGCCATTTTTGCGGTAGATGTTGCTTGAAGAATCTCTTCGGTCATGTAGATTCTCGGGTCGACACGTTTCCGCACAGGATTTTTCTCGGCGGTTGGCTGCTGCTGTTCAACATCGCAATTTATGGCTGCTATTATACCGTTCTCATTCAAACGAATATCAGATGCTGCATTGTTGTTGAGCTTTACGGTGAATGCTTTATTCTTATTGGGGACGCCTGTCATGTTAAGCCTTACCCCTGTAAGTTCCCATTCGCTGCTTTTTGTTGTTACGGCATCGCTGATTCGCAGAAATCTATCGGCATATCTGCTAAATTCTCCGGGTGTGCGTGTTATACATTGCGCCTCCACTGTCACATCCAAACGGGTGTCTGGCAGATAATATGTTACTCCCTCGGCTGTTCCGCTTACAAACAGATTGACATCTACCTGTGCAGCACACGGTATTGCCAAAAATGTCAATGCGAACAGTGCTATCTTTTTAATATCTGTAAATCTTAGATACATATAACTTTTGATTTATCTGCAAAGATAGCAATTTGTTTTCAGAAGCTGTTTAAATTTCTATTAAATTATATTATAAATACATTTTTTCATCTGTTTTTATATATTCATTTTTGCATGTTTTTTTACACTTTTTGCATACTCTACGGCATTAATCACACTTTACGCTGCATATCTGATGACACTGCAAAAGAAAAAAAATCACTTTTTTTTTATTTTGTTCAGAACTTTGTGCTATTTTTGTGGCAATATGAAAAAATAGGGATTTATGTCAACCATACAAATTCACGGCAAAAAATTCAAACTGTCCATCACACGCGAACAGATAGATGAAGCGGTAAAAAATGTTGCCCGGGAAATAAACAGAGACTACAAAGGCAAACGTCCTTTGCTGCTGGGTGTTCTCAACGGATGTTTCATGTTTGCAACCGACCTTATGAAACACCTTGATATTGAGTGTGAAGTTTCGTTTGTGAAATTATCGTCTTATCAAGGAACCACCACCACCGGCACTATACGAGAGGTAATAGGTCTTGCAGAATCCATTGCAGGGCGCGACATAATCATAATCGAGGATATTGTTGATACCGGGCTTACAATGCAAAGAATGGTAGAGACACTCGGCACTCGCGAGCCGGCCTCTGTGGCAATTGCGTCACTATTTGTAAAACCTGCACGACTTATGGTGCCGGTTGAGGTAAAATACAGTGCTTTTACAATCCCCGACCGTTTCATAGTGGGATATGGTCTTGATTACAATGGGCTTGGGCGCAACTTTCCGGATATATACGATGCAATAGAATAAGAAGTCGTCGGCCCTCTTTTTTTAAAAAGCATCCGTTTTTTATTGATAAAAAACATTATGTCCGACTAAAAAACAGATGATACAAATAAATTCAAAAGACAACAAACAAATAATATACAAACAGAATGCTTAACATTGTAATTTTCGGTGCACCCGGCTCAGGCAAGGGCACACAAAGTGAAAGAATTGTAGAAAAATACGGGATAGACCATATTTCGACAGGCGATGTGCTTCGAGCAGAGATAGCTGCCGGCAGCGAACTTGGTAGCACAGCCAAGAATCTGATCGACAACGGACAACTTATTCCCGACGAGCTTATGGTAAGTATCCTTTCGGCAAAGCTCGATACACTCGTAGGCAGCAAGGGCGTGATATTCGACGGATTTCCACGTACAATAGCTCAAGCAGAATCACTCAAGAGAATGCTTAACGAGCGCGGACAAGATGTCACCGTGATGATAGAATTGGACGTTCCCGAAGAAGAACTTATGACCCGACTGCTGAAGCGCGGACAAGAATCGGGACGCGCCGATGACAACGAAGAGACAATAAAAAAACGTCTCGTAGTGTACCACGAACAAACCTCACCCCTAAAAGAGTGGTATAAAAAAGAGGGCAAACACTGCTACATAAACGGCTTTGGCGAGCTCGACCGCATATTCAGCGACATAGCAGCCGCCATCGACAGCAGAATTTGATAAAAAAAAGAGCAAACAACGAGAGGGCGCTACAACAAACAAGTGCGTCCTCTCTGTTATATCATTATACATCATACTACACATGGCTGAATCCAATTTCATAGACTACGTAAAGATAATATGCCGCTCGGGTCGAGGCGGACGCGGAATGGCCCATCTTCACCGTGCAAAATATCTTCCCAATGGCGGCCCCGATGGAGGCGACGGAGGTAAAGGAGGAGATATAATATTACGTGGCAACCGCAACTATTGGACACTGTTGCATTTGAAATACCAACGTCACGTATTTGCAGGCAATGGACAGAATGGAGGCGTCAACCGCAGCACCGGCGCCGACGGCGAGAGTAAAATAATAGACGTACCATGCGGCACAGTTGCCTATAATGCCGAAACCGGAGAATACCTGTGCGATGTCACCGAAGATGGGCAGAAGGTGATACTGCTGCGCGGAGGACGTGGAGGATTGGGCAACGTACACTTTGCCACCCCCACACGTCAGGCACCACGCTTTGCACAGCCCGGAGAGCCTATGCGTGAAATGACAGTAACCCTGGAGTTGAAGTTGCTTGCCGATGTAGGTCTTGTTGGCTTTCCCAATGCAGGAAAGTCGACCCTGCTGTCGAGCGTCTCGGCCGCAAAGCCCAAAATAGCCAACTACCCTTTCACCACACTCGAACCCAATCTGGGCATAGTCCCCTATCGCGACGGAAAATCATTTGTAATGGCCGACATACCCGGAATAATAGAGGGTGCCAGCCAAGGCAAAGGTCTCGGCTTGCGTTTTTTGCGTCACATTGAACGCAATTCACTGTTGCTTTTCATGATACCGGCCGACACCGACGATATAAAAAAAGAGTACGAAGTGCTGTTGAACGAATTAGCGACCTTCAACCCCGAAATGCTCGACAAGCAACGAGTGCTTGCAATAACAAAAAGCGACCTTATTGATGAGGAACTGCAAGAGATGCTCTCAGAAGGGCTTCCCGATGGTATTCCACACATTTTCATCTCATCGGCAACAGGAGAAGGCATTCCCCAACTTAAAGATACACTATGGCAACTGCTCAACAGCGAAGAGAATCTTTTGGCAGCTGTGAAGCGCGACGAGCTTGTTCACCGAAACTACGACAAACGCATGATAGCCGACGATTTTGCCAATTGGGAAGATGATGAATATGAAACAATTACCGATGAGGACGACGATGAGATATATTACGAAGAAGATTGGGAATAGAGCCTGACAGGCAATTCACAAAGGAGGCTTTTTTATAAGCATCGCATAAAAAACTTTTCCGAATAAAAAACCCTTTATATAGGCAAAAAGTGTGCAAAATTTGCACACTTTTTGCCTATATAAAGGGTTTTAACATTTTTTCGTTGCACGTATATTCTCCAATGGGTAATTTTGTTAAAAAACCTCATAATAATATCATTATATGAAATTAAAACCACTCCTAAGCACAATCAAACAATTTAAACTATCGGCCTTGCTTAATATAACAGGTCTGTCAATTGCATTCACCGTATCCTACATATTTCTTCCCCGGGTATACAACGACCTCACATTCAACCGTGGAATAAAAGAGTGTGAACGCATATTCCGCATGGAGACAAGGCTGTTCAACATTGAAGAAAAATGGGAAGCGCATTTGCCAAGTGATGTTTTTTACAATTTTTTAGAAACCTCCCCCATCGTTGAGAGCTTTTACTGCAATTCATTAATGATTGAAGATATATATTCACCCGATGCCGACCCAAATAGCGATAAAGCCTACAAGCTTAGTACAAGAAACAGCGACCGCGGAATAAAAGAGACGCTATCATTAAAGATTATCGAGGGCGATTTTGATGCAGTCTCCAACAAGAGTGCCGCAAACATCTCCATCAGCCGCAGCAGCGCCAAAAAGATGAATGTAGGCGTAGGCAGCACAATATATTTACACTCAAACAACAAAGAGACAGGAATTCCATATAACATAGTGTCTATACACGATGATATGCCCAAAAACAGCGATTTCAGATTAGATGCAATACTAAATTTCACTCGTCCGAATCAACGTACAAGGATATATGTGAAGCTCCACGATAAAAGCGACGAAAGGGCTCTCATTTGTACGATGATAAAACATCTGAACACATTACAAAATCATAAAAATTACGACCGATTTAAAAATCTGACCGAGGAGAATGTCGAGAATCATATTCGTCTGACCCCAATCACAGAATCGCAATTTACGCACGACATCGAAGTATGGTCGGGATATGAGATTGATAGAAACTCCTTCTATACAGCAATACTTGTCACAGTGCTTATACTCTCGATAGCCTTTATAAATTATTATAATTTCTTTGTAGCACTTATTCCTCGGCGCGTGCGTAATGCAAACATCAAAAAAGTTTTAGGTGTGAGTACATGTATGCAACGCGCAGAGATAATTGCAGAGAGCATTGCAATTGTAGGAATATCACTTATTTTGGCATTTTGCTTCATTGCTGCCATGGAGCACGAAGGCTATGAAATATCGCAAGGCGTCATTGCTGAAAATACACACATCTTATTTGCAATAACACTTTTCGCATTATCGGCAGCGATATGTACGGCCATATATCCCGCATTTTACATCACATCTTTTACACCATCGGCAGTACTTAAAGGGAGATTCGGAAAAGCAAAAGAGGGAATGGCTCTGCGCAACATTCTCCTCTCCATACAATTTATGACATCGTTCATATTCATAGTTGTAACATTTGCCATATACAATCAATATTACGCATCTGTGAAAAGAGACTGCGGATTCAAAAAAGATAATCTATATCTTTTGAACTTTGGTCACCGTGCCCGAATAACAGAAGAAAATGCCGAAAATATCCGCGTTGCTGCACTGCAACATCCCGACATAGAGAATATTGCATTTGCCGACAAACTATTCAGCACCATCGACTACCATGGAAGAAATATAAAAATACAAAGCAGTGAAAAAGAGATTTGTATTTGGGGCCTATACATTGATGAAAAATTCTTAGACTTAATGAATATCGAAATGGTTGAGGGAGAAAACTTCTGTATTAACAACCGCAAAGGCCGTCACGTAATAGTAAATGAACAAACCGCAAAGGATTATGAAATTCGTCCCGGAGAGATGCTAATCGAAAGCAACGGCCGGAGCTACGAGGTTGCAGGTGTTTGCAAAGATTTTGATGTGCATGCTCCCATTTTCGGGAATCGACCATTTTGGTTAATATACTCTGCACCGGGTGATTGCCCCTCCACTATGTATATAAGAGCCAAAGAAGAACACAACCGCGACTCAATAGCTTCATACCTGCAGGAATTATATGCAAAATATCAAACAGATACAGAATATACTCCCAAGCTCGAAAGTATCGACGAGGTAATCACCGAAGATAACAGCTACACACTCGACACAGTGAAAGATATGGGCAAATATGCGCTGCTTGCAATATTCGTGTCGCTTCTCGGATTGTTCGGATTGGTGTTTTTTGAAACAGAATATCGCCGACGAGAGATTGCGATACGCCGCGTGAACGGCGCACAACGCAGCGATATCATAGCATTGTTTTACAAACGCTATATAACCATATTGGCTATATGTTTCATTCTCGCACAGCCCATAGCAATGTATATCGTCGACCTTATACTGCAGGGTTACATCCACAGGGCACCCGTCTCGGCTCCGGTATATGTATTGAGCTTTATGTCGGTGTTACTGCTCACTATTGCAGTGGTTACGGCAAGTGCATGGAAGGTGATTAATATGAATCCCACTACGGTGCTCGAAAAAGAATAAAAATCAGATAAAAACAGTTCATAAAATATTAATTATAGAAACAGAATAGACTTTAAACACTTTTTAACTATCGAAAATGTCACAAAAATGTAACATATCCGTCTTAATAAAAAAACACAAACAATGCAAACATAATAACATGACTGCAGAGAATTTCAAAAGACACTTTCTGCCGTTGAAAAATAAATTATATGACACAGCATTAAAAAAATTAGGTAACCCTGCAGAAGCGGAAGATGCAGTGCAGACACTGTTTTTGAAACTTTGGCAACAACGTGACAAGCTCGACGAGATAAAGAATCACGAGCACTATTGTTTAACATCGCTTCGCAACATCTGCATCGACAGATGGCGGCAAGTTCAGCGCTACGAAACATGTGAAGACATCTCGGACATTGTCGACGAAGTATATGAGCAACCCGAAGAGCAAGACACCCCCTCTATCGAGGAAATGATAGCCAAGTTACCGGAAACACAGCAACGCATACTGACGATGCATCTGTTGGGTTGCACAAATGCCGAGATTGAGGAGCTGACAGGCATGTCACCCACAACCATAAGGACAACCCTATCACGCGCAAGAAAGCGCCTGAGAATAATTTATTTTGCAAACAGGAAAATATAAGTGTTTATAAGATGAACGAAATAAAAAAACTTATAGAAAGATATTATGAGGGCGACACCTCATCCGAAGAGGAGAGCTATCTTTGTGCGCGTCTTCTTATTGAAGAGGTTCCCGAGGAATTGCAACGCGACAAAGAATTTATTCTTTCCCTTGCATCTGCTTATAAAAACAGAGGTTGCAGCGAATCATTGGATGATAAATTGCAAGCAATAATCGGGCAGGCACCCTTAAAAAAGATGTCGAGACGCAAAATTTATGCTGCGCTATATGTGTATACTTCAATAGCAGCTATATTTATACTGTTTTTTTTCTTGTTTCCGGGAATCAATAACAACACCGATGAATTTGAACGCGATACATTTGCCACTCCTCACGAGGCCGCCACACATTTAAAATATCTGTTTGGCGAATTTTCTGCCATACTTGATGATTGTGAGCATGAGATACAACGAACCGGCGACACATTCGGAAGAATGGAAAAAGATATACATAAACATGTAAATACTCTTGTAAACTATGTGGAATAAGATTATCACAACATTGCTTATACTAATAACGCTTACAACGGCAACGGCACAAAGCTATACAAAGAAGCCTAATTTCAAGGATATTGAGGCTACTATGGAGAGAATCATGAAAACTGATGGCAAAACAAGCTACAGTTATATATCGCATCAGATGCTCAACGCCATAGTCTCCGCCGGAAATAGCATTAAATTCGGCAATGAGATTGGAATACCCAAAGAATTAATAAAAAAGATAGATTATATAAAGTCGGTATTTTCAGATGGTGTTCCATCAAAATATTTTTTGGAACAAATATTGCAATTACGCGAAAAGACCATCAAAGAGTGCGGATTCGAGACCATAGCCTACATCTCCACTCCTCAAAAAAGCTCATCAATATATATGTATAAGGGCGAGGGGGGGCTATACTGTCTTGTAAACATAACAAACAAAAAAGATTCGGCTGTGATAGTACTTATATCGGGTACATTCACACCCGAGGAGATACTCGGCATCTGTAACATCAATTAACAGGCTGTTTGAATTTTATTGAAATATATTAACAAAACAGAAGTCATGAAAAGATTTATTACGTTTCTTACCGTTATTGTAACATTATGTATAAACAGTGTGGCACAGAATTTCACAGAATATGACCGTAAGGTGTTCAACGAAGGCACAGTGCTCACACCCGACGACCTCTTTTTTGCTCGCGAGGGAACACCTTACAGCGTCGAGAAACCGTGCAGGGTATACAGCATACACAACGAAGGCGGTGAGACGATACTCACCCTAAGCTACTCAATATATTTCGATTCGCAATGGGTGCACATTGGCAAAGGTCTTGAAATTGTCGACAGCCTGACAAACGATGTTTATAAGGTGCGAGGCTATGCCGATGGCTATCCTATGGGTAAACTGCTGATCGTCAAAGGATGCAAAGGAAAGAATATACTCATTAGGATGCGCTTCCCAAAGCTCAAGCGCAATGTCGAGACTATATGTCTTTATGAGCGTATTCATCCCGACGACATAAAACCCTCCAACAACCGTGTCGACGACGAACTTATTGCGAAAAACATCAAGGTGGCCGATTACAGAGTGAAGCGCAGCCCTAAAAAGAGAAAATAAATCACATAAAAAGCCCCATCTATGTAGTGAAGTGACCCCAAAAAGTTGGACGGATTAATAAAAAGTTTATTGGTAGAGAGTTCGGTATTGTACCGGACTCTTTCCTTTTAACCGATATTTTATTCTTTTATTGTTGTAGTACTCAATATAGTCTTCCAAAGCCTTTA
>JAFSAT010000029.1 GCA_017442185.1 Bacteroidaceae bacterium
GAGCATCCATGCAGTGAAATTGCTGTCGTCGGCAAAATAATCTCTTCGGCAGAAAGCACGCACCACCGTCTCTTGTATAAGCTCTCGCGCCTCCTCTTTGTTGTTCGTCAATTGTATGGCATAGTTGTTGATGGATTTCTCCGCCTTTTGAAGTTCGCGGATAAATGTGTCGTTGTTCATTGTCGCTTCGTTTTGTGTTTACATTCTCTGATGTAAACACAAATGGCGAGATTTAGTTTTTTTTATGACACGTTCAAATTTATTTCGTTATATAAAATCAGCGGATAATTTATCGCAAATTAACAGAAGAGGGGGTACTTCGTGCTTATTTTTTTCTGTATTTCTTGCTGAGACGACTGACGTGGTTGTTGATGAGCAGGGTTTCCTTGACGAGGAGGCGTCTGACGAGACGCTGTATGTTACTATTGACGGCAGGACTGTGCCGATGGCGACAGCCAACATCCTGACGTTGGAGGGCGTGGATGTGCCCCAGGGTGTGCGTGCTGCGCGAGTGATGGAGATAGAGCGTCGATATGAGGACAGATACAATGCGGAGACGATGCCTGCTGCGGCTGCTGCTCCTGCTACGTCTGCGGTTCCTGCTGCGCCCGAGGGTACCAATGTCTCGGAGGTGTCTCCTGCGGTGGCTGAGGATGCGGCGCGTGTTCTTGGCGTATCGGCCGGGGAACTGTCCTCTGTAATCCCCACCGAGGAGAGGGGATTGTCTGTGGCGCAGAGATACGAGGATGCCGGGGATGTGGATTCCGCAAGCACCATACGTGGGTATGTTGCCGAGAGGTTCGGAGCGGCGCAGCCTGTGGTGACAATAGGCGGAAATGATGCTGCATCGCCCGAGGGTGTTGCGCCTGAGGCGGAGCAGAGTGCCGGGGAATCGACGCAAGGTGTTGCGCCTGAGAGTATGCCGCAGGCGGTGTTGTCCCCTGCACAGCAGCGTAAGGCTAAACGTGCGGAGATAGCAAAGAGGATTCCGGGCAAGGGAAACAAAAAGCTGTGGACGCAGGCAAAGGCTGAAGATGTGGCGGAGTATATCGCCACCCTTACCGATGATGCGGCGCTGCAACAGGCGGCTGCCGATAAGTATATTGCGGCTATAAGGGAGAAGCAGGAGAAGATGGATGCCATAGAGGCCCTTGAATTGGAGGATGATGTTGCTTTTTGGAATGATGTGAAAGCGAGACTTGCACAGCCTGTTGCAGTGGAGACACAGACCAAGGAGGGCGCAACGGCGCAAACTCCCGAGGCAACACTTACCCCGATGGCAATGGATGATGTGGCGGTGCAGGAGGCTGAGGAATCGACACCGAGTATTGATAGTTCTACATCTAATGTTGATAGTTCTACATCTAATGTTGATAGTTCCACATCTAATGTTGATAGTTCTACATCTAATGTTGATAGTCCCACATCGGGTCCTGAATCTCAAATAGAGAGCGAGAATGGAAATGAGAACCAATTCGAGGATAACAGCGAATTGGGTGCTCGCCTTACAAATGAGGTGAGCAATGAGCAAACGAATGGGCTTAGCAATAATGTTGACGATAATGTTGAAAATAATTTGAAAAATGGTATTAATGAATTAAATTTGCAGCAAGAAAATGTATCGAACAATGGCAATGAAGATAACACTCCCGTTGGAGGGCAAGTACCTGAATCAGTTCCACAAGGAGAGCACGGAGAGGTCTCTTCGTTACTTGGAGGAGCGCAAGAAACAGCCGCTCGACTTAGAGAAAGAATTGCGACTGATGGAAGAGCGTCACAGACAGGCGTACCCCGAAATGTACGCGAAGTAGAGAATCGCGTAACGAGAGAGTACGCAAAAGAAAATGGTTTGTGGATACCATTTGAAGATGTGTTCAAACTTGGCTATCCATCTAAGAGTGGCAACGAACACGATACTTATCTAAATGCTGAACAACGTGTAATATATAAGGTTAATAACCGTATGAATACACCGTCTATCCTTGACTTGTTGGATAGAATGGAACAGCATAACAAATTATTCCCTAATAGTAAATATTCTTTAGTAGGCTTTACTGCTGTAAGTGAAAACGGCGATGTGTGGCCTGTGTTCGCACAAGATTATGTGCCGGATGCTCGTATGGCGTCGATTGAGGAAATTGACGGCTATATGAGTGCACTTAGTTTTACCCGTGTTGGTGATGGCCGTTATTCTAACGGTGGGATGCTTGTCAAAGATTTGAAACCGCGTAATGTTCTTGTAAATGAGAATGGTGATGTGTTTGTTGTGGATGCTGAATTTGAAGCAGCGGCGCAAGAAAATGGCGAAAACCGTTCTCAAATTTCCGAAAATGCCCAAAACGAGGGCGAAAAAGATGTCATCGAGGAGATAAAAACGGAGCTGGGGATACTGAACAGAGACAATGCAGCAGAGTATGCAAGACGCTTATTTGCTGTTAATCCGTGGAACACTCTTGAAGAGGCTGATGCTGTTTTGAAAGGTTTGTTGGCAAGCTATGGGGAAGCGCTTAACGGACAGACGTTGGGTGTTATTCCTTTCCTTGACGAGGCACGTAATTTGATTTCAGACAAAAAAGTTGCCGAGATGAGGGAGCAGAACAGAGTGGCAGAAGAGAGACAACAACGGGCCGGTGTTCCTCCTCGCATGAGTGATTACTCTACCGCCATCAACGCCGAAGATACGGAGGCGCAAAAAGCGTGGGAGGATAGATTCAATGACTATCTTGACAAGCTCACTATCGACGACCTGTCTGCAATAGACAGCACCATAAGTGGCATGCAGGAGCGCAAGAGTGGGATTAAAGCCGGCAACTCAGCCGGGTACATGGAGAATCCCCACTACAAGGCGTTTGACAACATTGAAAAGATGCTTAAGAAGCGCAAGCGTGAGCTTGAGAAATCCTCAACAAATGAGGGAAAACGCAAAGATGTTGAAGATGATTCAATAAATGAGGAAAAACGCAAAGATGTTGAGGAAAAGTCAACAACGGGCGGTGCACAGGCGGAGCAAACAGAAAATGCGAACTTGCAAACAGAACGGCAAACAGAGCCGGCTATATCACAGGAGAGTGAGCAAGTCAGTGAAACAGATGCAGAAAAGGATGATATCGTACTCTCGGAATCGGAATATGCGGATGCGCGAAGCGCTGAAATAATGGCCGACAACCCTAATCTCGACGATGTAGAGGCTTACAATATGGCTCTTGATGAGTACCCGAAATACATTGGGGATATGATTAATAGCGGTAAACTGTCAAAAATCTACAAGAAAGCAAACATCGGAGAACGTATTGCGCTTAATAAAAGTATTCAAGCGGCAGGCTACGAGATTTCAGATGTAAATGTCCAAGAAGTTAATAAAAAAGCGGAGAGCAAATTCAAGGTAGGCGATGAGGTTACAGCTACATTTGGCGATGGTTCTGTTGTGTCGGGTGCTATAGAAAAGATTGAGGACGGTAGAATAAAAATACGTTCCAACGGTAGATTATATCCTGTAGATGAAAGCAAAATAGGCAAAGGGGTTGAGCTGCAGCGAGGCTCTTTGTCTCTCGATGGCGAAAACCCTGCATTCAAGGCGGCCACTGAAAAGACAATGCAGGCGCTGGAGAAGACGGGCGTTGAGGTGGTGATGGCCACCGAGGAGCAGGTGCAGGCGGTGATGGAGATTGCTGATGACGAGCGGCAGATGATTGCAGATGCCAACGAGAGGTTTAACAGGGAACTTGATGCGTTCAAGGAGAAACAACATAAAGGTTTGTTGCATCTAGGCCGTCCCATGGGTGTGTTGTCGGCGGCAGGTGTTAATGTAAGGGAATTGACTTTGTCGCCTAAAGTTCTTAATCGCAAGATGAAACAACATGGGTTGACAACGGATGATTTAAAAGGTTTAGCAAAATCAATTCAATCTCCTATACTTGTTTATAAGCATGGCGAAAAAGCACCTAACATTGTAGTTGTAACAGAACTTGATATTAATAATGGTAAACTATCTATAGCCTTAGAACTTGATGATAACGGCAATGTTGTTGAGGTAAACAATATAAGCAGTGTTCACAGTAAAGATGCCGCTACCGAATTGGAACGTCTTGCCAAAATGAAAGACAACGGTTTGAAAAAAAGTCTAAGATGGGTAGAAAAAGAAAAAGTTCTGAATTGGTTCGGTATAGCTGACCTCAACAGTCCCATTCATACCGACAATTCAGAACTTGTATCTGTTGCAAATGTAATAAATGATTTCGAGAATCCAAAAGTTTCAGCTGAATTTTCTCGCGTTTATCATGGCAGCGGTGCTAAGTTTGACCGATTCGACCACTCATTTATGGGAATGGGCGAGGGTGCGCAGGCCTTTGGCTGGGGTACTTACGTTACCGAGGTTGAGGGGATTGGAAGAACTTATGCAACATCTGCTGCGAGAGGTAAAAATATAGACTATGAAAAAACATCGCATGCTATTGCAGAAGCGTTAGAGAAGAAAATAGGAATTCCGACAGGTTCATTATATATAATGTATGATGGTCGTAGTTTACAGTTGGAGGTTGTAAACGGCAATAATATAAGGGAAAAATTATCGGAATATACCGGCATACCTATTGATGAAAAAGATGCAATACGTCATGCCCTTGCAGAAGATGCAGCAGACTTGATTGAAGAATACGAACACATCGGGCAACGCTACCGATACACCGTCGAAATCCCCGATGACAACGGCAGCAATTACCTGCATTGGGAGAAACCGGTATCTGACAATGCAAAGAGGATGCTATATGCACAAATAAGAAAAGAGGGTGCAGAAAAGTTTTCTTTTGCAGATCAAAAATTTTGGGCAGGAAAAAGTGTCGCATTTGAAAGCGGTGAACTTTTGTATGATAGATTAACTTATGCTCTTGGTAGCGATAAAGCTGCAAGCGAGTTCTTAAGCAGAGCTGGCTTTGCAGGCATCAGTTACCCCGCGCTGGCTACTGCCGGCGGCCGTGCTGACGGAGCAAGGAATTATGTTATCTTCAACGAGAATGATGCACAGATAACCGACCGCGTAGAATTTCTTCGCACCTCTGAGGGCACAGTGTATGGTTGGGCCGTTGGTGGTAGAATCTACCTCACTCCCGAGGGCGTGAACCCGAACACTCCTGTGCACGAATATACCCACCTTTGGGCAAGTGCCATCGAGCAGCGTAACCCGGAACTGTGGGCCGAGGTTGTGGAGGCCGTGAAGCTGTCGCCTGCGTGGGCCGAGGTGGCCGCCGACGAGGCTTATCGCAATATTTGGAACGATGACAGCCGCATGGCGAGCGAGGTTCTTGCACGTCTGAGCGGTGGTGAGAACTACCGCCGCACGATGCAGGAGGCCGCCGAAAGGGAGAACGACGCAGCAAGGAAATTCTCTCTTATAGCAGCATGGGGCCGCGTGAAGAGGGCGCTTGCGAAGTTCTGGAACAAGGTGAGGGAGATGCTTGATTTGCCTGTAAATGGTGAGCCGGGGAATGCAGTCCCTGCATGGGAGCGGTTTGTGAACAGCGCCATAGGGGATTTCTACCGTGGGGTGAACCCTAATGTGGGGAACAGTCCGATGGAGAGGATGTTCATAGGCGAGAAAGGGGCAAGAAACCTTGACAATGCACAGGAGGCAACAACACGCCTTGACAACCTTGCCATTGCGAGAGAGATGGAAACGGCCGGGAAAGATGCTAAGAGCATAAAGATGGCCACAGGTTGGGAACGCGGAGCCGATGGCAAGTGGAGATATGAGACGGAGGATGTTAAGCTGAAAGAGACTTTGACAATTGAGGGAAAAGAGTATAAACGAGACGAAGTGGAAATGCTTTGGCGCAGCGGTAAACTTATAGGCCACGTAGACAATAAGGCCTTGTTTGATGCTTATCCGGAACTTGCCGATGTGAGAATCGAGACTGATGATATTACGGGCGACAATGTTTCCAATGGAGCATATAACCCACGTACGAAAACAATAACAATACATGCCGATGAATTGAAATATCTCAATTCTATTCTTAACCACGAAATCCAGCATGCGATACAGCATATCGAGGGATTTGCTAAGGGCAGCAGCCCGAATGATGGTCGTTTGTATGATTTTATGACATCTGAAATGGCGATAAAAAGACTTATTTCGATGCGTGCTCGTATAGAAAGTGAATTTTTTAATTCCGATGTAGGCAAAAAAGTAGAAAGAGAATTAGATGAATGGCTGGATAATAATCCGGATTTTACAGAAGAGGATTCAATAGAACACGACAATTATTTAAAGAACAAATATCCTGAATATAAATATTTTCTTGAAGAATTAAATCAACTGCCAAGCATTAGTAAAGAAATACGTAAACCTAAAACTAAAGAGGAAACTTACCGCCGCCTTGCCGGTGAGGTTGAGAGCCGTAACGTGCAAACGCGCATGGGGATGAGCGAGGAGGAACGCCGTGCTTCTCTTGCCAAGGAAACAGAGGATGTGGCACGCGAAGACCAGATATTTATTTATGATAATTTGGGAGTGAGTGCAAATGAGGAGTATATTCCAAGTGATGAATACGAGGTGTTGAGGCAGGCAGTTATGAGAAATAACAGTTTGTATGCAAAAAACAAACCAATTGAAACTGCTTTTACCGCAAACAATTTCTATATTTACAACAATTATGGCGATGATAATTTCTCGGTAGTTGAGGTTATCCCCATAGAGGGTAATGAGGATTTAATAGATAATATAATACATTCTATAGAAGATGGCACTAACAGAAATTCAAGAAACATTGATTCAACTATTGCAAGATTCAAGCGTCAGCAAGAACAATACAATAGCGATAATGCTAATGTTGAAAGAGAGCGAGAACAAGATGCGGCAACTGGCGATTTGGATTTACGACAACCATCCGAGCGAGGAGGAGATAATGCGCAAAGCAATAGCGATGAAAAAGGAGAATTAGACGCCGATATTCGCTACCGCGCCACCGACGTCGATGCCGAAGCCGAAAGAACCGACGCGGAGATAACCGCAGCCGTTGAGAGACTTTCGGCCGAACTTAACACTCCTGTGGAGATAGTGACGAACCTGTCGACGCTGCCCGACGGGCGCAAGCGTGCCTCCAAGGGTTGGTACGAGGGCGGCCGGGTGTACCTTGTGCTTCCCAACGCCGAGAGTGTGCAGGATGCTGTTGAGACGGTTCTGCATGAGGTGGTGGGACACAGGGGCCTGCGTGCCCTCTTTGGCGAGAGGTTCGATGCGATGTTGGACGATGTGTTCACAGGCTCGTCGAAGGCTGTGCGCAGTGCGATAATGGAGCGTGCTCTTCCGCTGATTGGGCGCGGACGCAGCAATGCCATACGTGTTGCCACCGAGGAGTATATGGCGGAGCAGGCCGAGCGCGGCTTTGACGATTACTCGCTTTGGGATAAGGTGAGAGGGTGGTTCAGTAATATGCTTCGCTCCATGGGGCTTGATGTGGAGATTGGGGATAATGAGATTCGTTACATGCTGTGGCGAAGCTACCGCCGCATGAAGAGGGGCGAGACGTTTGCCGAGGAGCTGAACAACAAGATTATGGAGGCGCGTTTCAGGAATGGCGACGGAACGATTGCGAAGTATGAGAGCAGGGTGAACACCCGTGGCTTGTCGGCGTATAACGCCAGGGAGGCTTTCCAGGATGAGATGCTGGCGCTGAAGGAATTTCAGCGTATTGTGGAGGAGAAGTACGGTGAGAAGATTCCCTCTTACCTGAATGTGTATGAGTACGAAAACCGTATGTCGTCGGTGGGATTCAGGGATTTCATGACTTTCTCGGAGCAACTGTATGAGCCTTTGCAGGAGACGATAGACGAGATGTTTCGGAAAGGTGCAACGCAGGAGGATGTTACGGCTTATCTGATAGCCAAGAGCGGACTGGAGAGAAACAGGGATTTCTCTGTGAGGGATTATCTTGCCAAGATGCAGGAGAGCAAAGAGACGCCGGAGGGTGTGACGGATGCCGTCGCTCCCATGACGAAAGCCGAGGCGGAAGCAAAAATGAATGAATATATGGCGGAGAAAGCGCGGCTGCTTGCGGAACTGAATGCGGGGAGTATCGGCTTCCGCTATTGTTTGCATACATTTTGCATGAAAATAAAGGCGATGCGATACTCACATTTTCCAATCGTGGAATGGTGGTGGCAAGTAAAGCATTAGACCGAGCCAAAATATTTTGGCTCGGTCTAATGCATATATTGTTTTTTTACTCTTCGTCAATCTCTATCTCTTTTATGGGCTTTTCTTTTGCCGGCAGCATCTTACCCATGATATATATCTTTATCATTTCGTCTTTTGAATTGTTGTGTATGGTGATGCTTTTACGCAGATTGCCCGGCGACTTGTTGGTACCATCGTATGTAACTGTGATGGTATCGCTCTCTCCCGGCTTTATTGGCTCTATGGGAACTTGTGGTACAGTGCAGCCGCATGAGGCAAAGGCTTGGTGTATGTATAAATCGGCATCGCCTGTGTTTGTGAAAGTGAAGTGACATACTTTGACCGGAGATTCAGCCGGAAAGGTTCCTACATTGATTGTGGTTCTGTCAAATTTTAGTACGGGGCCTTTCTTTTTTTGTGCCTCTGTCGGCAGTATCATCAGCATTGCTGTGAGGGCTATCAGTATTTGTTTCATATTTGTCTGCTTTTATGATTGTTTTTTTTGTTTGCAAAGGTAATATTTTTTTATTAGAAGCTGTTTAAATTTTATTTCGTAATTATTTGAGAACTGCCTTAGAGTAGGTTTTCTTAGTTATTTTGCAGCGAGTGCAGTTTTATATTCGAGATATATCTCAAATTTGGAAAATATTTTCAATAAAATTTAAACTGCTTCTCATTATGTGATTATTCAAATATATGTTTACGTGGATTGCTGTTTTTGTCGGTGAATCTCAAAGACGTTTCACCTGTTTCACTCCTTTTATGCTTTCTATCTTGGTTATCAGTTTTTTCAGTTTTGATGTTTCGGTTATCATGAGTGTTAGTGTGCCGGAGAAGAGTGTGTCGTGCGACTCTATGTTTATGCCTCGCATAATGACCTCTTTCTCTTGTGATATTAATGATGTGATGTTGCTGACTATGCCTATATCGTCGTGTCCTACCACGCGCAGTGTCACTTGATAGCTGCCTTTGCATCGTTCGCTATCGCTCCAACGTGCTTCGATGATGCGATAGGGATAGCGCTCGCGCAGCTGATGGGCGTTAGTGCAATCTTTACGGTGTATTGATATTCCGCCGCTTATGGTTACAAAGCCGAATATCTCGTCGCCAAAGATTGGTGCGCAGCATTTGGAAAGTTTGTAGTCTACTCCTTTCAGATTGCGCTCTATTACAAGAATGTCGGTGGACTCTTTACCCTCATTTTCGTTGACAAGGGTGAAGTTTTGCGCACTTTGTGCAGATGCGTTGCTTTCGGGATTTACAAGCTCTTGGTAGCGTTTGAAAATCTCGGCCACTCCTATTCCGCCCTCTGCCACACGTTGGTAAAAGTCGCTGAGGCGTTTGAAGCCCATTTTGCGTATGAGCTGATCCATCATAGCCTCGTCGAGTTCCATTTTGTGGTTCTTGAATTTGCGTATGAGCATTTCGCGAGCAATATCTGCCTGACGGGCTGTGAGGTCTTTGAGTGCCTGACGTATTTTGGAGCGGGCGCGACCCGTGCGAGCGATGGTGAGCCATGCTTGTTTGGGTGTTTGGCTGTTCGAGGTTATTATCTCTACTTGGTCGCCGTTGTTAAGTGTGTGGCGTATCGGTACGTTTCGCCCGTTTACGCGTGCACCGGTGCATTTGCTTCCTACTCCTGTGTGTATGCAGAAGGCAAAGTCGAGAATGGTTGCACCTTTAGGCAGGCGATAGAGGTCGCCCTTGGGGGTGAACACAAATATCTCGTCTTTATAAAGCTCCATCTTGAACTTATTCTCGCTTATATCCTCTTCGGTAAGGTGTTCAAGGGTGTCGCGTATAGAGGCCAAAAGATTGTCAAGGCCTTTTTCACTTTTTATTCCTTTGTAGCGCCAGTGTGCGGCAAGGCCGTGTTCTGCTATGGCGTCCATGCGTTCGGTACGTATCTGCACCTCCACCCATCGTCCTTCGGGGCCTATCACTGTGGTGTGCAACGATTCGTAACCGTTGCTTTTGGGTACAGAGAGCCAATCTCTCAATCTGTTGGGGTTTGGGGTGTATAGGTCGGTGACAATGGAGTAGACCTGCCAACATTCACTTTTCTCGTTCTGAGGCTCGCTGTCTATTATTATACGTATGGCAAAAAGATCGTATATGTTCTCGAATGGGAGCTTTTGGCGCTTCATCTTCTGCCATATGGAATTGATTGATTTTGTGCGGCCTTTTATTCGGTAGCGTATGTGTGGGTTTTTGCGCAGGGCTGTTTCTATCGGACGTATGAATGACTGCATATAATCTTCGCGCGAAGCTGATGTCTCTTGCAGCTTGCGGCTCAGTTCGGCATATACTTCACTTTCGCTGTAACGCAGTGCAAGGTCTTCCATCTCCGATTTCAATTTGTAGAAGCCTAATTTATGTGCCAAAGGAATGTATAACTTGGATGCTTCGGCTGCAACTTGCTTGCGTCCCTCGTTGTCTGTTGAATTGAATAAACGGCGCAAAAGCACCAAACGACTTGCTATCATTATGAGGATAATGCGCATGTCGTTGGCAAACGATAGTAGAAGATTACGAAAATTCTCACTCTCTATGGTGGGGCTTTTTGCATAAAGGGCACTTATCCGGGTGAGGTTGGTTAGCATGTCGGCAACACTTTCACCAAACTGCTCTCTTACCTGTTCTATGGTTATTATACCGCCTTGAACGGAACTGTTTAACAGTATGCTTATTATTATCTCCCTATGTAAACCTATTTCTTCGCCCATGAGGTAGGCTGTCTGCATATCAAGAATAACCGGAAAATTACCGAATTTGTCACGTGTTATTTTACCCTCGGCTACGGCTTTTTTTATGCTGTTTTTTGCAAGGCGGTAGTCGCTCATGGGCAGGCGACCTTCTATGTTTTTTCTTAATTTGCGATTGAGACTTATTATCTCTTGTTTTTCCTGTGTGGAAAGTATTATCTGTTCAGACATCTTTGCTTATGTTTGTGATTACGCAAAGTTACTTCAACTATTCTTATTTTTTCTTCAAATTTGGATTATTTTAGAAATTTATTTCTATTTTTGCAGTAGACCGTGAAAACAGGCTCTGTTTTATTTAGAAACTGTTTAAATTTATGTCCTTTGGATTTTTATAGTTCTTTTTTAGACTGTTTTTTCATTTTTTAATGGCGCATTGCGGGCTATGTAATCGCAAAAAAGGGGGAAACGGGCAAAAAGAGCATAATAAGGCAAGTAAAATCCGTTTATACATAGATATAAACATGAAATTTGAAAGAATTTTAAACAGTTTCTTAGCTTGTTTGCGATTGAATTAAGATTTTACCGAAACATATTTAACTCAAAACTATACCACTATGATTATCAGCAGTGCCGATGAGGCATTATTGAAGAAAAAAGGAATTTCGGCAGAACAGTTGGCCGAACAGTTGAAAAAATTTCAAACAGGCTTTCCTTTTTTGAAGATTGAAGCTGCAGCTACTCCCGAGAAAGGTGTGCTGTGTCCGACGCTCGAAGAGGTTGACTGTTATATAGGCAAATGGGCCGAGTATTGCAAAAAGGGCGAAACTGTGTTGAAGTTTGTCCCTGCATCGGGTGCGGCAAGCCGTATGTTTAAAGACCTGTTTGCTTTTTTAGATGCCGACTATGATGCTCCGGTATCGGATTTTGAAAAGAAATTTTTTGAGAATATCGAGAATTTCGCTTTTTATTCCGACCTGAATGCAATGTGCATAAAGAATCATGGCGATGACATTGCCGCTCTTGTCTCCAAAGGCAAATATAAAGAGGTTGTATCTAATCTTCTTGCAGCCGACGGCTTGAATTATGGTGCGCTTCCCAAAGGATTGTTAAAGTTCCACAGCTATGAGGATGTAACTCGCACAGCTCTTGAAGAGCATCTTGTAGAGGGGGCTTTATATGCAGCAACCGATGGCAAGGTGAAACTTCACTTTACGGTATCTCCCGACCATAGAGCACTTTTTGAAGCGCTGGTGGCAGAGTGCAAGGCTGCCTATGAACAGAAGTTCGGAGTAGTGTATGAGATATCTTTCTCGGAGCAGAAGCAAAGTACCGACACTGTGGCCGCCGATGCAAACAACGAGCCTTTCCGCGAAGATGGTATGTTGCTTTTCCGTCCCGGAGGTCACGGTGCACTTATCGAGAATCTTAACGACATTGATGCAGATGTTATTTTCATTAAAAACATTGACAATGTGGTTCCCGACAGGTTAAAAGGTGATACGGTTACATATAAAAAACTTCTTGCGGGAATATTAGTGGAACTGCAAGAAAAAGCCTTTGAATATCTGCGTCTTATCGAGAGCGGTAAATATACACATGAGCAGATTGAAGAGATGATACGCTTTGTGCAGCAACGATTGATGTGTCGCAACAATGAGATAAAAGATATGGAGGATTGCGAGCTTGTGCTCTATCTGCGCAAGAAACTTAACCGTCCCATGCGTGTATGCGGAATGGTAAAGAATGTAGGAGAACCGGGTGGAGGCCCATTCTTCGCATATAATCCCGATGGTTCTGTGTCGTTGCAAATTCTGGAAAGTTCGCAGATTGACATGAACAATCCCGAGGCAAAGTCGATGTTCGAGAATGGAACACACTTCAACCCTGTGGACCTTGTTTGTGCTGTGAAAGATTATAAAGGCAATAAATTCGACCTGCCTCAGTTTGTAGACAAAAATACAGGTTTTATATCGCACAAGTCTAAAAACGGTCGCGAATTGAAGGCAATGGAGCTTCCGGGATTGTGGAACGGTGCAATGAGCGATTGGAGCACGGTGTTTGTTGAGGTGCCATTGATTACTTTTAATCCTGTAAAAACGGTGAACGACCTTTTGCGCGAAGTTCATCAATAATGGTGATTTCTTAGATAAATAATTATAAATGTCCCCAAAGTTCTTTGACCTTTGGGGACATTTATAATATGCGGTTACATAACTTGCCGCCCATTAAAAATATTCAAACAACTTCTAATAATTTGAGAGGGCATTATTCACAGCCGCAAGATATTTTTCCACCGTTGTTGATTTTTTTATGGCTTTTCTGCTGCGTTTATCCATATCCGGGAGAAGATACTCCCAATAGGGCTTTAATTTATTCAACTGCTGAGTGTTGCCTTGCAGACGTGGTGATAGTGTTTGGTATAATTTATTATGGAATGTAGCTATAAGCGCAGCCTTTTCTCTGTTTGTGAATGTATGTTGTTGCTTGTATGCGATTCCCAAAGTGGGGTCGGCAAGAAGGCCTCGGCCTAACATCAGACCATGGAGATTGGGAAATTGATGCAAAATATCTTCTATCTGTTTTATTGTTGTAATGTCTCCGTTGTATACAAGGGGATGCTTGCACTTCTCGTAGAAATGTGCAAATTCTTGTATATCGGCGGCATTGAGATATTGTTCGCTTCCCAAACGAGGATGCAGTGTTATGTGTGATAGTTTTGTCTCGTTTAGTATCGGTAAAATATTATGCCACTCATGTTTATCTTCCCATCCTAAGCGCATCTTCACAGAAAATTTAATGTCGGGGTATTGACGTGTGGCGTTCATGATTGCAGCAACCTTGTCGGGGTGGGGAAGAAGCCCTGCACCATGATACTTGCGCACTTGAAGAGCGAATGAGCAGCCCATGTTTATGTCTGCCTCTGTGTAGCCTTCGGAAGCTATAAGTTCCATAAGTGAAGCAAGTTCTTCGGGATTGGCTGCAATTATCTGCGGAATAAGATGGGGTACGGTGTTGTTTTTTCTTTCTATATCACGTATATCTTTGTTGCGTATGCAACCATGTTCGTATCTCAGAAATGGTGTCACATAGCAGTCTATTCCGCCAAAAACTTCGCAATGAATGTTGCGCCAAACAGCTTCGGTGAAGCCTTGAAGCGGTGCTGCAAATATTTTTATATCTCCTTGTACCATGATGCATACATTACATAGTCGTTGGCGATGCGTTCTACAATATCTTTTTGTTGCTCGGGGCTTACGGTCTTGATTTTCTTTGCCGGTACTCCGGCGTATATGCTGCCGGCTTCTACGCGCATACCCGATGTTATAAGAGCGTTTGCTGCCACTATTGCACCGCTCTCAACTATGGCATTGTCGAGCACTGTTGCACCCATGCCTATCAGACAGTTATCCTCAATGGTGGCTCCGTGTATGGTGGCATTATGTCCGATGGAAACATTATTGCCGATTACTGTTGTAGAGCGCTTGTAGAGAGTGTGTATCACGGCGCCATCCTGAATGTTTACTTTATTACCAATTGTAATTGTGTTTACATCACCGCGCAATACAGTGCCGTACCACACTGAGCAGTCGTTCCCTATTGTTACATCGCCTATTATTGCGGCTGTTTCTGCAATAAAACAATTTTCCCCTATCTTGGGTACAAATCCTCTTATCTCTTTTATTATGGCCATAGTCTGTTTTTAATGCACTAAGGTAGAAAATAAATTTTGAATGAACAATATTAAGAAGCGGTTTAAATATCATTCAAACTAAAAAAGAATTATAAAAATTCCAAGTACAGATATTTATACAGTTTATAAATTGTTGTCTACTCCGCTGAGGGTCTGCTTCAACAGTATATTAAGATTTTCGTCATCGTTATCTTTCTCTTTGCTGAGTTTTACAAGAAAATCGGCTGTGGTTTTTAATGCTTGATTTATCGTCCCCGGGTCTTCACAGTCGTGTGTGAGCTTTTCAAGACGTTGTATAAGGCGATGAAACAACACAAGTGTTTCGTCGTGGACATCGCCAATGGTTACTTTGTTTTTTCTCTTTGCGTTCATTGTTGTTGTTCTTTAGTTGTTAGAGGTAGTATGAATTTCATTGAAAAATATTTCTGTAATCTGTGAAGTCTGATTGGGTTTCTGTACTTCTGTTTCACTCATCTTTCTTTGCAAGATAATGAATAGAAACTACTCTTAAACAGCTTCTTAATAGTCTGCAAAAATATTCTTACTTTGTTTATGCAGGGTTGCGAAACTGACAAATTGTTTAGTGTCAGATGTTTTTGTCAGTTTTACAACCTTGTGCCTCTGTTCTGTGCTTTCATTTGCACAAAATTCCGAAGCTGTTTGGCTTTATCAATCTGTTTTTGATGAAACATATACACAAACAGCTTAGTGAAAAAATGAATCTGATAAAATTAAACCGATACTTATTTACAAATAAAATTTTTATATCTATGACTTTTTCAGGATTATTAGCAGGTGCAAGTGGAGCTTTGGGACTCTACTCGGGTGTAAAAGGGTTGTTCGATTCGGACAATGCTGCACGTGAACAAAAAAGGCTTATAGCCGAGAGTAAAGCCTCGGAAGATGCGTGGTACAAGCGTAATTATTATGGTGATTATATCAACAGCACCATGGCGCGCGCGGCCATGAAGCGTGTGGAGCGCACTTTGCGCAACAGAAACAGGTTGAACAGAGCCTATGCTGCTGTGAACGGTGCAACACCCGAATTGACAATAGCGCGTAACAGAGACGGGCTTGAGGCAATGGAGAATGTGATGACGGGCATTGCGGCACAAGATAGTGCAAACAAAAGCAGAATTGATGCAATGCACAGGCAGAATCTCGCCTCCATAAGAAACAAGCAGATTGAAAATCTGGCTTTCGAGGAGCAGGCAAGAGCGAGTGCCGCTGTCGGTGGTTTTAATCTTTTGAATAATGCACTGATGGGTGTAAACTGGGGTAAGGAGGATTAAGAGAATGGAACCAAATAGTTATATATCAGATGGGATGCTTGCCGAGGTAAACTTAGAAAAGAAGAATCTTGCAAGAGTGGAGCATCGCCGGAATATTGCGCTTCTCACTGATTTTGTCTCAAATCTGGCAACCATGATTTCAAGCAACAGAGGAGGACGCTACAATGTAATAACAAATAATGCTGCAACCGAAAATGCTCGATTGGACGAAGCACGCCGACGATTGTCAGATGCGCAGCGCGATTATAACGGACGTATGGCGATGATGGCATTCAAAAATATATACAATGCCTCTTCGGATAAATCTGTCAATCGTGCAACAAACCCCTCTGTGGCGACTTCCAAACTTCACAAACCCATAATCATCAATCCGGGACTTGTAAAGCCTAAGCCGTTGCAATTACTTTCATCTATAAACATCAGTGGCAGACATCGGACAGTTCCTAAAGAAAAAGATGAAAAGATTCTTTAATAATAAAATACAATCTAATCTATTAAACTATGAATACATTTACAGAAAACAGAGGTATTTACGGGTATCAAAATTCAAAAAGAAAAAAGATGAAAGATTTATTGGGATTTGATGCTCTTAACAGCAGCGCTACCGACACAAGTGAAGGTGACCAAGAGTATATGGCCGGATTGAGTCGCGAGGTCGAAGCTGCGAGTCGACAAATTGATGATAGTCGTCGGCGCTGGGATAATTGGATTGCATCAGACCGAGAGAAAGCTCTTTTAGAGGGACAGAAAAACCATCTTGTTCCAAAAGATAGCGAAGAGCGTCGTCGTCGTCTTTTTGTGACCTCGCCAAATGTGGTGAATGATGCCATCGACGAATATTATAAGGAGACATTTCGTCCCAATTACAGCGCAAAGCGCTCCGAGGCCGAGAGTAAAGCATTTGATTCATATAGAGAGTATGCATCTGTACCCGGTGCGAATCCTTTTACGGCATTGAGTGCCATGAATAGCGAAGCAGACCCCATAGATGTCATAGACAAGAGCTTGGATATGCCGGATGATGGAAAACTTGACAGAATAGCCGAGAAGTATGCCCGATACGCAGGTCTCGACCCGCAATCCTATCGTCATTCGGTGCTCGAACCGGCGTTGCGCGAGAGGGTAATCAATGAACTTGTCGATGAGGATACGCCCAAAAGCTCCATTGAGTATGTAGGACGCAGTATGTGGCGAAATTCTCTGGCAGGCGGGCTTACCGACCTTGCCGTTCAAGGATACAATGGGAAAAAAGGCAGACGTTTCATTGAGGATGCTGCAATGGAGAATTATAATCCCTCGCGTTTGGAACGATGGTCGGGTGTGGTAGGTGGATTGATGCTCGACACAGGGGTGTTTGCAGGGTTGGGAGCCTTATCTTCTCGCGTATCGGGTCTTGCCACAAATGCAATAAAAAACAGAGCCGTTTCGGGTCTTATGGCAAAAAATGCCTCCAACGGACTTACACGCGAAGCTGCCGAGCAGATTGTAAAGAACAAAATGGTAAACAGCCTGAGTACGCAAATAGTAAACAGCACCACCACACAAGGACTTACTTTGGGCGCCTACGACGCTGCACACAGTGTGGTTGACGATCTTCTGCATGGCGATGAGGTTGATGCCGACAGAGCTTTAAAATCATTTGGAAAGGGCGCAGCCACAGGTGCGGCACTCGGAGTGGTTGGTACACCGCTTAGAATGGCTTCACGCGGCCTTACGGGTGGTAAAAGGTTGGCTGCATCGGCAGGTGTGCTGAGTGCCGAATCGGCTGTTTTTACCGCTTCGACGGAATTGGAAAAGGTAGCATCGGGAGTAGAAATCGAGCCTATCGACCTTCTCTACGATTTTGGTGAGAGTGCCGCCACGCTGCTTGCCATGCGCATGTTCCATTGGCGTCCGTCGGGCGGACAAGAGAAATTAAATTCTGTCGGACGTATAAAAAAAGAACTGCGTTTTTCGCTTCCCGAGTCTCGTGAAATTGCACGTTCCGGTGTCGATCCCGACTCTTTCGTGGCTAATCTTGAGCGCAGTCTGAATGTCTATCAGAAGAATAGCGAGAAAGCACAGGAGAGGGTGCGCGAGGATTATCTTAAACTTATGTCCGATTCTGAACTTTCGGCCTCTACACGTGCAAAACTCCTTTATATAGTAGAGAATAAGCTCTCTTCGACACCGCCCGTACCCTTTGATTATAAAATAGAGGAGATTGGCGGCGACAATTATCGCTTCACCACGATTGATGCCGAGGGGCGCAACATTGAAACAATAGAATGTAATGGGCGCGAAGGGCTCAAAAGTGCTATGTTTACACGCACAGGCGATATCAGACGTAACAGAATAGCGCAACACGAAAAGATGCTTATGCAGAAGTACGATTCACAGAATTTCTTTCGTCAGGCAGGGCGCTATGCACAAGAGACTGGCACCGATGTAGATGTTATATCGGATGCAATGTACCGCAAAGCCAACAAAGAGCAGTTGTCAGAGACAGAGAATGCAATGCTTGACGATATTCTGCGTCGTTCCAATTACAATGACAGTGAAGTGGGGCAGATGCTCTACGGTATGCGTCGCAATCTTGAGCAACAGTATGCTCTTAATGAGGGAAGTCTGTTAGAGGCTGTGAACAAAAGCTCTTTCCACTGCTCGCCTAACGAAAATGCTGCTCTCAATGCCTATGAACGTATGATAGAAAGTGAGGTACACAAACTGTATGACGGTACATCGGCGCAGAGGGCACAGGAACTATCATTGTCGGGTGGGCAATATTCGGGAATGAGCAACGAAGAGCTTAAGCGTCAAGAAAATAAGGATTACACCAAACGAGCCATCGAGACAGGGAAAGGGCTTAACGAGGGTGCAATACCCACATTCACCGAGGAGTATGGTCTTTTCAGCAAATGGATGCGTAAACCAGACGATTGGAATCCCGAATATGTGTGGAACGTATATCGCAACAAACACAGCAGAAAAGATATTGAAAGTATGGGCAACGAGGCACAGGAACTTGGGCGTCTGCTGGGTTGCAAAGTGGGAGTGATACGAGATGAATCGGAAATATCACCCAACGATGCAGAGTATTACGATAAGATACGTTCATACGGATGGTTCGACGAATTAAACGATAAGATAATAATAAATCTTCCCAATAATGCCTCTATCGAAGATGTTAAGCGCACCGTTGTTCACGAGGTTGTGGGGCACAGAGGGTTTGCAGGTCTTTTTGGTAATTATTATTATGACTTTCTCGAAGAGGTATATAATCGTGGAAGCAGCGAGGTGCGTGCGGCAATTGAATTACAAGCCAAGCGTAAGGGTGGCTCTTTCCACGCAGGTACTGATGAGTATCTTGCCATTTTGTCGGAACGAACCACCACTACACCCGAACAACGTAGCATAATGCGCCGTTTGCGCGATTTTATCACAGATATGCTTCGTCGTTTTAAAATTTACCGCGAACCCATCAGTGAGAAAGAGCTTGTCAATCTTATACAACGCCATCACAGTGCAATGCTCAGCCGCACTTCGCCCGATACGTATCGTGGCAGCGCCTTTCGTCCGTTTGAAACAGCACATCGTCGCGACGGAGGATATTACAACGACAGGGTAGCATGGGAGCGATATAATAGGGAGATGCAACGCAATCCAAATCTCGAAGGTGTTGCCGAGGGATTCCACGATTTTAAACGTCGCATTTACGGCGACACTCCCATGCACCATCGTTACATTGGTGAAAGCGGAGCAAAAAATCTGATAAAACGCGGCTATGATTTTTACGGTACTCCGCATGAGGCCAAGGAACTGATTTTAAAAGGATTCCCTCCCGAGATGGTCAAAAGAATGACAGGTTGGGAAGAAGACCATTCGGGACTTTGGCGTCGCTCACTTTACGAGGAGATGCCCAAAGTTAATATTGATAACTTCTTGTATAACATGATAAAAAAATATATCGGGCCTAGGGGGGTGACGACTTACAGAAGAATCATGAGAAAATCTCCCGAAGAAATGACTAGGGATGATCGTAATTTTATTAAAAGAAATCTAAGAATGGCAACAAGCAACGATAAAGAAGTTCTTCTGCCCGATCTTGTGAATGATGTTATGTTCTTCAGTGCTTATCCTGAAACTCGTAACGTGCGTGTGATATTTCATCCTATCAATGGGCGAAGTTGTTTTTACGATCCCGGAGAACAGCGTCTGTTCGTTGACAAACGCCGCATGAACGACCCCGATTTTAACAAAGAATTGGATGCTGCCATGCACCATATTTTGCAAGACTATGAAAATGTTGTTTTTACACCTATGGAGGTGGTGAAATTCACACAAAAGGATAATGATGATTACAAAAAAGCCAAATATCATGCAATGGGAATCAGAAATCTGCTGAAGAATGACAGTGATAAAGAAACATACAGCCGTATATTGAATTCTTTTAAAGATGTGTACGGCGTTTCTCCCATTGATTTTAACAAAGAATATCCAACATTTAGCGACTTCAAAAAGTTTATTGCAAAAAAGAAAATGAGTACAAATCTTCCGGCTTATCGTAAGAATGTAGTGGAGACTATCGACCAATTGATGTTTTTTATAGGTGGTCCCATTGATGTGATAAGAGAAAAAAATGAGAGCAATAAGATGAAGTCTATGTATAAGAGAAGATGGAACCCTAAAAAAGACAGTATGTGGGATTAGGAGTAAGAACCTGTTTAAGAACCTGTTTAAATTTATATCGCTAAATTTTTATAGAGCAAAAATAGGATGTTTATTTATTAGAAATTTAAGCAGCTTCTAAATATTTACACAGATTCATTAAAAATTAACAGAAGTCTGAACAACTTCCAAATATTATTATCAGACTATTTCTAAACAGTTACTGAACATGAATAAGTTTCTTGATAGAAGAGTAAAAGCAGAACATAAGAGGCTCGGTTGCATAGCGACCGAAGAGTCGGAGAAAGCTGTTGACTTTCTTCACGAATGTGCAGCTTGTTGGAATGCTCTTGACGAGGCTCGCCGCAAATTGCGGCGAAGCCTTATGTATAGCTATGGTGACCAGTGGGGCGATTATGTGCGCGATCCCGATACTATGCAGTATATCACCGAGGGTGAACTTATAAAGAAAAACGGAAAAGTTCCTCTTAAGAATAATATGATAGCTCCTATTCTCAGCAATATCGACGGACAGTTGCGGCAAAATCTCATGCGCCCCATCTGTGTAGTGCGCGACAGCAGTGAGTCGGCGTTGGGAGAGATGATGTCTATCGCGGTGGAATATGTGCACGATATAAATGAGCTGGAAGAGGTTGATTCCGATTCGATGCGTATGCTGTTAAACGGAGGCATGACTGCACAGCGTATAGAGTATGGAATGAATCCTGCAAAGCAGAAACATGATGTCTGGGTGCATGCAGTGAATCCTTCACGCCTCTTCTTCAATACCAATCTCGAAGATGTGCGCATGTGGGATGTTACATGCATAGGGGAACTGATTGATATTCCTTACGAAGAGGTTCTTGCACATTTCGGGCGCACTCCCGAAGAAAAAGAGAGGATAAAGTCTATCTATGGAGGTTATGCGGCCGATGCTGTCGGGAACCGCGCTCTTCAGGGCGATGAGAACAGCGTACTCACATTCTATGCTCCCTCGCGTGGCGACCTTTGTCGCGTGATATTAGGATGGAGACTCGAAACTCGCGACGCTTATCATTGGAACGATACATTGCATGGCACATGGGGATTCTTGCCATTCGACGATAATAGCAAGCGATTGTTGGATGCCGAAAATGAACGTCGTCGGGAACATGCTGCACAAAACAATATTTCCGATGAGGATTTCTTAGGTATAGAATATAGCTATGCTACCGAGCGTTATTGGTATTACCGATATATGTCGCCCTATGGCGATGTCTTACAGCAGGGGCGCAGCCCCTATTGGCATGGCGAACATAACTATGTGCTGCACCTGTATCCTCTTGTGCAAGGCAAACTTGGAAATTTTGTAGAACAATTTATCGACCAACAACGAGCCATAAATCGTACAGCAACACTTATAGACTTTATTCGAGGAACATCATCCAAAGGGGTATTGGTAGTCGATGATGAAGCCTTTGAAAGTATGTCGCGAGAAGAGGTTATCGACGAGTATGTTCGCTATAATGGCGTTCTTTTTGTGAAGTTAAAACCCGGACAAAGCATCGACGGAGTGGTGCGTCAATATAACAGCGGAGCAGCAGTAGCAGGGGATTTTGAACTCTTGAATCTCCAATTACGTTTGATAAATGAGATATCCGGAGTAAACTCTGCCATGCAGGGACAAGCTCCTAAGGCCGGAACTCCGGCAAGCCTCTATGCGCAACAAGTGCAAAATTCTTCACTCAATCTGAAGGGATTGTTTGACAGTTTCCGCACTTTTCGCCGACGTCGCGACAATAAACTGATGAAGACCATACAACAGTATTATACCGAGGAACGTTATCTTGATATTGCAGGCAGCGATTACAGCGAAGAGGCTAAATGGTACACTCCGCAAAAAGTACAGGATATTGATTTTGACCTTACCATATCCGAGGGTTACAACACCCCTGCTTATCAAATGCTTGCAAACGATTTTCTTATGGAACTGTTCCGTGCGCAAGCCGTAGATGTGAAAACCATGCTCGAAAACAGCTCCTATCCTTTTGCCGGCAAAATACTTGAAGCCATAAAGCGAAACGAAGAACAAGCGGCACAGGGAGTGCCTATGCAGGGTATACCACAAGAACTTATATACTGTCAAGATAGAAGTGCAACAAAATTCCCCTTGCTCACGACTTTGAGCGTAGCGAAAACGAGTGAGCAAGGGGCGTCCGACAAGTGAGAGTGCAAAAGTCAATCAGGCTCAGTAGAAATTTACTGTGGGTAAGCATATAAATTTGAAATTCTGAAAAGGAAGAATTTTTTATCGACCACCCCTCTCAAGTTCGCTCTAAAAAGTTTGATTTTAGCATTAAAGCACTCC
>JAFSAT010000030.1 GCA_017442185.1 Bacteroidaceae bacterium
GATGTCTGAGCGCAGCGAGTTCCGCAGCCCCCAAAAATCAAGCCGAGATTTAGAGAAAAAGATTTTCCGTGCGCAGAGCTCTTTGTTTCTTTCTGTCGGCACAGAAAGAAAATAAAAAACACAAAACCAAAATAAAAAAACACCCCCAACTGAGCCAACCACCCATAAACAACCAACAAACCCCACAGCCAAAAAAACACAACACCCACCATCCCATTGACTAATTACCCCCAACCGAGCCAACCATCCACAAACAACCAACAAACCCCACAGCCAAAAAAACACAACACCCACCATCCCACTGACTAATTAAATCCAACCGAGCCAACCATCCCCAAACAACAAACACCCCCCCACAGCCAAAAAAAACAAAAAATCGCCGTCTATCCTTTTTTATTTTGGACAGACGGCAATAAAACTCATTACCTACTTTAAAATTTACTTAATACCTTTAAGAAACCTCTTACGGTTCACCCCATCATTAAAAGAATACCTCCCATCAGTAATCTCATCAATTGTAAAGCACTTATAAGCAATAGTATATCCACCACCTTTGCCACATCCATAAGTATCCTCCTCATATAAGAAAGCAACAGCCCCGTCAGCCTGTTGAATCATAGTAGAGTAAGCCGAAGCCTTATCAGAAATCTGATAGCGACCATCCCACTCTTTTGCAAGATTCTCAGGAGTATCAAAATCCTCCATAGCCGACAGTTCCTTAAAATAGATACCCACATTAGTGCGTCCCGCCCCAAAAGGCAGCGACTGCAGCATGATATACATATCCCTGCCATCACTGTTACGTTTTACCGGGAGCACCATAACCTCTCCGTTGCACGAATTTTGCAAAGCAGCAACACCATTATTTTTTTCGCCAGAGAAGGCATGCTTTCCCCACTCACCCTCAGCCTTTTCAGCATCAGAGAATTTAAAGATATTATACAGGCGTCCGCCTCCGCATCGCGAGCTAAGCACCAGCGAGCCGTCAGGCAGTTCCTCCGTTTTAGGTTCATCACCACCGGCAGGGATAGGCGCCACGTCGACCCCACCCAGAATGTTCCAATTAAGTCCGAAGTCATCAGAGTATACAACAAAGTTACAGAAATTATTATCCTTGTCACGTGCAAGCATACAAGCATACAGGCGATAGTAGTCGCCCACCTTAGTATATCGGCTCTGATGTATTCTGCCCGAGCCAATGAACATAGATTTAATAGGCCCCATGGGAGCATTGTCGATAGGAGCATAGAATTGCTCCGTTATAACCTCGGGAGCGCTCCATGTTCTACCCCCATCCTCGCTGTAAAGTCGTGCAACCTGATTAGGATATTCACGAGTAGCAGCAAAATATGTTTGATATCCACACACACAGATAAGCAGCAAGCGGTCACTCTCGCTATCCGCCACAAGACAAGGGTCGCCATAACCCGCAGTGAGCGATAAGTTAGGATTATTATCCACCTTTTTGCCATCGCCCGCTATTATCGTAAAAACATCGCCCCACGTTTTACCATTATCCTCACTTATGCGGCAGTGAAGGTCGATATGTCCATAACCAATGTCCGCGCGGCAGAAGCGATAATCAGCCACAGCCACAAGGTCTCCACTCCGAGTTTTTGCGATGGCAGGAATACGATAAGGAACATCCTCGGACAGCCATGTTCTGAAGATATCCGTCGACTTTTTCCTCACCCCATCTTTGTAATACTCATCCGCAGTAAGATTCAACGAAAAGGATAGCAATAAAAATAATGCTGACAATTTAAAACAATTCTTCATGATTTTAAAAGTACGTAATATATTTTATTATTCATAATGATAATTAAGAACAAAATTATGTAAAAAGAATGTAAATAACAAAAAAAAACAGAAAATAGCCGTTTTTTTAGATTTATTTGTTACCTTAGCCGAAGCAAATATTCACAAGCAGACAGATTTATAACATATAGCTATATATAGAGCAAAAATATCCCGTTTAACTATTTTGGTGCAAGCCGTTATACAAGCAATAAAACCAAAAAAGAGACACCCCCTTTGAAACACACACAGATTCATAGATTAATATAATAAACGATACAGCCATGATTATTGCAGTTGACTTTGACGGAACCATTGTGGAGCACCGCTATCCCGAGATAGGCAAGGAAATACCTTTTGCAACCACCACACTCAAGATGCTTATCAAAGAGCGTCACATGCTTATTTTGTGGACAGTTCGCAAAGGTCGCCTGCTCGAAGAAGCAGTGGAGTGGTGTAAAGAGCGAGGAGTAGAGTTTTATGCCGTTAACAAGAATCACCCCGAAGAAAACGTAGACAACGAGAGCGGGTACAGCAAGATAAACGCCGAGCTGTTCATCGACGACCGCAATTTGGGCGGTCTGCCCGATTGGGGACGCATTTACGATATGATAAAAAACGAAAAAAGCTGGGATGATATCTATTCGGACGAGAGAGCCGATACCAAGAAAAAGAAAAAAGGATGGTTGTGGTAATATTGCAGACAATGCACACGATAAAGAAGAAGATGACAAAAAAGAGTATTTCAGCGTCACCCTTGCTTTAAAAATGCCCATTTACCATTGCCAAATTCCGATTTTCAGGCTTCGCAAGCCATGAACTACACTTTTTATTAATCATCTACAAATAAGAGGCCGCTAAAAAATGCTTTTTAGTCGGCCACTTTTATTTAAACACCATTTAATAAAACTATTCATAAACAGTCTGAGATTCTAAAAAGAACCATAAAAAATCAAAGACACAAATTAAAAAACTTCCAAACAAAGACAAAGGAACAACAAAAAGAGCAGCAAAAATGTTATCCAACAAAAAATATCACTCATGAATTGGATAACAGAAACACTGCGAGCACATCCCGAGCTTGCCATCTATCTCACATTAGGTTTAGGATTTCTTATCGGACGCATACGCATCAAAGGCTTCAGTTTAGGCATCGTCACCGGAGTGCTGCTTGCCGGAGTGCTTGTGGGACAGCTCGATATACCCATTGGTAATACCCTCAAGCCCACAGCCTTTCTTTTGTTCCTTTTTGCCATCGGCTACAAGGTAGGTCCCCAATTCTTCAGCGGATTGAAGAAAGAAGGTCTGCCACAAGTGTTTTTTGCCATTGTGATGTGCCTTTTCATTCTAATGTCCACATGGTGCATATCCCTTCTTATGGGCTACGATGCAGGAGAAGCAGCCGGCCTTTTGGCAGGCTCACAGACCATAAGCGCAGTGATAGGTGTTGCCGGCGACACGATAAAAGGTCTCGGGGCAGACAGCGCAGCCCGGGAGAAGATGATAAATATCATACCCGTTGCATACGCCGTGACATATATCTTCGGCACAGCAGGCTCGGCATGGATTGTTGCCACCATAGGCCCTAAAATGATGGGCGGCATAGAAAAGGTGAAAGCCGCCTGTCGCGAATTAGAGAGCCGCATGGGCAACGACGACAGCGAAAAACCCGGATTCATGGATGCCATGCGTCCTGTGGTGTTCAGAGCATACAATATTGACAATGAGTGGTTTGCCGGCGGCAGACGCGTTGCCGAGCTTGAAGAATACTTCATAGGGCAAGGCAAGCGCCTTTTTGTGGAACGCTTGCGCAAGAGTGGCCGTATAATAGACAAAGTGACGCCCGGCACACTCCTCGAAAAAGGCGATGAAGTTGTGCTGAGCGGACGTCGGGAATATGCCATGGGCGAAGAGAAATGGATAGGCCCCGAGGTGAACGACGAGACACTGCTCGAATTTCCCGTGATGCTGTTGCCCGTGCTCGTCAGCGGCAAACGCGACAAACGAACATGCAGCTATGCAGGCCGGCGCGTTGCCGAGCTTCGCGCACAACCCTTTATGCACGGAGTGAGCATACAAAAGATTCGTCGCATGGGCGTCAACATTCCCGTATTTCAACAAACAGAGATATATGCCGGCGATACATTAGAACTTGTAGGGCGCAAGCCCGATGTAGAGCCGGCAGCGCAAGAGATAGGCTACCCGGCTCCGGCAACCAACAGCACCGACGTGGTATTCCTCTCGTTCGGAATATTGATAGGCGCCATTGTGGGCACTCTCACGCTGCACATAAGCGGTGTACCCCTTAGCTTGAGCACCAGCGGCGGCGCACTCATCGCAGGACTATTCTTCGGATGGTGGCATTCACGCCGTCCGAGCATGGGCACAATCCCCGAAGCCGCTTTGTGGGTGTTCAACAATCTGGGGCTTAACATTTTTATAGCCATAGTGGGAATAAGTGCAGGCCCCGGCTTTGTGAGAGGACTTCAAGAGGCCGGATTATCACTCTTCCTTGCCGGGATATTGGCAACATCGTTGCCGCTTCTGTTCGGGCTTTTCGTTGCCACACGATGGTTCAAATTTCATCCGGCAATAGCATTAGGCTGTGTGTGCGGAGCACGAACCACCACAGCAGCAATAGGCGCAGTGCAAGAGGCCATAGGCAGCGAAACACCCGCCTTGGGATACACAGTTACGTATGCAGTGGGTAACACCCTGCTTATACTCTGGGGAGTATTCATAGTATTATTATGCCAATAAAATAACATCAAATATCATGAACAGACTATTGACAGAGAGAAGTTCCGTTGAGAACTTTGAAAAAGAGATGGAAAAGATAAGCCCCTTTGAACTGAAAGACAGGCTCATAGAACTTGCCGATGAAAGGATACGCAAGATGATGCACATACTGCTGAATGCCGGGCGCGGAAATCCCAATTGGGTGGCCACAGAGCCTCGAGAAGCATTTTTTCTCATGGGACGATTCGCCATCGAAGAGTGTCGTCAAAGCAGTGAATATGCACCGGGAATAGCCGGAATACCGCAAAAAGAGGGAGCCGCCATTCGTTTCGAGGAATTTCTCGAAAGCAACGCAAAAGAGCCCGGAGCCGAGCTTCTTTCAAAATGCTACACATATATGACACAAGAGCACGACGCCGATGCCGATGCCCTTGTCCACGAATGGGCCGAGTGCGCGATGGGCTGTCAATATCCCGTCCCCGACCGTATTCTCAAACACTGCGAGATTGCTGTGCGCGACTACATAGGCGAAGAACTTTGCGGCGGACGTCCTCCACAGGGCGACTTCGACCTTTTTGCCACCGAAGGCGGCACCGCAGCCATGTGCTACATCTTCGACACACTGCAACAGAACCACCTGCTGCGACGAGGCGACCGCATAGCGCTCATGACCCCCATCTTCACCCCCTACATAGAGATTCCCAAGCTCAACCGTTACAACTTCAAGGTGACAGAGATACCCGCCGACCGCATGAGCAGCGACGGCCTGCATCTGTGGCAATACAACGAAAAAGAGATAAACCGTTTGCGCGACACCTCCTACAAGGCACTCTTTGTGGTTAATCCCGGCAATCCTCCAAGCTATATGATGGCCCCCGAGACTATAATGCAGATTGTAGATATTGTACGCCGTTGGAATCCCAACCTCATGATAATAACCGATGATGTATATGCAACGTATGTGCCGGGTTTCCAATCACTGATGGCACAACTGCCTTATAACACAGTGTGTGTATACTCCTTTTCAAAATATTTCGGTGCAACGGGGTGGCGTTTGGCTGTGGCGGCAGTACATCGCAACAACATCTTCGACGACCTTATAAAGCGTCTACCGCGCAAGCGCACCGGCGAATTACAACGACGCTACGGCACGCTTCGTGCCGATGTCGAGAATATGCGATTCATCGACCGCATGGTGGCCGACAGTCGTCAGGTGGCACTCAACCACACAGCCGGACTCTCACTGCCACAGCAGTTGCAGATGACACTCTTTGCCCTATACTCCATAATAGACAAACGCGAGGGCGACCGCTACCGCACCAAAATGCTCTCGATGATTAAACAACGCCTGGATGCCCTGTGGCGAAGCACAGGATTCACCCTCCCCGACGACCCTCTGCGTGCAGGCTACTACTCCGAGATAGATATGATGGTGTGGGCAGTGCGCTTCTATGGCGAGGATTTTGCCGAGTGGCTGCGCCTGAACTACAGCCCGTTGGATGTAGTATACCGCCTTGCAACAGAGACCTCGTTGGTGGTGCTCAACGGTGGCGGATTCGACGGCCCCCAATGGAGCATACGCGTGTCACTTGCCAATCTGCACACCGACGACTATACCAAAATAGGTGAACACATAAGGCACATTCTCGACAGCTATGCCGAACGATGGAAAAACAGTCTGCCCATAGTGGAGTGAGGCGTAAATAACCGAAACAGCTTCTTAGCAAGAGAAACTGCCAAAAGAGGATGACCCGAAAAATAAATACGGGTCATCCTCTTTTACCTTTTATGGAACAATTATGAAGCTGTTTAAATTTAAATCGCTAAATTTTTAATAGAGCAAAAACAGATATTCTTGAATATAAAAATGGCGAAACAAACAATACAGTTTATCATAAGAAAATATTTTTAGAAACATAAACAGCTTCTATGATTATATGCTTGCTTCACTTATGATTCTTGTTCTTTTGCTGCTTCGCTTATCGTCGGTGATGCGTGTGGGAAGAGGAGTGTTGTAACAAGTCCATATAAGTATGGCGGTTGCCATCACACGGTCGTCGTGATTCCCCTCGACGGCACCCATCTCTTTGCCATTCTCTTTCAGCTCATATAAATCCAGCTCGTATGTCGTTGGCAGGCAACGTTCAATATATAATCCGTCGCGCAGAGCCTTTATAAGAAAATTTATCACCATAGGTTTTGTAGAAGGATTTGTGTGGAATCCCCAACGGCGGGGGCGCCCCTGACGAATCTCTTGTTGGCTGGTACGGCTATACAGATTGCTGTATTTGCCAGCAATTTCATTCAAGATATATTCAAAATTGTCACCTTCCGTTCCCTCAGTCTCAAGAGTGTTTGCTTCTATCACAAGAAGAGCATTATCATAGGCACGAGCTATTTCAACGGCTTTCCATGCCAGCTTATCGTGTTCTATGTGGCCGTGCCAGCATGCGGCAATCTCGGGTACTCCGCCACCGGGCATTGCCATGCGGTCGGCAACCAATATACATGAATAGTCTGATTTTTTTGATACACCGCCCACATCAACCGTTACAATATAACGATTGCGGCAAGCACTCTCTTTATCAGGCATAAGCCACACACTCAGAGAATTTTCATTGCCATGCTCGCCGGGATGTGCCGGAATGAATCTTCCGTTTACAATGTCGCCAATGAACGGTGGCGGAACACAGGTCTTGCGTGCTTCCTGCACATAAGATATTCGGAACACTCTGCGCCCGGTACTTTGAAAAGCCTCTGCCGCGGTAGATGGAAATTCCGAGAACAGACGCCACTCATCGGGTATTTCGCGACGTTTATCGCGATACCAATTGATTGCTTCGAGTGTTGCGCCCAAGTCGAAAAGTCCTTTTTCGTAGTCGTTCATGCTCTCAACAAAAGCACCATAGCCATTATCTTCGATAGGCTTGTTGTATAGGTCGATAGTGTACCAAGGAATAAATACAGGGGTAAAATTGTTGCGTCCCTCGGTAGCCTCAATCCACGTGCGATGAAAAAAATTACCAACCCCCTTTGCTGTCGATTCCATCACCTTTACGGTGTATGCTCCGCCGGCTATCGAGCCAAAAATGGATTGCACAAGGTCTTCGGGTTTGCGTCCGGCAGTTGCTTTCCACAGGCCGACCTCGGTGAGGTGTGCCATGCTTATATCTTCGCTTCGCAGAGAGTCGGGCTTTTGTGACGAACCCAATGAGTATCGACAGTTTCCCGGGTGTATGATACGTGTGTTACGTGTACTCTGAAACGGGCTTGTTGTCAGCCGTCGGCCGTTTGAAGCCCACAACGGATAATGATTTATTACCTTAGAGAGCATTCCTGCCACTATGGACGACTGCTTCTCGATGTCACCGCATATCACGCTGTTCCAATTGTTGCGATGTATAAGTTGTATCCACAGCATATAGAGCTGAGTGAGCGTGGAGCCTCCCCATTGACGTGCTTTGCACAATATTATATCTATTGGGCGTCCTGCGATACGCAGTGTTTCCAAGGCCTTAAGATATTGTCGTTGCGGACGATTCAGTGTGAATGAAATATCACGCCCTTTTCCTTTGTCCGAGATGGTGGCTGTGCTTTTTGCCCAATATTCAAAATCATATTTTAAGCGTTTGCGACAGAAAGCAAGCCACAATTGCAGTATGTGGCGCTGTTCCGGATTATTGTGTCCCTGCATGCGCAGATATTCCACCGTACCGTGTTCAATGAGAGGCAAAACATCGTCATCGGCTATCATGGCCGTAGGGAGGTTCATCTCCTCCAATGGAAAGCCTTTTATGATGATGTGTTCGCGTGGTACCGATGTTGACCCCTCTCCTGTTATCGGATTGTAGGGAGAGCAAATCAGCATGCGACGTTTCTCGTTCTCTTGTATAATATGATTCTTCTCTGTTTCGGTCATATTCCGGCTAAGTCTGTGGTGCGACGACGCACCTTGTTTTTCATCAGTTTTGCAAATTGCTGCTGCACGTTGACAAAAAGACTTGTGCGCAGTGATATGTAGCTTTGTGCCGACTCGGGTTGTCTGAGGAGCAACCATTGCAATGTAAGTTCGTTTACAAGATAGTCTTTTGTCGCCTGGCGCAGCAGTGGCAAAATATCAGGTCGTGTGTCATGCGCGGTGGTGAAATTTATTGCAACATATTCTTTGTCAACAGTGCATGATATATGTGGGAAGCGAAGAGCTACAATGGATATAAGTTCGTTGCAAGCTGTTTCGAGGAATTGGTCGAACAGCTCGTCGTCGCAAGACGAGCTTTGTATAATGTCGGCATTTATGTCTCTGCGTTTGAGCGCTTCGCCCATATAGTGGTTTCTGAGGTCTGTCTGCTGCCTTAGTTCATCTTTTTTGATAAGTATGGTGTTTTCCATTGTTTTTTATGTTGTTTGAGGGTCTTTTTTTTTAGAATATGCTTCTAAATGTCTATTATGTTTTTGTCACAATTATATGGCCGTTTCGGACGCTGTCGCATTGCCATAAGTTGGCGCATCTGCATCATGAGCCTTTCTGCTTCACCTGCTGCAAGAGGTGTTTCATCGGGCTTATGTTGCGCTGTCCATAATTGCAGTGTACGTGTCACCGCATAGCTTTCCATTGTATTTTCTATTTGCTGAATACATTCCAAAGGAAAATTTGGTGGTACTGAGAGGGTAAAAGTGTATTTTATATTGCTTTTTCCATCTTCTTCGTATTCTGACATATTGCTTGTGCAGGGTGACAGGTATTTTGTGAGAAGTGACGCAAGCTCATCTATTGCCATCTGTATGTGGTCGCTTAATTGTGAGAGGTCGTTGTCTGATGCTTGAAATCGGGCGGCAAGCATTGCAGGTGCTCCGGCTTCGCGGCGTGCTTCACCTGTGTAGAAGGTGTGGGTCTGTATGCGCAGTTCTACATTACGCCTATTGATGATTAGTGTTATTCGTTTCATATAATGTCGGTGTTTATTGAAGATATGCAAGGATTGTATATGTTGCGCTCGCGCAGCGCTTTGTAGAGCAGAGCCTGGAAGGTGTTGCAATCCATGTAGAATGATGGTGCAGGGCTGTATATGATTTTTTCGAGAAGACTGTATCGTCCGTGACGGGTGATATTTTCACGGCTCATCTTTATGAAGCGTCTGTATATCTCTTTATACATCTCTATTTTGTTCTTATTTGCGATTGGCAGACGTTTTTTGCGAATCATAAGTGAGATGAGGCGTCGGGCATTCTCGTAGCTTGTGAAGAAACGCGGCGCACTCGACTTTACGGCATTTTCTACAATTTCACGTTGTGTTACGGCAGGGTTATTCTCTGTCATTTTTTTCATGCTTCTGAAGAAGGCTTCAATCACGGCTTCTTTGCGTCCGTCGCTTTTGGGCTTGTTGTAGTTGTAATTCATGATTGCTGTTTTAAAATTAGAGTTTACAAAATTATAGTCATTTTTGGCTGAAAAGGTTGCAGAAATGACTATTTTTTATGCTCCAGTTGATAAAATTTATTAATTCATGTCAGAATTATTTTTGTGAAGCTCTGTTTTATCTCTGCATTGTTTGTTTTCGGCATATAAGATAAGTTCACGTGTGTGTGATATTTTTTTGCCTTTCAGTTTCGGAGCTGTTTGAATTTGTGTCATTGTAATTCGTATGTTTTTTTAGAATATTATTTCATTTTTAAGAGCGCATAGTGCGATATATAACCTTTTAAAAAGAGAAAAACAGTCAATAAAGAGCATAAAAAGTCAAGTAAGATTCGCTTATGAATGATATGAACATAACATTAGAAAGAAATTTAAACAGCCGCTGAACTGTTTATCAATTTTACAACCTTGTCGATGTTGATTGATATTTTCTTTGCATCGTAATCAAAAATTTTATCATTATGTATCAAAAAATGCAAAACAATCCACCGGAGAATGTGGCGGTCGAGCTGTCGCAGCCGGATGATGGCAACCAACACCAAGTGCAAGTTTCGGAATTTGCCAACTTAGAGGCCGGCCTGAAGAGTATCTTTGGTGCAGACTTTAATCTTGCCGATGAACGTTCACAACAGATGTTGCTTGCTCATCTTAAACTTAATTTCGATCAAAAAAAGAGGCTTGCCGATGCTATCGAGGCCGACCCACGCCTGGGACAGATGTTGGCTGATATGGTAGATGGGAAACGAAATGCCCATTCGGCCATGGCGCGATATTTTGGTCGTTCGTTTATGAATGTTGACGAGGAGAGTCCGGAATTTGAGGAGATTCTGATGGCGGACGAAGAGCGTCGAGAGGAGATTGAACGTATCATGAACGACAGGCGCGAGTATGAAAGCAATCTCGAGGCCAGCCGTCCTATGATTGAAGATTTCTGTAACCAAAAGGGGTATGAACCTGCCGATTTTCTTGAGCTGGCGTGGGAGCGTTTGTTGCTGCCTATTCTATCGGGAAATTATACACAGGATGTGTGCATTGCTCTTGATAATGCCTTGAATTATGAGCAGGATGTAGAGGATGCTTTTGCTGCCGGCAATATTAAAGGTCGCAACACAGGCATTCAGCGTATGCGTCAGGATTTTGGCGATGGATTGCCAAAGGGTCTGACAAGTGTCGCACCCGATGCGGCGCCACAGCCCAAACGTCGTAATTCGCTATTAGATACGGCTTTAGAGGCTTAGGGACGGTTGGTGTTTAAAGGATGTAAATTTAAACAGCTTCTAAACAGATTCTTAGTGTTTATTGAATATTAGAGTATTATTTATTTTATTAATTGTTAATTTTCTATTACTATGAGAAACATTTTTTCGTTTTTTAAGAAGAACCCGTTGTTTATTCTTTTTTTCTTGGTAAGTGCCGTACTTTTCTTTTTTGCTAAAGAGGGTGGAGCCTTGGCTTTGGCTGCAGTAGGTGTTGTACCTGCTGGTTCGCCGCGTGCTTCGCGCGGTATTGCCGGATTGGCCTCACAAGGGCTTGGTGATGCAACAACTGTATCTAATGCTTCGGAATTGAGCGATAGCCTCATTGAATCGGAGGTAGATGAGAAGATTATCAGTGTTGCAAGTGACGAGAGTGTGATTGATACCATAAAACGCCGAATCAAACGCAAGGTGCCTGTAACCTCTTTTGAAGTTGACCATTACATGATAGACGAGAAACGTTCAAAAGCATATACCAATGCTACCTACACAGGCATTAAGGCTACACGTGCCGAGATTCCTTTCTCCACCACAGGCGACCGCAAAATTTTTCAGGAGTATTATACAGCCATTTGCAAAGGGGTGAACGGGTATGACAGCACCGGACAGATTGAACTTCCGGGGGTAGACCTCATGCTGTTCTTCGTGGGAAAGAACGAAACAACAGAAGCGCCCATCGCAATGGCCGTCAACGGCCCCAAAGTTAATCCGACAGATGAGTACTGTGTAGTGCCCACAATTCCTGCTGCCACAGAGATTATCCTTCTCTCTTCGGCTGCATACGAAACGCAAAAGTTTATTTCGCCAAGCACTGTGGTGCCTGTGCCCGAGCGCGTTTATTTGCAGAAGCAACTTTGTAACAGCATTGTGAGCGACTACTTCAAGGCACAAAAGAAGAAAATTCGCTTCAGCGAGGCGCAGATTGCCGAGGCTGTGATACGCCAATTCCGCCTTGAGAGCTGTCGTACAGCCTGGGTGGGGCAACCCGGAAAATTCAAAGTACAGGCAATGGATCCTGCAATGGGGTATCAATGGGACTATTTCAGCAAGGGGTTGCGTTGGCAGTTTAAGCGTCAGTATGACCTTTCGTCGACAATTACTTTTGCCGACCTTATTAACCTCTCAATGGTAAAATTCACAGGCTTCAACTGTTCCCGCAAAGCTGTGTGGTTCTTAGGTAAACAACTTTTGAATGACATTCAAAAGATTGATATGACGTTGCACAAGAATATCACAGTGAAGGATGATACTGTGTGGGGGGTAGAGTGTACCCGCATACACACTGTCTTTGGTGATATTGCCTTGCTGCACGATCCGACGCTTGACGCTCTCGGATATTCCAACTGTGGAGGACTCATCGACGAGAATGGTCTTGTACGCTACTATATGAAGAACGAAGATACTGCTGTTGAACGTGTAGATGGCGAAGAGGCTAACAGAGAGGTAGTGATGACTATTGATTGTCTCTGTTTGAAGGGTTACAGTCATATATGGGTGAACGGTGCTGCCGCCAAGAGTGATATTCCCGGTGCAGCACGTGTAACAAGCTCGGCCACACTTCCTCAATCGCCAAGTGCAAATGATGTTGTTGTGCTCACAGCAGATGTTAATCACACTGTTGCCGGTTCCGATGTATTGTGGTTCTCGGCCGGTACGGTTGTAACATACACAGGAAATACCTGGGTTGAGTATACGGGCGAGATAATGGCTCCGGTGGAGTGATAGTGCAGGCTTAAATTTGGAGGGCGATTATATCTGTGTATAGCGTCCTCCTCTCTTACACAGAATATTAATTAATATAAATAATAGGCAGATGAAACAGAGAATTACATACGAGATACGTGGACAGATTGAGCGTAATTGCTTCTTTCGCATAGGGTCTGCGCTGGTGAGAATGGAATTTACCGGAGGTGCCGTAAACTCGGCCGGTATTGTTCCTGCACAATATATCACCGATAATCCGCTTTATCAGCGTGCAATAGAAAACAGTGCCGATTTTCGCAACGGCGTCATCAAACGTGGCAGTGTGGTGAATATTGATAAAGCAGATGAGAATGAGCCCACAGATGCTTCGGTTGTGAAGAGTGAGGATGAGAATACTTATCATGATGTTACAAATACGCAGCAGGCGCGTGCCATCCTTATGGCCGAACCTTATAAATGCCCTCTTTCGGAATTGCAGAATAAGGTTTCGGTACGTGCAAAAGCGCAGGAGCTGGGTGTTAAGTTTCCCGATTGGATATGATTACGGCTGAACAGTTGCGCCAAAAAGTGCGCAGGCTATTGAATGAGGTTGAGGATGATGCAGGGGTGACACTGCTCTCCGATGATACGCGCTCGCTTGATGAGCATATTGAGGCTCTTATGCCCGATGCAGTGCAATTTATTCAGATGAATAAGGGCTACGGGATGGTGAATCCAAAGGAGGGGCATGTGCCGCAGATACTCATTAACGACAATGGCGACGGAACGGGCAACTTTGTGTTACCCGAGGATTTTGTGTCGCTGCTGTCATTTAAGATGAATGGTTGGGCACGTCCCTGCACAACGCTCTATCCTGATTCTTCGCAGGTGGCATTGGCGCAACATAATCCATATACTCGTGCCGGATATAGCAGGCCTGTATGTACCGAGGGGGTCGACCCCTCGGGCAGGCGTCTGCTCTGTTTCTATTCGTTGCCGCCGGGTGTGTTGCCTGTCATATCGCAGTTTGTGTACGAAGCTGCGTATAATTCCTCGGACGGACTTTCGGGCAACAATGCAACTTTGCACAATGCCGTTGCTTATCAATGTGCAGCACTCTTGTGCAATATGTTTGAGCGGCGCGATAATGCAGGGGCTTTTTTCAGTATTGCTGCTTCGTTGTGTAATAATGTAAAACTTGATAATAATAAATAATAATGGCAGTATCGGAATTGAAATTTAATAAGAATGGTTGTTTTTGGCAAACGGAACCTCTCTGTTGTAAAGGAGGTGACATACGGCTGAGAGTGCATAAGAACGGCCCTTATCCCGTAGATATAATGGTGAGCATAGATAATCGAGAGGAGTATTTGCGGCACGATGATTTTGGCTTCGATGAGCGCATGTGTGAAGTTACTCTTGAGGGGGTGATGCCCGAGCAATATATAAGTTTGCGTTCGCGCAGTGAATTTACACTTGTGAAATATATGGAGATATAGTAATGGATGCGTTGAAGATTATCCTGGCATCTTTGTGTGCCAATATTACAGCTTTTTTGTGTCCGATAAGGAACGAGATATTCGGCCTTGTATTGCTCTTTGCTGTTAATTTCCTATTTGGCCTGCTTGCCGATTTGAGTAATCACCGTGAATGGAGCTTTAAAAAGGCTTTCCGGCTTTTTCGCGATGCTGCGGTTTTTTTCGTGATGGTGACATCTATATATCTGATAGGGCATCTTAAGGGCGAGGAGATTGCAACGGTGCAGTGTGTCTCGTTTCTTACTTACGTGGCGATATATTTTTATGGCACCAATATACTGCGTAATGCACGTATGGTGACACAGGAGAAGAGTACGCTGTTCAAAATTCTGGATTTCCTTTATTATGTGCTGAGCTTGCGAATAGTGAAGGGCTGCGGTTCATTGGGTAACTATTTTGAGCTATATGAGAAGGAGCGGATTAATAGGGTTTAGTGTTTTTATTTTTGTGTTCCTTGTATTTGCTGCATGCAGCTCTCTTAATAAGAATGCTGATGTGCTAAGCACAAAAAGAGTGTATGCAGAGCGTCTTGTAAGGGACAGTGTGTTTCTGCGTGACAGTATTGTTGTTCGTGAGAGTGCCGACACTGTGTTTCATACGCACACACGCACAATCTTTCGCGATCGTTTGCGCACCGATACTCTGTGGCGCACCGATACGTTGTTGATGGTTCAGGAGAGCGTAAAGCCTGATTCTGAACGTGGTGCTCTCTTGTGGAAGAATGTGGCAGTGCTTTTTCTGTCGGCACTTGTTTTATGGAAAAGTGGATTGTTGGCTTTTATACGACGAATTTTGAAAAAAGTATTATGAGACAAAGTTTTTCATTCAAAGGTATCACGCGCTCGGTCGACCACCTTTATGCAAAAGACGGTGAGTGTCTTGAGATGGTTAATTTGCGTATGCACGATGGCTCTGTTGTCCCCATTACATCGCCACAGGTGTTGGCACAGTTGCCTTTCAAATATATTGCAATATATCGTCACGAAATTGCATCGGCTTATTTATGCGTTTCGTCTACTGATAGAAGCATACATGTTTACAATGATTCATTTGAACCTATTGGCAAAACCTCGCCCACGCTGCTTTCTGTAGAGTGTGTGGGGATTATGCGAGTTGAATTTATGGGGAATTTGGTGTGTATGTTTACGTCTGACGCAACGCTGTTTGCCATATATGATAATGGTACTTATCGTTGGTTGGGAGAGGGCCCCTCTGTACCTATAATGAGGATATCGCCCGAGTCGCAAGTGCAGAAGGTGATAACCAAAAATAAATACCTTATACAGTACTCTGAAGAAAATCAGGATATTTATTGGAAAAATGTTGAAAAAGGGTATATTGACGAGTGTATAGCCCTGCTTAACAAACGTGGCCTTTATATTGACAGGGCTTTGTTCAGATATGCTCTGCGCTTGTTTGACGGCAGTTACATCTATGTGTCATCAATCTATTATGTAGAGGATGGTGGAAGTGTGCAAGGCCTTGGGCGCGACAGCGATAATTTTATATCAACCCCCAATGATACTTCTTCTACATCGAGCACAACTTATACGGTGTATGTGCAGGGGTTCAAGCCTGTTTTTTCTTTTGAGAATTTAGACCTTGCTGCATGGAAAAACATAGTGACAGGTATTGATGTGTTTACGTCCGGTTCTATAATGGGACATAAGATTAGCGATAGTTCTACCGCCAGCAACGGTCACGAGGAGGATGTTTATGTAACAAGAGTGCATGGTGATGTGTATGTAAAGAAAAATGCCGAAGAATTGCGCAAGCATGTATTTTCAACTGCAATATTTTATAAAATCGCCGAATATGACATACAAGGCAGGTCGTTGGATTCGGTAAATGATGTCTCTGCCACAAATCTGGCGTTGTGTGATACTTTAAATGACGATTCTGTTACCTTGGTCAAGCGTACTGCCCGATACAGTTACGTATTCAATGGAAGGCTTCATATTGCCAATTTGTGCGAGAAACTGTTCAAAGGATATAGCGATTATGGCTATGTTCCGGCAGGTTGCAGTGTTAAATATGTGCGTGGAGTGGTCTATACAGAAATAAATACAGCACAGGGTGTTGCTATCCTTAAGAACGATTTTGGGAATAATTTTCCAATAGGCTACGATGGCTTTGATTATTGTTTGTCACCCTACATTATGTATCCCGACGCACGTGCAGAGAAGGTTACTTTTGTATTATCTGTCGAGGGCGAAATTTATAAAAGAAGTTTTACATTGCATCCGCATGGATTGTTGAATGTTGCACATTTTCTGAATGATAACACTCTTTCGCTTTATGTCAATATAATGGGTGTGTCAGGCAGTAATGCTCGTGTAAAAGTAATCTCGCCCAATCTTATTAAACGCTTCTTCTCTTATGAAGAGGGTGAATTTAATATCGTATATAGTGATAATGGTTATTGGATGTATGGCGACACTGTATTTAAGATTGATGGATATGAGAATAAAAATGGCTATTATGGATTGTTCAGTTTGAGCACAGCTCCCTCGGTGGGAGATGTCTTGCTTGTGTCGATAATGATGTTGCCCACCTCAACCGCTGTCAAGAATATATGCCCGCTGTTTTTGGATGAGCAGTGGGAGCGACCCGAAGAAATGCCTGATATTAAAGAGACTGACACTGTGGAGCTACGCGAGAATGTGCTTAAGGTTTCTGAAACGGATAATCCTTTTACCTTTCCGGCAAAACAAACTTATACCCCCTCGCATAATGCCATTCTGGCATTATGCAGCAATACGGTGGCTTTGTCGCAAGGACAGTTCGGACAGCATCCGCTATATGTGTTTTGTTCCGATGGTATATGGGCCATGTCGGTTGATGCCTCCGGTGGGCTTGCCTATGCGGGTTGTTATCCTCTTTCGCGCGAGGTGTGTCTGAATGCCGATTCGGTGCGCGGTGTAGACTCGGGGGTGGTCTTTTTGAGCCGCAAAGGATTGTTGTTGCTCAATGGTGGCAAAATAACGGATTTGTCCGCAGCTCTTGATGCTTCGTCATACACCGCACGCACTGTCGATAAGAACGATATAATGTATAGGGTGGCGTTAATAGCCGATTTACAACATGTGTTCGGGGGTGATGTTTTTGTAGAGTATGCTTCTAAGGCTGTGGTGGGCTTTTTCTATGACAGGCGCGAATTGATTGTTTCTAATGCTTCGTATACGTACAGTTATGTGTTGTCATTGGAAAATGGAACATGGACTAAACTATCGCACTCTTTTCACAGTGTTGCAAATTGCTATCCCGATTTTATGGCTGTCTCATATAAAGACAATGGTACCGTTGTTTGTACGATGCGCGATGGAAATGCCGCCGACTGCAACATTCTGCTAATAACACGCCCATTACTCTGGGGAACAAAGCAGTTTAAGAGGGTAGTGCAGATGGTGCTGCATGCAAATGTAATACCGGCTTCGGCCAAAGGCTCGTTTAGCGGTCTTGCGTGTTATCTGCTGTGCAGCAACGATGGCGAGCATTTTAAACTTATTGGTGGAAGCGAACGTCGCAAGGCTTTTAACGATATGTCGGTGCTTTGTGTCCCTACTCAATCGTATCGCTATTTTGCCTTGGCCTTGGTGGGGCGCATAAGTAGCGAAAGCAGAATTACTGCTCTTGAATTTGTGGCCGGAACTACATGGAATAGTCGCCTGAATTGAAAATCCTCTCCCCCTCTTGTAATCTTCTTAAACAGGTTGATAATCATTGTGATGATAATTAAAATAAGAATTATTTATGAATTTTGAGATAAAGATAGATAAAAAACAGGTTATAGATTTTCTGCATATTATGTCGGGACATCTTGGTATCAAGTTGCAGTTGCCTGATATTTTCTCTTCTACCGATGATGATGCTTTGCGCATTGCACAGATGTGGAAGATGTCTGCCGATGAATTGTTGCAACTGCTCTCGCCTTATGCAGTGATGAACTTTAATGATGCAACAATAGTGTATGAGCTCTCTCTTCCCACCAATTGGGATGTTCGACAGGCTGATAACCTAAGCGAATATTGCAATGCTTATGTTCGTTACGAACTGTTTGCCTTGTGGCTCGATTATATAAAGCCCGATTATGCTTCGTTGCAAAGAACATTGGGAGGTGCTGTCGCTTCGGCCATTAGGCGTGTGCTTACTTTGCGCTGCCCTCCGGCGAGATAGCAGCTTATATTCCGGTTGCAGTCTTCTGATTTTTAGTTTTATTTACGTTTCATATATGAATTATGGTAGTCTTTTCGTTGTATTTTCAAACGAAAAGAACTATCTTTGCAGTCAATTTTGTTATAAACGACAGACTGCGCACACATTGGCAGCGCAGTGGCAGGTGTTGTTGCAATATACCGAAATATGAAGAACAGTTTTTTTAATTTTATATTGCTTATTGTCTTAATTTCGTTTGCGTCATGCTCAAATTACAATAAGTTACTCAAGCCTACCACCGACATTGAATATCGTTACGAGGCTGCAAAAGAGTATTACCTGAATGGTGAATATTCAAAAGCCGCACCTCTTCTTGAAGGGCTTATAAGAACTTTTAAAGGTTCGGACAAAGCCGAAGAGTCGCTGTTCTTGTTGGGAATGTGCTATTATGAGTCGTATGACTACTACACCGCATCGCAATATTTTAAGACCTACTACACAAGCTATCCGCGCGGCGAGTATGCAGAACTAGCCCGTTTCTTTTCGGGTAAAGCGCTATATAACGATATAGCCGAGCCTGCACTTGACCAAACAGATACATACACCGCTATACAGGAATTGCAACTTTTTATAGAGTATTTTCCGGCAAGCAGCAGGCGTGACGAGGCACAGAAAATGCTGTTTGACATGCACGATGTGTTGGTAGAGAAAGATTATCTTTCGGCAAAATTATATTACGACTTAGGCGATTATATGGCTTATATGGGCAATAACTACCAGGCGTGCATAATAACGGCGCAGAATGCCCTTAAAGATTATCCTTATACAAAATTTCGTGAGGACCTGTCGATACTTATTCTGCGTGCAAAATATAAAATGGCTCTGCACAGTGTAGAGGAGAAGAGAATTGACCGCTACCGCGATGCCGTTGACGAATATTACGCCTTTAAGAATGAATTTCCCAACAGCAAATATATACCCGAGGCCGAGGAGTATTACTCCGAGTCTTTGAAAGTGGTAAACGAATGATTCCATAAAACGCAAACTCACTTTTGGAGATTCCGACGGGGTACATATTATGATGACTGATAAATAATAACAATTGAATATATAAAGCAATGGATTACAAAAAAACAAATGCTCCGGCAAGTACCGTGACACGCAACATGGCCGATTTTGTTCATGAAACAGGCAACGTTTATGAATCTGTATCAATAATCGGCAAGCGTGCCAATCAAATATCGGCAGATATGAAAGAGGAACTGCTTAAAAAACTTAATGAGTTCTCATCTACCACCGATAATCTCGAAGAACAATTTGAGAATCATGAGCAAATAGAGATTTCACGTTTCTATGAGAGACTGCCCAAGCCCACACTCATTGCAGCGCAAGAATTTCTTGATGGAAAGGTTTACTTCCGTGACCCATTGAAAGAGACACACGACGAAGATTAATAATCGTAAGAGCATACAAACAGCCCGAGATATGAAATTTCGTCCCTATCAGTTACTCTTTGCCGTATCAGTGGCATTGCTTATTGCTGCAATATGTATGCCGGTGGTGCAGTTTATAGAGTCAAATGGAGCTACCACCAGCGTAAGTAATTTCAGCATAGTTAATCCCGACGGTACAACAAGCTATGTTGTTTGTGCTTTAGGAGTTGTGCTCTCTTTTACTGCATTGGTGAATATATTTGCAATAGTTGTTTCGGCATTTCAAAATTTTGAATTACAGAAGCGCACCGCCATTTTGAGTGTGTTGTTACTCACCGGATACTATATACTTCTACTTATATCTTCACTGTTATTAATCGAGGGTTCTTCTATAATAATGAAACCGGCATTGCTCCTGCCTTTTATTGCGCTTGTACTCAATGTCATGTGTTTTATGTCGGTGCGTCGAACCGAGGCAAAGATTCTTTCGCAGGCATCGGGTTTCCGTCTGAGAGACTGAGATTCATTAATTTTGCAAGATGTGACAGATTATTTATAAAGGTAAACAAGAGAGAGGTTGAAATATCACATATTTCAACCTCTCTCTTGTTTATGGCAATTGATTGTCAACTGTTTTCTATCTTGTTGATATTCAAAAAGCAAATATTTAAATTAAAAAGTATGCTTTGTTGTGCCAATATACATAAAAAAACGGTCTATCGGTTTATATGATTCCTGCCGAAATAAATAATTTGCGATAAAAATCGGCTTTTTTATCCAGAGCAAGCGGATAGGCACGTGAGGTCGATGGCATGCGATAAAGCACAATGTCGGAGCCTAACTGCGGAACGGTAATGCTCTCACCAATACTTGGCGCTGATATATTATATGGGCCGAGTACTGTTTGTGCCGATTTCTCACCGGTGACAGCTATTGTGTGGCAGTTGGGTATGCGCTCTAAAAGAGCATGTATGTTGGTGGCTTCAATAATTTGCAGATGTAAATCGGAAGCATTGCCTTGGGTACGTCTTACGGCTGTTGCAGCGTCATACATGGCTATGCCCTTTTCATTTAAAAATTCTATGATGTCTGCCTGCTTAAAGCCCTTTGTCGCTCTATTTATGAAATGTTGCTCGTTATTGAAGAATATGTGTCCTATGATTTTCCAGAAATCGTTGGTTTTGTTGGGGTAGTAGAAATCCATAGACCAGCGTTTGCGTGGCGGTGGAAAACTGCCCAGAATGAGAACTTTTGCATTTGTAGGGAGAAATGGTTCCCATGGATGGTATTCTATTATTGAGTGTGTTGCGTTGCTCATTGTGGAAGATATTCATAGCGATGAAGCATGATACATGGGTTGTATGCTTTTTTTGCTTGGCGCAATCCGGGGTCGCCCAAATCTTCTTCGCGATTTATGTATATGAGGTTGGGATGTTCATGCAGCATGTCCTCGGCAAACAGGCGGTTTATGGCTTCGGCTGCACCAGGAATATCGCGTGTTGCTTTTTCTATGTGTATGTATAGGGTGTCGCCAAAGTATTCGGCAAGAGTGAATGCGGCTATCTTACCGTTAACTCTTATAATGGCCGATGGTTGCGGATGTTTATCGAGGTTGCGAACAGTCGCAAGGCATTGGAAGTGTTCGTAGCATCGCATGCTGCGCTCTTCGTTGCATCCTTCTTTTACACCAAGAAAGTGAAGCACCTCTTTGCAATCGCTGTGTGTGTAGCGACTGTATGTGTATTGTGGATTCTCCGAGATGAATTTGTTGTATCTGTTCCGCTTTTTGTTGAGTGCTTTTCCTTGCAGTGTTACAAGTGATTGTGCATTGTATATGTAGTCGCTCCAATTTTCGAGCTGTTCTTTCTTGTGGTTGGGAAGCAGTGAGTCTAATTCTTGGACAAGGTCGTCGGGAACGGCTGTCAATCGTAGCAGGCGATTGTGTCTTTGGCAGTATTCTTGCAGCATGCCTATTGACTCTTTTAGTGGCAGTGTGCCTATCGGGATTAGAAAGGCTTCGCTGTTAATGTCTGATTGTGATATGCAGGAGATAAACAGTGTCTCACGGACTATTGCATATTTATACTGCATGAAACGCGACCACATTACAAGGTTGCCTGGGGTATAATCGCAAGAACGCGTGTACTGTCGCTCGGCAAATGCTGTGAGACGGTACACGCTCTCTATGGTTATTGGCTCAAATGTAAGCATCGAGGGATTATTTGTTTTCTGTATCTTCTGCTTGCGGACGAGGCTCTTTCTTGGCCAAGGATACTATTTTATATACATAATCTATCATCCATTGTTCCGAGTAGCCGAGCTTTTCTTTGTATTGTCGCACGGCATACACCGTTTTGAAGGTTGCTTCGTCTTTCCAATTGTTTTTTGTGAGTATGTCGTGTATGGTTTTTTCGGTCATTCCGCGCAATGCTTTGTGGAAGAATGAGGGTATTCGTATCTTCCAGCTGAGCAGATTACCCACAAGCATCATAAGGTCGTTATTGAATCCTTGAAATGCGAACAGGTAGGGTTGTACGCTGTTCATATTTTTGCAATTCTTTTTTATGGAGGCATCTATCTCTTTGAAGAAGTTCTCCTCCATGTTGTATATTTGCTCAAGCATTTTTTTGCAGCGGTTGCGTTCGGCAATGCCTAATTTGTTGTTCTGTGTGGGCACTTTAAGGGTGCGCTTGAATGTTGCCATGTCCGGCAACATGCTTATATTGGTTATACCGAGGTTTGAGGCAAGTACTGCTTGGTAGTATACGCGTATGAGGGTCATGAAGTCTTCCATTCCGCCCACTTTTTCTGTGGATTCACTCTCTTTCTTTTTATTGAAAAAACTGAATATTCCCATTTTTTATTATAGTTGTGATGTTAGGTCTATTTTTTGTTTCTTTTTTGTTGCTCTTCCATCAGGCGCTGCTGTTGTTGTTGAAGGGCTTCGAGACGGGCCATCATGTTGCTACGCTTTGCAGGGTTGTTTTTGTTTGATTCGTAGTAGGCTTCCATCTTGCGCAACAGTTCTTCCTCTTTTACTGCGTGGCGCAAATAAATGAATATGATGACACTGATGAGGGTCGAGAGGAAATAGTAGTAGTTGAGACCGGATGAGTAGTCGTTGAATATAAAGAAGAATACTATGGGCATTAGGTACATCATCCAACGCATCATCTTCATCTGCATCTCTTGCTCAGGCGAACCTCCCATATTGGGCTGCATTTTTGAGGTGTAGTAGGTGTTGGCTATCTGTGTTATGCAGAATAGCAGACAGAATATGCTTATGTGGTTGCCGATGGGCCATATATATGTGTCCCAACTTATGAGGGCGTCATAGGATGAAAGGTCGTTTGCCCATAGGAAACTTTGTCCGCGCAATTCTATGGCATTGGGAACAAAGTTGAAAAGGGCTATGAATATCGGCATTTGTATGAGCATGGGCAGGCAGCCTCCCATCGGGCTTGCTCCGTATTTTGTATAGAGTCCCATTATCTCTTGCTGTTTCTTCATTGCATCCTCTGGCTTGGGGTATTTGGCGTTTATTTCGTCAATGTATGGTTTTAGGGCGCGCATCTTGGCCGATGATACGTATGATTTATATGTGAACGGGTATACTGCTGCCTTTACTATGAGAGTGAGTAATAGAAGTACAAGTCCCATGCTAATACCCCAACCGGTGAGCCAATCGAAAAGGTAGAGTATGAAATAGCGGTTTATCCAACGTACTATGGGCCATCCGAAATATATCAGCTTGTGAAGGTCGAGCTCTTTATCGTTGTTTATTGCAAGATTGTTGCTGGCTTTCAGGTCGCTGTATTTGTTGGGGCCGAAGTAGAATTGAATGTCGGTGGGTGTGTTGCCCGAGGGGTCGAAGGGGGTGCTCATCACTGCCGAACAGTTTTTCATGTAACCTCGTCCTTCTTTCAGTGTGTCTGACGATAGAGCAACGTTGTTGAATTCGTCGCCGGCTATCATTATGCACGAGAAGAATTGGTTTTTAAAGGCTACCCAATCAATCGGTTCTTTGATGTTTTCTTTGTCGTTGTCGTGTTCGCTGAGGTTCTCTGTGTCGTCGTCGCTGAGCTTGTATGTTATGTTGGTGTATTGTTGCTCAAAAGTGAAGCCTTTCTCTTGCTGACGCAGTATCTGATCCCATGTGATTGTCATCTCGCGTGTGGAACCGGGGAACACTCCTTGCGCATTGTGGGCATCTATGGCAAGGTTGAGCATGTAGCTGTCCGGTAGCAGTGTGTAGGTGAAATCTATGTATTTGTCGGGGGTGAAAGCCAAACGCATCACCACGTTGCTGTCGGTTGTTGCAATGGGGTTGAAATATAGCTCACTGGTGTTAATGTTTTCTTCCTTTCCGTCGAAAGTAAAATACATTTGATTGTAGAGCTTTTCGCTGCCGCGTCGGGCATTACGCACTTCAATGAAGTCTTCTTCGCTGAAGAGTGTCACAGGGTTGCCTTCTTGGTTTTTATAATCGACGAGTGTTGCCGAACACACTCTTCCGCCTAATGTGGATATACGTATGTAGAGCTTGTTGTTTTTCAGAGTGATGAATTTTTCTTCGCCACTGAGGGTGTTGAAGAGTAGCGATGTGCTGTCTTTCATTTGACTTGCCAGCTCTTGCTCGCGTCGCTCCGCTTCTTGTATAATCGCTTGTTCCTTTTCATATTGCACTGCGGCAATAGAATCTTGATAGCGGCGTTGAGCTTCTATCTGCGCGGGGTTTGGTTGGTTGAAATAAAAGTAACCTATTAGAACAAATCCTATAAGTACATAGCCGATTATGCTGTTCTTGTCCATAAATATTTTTTTATCTGTTTGTTTTTATTTCTTGTTTTTTGATAATTGCCTGCAAAGTTAGCAAAAATAAAGCTAACAACATGCTTTTTGCGGATAAAAATGGCGACAAAAAGGCCTTATCTCCCCTTATCTTCTTTTTAATCATCTTATCGTTGGAAATTGCAGGCTTGATGTTTCCATTCACTGCAATGAAATCAGAAACTGTTTATAGATGTAGTCAACAGACAAAAAAGCATCAAACTGTTTCATAAAAATAATTTTAATTAAAATTCAAACAGCTTCTTATTTTTGAGTGTGCGCGAATTGTAGTATCTTCGCGACTGAATTTAAAGTTACTATGGTTTATGCGAGTATATGTAAAGATACTTCTTTTGTTTTGCTTTACTTTGTCAGCCTCTCGAGCGTGGTCGCAAGATGTCAAATCTTATTTTATGACAAAATTAGATACATTGGTAGCACAGTTTGCTTCTAATAATTTGTCTCTTAAAGCTGATGAAGAGAGAACCGACCCTGCTTTTTATCGTATGTTTGTTCCCACAGTTTTGTATGAGGATGCAGTGAAGCGTGGAATTTCGGAGAACAACGGTAATTTATGGAATAAAAACACAGATAGCAAAATTGAATTGTGCGACAGACGCAATATGGTGATAGATGGCTTGTTGCTTGATGTATACAGAAGCCATCCGCATCTTGTGAGAATGATAGAGGCCGACATACGCCGAGAAGTTACGGCACGCGATTTTCAGCCCGAGGTGAATATGTCGACAATAAAAATAGAGAGTGGTGTGCCTGAGATTCTCCCGGGAAGTTTGCATGAAGCACTTGAAACAAAAAAAGTAAAACCTAACTATTGGCGCACATCGGGAAGTTTTTCGTTTGATTTTACACAAAACTACTTCTCGGGCAATTGGGCGCAAGGAGGTGAGAATAACAGAACTTTGATAGCAGGATTGGTGTTGCGCTTGAATTATAAAGATAATAAAAAGATATCATTTGAAAATACTTTTGAAGCTAAGTTAGGCTTTGTGACTGTTTCGGGTGATACACTGCATGGCTATCGAACGAACAACGACATGATGCGCATCCAATCGCGCTTCGGATATAAAATTTTGAATAATGTCGACTTAACGGCAAATATGACATTGCAGTCCCAGTTTATGCCAAACTATCCTACCAACAGCAACGATTTTGTGTCAAACTTCATGGCTCCGTTTGATGCAAATTTTTCTCTTGGTTTTAACTATAAGCGGAGTGGCAAGAATTGGAATCTGTCGTTATTCTTTGCCCCATTATCGTCTTATAATTACAAGTTTGTGCGCTATTCTCGCTTAGCTTCGCGCTACGGTATTCGCAACGGACGACAGCATAAAGAGGATTTTGGTACGCAGATACAGCCAACCTTTAATGCCACCATATTCAAGAATGTAAATTATTCGGCGCGTCTCGAATTTTACACTAATTATGCCCGTGCATATTTCAATTGGGAGAATACATTTACTATGAATATTAACAAATATCTGAAAACCACGCTGTTCATGCATGGACGATTCGACGATAGTTCGCGCGGACTATATAGTGACTCGTATGGCTATTGGCAGTTTAAGGAGTATATGTCGCTCGGACTTACTTATTCATGGTGATGCAAATGTGGTTACTCTCGCAGCGGGTGTAACCGATATATTGATGATTCAATCATAATAAAAATATTTTATATAGATGTTCGATTATAAATCTTTTTTTCCTATAACAGACCCTACGTGGATATTCTTTTGGGTTTTGTGTATAATTTTGTTTGCGCCGTTGCTTTTTCAGAAATTGCGATTGCCGCATATTATAGGAATGATTTTGGCCGGATTGCTTATTGGCCCCAATGGTCTTAATATTCTCGAAAGAGATGATAGTTTTGAACTTTTTGGTAAAGTCGGGCTCTATTATATAATGTTTCTTGCAAGCCTCGAAATTAATATGCAGGAGATGAAAGAGTATAAGGGCGGTGCTTTGACTTTGGGGCTTCTGGCTTTTGCAGTGCCCATAGGTTTGGGCATGTTTACCAATCTCGTTGTTTTAGATTTCGGGCTGGTGACTTCTGTGTTGCTCGCAAGCATGTATGCTTCATACACTCTTATCTCCTATCCCATTGTGGCGCGTCATGGCTTGTCGCGTCTCAGATGTGTTAATTTTGTTGTAGGAGGAACTGTCATCACCGATACGTTGACGCTGTTTGTGTTGGCTGTCGTGGGAGGATTGTTTGGCGGTGAGGTCGATGGTTGGTTTTTTGTGTTATTGTTGCTGAAACTGATAGCATTGACAGGAGTAATTGTATTTCTCTTTCCACGCATAGCGCGTGCATTCTTTTGTAGATACAATGATGGGACGTTGCAGTATATTTTTGTGATGGCTTTGTTGTTCCTGGGAGCCGGAATGATGGAGCTTGTGGGGATGGAAGGTATATTGGGAGCATTCATCACAGGTCTTGTTCTTAACAGGCTGATACCGCACTCCTCGCCATTGATGCGTCGAATAGATTTTATAGGAAATGCTCTTTTTATACCCTATTTCCTCATAGGTGTGGGGATGATTATAAATGTCAATGTGCTTTTTACAGGTGGTGGTGCGCTTCTGGTGATGCTTGCCATGGTGGTCACCGCTCTTACAGGTAAGTGGTTGGCATCCTTTATTACAGGAAAGGCTTTTGGAATGTCGCACGACGAGCGTCATCTGATGTTCGGACTAAGCAGCTCGCAGGCAGCAGCCACATTGGCTGCAGCATTGGTGGGACATGGAATAATCCTTTCCGATGGCACGCGCCTTTTGAATGACGATGTGCTTAACGGCACCATTCTGCTTATCCTTGTTTCGTGCATTGTTAGTTCAATAACCACAGATAGAGCATCACGCCGGATTTTGGTATCGGGTATTGTGCAGGATAAGCCCGTCAATACATCCAAAAAGACGCTTTTGGCATTGGCAAACCCCAATATGGTGGATAAACTGATGGATCTTGCGCTGCTGTTGAGAAAAGAGAACAGTACAATTCCTCTGTCGGCAGTCACTGTGGTGCTCTACGAAGATGAGAAGATGATGAATCGAGCCACCAAGGTACTCGACAGTGCAGCGCATGTGGCTGCATCGGTGAATGTGCCACTGCTTACAAAATTGCGTCTCACAACAAACCTCTCCAACGGTATAATACACGAAATGAAAGAGAATGATTACAGAGAACTTATCGTAGGATTCCATCAAAAGGAAACTGCCAACGATTCGTTCCTGGGGAGTGTCTTGCCCGAACTTTTGAATGGATTGAACTGCCAAATAATAATGGCGCGTTTGAATATGCCGCTTAATACCATACGTCGTATACACATAACTTTCCCTGCAAAGGCCGAATTTGAAGCGGGTTTTAATAATTGGGTCGAGGAGACTGTGCGTATGGCGGCAGGGTTAGGATGCAAGGTCTATTATCATGGGCATCCCGATACAATGGCGCTGATTGAAAAGTTCATTAAAGTACACGGACGCATCGAGGCCGAATTTTATGCAACTGATGGAGGTAACGATCTTAAACGTTTGTCAAAAATAATAAACCACGACCATCTTCTGGTTATTGTAAGTGCCCGAAGAGGGTCAATATCGTTCCGACCCTCTCTCGACCATGTGTTCACACAGCTTCAACGCGACTATCAAGAGACAAGTGTCCTGCTCATATATCCCAACGGATATAGTGTTGACAGTGAGGTCAATTAAGCTATCTTTAGTTTGACATGATGCACCTCAAGGTTCCTCCATTCATTATCTGATTATGGGTGATGAATGTAGCTGTGTGTGCTTCTCCGTTCAGTTGTATCTCTTTTATATATATATTCTTATCGCTTACACCCTTGGCTTCTATTGTAAAGGTTTTACCATTCTCTAAGTGCAGATGTACTTTTGGAAATAGTGGCGAGCCTATTTCGTACTCTCCAATGGCAGGGTCGACAGGGTAAAAACCCATTGCTGACATTACGTACCAGGCAGACATCTGTCCGCAGTCTTCGTTGCCGCAAAGGCCGTCGGGAGTGTTACGGTATAGTTCTTTCATCACACGCGAGGCGTAATATTGTGTTTTGCGCGGTTCTCCTATGCGATTGAACAGGTATATGGAGTGGTGACCGGGTTCGTTGCCGTGAGCATACTGTCCTATCATGCCTGTGCTGAAGATTGGCAGTCCCTTTTTGTCAGCAGGGGAATAGGTGAAAAGACTGTCGAGCTTGCGGGCAAAGATATCTCGCCCCATAAGTTCGATGAGCCCATCAATATCGTGTTGCACCGACCATGTATAGTGCCACGCATTGCTTTCACAAATATGTGGAGTGTATTCATCGGGATTAAAAGAGGGCTGAAAATTACCTTTGCTGTCGCGTGGTTGCATGAATGTGGTATTTCTGTTGTATAGGTTGCGATAGTTGCGCGAACGAGCAAAAAATACTTCTGCAATGCTGTCTTTGCCCATTCTTTGTGCCATAAGAGCTATGCAGTGGTCGTCGTAGGCATATTCCAATGTGCGCGAGAGAGCCCAATTGTCGGCGTTGTATTTGTCTTCTACGTCATAAGGTACGTAGCCCGACTGTTTGTATAGCCCTATGCCGCGATATTCGTCGTTGTCGGCTGTTGCGACACAGGCTGCAAGGGCCTCTTCGGCATTAAAGTCGCCTATGCCTTTCAGATAAGCGTCTGTTATGACGGGTACGGAGTGATAGCCTATCATCATATCAGTCTCGCTGCCCCACATATTCCATACAGGCAGTCGTCCGTGTTGTTTGTAAAATGCGATGAATGAATTTATCATGTCGCCGGTGCGGTGCGGAACTATCAAGGTATATAAAGGGTGTGCTGCACGATAGGTGTCCCATAGCGAAAATGTGCTGTAATTCTCCCATCCGTTTGCTGTGTGTATTCTGTCGTCGGGGCCGCGGTATTTCCCGTCTGTATCGCAGAATAGGGTAGGGGCTATCATGGTGCGGTATAATGCAGTGTAGAAGCATACGCGCTCATTGTGACTGCCTCCGATAACCTCTATGCGTCCCAAGTGTTCGTTCCATTTTGCATGTGTTTGTTGCAGATAGTTGTCGAAGTTGTTATGTGGCGCTTCGCTTGCAAGATTGAGTGCTGCACCTTCGCAGCCGGTGCCTGACAGTGCAGTGCAGAGTGTGAGCTGCCTTTCTGCTCCTATGGCGAAGCGCATACTTATTATTCCGGGAATGTGATGTTCGCCGTTGGAACTTATGATTTTTGTGCTGTCTATGTGTATGCTGTTGAATGGGTGTGAAAAGCGTGTGCGGAAGTATACTTTCTGATTGCGTGCCCATCCGTTTGAGAAACGGTAACCCTCTATCGTGCAGCTGTCCACTATGTTTATGTGTGTATTTGTGGTTGCGTCCCAATTCATTGCTTTTGATAGGTTGAGAAGCACTGTTGCGCTATCTGTCGGGAATGTGTAACGTTGTATCCCGCAGCGTTCGGTGGCTGTCAGTTCTACGTTTATGTTGTAGTCGGTCAGGTGTACGCGGTAGTATCCTGCGTGACAATATTCGTTGTCGTGTGTAAAGCGCGAATGTACTCCCAAAGGTTGTTCTGCTTCTCGCAGCGGTTCGGTAACGGGCAAGAAACTTATATCGTACATATCTCTGGCTCCTGTTCCTGACAAGTGGGTGTGGCTGAATCCGGCTATGGTGCTGTCGGGGTAGTAGTAGCCTGCTATCCTGTCCCATCCGGGAAGGCCGTTGTCGGGGCTTAGCTGTACCATCCCGAAGGGGGCTTGTGCTCCGGGATATACATTCCCGGTGTAGTCGGTTCCTATAAGTGGGTTCACCAATGTGGCATAGTCTGTTTCATCGGTGTCTTTGTTTATGCAGGTGCATCCCGTCATTGCCGTTGTTAAAAGCAGTAGGAGTATCTTTATTTTCATAAGTCTCTTTTTTATTTTTATTCGTTGGCAAAGTTAGTTTTTTATTTGATTTAACAATAAAAAAAGAGCAGCATCCTCATTTTCAAAGGATGCTGCTCTTTTTTTTATCAGGTATATTATTATAATCAGCAGATTTTGCGTGAGCCGTCGCCGATAACTACATCGTATACCTTGGGTTGTTTGCCATATTTCTCTTTATAGCGCTCGTTAGCTTTTTCGATGAATATGTCGTATAGCTCTTCTTTTACAAGGTTGATTGTGCAACCGCCAAAGCCGCCACCCATCATACGTGAACCGGTAACGCCACAGTCGATGGCTACGTCTACCAAGTAGTCGAGCTCTTCGCAGCTCACCTGATAGTCTCTGCTCAGACCGAAGTGTGTCTCGTACATCTTCTTACCTACTGTCTCATAGTCGCCTGCCTCAAGTGCATCGCAAACGTCGAGCACACGCTGTACCTCGCCGATTACATATTTTGCACGACCGTAGTCCTCGGCTTTCAGCTCTGCCTTAACCTCTTCGAGCATGTCGAAGTTTGCATCGCGCAGTGACTCAACTTCGGGGTACTTGCTCTTGATAACCTCGGCTACATGCTCGCAGCTCAGACGACGCTCGTTGTAGGGTGAGCCTGCAAGCAAGTGCTTAACGCATGTGTTCAGAAGAACCAGGCGGTAGCCAACAGGCTTGAAGGGGAAGTATGAGTACTCGAGTGAACGGCAATCGAGGCGGATGAGGCTGCCTGACTTGCCAAATACGCTGGCAAATTGGTCCATTATACCACAGTTTACGCCAACGTAGTTGTGCTCAGTTGCCTGACCAACTTTTGCAAGCTCGAATTTGTCGATTTTGTTGTCACCGAAGAGGTCGTTCAATGCGTATGCGTAGGTGCTCTCAAGAGCAGCCGATGAAGACATACCTGCGCCAAGGGGCACGTCACCTGCAAATGCTGTGTTAAAGCCCTTTACGGGAACTCCGCGCTTAATCATCTCGCGGCATACACCGAATATGTATTTTGCCCATGATGCACGGGGGCAATCCTCTTCGTTGAGACCAAACTCTACATAGTCTTTCTCATCAATAGAGTATGCGCAAACTTTATCGGTTCCGTTGGGCTTGATTTCTGCCATGATACCTTTGTTTACTGCGCCGGGAAATACAAATCCGTTGTTATAATCGGTGTGCTCACCAATGAGGTTGATGCGACCGGGAGAGGCATATATGCTTCCGGTTGTACCGTCGAAATGCTTGATGAAGCGACTTCTTACAAAATCTATATCCATAGTTGTAATGTTTTATGTGTTGAACAATTGTTTGTTATCTGATTATTATTTCTTTGCAGGCTTTGAACCGATGAGTGCATAGAACAGCAGATATGCTGCACAGAATAGAACCACCCAGTAGCTTGTCATGTAGTCGGTCATTTCTGCAACCTGTGCCTGTATGGCGAGCATTACTGCGCAACCGAATACCATTGTCATGAAGATACCCGAAGCTACGGCTGTGTATTTGCCAAGACCCTCAACTGCCATGTTGAAGATACCTCCCCACATTACCGATGTGCAAAGACCTACAAGAAGGAATGCAAAGATACCTACGGGAACATTTGCCCAGATAAGAGTCAATGTGCCCCAGTCGATTCCGGGAACCTCAACGGTTGTTGCAGGATCTGAGAACATACCGAATGCTACAAGGATAAGAGTAGCAACAGACACTACGGTAATCATTGTGCGGCTTGATACCTTGCTGCCGATACTTGCTCCAACGAAACGTCCGATGAGCATCATGAACCAATATACGGCAACTATCAGACCTGCTGTTGCAGCCGAAATGCCAAGCTCGGGGGTGTTAACGAGATACATGTTAACGTATGTGGGAACACCTACCTCGATACCCATATATAGGAATATTGCAAGAATACCCAATACAAAGTGGCGATAGCCGAGAGCGCCCTTGATGAGGTTTACATCTACCGGTGCCTGCTCGGGCTCTTCAATCTTTGTGAACATTATAACGATGAATGCTACAATGAAAATTCCGAGTGCAATCATAAGTGCGGGTGTGGCATCGGCAATTTTTGTATCTTTTGTTATCTCGCCAATGAGGGCACCCATGATAATGTATACCGCAACGGCTGCCGATGAATTGAATACACCGCCAAGCTGAATAAGCTGGTTACCGCTGTTACCGCCGCCGCCAAGAATGTTGAGCATGGGGTTTACAACGCAGTTGAGGATACACATACAGAATCCTGCAATAAAGGCACCCAGAAGATAAACACCGAACACTAAACCAAGGTTTTCTTTGGCATCGAGCATACCGCTTGCCCACTGTACCAATATACCTGTGATTCCGATAGCAAGACCAATAAGGGCGGTCTTTTTGTAACCGAATTTTGCAATGAGCATACCTGCGGGAATACCCATGATGAGATATGCCACAAAGTTTCCATAGTTACCTATCTGTGCAAGAACTTCGGGTATGTCACCCTGTGCTTTGATGATGTTTGCCATGGGTGAACACAGGTTGGTCACAAAGGCAATCATAGCGAAGAGCGCAATCATTACTATGATGGCTCCCCATTGTTTTTTTTGCTGACTCATGATGATTTAAGTTTTTAAGTTTTAGGTTTATTTGTTAATTTATTTCTCTACACCGAATTTGTATACTGTTATTTGCGAGTATGTATGACCGGGTTCTAATACAACACCGGGGAAGTGTGCGCGGTTTGGTGAATCGGGAAAATGTTGTGCCTCAAAGCATATTGCGCTGCGCTTGGGGAATGTGGCTCCGTGTGCGCCGGCAAAACCGCTGTGCCAATTTGAGGTGTATACCTGCACTCCGGGTTCTGTGGTATATACCTCCATTGTGCGTCCGCTTATCGGCTCAGTCACTTTTGCTGCGTAGCTTAGTTCGCCAACCTCTCTCTTGTTGAGAACGTAGCAGTGGTCGTAACCTGCTCCATGTTTTATCTGTTCTTCATCGGCATCAATGCGGGCACCCACTTCTGTCGGGGTGGTAAAGTCGAATGCAGTACCCTTTACCGGAGCTATGCAGCCATAGGGTACCGATGTGTCGTCGATGGGAACAAAAAAGTCTGCGTTTATGTGGCAAATGAGATTGTCTATTGTTGCCGTTGGATTGGCTATGCCTGATAGTGAGAAGAAACCGTGGCTTGTGAGGTTGACGATTGTCTTTTTGTCGGTTGTTGCTTTGTAGTCTATTTTAAGTTCATCTTCGTCGCTCAGGGTGTATATGACTGTTACGTCAAGGTTGCCGGGGAATCCCTCTTCCATGTCCGACGAAAGATAGTGCAGTTTGAGTGTTTGGCAATCGGTCTGCTCGGCATCCCAAACGCGGGCGTGGAATCCTGTGGGGCCGCCATGAAGGTGGTTGGGACCGTTGTTTATTGCTAATTGGTACTCTTTGCCGTCGAGCGTGAACTTGCCTTTGCAGATGCGATTGCCGTAGCGGCCTACAAGTGTGCTTAGGAATGGCTCGGGGCTGTTAAGGAGGTTGTCGATGCTATCGTGTCCCTGGATTACGTTGGCGTAAATGCCGTTTTTATCGGGAACCATGATGCTGCAAATTGCTCCGCCATAGTTGGTTATTGCTACTTCGCTGCCTTTTTTGTTTTTCAATATGAAAAGGGCGGTTTCTTTTCCGTCGATTGTTTTTTTGAAGTCGACGGCCTTCAAGTTGGAAATGTTATTTTCTAAACAGCTCATATTTTATAGTTTATCTGTTTTTTGTCGGTTGCTCTTTGTACTTCTTTTATATATAGATTTTACGTTCTATTTCTGCGAATGTACAAAGTATTTTGCAAATTAACTAAAAATATGGCTTACTTCAAAGTAATTTGAAAATAAATTTTTTGTGTAAGAAGCTGTTTAAATTTATATCGTTAAGTTTTTTATAGAGCAAAATAGAATATTTTATTATTTTTTGAGGGCACGTAGCGGGCTACGTAACCTAAATAAAGAAGAAAACAGACATTTTTGAATATAAAAAACAACGAAATAACGCTAAACAAAACATTTATTAGAAATTTAAACAGCTTCTAATTATTTTGCTGATAGCAGGTCGGCTACAATAAAGCAGCTGCCCCCTATAAAAATAAGGTCGTCGGGGGTTGCGTCGGCTGTGGCAGCTTGCAGAGCTGAGGCTACCGAGGGGTAACTGTTGCCTGTCAGATTGTGGGCGGCGGCTTTTTGTGCAAGTTCTTCACAGGGAAGGGCACGCTTTACGCTTGCTTGCGTGAAATAGTAGCAGGCATCCTTAGGCAGCAGGGTGAGCACGCTGTCTATATCCTTGTCGCTCACCATACCGAAGATTATGCGCAGGGTCTTATACTTTTGGCGTGACAGCTGTTCCGTTATGTAGGATATGCCGGCGGTGTTGTGTCCTGCATCGCAAATGGTGCGGGGTGTGTTGCGTATCGTTTGCCAACGCCCCATGAGACCTGTGGTGCTTGTTACATTGGCAAAGCCTTTTTTTATTGCCTCGTGCTCTATTGTATAACCTTTCTCTTTGAGCAGGTTCAGTGCCGACAGCAGGGTGCGTGTGTTTTTTACCTGATAATCACCCCCAAGCTCTCCATGCAACACTCCATAATCGGCTGTGATGTATGTGTAACCATCTGCTGTGGGAGTGGCACTTTGTAAAAGGTCGCTCTCCTCGGCAAATATTATGGGGGCCGACTCTTGCGTTGCTTTTTGTAGGAATACGGGGCGTGTTTCGGGGGTTGTTTCACCTATTACCACAGGCGTTCCCTGTTTTATTATTCCGGCTTTTTCACTTGCTATTTGCGCAAGGGTATTGCCCAGGAATTGTGTGTGGTCGTGGCTTATATTGGTTATTATGCAGACGTCGGGGGCTATTATGTTGGTACAGTCGAGACGTCCGCCAAGTCCCACCTCGACAACTGCAACATCCACCTGTTGCATGGCAAAATAGTGAAATGCCATAGCTGTTGTAAGTTCAAAGAACGAGGGGTGCAAAGGCTCGAAAAAGGTGCGCTCTTTTTCTACAAAATCAACAACAAAATCTTTGCTTACGGGCTTGCCGTTCACACGTATACGTTCACGAAAATCAATAAGGTGGGGCGATGTATATAACCCCACTTTATAGCCGGATGCCTGCAGTATGGATGCAAGGGTGTGCGATGTTGAGCCTTTTCCGTTGGTGCCGGCAATGTGTATTGTTCGGAATTTACGGTGAGGATGTCCCAGATGTTTGTCAAGAAGGATTGTTGTTTCGAGTCCCTCTTTATATGCAGAACTGCCCACCTGCTGAAACAGCGGTGCGCAGTTAAAAAGATATTCTATTGTCTCTTCGTAGTTCATGGGTGTGTCAGTCGAACAGATTGCGGAAACGGCGGAATATTTGCTCTTTTATGCTGTCGGTGGGCTTGAAGTTCTCTGAATCACGGAAACTTTCTATTGTTTTTTTCTCTTCCTTTGTGAGTGTTTCGGGTATGTAGATGCTTACATTGACTACAATGTCGCCACGTCCGTATTCGTTAAGTGCCGGAAGTCCTTTTCCTCTGAGACGCAATGTCTTGCCGGGCTGTGTTCCGGGTTCTATGGTGAGCTTTACGTTGTCTCCCAGAGTGGGAACCTCTGCCGTACCGCCGAGTGTTGCAGTGGGAATGTCGAGCAACAGATTGTATATGAGGTCTTTTTCGTCGCGCAAAAGGGTGGGATGTTTCTCCTCCTCTATTTGAATGAGAAGGTCGCCCGAAATTCCATTTTGCTTGCCGGCGTTTCCTTTGCCTCGCATTGATAGTTGCATGCCGTCGGCTACGCCTGCCGGTATTTGTACTTCAACAACCTCTTCGCCCATTGTTATTCCGTCGCCGCTGCAATGTTTACACTTATTCTTTATTATTTTGCCGTCGCCGCCGCAACGTTGGCACACGCTTTCGCTGTTCATTATGCCGAAGGGTGTACGCACTGTACGCACCGTGCGTCCTGTGCCGTTACATTCGGGACACGTTTCGGTTGCATTGCCTTCGGCACCGCTTCCGTTGCAATGGGGGCAGGGTACATATTTTTTAAGTTTGAATTTTTTTGTTACTCCCTCGGATATCTCTTTCAGTGTGAGTTTTACTTTCACGCGAAGGTCGCTGCCGCGATAGCGTGCCTGGCGTGCACGTCCGCCTGCTCCGCCGAATCCTCCGAATCCCCCTCCGAATCCTCCGCCGAAGATGTCTCCGAACATTGAGAATATGTCGTTTATATCCATTCCTTGTGCTCCGCCGAATCCGCCGAATCCTTCGGGGCCGTTCACTCCTTCGAAGCCATATTGGTCGTAACGAGCTTTTTTGTCAGGGTCGCTCAGCACGCTGTAAGCCTCGGCTGCTTCTTTGAATTTCTCTTCGGCCACCTTGTCGCCCGGATTTTTATCGGGGTGGTATTGCATGGCCTTGCGACGATATGCTTTTTTTATATCGTTTGCCGAGGCGTTTCTATCGACGCCGAGCACTTCATAGTAGTCTTGTTTTGCCATATTGTGTGTCGTTTATTCTCCCACGGCAACTTTTGCGTGGCGTATAACTTTGTCGTTTAATGTATATCCTGTCTGTATGCAGTCGAGCACTTTACCTTTGAGATTTTCTGCGGGTGCGGGAACCATAGCTATTGCTTCGTGAAAATCTGTGTCGAAGTTTGCGCCCTCTGTCTCAATCTTGGCAAGTCCGTTTTGTTTGAGTATTGTGACAAATTTGTTATATATCAGCTCTATTCCGGTGAGAATCTCTTTTGCGTTGTCATCTTTTGCCATGTTAGCAAGGGCACGCTCAAAGTCGTCGAGCACAGGTAGAATAGACTCTATTGTGCGTTCGCAACCATTTTTTATAAGTTCGGCTTTCTCTTTTATGGTGCGTTTGCGGTAGTTGTCAAATTCGGCCACTTGACGCAGATATTTGTCATTAAGCTCGGCTATTTTCTCATTTGCTTCGTCAAGCTCTTTTTGCATTTGCTCCTCTTGAGTCAGGGGCTTTTGTGTTTCAGCAGTCTCTGCGCTCTCTGTATTCTCTGCGCCGGTGTTGTCTACATTCTCCAATGTTTCGTCCAATGTCTCGTTGTTCTCTTTTTTATTCATGGTTATTGCTCGCTTCTTTTTGTCTGATTATTACATTTTATTATATAACAAAAATCTTGCCGACAGGGTTTTTGTGACAAAAACGGGGCAAAGGTAACTCTTTTGTCTGACAATGTGTGCCAAAATGTCGTAAATTTGTTTTTTTCGTGCGGATGTACTATCTTCGTGCTGTAATATGTAATAATTATAATATAAATCTTTATGAATATTCTTAAAAGCAGGTTGTTGCCGGTTGCCGCACTTGTTGCATCGTCGGGTGTATGTGCTCAAAACGCCGAGGCTGACAGGCCTAATGTAGTACTTATATATGCCGACGACTTGGGCTTTGGCGATTTGAGCTGTTACGGCGCACGTAATGTCTCTACACCCAATGTGGATGCTCTTGCACAGAATGGGTTACGCTTTACCAATGCACATTCGGTGGCTTCCACAAGTACTCCGTCGCGCTATTCTCTGCTCACCGGCGAGTACCCATGGCGAAAAGAGGGTACAGATGTGGCTGCCGGGAATGCTGCGATGATAATATCTCCCGAACAGTTTACCGTGGCAGATGTCTTTAAGAAGGCACATTATAGGACTGCCGCATTCGGTAAATGGCATTTGGGGCTTGGAGCGCAAACCGGCGCACAAGATTGGAATGGTGTTGTTTCGCCGGCCCTTTCCGATATTGGGTTCGACTACTCATACATTATGGCTGCAACAGCCGACCGTGTGCCATGCGTCTTCATAGAGAATGGTCGTGTGGCAAATTACGACCCGTCGTCGCCCATAGAGGTCAGTTACAGTAGGAATTTCCCGGGTGAGCCTACGGGGCGCGAGAATCCCGAACTTTTATATAATCTTAAACATTCTCACGGACACGATATGTCCATTGTGAACGGTATCGGGCGCATAGGATTCATGAGGGGCGGCGGCAATGCTCTATGGAAGGATGAGAATATAGCCGATTCCATCACTGCACGCGCAGTGGATTTTATAGAAAAGAGCGACGATGCTCCGTTCTTCATATACTTTGCCACAAATGATGTTCATGTGCCTCGTTTTCCCCACGAGCGCTTCCGCGGTGCCACCGGTATGGGGTTGCGTGGCGATGCAATAGCACAATTCGATTGGTGTGTGGGACAGGTGGTGGATGCCTTGCGCCGTAAAGGAATTTTAGACAACACAGTGATAATTCTCACCAGCGACAATGGCCCTGTTGTTGATGACGGATATGCCGACAGTGCCGAGGAACTTCTGAACGGTCACGACCCGATGGGTGGTTTGCGCGGCGGAAAATACAGCTGCTTCGAGGCAGGCACACGAGTACCGTTTATCGTACATTGGCCCGAGCGCATCAAGAAGGGGGCTGTTAAAGAGGGCCTTGTTTCGCAGATAGATTTTGTAAGTGCAATGGCCGGCCTTGTGAATGTGTCACTTCCCAAGGATGCCGCTCCCGATGCAAATGACGATGCCAAGGAGTATTGGTTTAATCCCGACAAAGGTTTGCAACGTCTGTATGTTGTTCAGATGGCCTCTAATCACACACTCTCGTTGCGCATGGATGATTGGAAATATATCTCCCCGAGCAACGGTCCCAAAATGGTACCCTGGGGGCCGAAAATCGAGACAGGGTATCTCGCCGAGCCGCAGTTATACAGAATCATGGACAACAAGAAGCAATCAATAATTCCCGATTATTCATCAGTCCCCGATGACCCGTGCGAAACTGTCAATCTGGCAGACGAATATCCGAATGTGGTTGAGAGAATGAATAATATCCTCAATGATATTCGCGAAAAGGGCGTCGCATGGGAGGATTGAATATGCTCGATTGCCCACCTTATATAATCTGCATAATATGATACTTACGACAGAGCAGGCCTGTGCCCTGCGCAATATGAATATATCGGAACTGAATGTGATGCAGCAAGCGGCGGTAGAGCATTGCCGCAACGAACGCAACATGGTTCTCCTCTCGCCCACAGGAACAGGAAAAACATTAGCCTACCTGTTGCCATTGTTGGAGAGGCTCGACAAAGAGTCGGCCGCAGTTCAAGCATTAGTAGTGCTCCCCTCACGCGAGCTTGCACGTCAGGTGAGCGATGTGTGGCGCAGCATGGGAACGCCCTATCGCATGGTGGCGCTTCATGGCGGTCGTTCCGTGAGCGAAGAGGTCGCAAGGATAAGCGGTGCTCAGCCGTCGATTATTGCAGGAACACCCGGGCGGCTGATAGACCATCTGAAGCACGGTAACCTGTCGGCAGAATCATGCAGCATGCTTGTCATTGACGAGTTTGACAAATGCCTGGAGATGGGCTTCCGCGACGAGATGGAGCAATTGCTGACGTTGTTGCCGGCTGTGGAGACACGCTGGCTGCTCTCGGCAACCGATAGCGACGAGATTCCTCATTTTGCAGGGGCCGATGCGGTGGAACATCTCGACTTTCGCACACAGGACGAGGTACCTCTGCAACGCACATCGTTTTATAAGATAACCACCTTGCCCGACAATCGTCTGCATGCCCTTTTTGAACTACTGTGTAGTTTGCGAGGGGAGCCGGCCATCGTCTTCTGCAATTTTCGCGAGACAGTAGACGAGGTGCGCCGCTTTCTTGCATGCAATCGTCTTGTGGTATCTGCCTATCATGGCGCCCTTGAACAAAAAGAGCGCGAACTTGCCATATACCGCTTTGCGAGCGGATGTACCAACATACTCATAAGTACCGACCTTGCCGCACGAGGGCTCGATATAAAAGATGTGCGTCACGTTATTCATTTTCAACGTCCGATGACTGCCGAGATTTTTACGCATCGCAATGGACGCACTGCACGTTGGGATGCCGACGGTGCGGCATATATAATAACCTACCCCGAGAATCAGTTGCCCGACTTTGTTCCGCAAAAAATTACGGAATACAAAATGCCGCACAAAATTATTCTCCCCGATGCTCCGCAGTGGGTTGCATTATATATCGGCAAGGGAAAGCGCGACAAGATAAGTCGTGGCGATATTGCCGGATTTTTTATGAAAAAGGGAGGTCTCGGGGCCGACGAACTTGGAACAATTGTCGTATTTGACCGCTATTCGTATGCCGCTGTGCGGCGAAATAAGATGCGCCGACTGCTTTCACTTATAGCAGGCGAAAAAATCAAAGGAATAAAAACGATAATAGAACCGATAAGGATTTAGAAACTTTTTAAATTTCTAAAAATATTTTCTTAGTAGAAAATGTGTTGTTTGTTTCACCATTTTTGCTCTATAAAAAATGGCGATATAAGCTCAAACAACTTCTTAAAGCCGCTTCTTGGTATTATATGATTGCACATGCACTGCCATATTGTGTTATTTTTGCATATAATTGGCTCAAATATTTAAAAAACGTTTGTTTTTTTGTCGCAGTAATAAAAAAATGTTAACTTAGCGGCCTGTTAAGATTAAAAGGCATAAGATATTCCTTATAAATATTAAACAGCTTCAAAAGGAGTGTGTATTGTGTAAAAAACATAGACTGCCTGAAATTTGAAAAAAGCAGTCTCCCGACAATAGAAGAAACAAACAAAAAAAATATAAGTATGAAAAAATTCAATTTCAATGCAGGCCCATCGGTGCTGCCACGCGAAGTGATAGAAGAAACAGCAAAAGCAGTGCTCGACCTTAACGGTACAGGCCTTTCGATATTGGAGATAAGCCATCGCTCAAAGGACTTTATGGCAGTGATGGACGAGGCTCAAGCTCTTTTCAAAGAATTGCTCGATATCCCCGAAGGTTATTCGGTGCTCTTCCTCGGAGGCGGTGCAAGCATGCAATTCTGCATGGTGCCATATAATTTTCTCGAAAAGAAAGCAGCCTATCTGAACACAGGCACATGGGCCGGAAAAGCACTCAAAGAGGCTAAAAACTTTGGCGAAGCAGTTGAGGTTGCATCGTCAAAGGACAAAACCTATTGCTACATCCCCAAGGATTATGTGATTCCCACAGATGCCGACTATTTCCATATAACAACAAACAACACAATATACGGCACAGAAATACGCAAAGATATTGATTCGCCCGTGCCATTGATTGCCGACATGTCGTCCGACATCTTTTCGCGTCCCGTAGATGTCAGCAAGTACGCCTGCATCTATGGTGGTGCTCAAAAGAATCTGGCTCCCTCGGGCGTTACATTCGTAATTGTTAAAGATGATGCGTTGGGCAAGGTCACACGCACAATACCTACAATGCTCGACTATCGCACACATGCACAGAACGGTTCCATGTTCAACACCCCTCCCGTATTGCCGATATATTCGGCTATGCTCAATCTGCGTTGGATAAAGGCACAGGGTGGTGTGCAGGCAATGGAGCGTCGCGCCCATGAACGTGCCGAGCTTCTCTATGGCGAGATAGACCGCAATCCGCTTTTCCGCGGTACGGCAGAGGTCGAAGACCGTTCACTCATGAACATCGACTTTGTGATGGCCGACGAATATAAAGAACTCGAAGCCGATTTTCTTGCCTACGCACAATCAAAAGGCATGGTTGGCATAAAAGGACACCGCTCGATAGGCGGATTCCGTGCATCGTGCTACAATGCGCTGCCCCTTGAGGCTGTTCAAGCTCTTGTGCAATGTATGAAAGATTTTCAGAATAACCATTAATCCTCTCAAAGAATTATGAAGAAAGTACTTGTAGCAACAGAAAAACCATTCGCTCCCATTGCAATAAAAGGAATAAGAGAGGTTATTGAAGCGGCCGGATACCAATTGGAACTGCTCGAAAAATATACGGCAAAAGAGCAACTTTTGCAGGCCGTTGCCGATGCCGATGCAATAATCATACGCAGCGACATTGTAGATGCCGAAGTTATCGACGCAGCAAAAAAACTTAAATTAGTGGTGCGTGCCGGCGCAGGATACGATAATATCGACCTTGCCGCAGCCACCGCTCATGGAATATGTGCAATGAACACTCCCGGACAGAATGCCAACGCCGTTGCCGAGCTTGCGATAGGATTGATGATATATGCACAGCGCAACATGTATAACGGAGCATCCGGAACCGAGCTGCGCGGAAAAAACCTCGGACTTCACGCATACGGCAATGTTGCCCGCGCCGTTGCACGCATCGCCGAGGGGATGGGTATGAATATCTATGTCTACGACCCCTATACCTCGCAAGAGGCAGTATCAGCCAACGGGCACACCAAGGTCGATACAGTGCAAGAACTCTACTCAACCTGCAACATCGTGTCGTTGCACATTCCGGCCACCCCCGAAACAAAGCAAAGCATCGGCCGCGACCTTGTAGGTGCCATGCCCAAGGGTGCACTTCTGGTGAATACCGCACGAAAAGAGGTGATAAACGAACCGGAACTTTTGGCTTTGATGTCCGAGCGTACCGACATAAAATATTTCACAGATATAGCCCCTGCTGCCCTCGAAGATTTCAAAAACTGCCAAGGACGCTTTTTTGCACCCCCTAAGAAGATGGGCGCACAAACAGCCGAGGCAAACATAAATGCAGGCATCGCCGCCGCAAGGCAAATTGTAGCATTCTTTGAGAATGGCGACGAACGTTTCAGAGTAAATAAGTAATACCACCGAAATATGGCAAAAGTTAAACCCTTTCGCGGGCTTCGTCCCCCGGTAGAATTAGTAGAAGAGGTACAGAGCCGTCCCTACGATGTGCTTAATTCCGATGAGGCACGTGCCGAGGCTGCAGGCAACGAAAAATCGCTCTATCACATAATACGCCCCGAGATTGATTTTCCCGTCGGCACAGATGAGCATGCTCCCGAAGTCTACCAAAAAGCCGCCGAGAATTTTGCAAAATTTCAACGCAACGGATGGCTTGTTCAAGACGACAAAGAGCAATACTACATCTATGCACAGACGATGAACGGAAAGACACAATACGGGCTTGTGGTATGTGCCTATGTAGACGATTATATGAACGGCGTAATAAAAAAGCACGAACTTACACGCAAAGACAAAGAAGAAGACCGCATGAAACATGTTCGTGTTAACGATGCAAACATCGAGCCTGTCTTTTTTGCCTTCCCCGATAATGAACAGCTCGATAAATTAGTGGCAGAATACACCGCGGCAGCACCGGTGTATGACTTTACTGCTCAGCTCGACGGCTTCCGCCACCAACTTTGGATAATAGACAAAGACAAAGATATTACAACCGTCACCGAGGCCTTTGCAGCAATGCCTGCACTTTACATAGCCGACGGGCACCACCGCTCGGCAGCAGCGGCACTTGTCGGAAAAGAGAAAGCCGACAACAACCCCAATCATCAGGGCAACGAAGAGTATAACTATTTTATGGCTGTATGTTTCCCCGCAAGCCAACTAACCATCATCGACTATAATCGAGTGATAAAAGACCTTAACGGGCTCACCGAAGAGCAATTCCTTGCGTCACTCTCTCAAAATTTCATTGTCGAGAAAAAAGGCACCGAAATTTACAAACCCCTGGCACTGCACAACTTCTCATTATATATCGGTGGTGAATGGTACAGTCTGACAGCAAAGCCCGGAACATACGACAACGCCGACCCGATAGGAGTGCTCGATGTAACAATATCGTCGAATCTTATTCTTGACAAGATTCTGGATATAAAAGACCTGCGAACAAGCAAACGTGTCGACTTTGTGGGTGGCATTCGCGGCCTTGGCGAGCTTAAACGTCGCGTCGACAGCGGCGAGATGGTTGCTGCTCTTGCACTCTATCCCGTGTCGATGAAGCAGCTTACAGATATTGCCGACACAGGCAACATAATGCCCCCAAAAACAACTTGGTTTGAGCCAAAGCTGCGTTCAGGGCTTGTGATTCATAAACTATCGTAAGTATCTTCAGGATGTTGCCCGAGGATATATATAAGACCATAGAAACAGCAGGCGAAGGAATTTACTCCGAGAAAAGGAGTAAATTCCTCGCCTTTGCACTCCCCGTTACCACAGTCGAAGAGGTAAAAGAGCAGGTCGAAGCCTTTCAGAAAAAATATTACGATGCACGGCACGTCTGTTACGCATATCGTTTGGGCGAGCGAGGTGAGGCCTATCGCGCAAACGACAACGGTGAACCCTCGGGCACGGCAGGCAAGCCCATTTTAGGCCAGATAGACAGTCGCGAACTTACAAACGTACTTGTGATTGTGGTACGATACTTCGGCGGCATAAAGTTAGGAACAAGCGGGCTTATCGTAGCCTATCGCCTTGCAGCAGCCGAGGCGTTGGATGCCACAGAACATGTCGAAAAAACAATCAACGGCCGGATAACATTACACTTTTCATACCCTCTGCTCAACGAAGTTCTGCGCATAATAAAAGAAGAGTCCCCCAAGGTTATAGAGCAGATATTCGATAATGAGTGCATGGTGCGTCTCTCAATGCGTCTCTCTCGTTTGCCACGCCTTGTAGAACGATACGAACAGCTTGTCATAAGCAGCAAGGGCGACCTCCGTATCGAAAAGTGAATTTTTGTTGTAAGAAGCTGTCTGAATTTATATCCATAAGATTTTATAGCTCTTTTTCAGTCTGTTTTTTTTAATAGAGTAAGACAGTTTTTATCTATAACAAACAGAATCATAGAGTAGAGTACGATTTCTTTTATAGACATTTTTTAGTTAAAAAATGTAAAATACCCCATCCTATATTTGCTTTTATCATCATTATGTATAAATTTGCATAAATGTTGTAATGTGTGAACATTACATTTTTTTAAAACATACTTTAACTTAACCAAACAAATAAAAGTGTTATGAAGAAATTTTACAAGATTACAGGCTGCGCTTTACTCTTGAGTGTGCTTATGCCATTCAATGCGTCTGCGCAGTTGGAGCTAAAGCCTGAGTCTTTATCCAACCCCGACAATGAGCCGATTGAGGTACACCCTGTGCCACATCCTCGTCAGCTTAAATGGCAAGAGACCGAATTTTATGCGTTTTTCCACTATGGAATGAACACCTACACAGGCCTTGAATGGGGCAATGGCGACGAAGATCGTTCACGTTTTGCACCCACAGCCGCACCCAACCCCCGTCAATGGCTCGAAACAGCCAAGGCCGCAGGTATGAAAGGCGGTATTGCCGTGGTAAAACATCATGACGGATTCTGTTTGTGGCCCACAGAAACCACCGACCACAACGTTACAAATTCGGGTAACGAATATGGACGCAACACAAACATACCCAAGGATTTTGCCGATGCAGCACGCGACCTGGGCCTGAAGTACGGTTTTTACATCTCACCGTGGGACAGAAACAGTGTGCACTACGGTACCGATAAGTATGTGAAAGATGTCTTTCTCCGTCAGTGCGCCGAGATAGCACAATACGGAACCGACCAGTTTGAAATGTGGTTCGACGGTGCCAACGGCGGCAACGGTTACTATGGCGGTCGCAACACCACAGTCAATGTAGACCGTGCAACATACTACGACGTTCCCAACCTGCGCGACAGCATACACAAAGTATGCCCCGACTGCGTAATGTGGGGTGTAGGCGGAGAAGCACGCTGGATAGGCAACGAGGCAGGATGGGCAGGACAAACCAATTGGTCGCCCGAAAATCGCGATTATGCTCCCGAGGGTAACGGAATGTACGGTAGCGAGAATGGATGGTTCTGGCTTCCCGGTGAGAGCGACGCCAAGGCCACCAATATGGGATGGTTTTATCACGACGGCGAGTCGCCGCTAACCTCCGAACGTCTCTTCCAGATGTATCTCGAAACAGTCGGACGTAACTCCACACTCATCCTTAACATCCCCCCCAACAAAGCCGGAATACTCCCCGAAAAGTCGGTTAATTCACTTGTCGGAATGGGTAATTTGATAAAAGCACGCCTCACCGACGACTTTGCAAAGAGCGCCAAGATAACAGTTAGCCAAGAGCGCACATCGGGAGCCAACCGAAACTACACAGCCGCAAATATGACCGACGGCAACAAAGATACCTATTGGGCAACAAATGATGGTGTCACAGAAGCAACAATCACCCTTATGTGGGACGATGTCAAGACTGTGCGCTACGTAGAACTTATGGAATATATTGCAAAAGGTCAGCGCGTTAAGAAATTCCAGATAGAGACCACGCAAGATGGCGAGTCATGGACACGTCGTGCAACAAATGTCGAGACAACAACCGTAGGCTACAAACGCATAATCCCATTGAACGGCAACACAGCCAACAGCTATGGCAACGGCTACAATGTTAAGGGAGTGCGTATAACCATTCAAGATAGCAAAGCCTGCCCGCTAATAAGCAGAGTGAGTGTATATTAATCTTCTTTCCGGATTAACAACCATGAAAAAAAGAGACTTTTCATTAATCTCATTGTTGCTGATGTTGTTGTTTATGACCGCATGCAGCAATAAGGGTGAGGTTAATACAATCCCCGTAGATGAATTTGCCGTTGTAATAACCAACCCTGATGTGCAATTGGTCGACGTGCGCTCGGCCGAGGAGTACGCAAAGGGCAATATCGATGGCAGCGTCAACATAAGTCTTAAGGGTGAAAACTTCAGTGGTGAAATAGGCCGACAATTAGACACAGAGCGCCCTGTTGCCGTTTATTGTAACGGAGGTCGTGAGAGTGCCGAAGCCGCAGAAATATTATCATCAATGGGATTTAAAGTTTTTGAGCTTGAGAAAGGCTATAAAAACTGGATTAAAGAGAACAAATAGTGTTTACTATATAAAAAAGAGATAAAAAATGAAATTAAAAAAAATATTCTCATTCGCAGCAATGCTTCTGCCTGCGGTAGTCACTGCACAAACCACCGTTACCTTTGAGGAGCAGGACTATAAGGCGCTCGGAGTATATGATACATGGGAAGCATCGCCATTCCGCACCGGAAAACTAAGCGGAAACTATGCCGTAATAGATAACCATCTGACATACGTCGATGAACAGATTGGCGAAGCTCCAAACGCCTCAAGCAAAATTTTGGCTGTGCAGCGTTCACGCTTCGGCAGCAACACATTTGGTGTTCGTGTCGACCTCAACGAAACCTTTGAACTTACACCCGAAACAAAATATATCCATGTGATGGTGTATCGTCCCTATGGAGGTCGCGTAATGGTGGTAGGATTGGGCAAGCGTCGTGAGCGCAATGGACAAACCCCCGATGTAGAGCAATTCTGGGCAATGTCAACCTCAAACATCGGTGCCGATAAATGGCAGGATGTGGTTCTTCCAATCAAAGGAAACGGCGGTATTGATATTTACAGCCTTGTAGTGGTTCCCGATTGCGAGTCGCCCCACAATTACACCGAGGATGCAGTGTGCTATATCGACAATATCGAGGTTAACGATAATCCTACATCTAAGTTTATTTACGGATATTATCCCGTCTCGTTCGACAAGGATAAGTTGGCAACCCGCACCGACCGTCGTTTGAACGGCATAAGATTGACATCAGGCGATGGAGCACAGGTTGTCAATGTATCTTCCAACCCAAGAACTGTGTACACCGACCTCACAAACAAAGAGCTTCGCGCACGTGCAGGCGAGAAAGTTACTCCCGCTTTCAACTATGCAGGCAGTTGGATGCATGGTTACGTCTATATTGACAGAGGCAACGACGGTAAATTCAACGCTCTCATGAACGACGATTTTACAATAGCAGAGGGTAGCGATGTTATGGCCTTCTCGTTCTATGGCGACAGCAACACAGGCAAGAACAGCACAGGAGCCACCGTAACCAACAGAAATGTGCTCACCACTCCGGCATTCAATATTCCCGAGGAACTTCAGCCCGGATACTATCGCATACGTTTCAAGGTCGATTGGAACTACATAGATGCAGCAGGTAATCCCGGCCCTCAAAATTCAATAATAGACAATGGAGGAGCAATAGTGGATTTACGTTTGAATGTCCACGGCGACTATTGCAATGTCAACGATGCCAACCGCAACGGCGAGGTGCTTGCAGCCGACGGAACCAAACTTGTGAAGTATCAAGCTCCATTCGGTGAGCCATTCACCATAAAAATGAACCCCGAGCAAGGCTTTGAATATGCCGGCATCATAGTGAAATACGGTTATAACCTTGGAGGTGACAGCGTAGTGCACGACAATCTCCAGTGGCAAAAGGTGCGCATCAGTCGCGAACTTTTCGTTGACGACACATACACCATCCCGGCCGAATACATGTGCGGAGATGTTGAGATTGAAGGACTCTTCATAGAAAAAGGCACATACACACCCGAAGAGCCCGAGACACGTTACGAGGTTACCACTGTAACCGATGGAAATTTCGCTGATGGAACCACTTGGTACACAATCCAAATAGGCCAACAGGGATATGTTATTTCCGATAACGGCGCAGCCAATCATATAGCCTTGAACAACACAACGCCGGATATTGAAAATCCTGCACATCTGTGGTGCTTTACAGGTAACGAAGAGGCCGGCTACCGCATCTATAACATGCAGGCAGGAGCAACAAAAGTGCTTGCTGCACCCACAGAAATGAAAGGTTCCACAGGCGCGGCTTCATTTCCCACAATGCAACCTGTGGGTAATCTCCCATCCGGATATACCGATTTGTGGAAATTTGCCGATTCGGGCGACCTTGGTTCAAACGATGTTTCCAACGCATATATGTATCAAGTAGGGTACGAAGCCAATAAAGTGAATAATCGCGACAGTAAACTTGCCTTTTGGAGCACAGGCGCCGATGCCGGATCTACATTGCAAATTAATTTTGCAAAGGTTACATCCGGCTCCACTGCCATCACAGAGGTTGAAGATGCGGTTGATGGTGTATCTGTTGTGTACGACCTGCAAGGACGACGCATAACTTCCCCGGTAAAAGGTCTTTATATTGTAAATGGCAAAAAAACCTTTGTAAACCCTTAATGAAATTACAATCATAAAAAAGACGATGCTCTGCCGAAAATAGGCAGAGCATCGTTCTATTTTTATGGAATTATTTTAGAGTATATTTATAGCAAGATAATAAAGCATATATTACTGAAATACTCGCAAAGAAATCTCAACAGACTTCTTTGCGAGTATAATTATTATCAATAAAATTCAACAGACTGCTTATTCTTTGTGAAAGTTGATAAGGCCGTTCATCGGGCTGTCTACTATATTGCCAATCGACAAGCCCAAGCTCTCGGCAGTCTCTTTAAGCTCCTCAGCAAAAGCCATTCCTATTCCGCCTATTATATGAATAGGCAGCCACGAGCGACGATAAACCATTATGTTACGCTGAAAAAACTGCGTGAAACAGTGGTTAAGCAATGCCTTAATGCCCGGCTCCTTTCGATTATCAGCCAAGAAAGGGGCAAAGCCCGCCAAAAATCTGTTGGGTAGGGGAGCGTGATATACACGCTCCAAAATATCGGCTACGGTAAGATTATATTGCTTCATGAATTTTTCACGAACATCCACAGGCAGCTGCTTCTTCAAGCAGTCGCTCACCAACTGACGTCCAAGATGCGCACCGCTTCCCTCGTCACCCAAAATATAACCGAGTGATGGAGTGTTGTCTACAATCTTTTTACCATCGAACAGACACGAATTTGAGCCGGTGCCTAAAATACAGGCAATTCCCTCATCATGTCCGCACAAAGCACGTGCCGCAGCCAACAAGTCGCTGTTAATCTCTATGTTTCTTGTGTTAAACACCTGTTCAAGAGCTTTTCTTATGCGCAGGTTTGCATTTTCATAGGCACATCCCGCACCATAGTAATATATTGCCTCGGGTAGCGTGGCGTCTATTCTTCCGGCCAATTCCTCTTTTAGAATAGAGTAAATCTCCGTTGTCTCTTGTAAAGTGGGGTTAAGCCCTTGCGTTTTTATTCTGGTCACTATGGCATTGTTGCCATATAACACCCAATCGGTCTTTGTAGAGCCGCTGTCTGCTAAAAGTATCATATTTGCCAAAATTTGCGCGAAGTTACAAAATTATTGTAAAATAATGTTTATTTATCTTGCTTTTTACCGAATGAAGGGTCAATCTTAAGCATTGCCGACACTGCAAACGTAGCCAGGCAACACAGCATTACCCAAATAAAGAAATTAGAATATCCCACAAGCTCTTGGATATATCCCGACACCATTCCCGGAAGCATCATACCCAACGCCATAAAAGCAGTGGAAACAGCATAGTGTGCCGTAGGATATTCCCCCTGAGCAAAATATATCAGATAGAGCATATATGCCGTAAAACCAAACCCATAACCCAGTTGCTCAACGAATATGCACGAATTTATGATTATCAGATTGTCGGGTTGAAACACACTCAAATATACATATACAAGATTAGGCAGCGAAATAGCCATCACCATGGGCCACAGCCAATATTTAAGTCCGTTGCGCGAGATGCAGACACCGCCTGCAATTCCGCCTATTATCAGCCCTATCACACCTATTGTTCCGTATGTTATTCCAATCTGTTCCGTTGCAAGCGCAAGTCCCCCGTCATCCTTTCCGTCGAGCAAGAAAGGATTTATCATCTTCACCAATTGTGCCTCCGGCAATCGGAACAGCAGCATAAACAGCAAAGCAGTTTTTATTCCGGGCTTGCGAAAATATGCCGCAATGATATCTCTGAAGCTCTTTAAAGCATCTTTTATGCTGCTTATGCTGCGCGATATATCTTTTTTAGGTTCAGGCAGAGCATAGCGGTGGTGAATGCCAAGTGCCAAAAGCATCACACACATTATGGCAAAAGTGATGCTCCAAGCATTTGCAACACTGCCTGTGGCACTCTCCAAATAACCGGCAAGTATAACCAGCACACCCTGTCCGAAAATAGTGGCTATACGATAAAAAATGCTGCGTATGCCCGAGAAAAACGACTGTTTCTCCTCGCTCAACCCCAGCATATAGAAACCGTCGGCCGCAATATCATGAGTAGCCGAATTAAACGCCATAAGCCAAAATACACACAGCGTCCATCTGAAAAAATCGTCCGTCGGAATTGTAAATGCAATCGAAGCGAAACAAGCCCCCATAAGCAGTTGAGTGGCCACAATCCATTTTCGCCGCGTCGACAGCATATCCACAATAGGACTCCAGAAAGGCTTTATCACCCAAGGCAGATACAACCAGCTTGTATAAAGTGCAATGTCGGCATTATCTATCCCCAAACGCTTATACATTATTACAGATATTACCGTTACTGCAAAATATGGCAACCCCTCGGCAAAATAGAGTGTGGGAATCCAGCTCCACGGACTTTTTTCTCTTTTCATTTGTCAATATAATTTCTCAAAGTATATTATTATTGTGCGTCAAATGCTGAAAACAGCACACAAACAGTCCGTAAAATTCGCTATATTTTGTCTAATATACAAATTTTATTCACGAAAAGCGGAAAAGAGAGATTTTCTCAGGGTGTAACCCATTTTATATCCGCAAGAAGTTAATTTATATTATAGGCTTAAAAAAAAGAAAAAATAGCGTTAACCAATGGGAAAATTTGTGTATTTTTGGCAAAACTGTATGATGACGCAAACACGCACCTGCATACATTGTGCGTATGCTCCATTATACTGACAGAACTAACAACCAAAAAACTTATAACTTATGAAATTAAAAACAGTTGGAATTTCACTGTTGGCGGCAGCCCTTTTCGGCTATCCGCTGTGTGCCATTGCGCCGCGTGCCATGGCCGAAACTAATGTGATGCAACAGGATGGTGGAGTTGTGAGGGGTGTTGTAAAAGACACAAACGGCGAGCCCGTATTTGGTGCTATCGTCTTTGTGGTAGGTACAACAAATTCCGCACAGGTAGATTTCGATGGAAACTACAAGCTCGACTTTGTTAAAAAAGGCGTAACCATTCGTGCACAAATGATGGGCTACACAACCAAAGACCTTGTTTGGAATGGTGGTACTCTGAATTTTGTTCTCGAAGAAGAGACATCACAACTCGAGGAACTGGTGGTGACAGCAATGGGTATCATGCGTAAAGAAAAATCGCTTACATACGCAACACAGCAGATTAAAGCAGCCGACCTGCTTCAGGTACAGGATGTTAACCTTGTTAATTCACTCGAAGGAAAAATCTCGGGTATAACCATCACCCCAAGTGCCGGTGGTGCCGGTGGAGCATCAAAGATTTTGCTTCGCGGTAACAAGTCCATCATGGGTGACAATGCCCCCCTTATCGTTGTAGACGGAGTGCCCATGACAAACGGTGTACGTGGTCAGGTGGGCGATGCGGCACAGCTTACATACTCAGGTTCGGCCGAGGGTGGTGACCCCCTCTCGATGATTAACCCCGACGACATCGAGTCCATGAACATTCTTAAAGGTGCGAATGCCGCCGCTCTTTACGGTTCACGTGCAGCCAACGGAGTAGTGATGATTACCACCAAGAAAGGTAAAGAGGGCAAGATGGAGGTTACATTCAATTCAAACACCACATTTGACACTCCGCTGCTCACCCCCGAGCTTCAAAACTACTACGGAGGATTCCGCAGCAATGACGCAGGCGGCCGATATGTAGCCGACGGTTGGGGCGACAGACTATCGGGAGTGAGAGAATCCTATCCATTTACACAAACCGGTCTCGACCAGCGTTTCTACCCCGATGGAACAGTGAATGTGGCACAGTTACGTCATTATGCAAAAGACGATATTGCCAATTTCTACGACACAGGTATAAATGCAAACAATTCAATATCTGTTTCGGGCGGTACCGAGAAGATACAGACCTACGTATCTTACTCAAACTCACACTCGATAGGTATGATTGATGCGAACAGCTACAACCGTAATACATTCGCATTCCGTCAGACATACAAATTGTGGGATCGCATCACATTCAACGTGAGCGCCAACTACATTCAAACAAAGACAAAGAACCGCGTGGGTGGCGGTACACTCCAGAACCCTATCTACCACCTCTATACCTCGCCTCGCGACGTAGATATGGACTACTACAAGTCTAACTACAAAGCCGACGGACAGTGGTGGTCATCGGGAGCAAATGTTCAAGATGCCGACGGAAATACAACCGTTGCCGGAACACAATCATATTATGTAAAAGATGGCGATACATACAAAAAGGTAACAGACGGTCGCGTGCTTTTGAGCGGCCCCATGCACCAGTGGGTATATCAGGCACCTATGTATAACAACCCCTATTGGCTCACCAATATGAACTTCAGCGAGTCAATCGAAGACCGTTTCTCGGCATCGTTCCAGGCAACAGTGAACATACTTGAGGGGCTTAACCTTCAGGCACGTGTTTCATTAGACCATTCACGTTACAACAGCGAGAGCGGAAAATATGCCACCACATGGTCGGCCACCGACATGGAGCGCTACGGAGTTTACTATAAGTCGACCGACCGTACAAACGAAATTTATACCGACTACCTCCTCTCCTATAACAAACAGTTGAGCGAAGATTGGTCAATATCGGCAACCGCAGGATATGTAGGACACACAATTAGAGGAAACGGCACAAACACAAACGCAGTTGCCACCGTCGATATGACAAACAAGGTGCTCGAGGGTGTGATTCTCGGACAAAATCCCCCTATCTCAAATGTAGTTAACCGCTTCGACACCTCATCAGGAGGCTCGGGAGTAACAAGCATGAGCAAGAGCAGCAATTGGGACCAGGCTGCACTGTTTACAGCACAGGTAGGATGGAAAGATAAGATATTTGTCGACCTCTCATATCGTCAAGACTGGTATCGTCCTTTCAAACAGTTTGCATACCTTGGCACCGACGACAACTATGGCTACTTTGGATTGGGAGCAAACGCAATCTTGAGCGACCTTATCAAACTCCCCGAGTGGTTCACATACGCAAAATATCGTTTGAGCTATTCAGAGGTAGGTAACTCAATTCCCAACAGCCTCTTCAACCTTCTTCCCAAGGACGAGGTTACAGGCGCTGTATCATTCAACGGATACAACTTCTTTATCCCCGAGCCCGAGAAGACAAAATCATTTGAAACAGGTCTCGAAATGCAGTTCTTCAACGACTGTCTCAACCTCGATATTACCTATTATAACTCGGCAATGCACAACAGTTATCTTCAGATAACCAGTACAAACGGAAAGTCACAGCCTGTTAACTCGGGTGTTATCCGCAACCAAGGTATCGAATTGTCAGTTGGTTACGATTGGGCCATCAACAGAGATTGGCGTTGGAATACATCGGTAAACTTCTCATATAACTTCAACGAAATTGAAGAGACATACATCAACAAGTTCGGCTTCAGCCAAGATATGTCAACCACACTTGCCGAGGGTAAAGTGCAGCTCCTCTATCGCAAAGGCGGTTCATACGGCGACATCTACATAACCGACTTCACACGTTGGAAGAACGATGTATACTACACAACCACCACCGAGAATCGTTACAACGAAGATACAGGTGAATATGAAGATTATACAGTGCGTCATCTGAACACCACAGGTCAGGGTACACTCCTTCATAAGGCAGGCGACATCTACGTTGCCGAGGGTGCAACAGCTCCCCGTTTGGGTGGTTATGCCGATGTTACCGAAGAGGGTAATGTACGCGTGCGCGACGCCAACAAGAAGTTTACAAAGTATGCCGGCAATCTCAACTCCGACTACTCACTCTCATGGTCAAACACCATAAACTACAAGAACTTCACACTCTACTTCCTTATCAACGGACGCATAGGCGGTAAAGTAATTTCACTCACCGAGGGTTACCTCGACGAGATGGGTCTTTCCAAACGCTCGGGTGCCGCACGTCTGGCAGCAGAGAAGAACGGTCTATATACCGCTGACGGTCGTCACGGAATGTATCTGAACAACAACCCCGAAGACCTTGTAGCCGTTGAGGATTATTACAGCTTCCTTGGCAGCAGCGACGCATCAAGCTACATTTACGACGCAACAAACTTCCGTCTGCGCGAGCTGTCGCTCGGTTACACATTCCGCAACCTCTTTGGCGAATATAAGAACCTGAGCCTCTCGTTCATCTGCCGTAACCTCTTCTTCCTTTACAAGGATTCTCCCGTTGACCCAGATATCTCAGTTTCAACCGGTAACGGCTTGGGCGGTATCGACGTGTTCAACTATCCTTCGGCACGTTCTTACGGTTTCAACCTGAAACTCAATCTCTGATAATTGATTTTACAAATAAAAATTAATAAAAGAATTTAATATGAAAAAATATGTAATATTAGCAGGTTCGTTGCTTTTGGGCGCCGTGTCGTTACAGTCGTGTCTCGACTATGATGAACCCGGAACAGAGGCCGGAGTAGGAACCATTATGGGTGAAACCACCAGATACGTTGGTAACGTAGACACGATAATGTATCACAACCAGCCCACAGAAGAGGGTGTCCGGCTCGCCATAGACTCCCTAAAAGAATTAGGCTACTTTGGTATGAGCCTCGGCGGCCAGTATAATATGCGCGGAGGTAAAGAGGCCGGGCTGCCCGGTGCACATGCCTATCAGCGTCAGTACTCTCTCGGCCCCGACCTCTATGCTCAGTATCTGACAGTTCCACACAAAGACTTTATGTACGGAACACTCACATCGAGCTACAATGTATCGGCCGAATTTAACGGTGGCCCCCTTGGTGCATACACAATGGCCAAGAACGCCATGATGCCCTTGATGCACCATCCGTTGGTCGACTCAATTCCCGAGATTAAAGCAATAAACCTTCTCTACTACAGCCTTATAGCACAAGAGCAGGCCGACCTCTCGGGTCCCTTTACCTATCTTGAGGATAAACAAAACTCCGAAAATCCCACAGAGTACAACGACCTTAAGACTATATATTATAGTATCGTAGAGAACCTCGACACCATTGTAGCCTGTCTCAAAAACTACGAGACACGTCCCGATTGGTACAAGACCAAGATTGAAGATGTGTTGGTAGAATTCCATCAGACAAGCTACGGAATCAACATTGGTGACTTCGGAGTAGGCAGCTACATAAAGCTGGCCAATTCTCTCAAGCTGCGTATGGCAATGCGCATCGTCAAAGTAGAGCCCGAGACAGCAAAGCGTTGGGCCGAAGAAGCCGTTGCAAGCGGTGTTGTAGAGAGTGTCGACGACCAGCAAGGAATCTTCCCGAGCATAAGCGGATTCAAACACCCTCTTATAGATATAGCAAACTGGGGTGATACACGTCTTTCAGCCTCTTTCGAGAGCCTGTTGATGAGTCTCGACCATCCCTACACAAAATATCTCTTCCTGAAGAACAGCGCCGATATTACCGATTCAAAAGGCAATGTGATAATTCCTGCAAACGAAAGACTTGTAGGTGTTCGCGAAGGAACCCTTGTCGGAAACGGACAGTTGTATGCAGTTAATCCCTTGCAGGCATGCTCTACATTCGATGCAAATGTAATGGGATTCGGCGGCAATCCTCCCTGCTACTTCCTCAAATGGGCCGAGGTAGACTTCCTGCGTGCCGAGGGTGCGTTGCGCGGTTGGAACATGAACGGTACTGCTCAGGAATTCTATGAGCGTGGTGTACGCAACGCATATATCGAAGACCCCATGTATGTTGTAACTTCTCCCTATATGCAATATATCGAAGAGTATATGCAACGTGAAGCCCCCGTTGAGGATTATGAATATATTGACCCCACAACAGGAGAGCGTTTAAAGAGTGTTACCGCCATCGGTGTAAAATGGAACGAGGCCGACGACCCCGAGACAAAGCTCGAAAAGATAATCACCCAGAAGTACATCGCACTCTTCCCCCTCTCAACCGAGGCTTGGGCCGAACTGCGTCGCACAGGCTATCCCAAACTGTTCCCCGTGCTTAATACCGACGACGGCGACGGCTCTCTTAAGAAAGGCGATATAATACGTCGCATACCCTGGGTTCCCACCGACCCGCAAGCCATCGACCTTGTGAACAATTCAGCCATTCCTATGCTTGAAGGCGAGGACGAGCAGGCAACACGTCTGTGGTGGGACGTTCCGACAGATGACAACGGACTCTGATAATAATAAATAACCGTTCGGTCATCATTATCATGATGAGTGATGATGACCGAACATTTAATAACTAAATTCACTTACAACAATGATTAAACGATTTACATTTTTTGGCGGGATGGTGCTTGTAGCACTCACCGTTAATGCGCAATCGTACAAAGAAGGTTATGTTCAATGGGGTGAGTTCGGCCAGCAGTTTGGTGCCACAGTAAGCAACTGGACACCCGGCCAAGAACTCAACGAGGATGACAACTTCTTTATTTCGCGCGTAAAACCCAAGGCACGTTTCCGCAATGCAGCAACACAGGTGCGCAGCACCATCAACGAGACAAACGACAAAAGGTTGCTTATGTGGGTGCCCGTTGACGATGTGAGCGAAAATGCACTCCCCAACGGCGTTTACGACTCCGAGGTATTCAGCATGTGGTCATACATTACACACTATGGCAACTGGACAGCACCTCAGGGACGTATGCCCGGTAACTTTGCCGACGTTGCACACAAGAACGGTGTTGCCGTATCTTCGGTTGCAGGTATTCCTTATGGCGGTCTCTATCAATCACCCGCATGGCAGCAAGCTCTTGAAGAGCAGGTGGCGGTAGATGTAGAGAAGACTGCAAAATTCCTTCACTACTATGGTCTCGACGGCTTGGGCTATAACTCGGAATTCTCGGGCGGTGCAGCCATCATGAGAAAATTAGTACCTTATCATAAGGAACTTACAGAGGCAGGCCGTGCATTGAATCCCATCTACGAGAATATGTGGTACGACGGAACAAATGAATCCGGCGGTATTACATTCGATAGAGGATTGGGCACACACAACGATGATATTCTTCGCGGTGCTGGTCTCTTCTTCAACTACAACTGGTCTTATCTTTTAGGTAATTCTGTGACATACGCACAGAATAACGACCTCGACCCTCTAAGCATTTATGCAGGTATGAACATGCAGGGAGCCGAGGGTAACTATTGGACTACACTCAAAGATTATCCTATTTCAATAGGTCTTTGGGGTGCTCACAGCTCAAATATGTTCTGGGAGAGCCGTGGCGAAAAGGGTAGTGCTCCCGATGTAAAGCAGCGCACATACATGCTCCGCACCGAGCGCTGGTTCACAGGCGGAACACGTAACCCGGCCAACTGCCCCGAGGTTATCAACTCAATGAAATACAATGCCGATAACTTCAATTTCCATGGAATGGCAGCTCTTATGTCGGCACGCAGCTCACTCAGCTGGGATTTGTCGGTTGAACCTTTCGTTACATACTTCAACCTTGGTAACGGTACATACTTCAATTGGAACGGCGAGCGTCAGCACAACGAAGAGTGGTACAACATCGGTGTTCAGGACTATTTGCCCACATGGCGTTGGTGGTTCGCATCAAGCCTGCTTGGCACAGATGTTCCCTCAGAGGGTCTTGATGCCGAATTTGTTTGGGACGAAGCATGGGTAGGCGGTTCAACCGCACGCATCTTCGGTTCAACCGAGAGTGAGTATCTCCACCTCTTCAAGACACAGTTCGAGGTTAAGAGCGGCGATGTTATCACATTCCGTTACAAGCTCAAAGCCGGTAGCGCCGATGTTAAATTGGTACTCACCGACGTTGGCAGCGAAAAGAGCGTTGCAGATGATTTGGTTGTATGCACAGCCGACCAAGAGGCCGACGAAGATGTTTGGGTAGAACAGAAAATGGTAGTTGGCGAGGATGTTACAAACAGCAACATAGCACTCGTTGCTCTCAAATTCGAGAATGCCGAGAACCTCGACCTTTACCTTGGTGAATTCTCAATCGTTCGCGGTAAGGCTGCTACTCCTGATGCTCCCGTTATTGCAACAACAAAGGTTCTTGCATTCAACGAAAACGGAGTAGATGCCAAGATAATCTTCAACATGAAGAATAACAAGCCCGCAGGCGAGCCTTGCTACAATATTGATGTAAACGTATCACTCTTCAAGCTCTATGCACAGCAAGAGGGTGGCGAGCCTGTTCTTATGGGTATCACAACATCATGGGCAGGTTTGTTCTATCGCGTTCAGATGGATATGGCTAAGGCCGACAAGGTGCGCTTCGGTGTATCAGCCGTTTCTCTTGATATGAGCAGCGAGTCTAACATCGCATGGAGCGAATATATGGACGCAGGCACATACGTATACAACGACGACATTCAGATTAGCAAGACAACCATCAAGCCCGGTGAAGACTTTGTTCTCTCATACGTTGACCCCCGTCACGAAGAGGCTTCATGGACAATCACCAACATCAGCGGTGAAACCATATTTGAAGGCACAGGTCACACTGTTGAGGTAGCTGAGGGTATCTCTGCCATAGGCAGCTACAACCTCACAGTAAAAGGCTATGAGTATGATGCAGACAATAAACGCGTTGAGACTACACGTTTGTTTGCAAGCTACATACAGATTACAGGTGAGGGTGTTGGTGCACTTCCCAAGATTCTTACTCTGACAGCCGATGGAAAAGAGGCCGACATTACAGTTAACCCGGCTGATAAGATTGCTCTTGCATACACAGGACGTAAGGCCGACGGTGCAGGTTCACAAGGCGTCGACCTCAAAGAGGAGCGCTTTGGTGTCAAGTGTGCCGATCTTGGAATTGCAGGTATCAAGACATTCTCTATTGCATTCTGGCTCAAAATAAACAAACTTGCAGCAGGCGAGACACAGCTTCTTGCAGTTGCAGACAAATTAGACGGTTGGCCCAAGACCGACTGGGGTTGGATTTGGACAAACATAAAAGAAGATGGTACAATGGGCAGCTTCACATTCCGTGGTACCGATAGCAGCAACAACGACGAGCTTCGTTATATGTTCGGTAATACAAATGTTCCTGTTGGTACATGGGTACACATCGCATTCGTATTTGAATATGAAGGAACCAAGATACATGCCAGATACTACGTTAATGGTGTTCAGCAAGAGGTGACAGGTTGGAACCGTCAGAACTCAAGCGGCTCGGGCACAAGCGACCCCGGCTTTGTAGGTCCCATCTATCAGATTACAGATGGTATGGTGCTCTCTATCGGTGGCTCTGCTCACGGTCGCAACGGTATCGACGGTGTTATAGATAACTTCCAATTCTGGAATAAGGCCATGACTGATGAGGACATTGCAACCTCAATGGGTGATATCGCCCCCAACAACCTTCCTGACGGTCTTGCTGCATATTGGGATCTTGAGACTCCCGCAGGTGCCGACAATACATTCAAGTCAGTGGGTACTCTTGCAGGTGTCGAGGCCGGTGTGCACAACTACGCTGCTACGGGTGGCGAAGGTCAAGGTGCATTCTCATGGATAGCATCTGAGTATACATCAGGTTGTCCTTTCGTGGCAGGTACAGCTTATCCTGTTGTTACCTCTCCCGAGTGGAAAGCAAAGAAGGGTGTTGTTGAGAATGTTACAGGTAACGACACAGCCGGTTCTGCTACTGTATCATATAATAAACCGGGCGACTATGCCGTAACTCTTACTCTTGCAAACTCACTCGGAAGCGACCAGCGTACATTCCAGGTAATCACCGTAAATGGCGAGACAGGTATCGCAGGTGTTGAGAGTGGCGAGATTAGCACATACGTTGTAGAGGGTGCTGCAATAGTTGAATTTGCCGAGGAAGGCAACTACAATGTAGCTCTCTTCACAGCCGACGGCCGTAAGGTTGCATCAAAGGCAGCACATATTAGCGCAGCCGGCACAATGCAACTGACAATGGGTGTTAAGGGTGTTTATGTTCTTGTTATCGAAAAGGATGGCAAACCCGTTCGCACTGTGAAACTTTTGAATAAGTGATGCAACAGATTGCATAGATATTAATTCGGGCGACCTTTCGGGTCGCCCGTTTTTTGTATAATAAATTGGAAGCTGTAATAATGAGGAAGTAAGTGCGTATCTATGCATAAGAGATACGGGGTGTTTTTTGCGTGTAATACATTGAATTTTAATTATTTATTATTTATTATAAATTGATTTTTTATTCATTGTGTGGCAAATACTTTATTACTGTTGCAGCTCCTCAATCAGCGCTTTGTAGAGCGGCGAGGCGCTCAGTGTCTCGGGGTTGCCGAAAATATACATGCGGCGGCGTGCACGTGTGAGCGCAACGTTCAGTTTGCGGTCGATGAGAGTGCCGTCGGCGTCGGGTACGGGACACGAGAGGGTTTCCATCATGTCGCGCCGCCACACGGTGGTGCCAAAGAGTATCATCTCGCGCTGCGAACCTTGGAAGCGCTCCACTGTATCTATTATAATGCCCTCTGTTTGCGGGATGTGTCGTGTGGCTATTGCCTGCGTTACCATCGCTATCTGATTGCGGAAGGGTACTATGATACCAATCTCTTCGCTTGGGTTACAGGGCATTTCGTTTGCCACGTGCAAGCGGTAGTATGCGTCGATGAATCGTGCAATAAGCTCAGCCTCGTGACAGTTGGTCTTAGGATTGTTGCCGGGACGAGGCGATGCAGTGGGGATGAATGATGTGCGGCGTGTGGCTATGGTGTTCTGTATGCTGTCGTTGCTGTCGTAGTGCTCAAAGGTCTCTTCGCCACATTGGTGGGGCAGAGGGATTGGGTGCAGTGTATCACCATAAAAATGTCGATTGGCAAAATTGCTCACTTCGGGGTGCATGCGTCCCTGGCGGTAGAGGGTGGCAATAAGTCCGTCGATGGGATTGTTGTGTGTGTAACGATACATCCTCTCGAACAGCGAGACACTGAAGTCGGTGATGCCTATGCTGTTAAGCCGGAGGATTGTCGTGCGGCTCGCTTCATGTGGCTGAACAACAACCGCAGGCAGTTGCTTGGGGTCGCCAATGAGAATGAACTTGCCTATTGCCGAAGTGCCTGCCGAGTGGGTGGCTGCAAGCAATCCTGCAAGCTGCGACTCTAATATTTGTGTGGCTTCATCAATTATGGCACAGTCGAATCTTTTTAGTTTGAATAACTCTTTGCGAGCGGTGATGGATGCCACCGTACCTACGAAGATTCGTGTCTTGTGCATGAGGCTTATTATCTGTTCGCGTTTTTTGCAGTCTGTTGTGGCATTTTTGAGCAGACGCCTGCGGTATTGCGGCAGACAGCTCTGTTCGCTCCCTATGCGTATATATTCCGGTGCTTCGGGCATACGGTCGAGGGCTTGGCATATCTCGTCGACGGCTCGGTTGGTGTATGAAACAAGGAGTATGTTGCTGTTTTTTTCGGTGAGGTATTCGCGCACCATGCTGCTGAGTGCTTGCGATGTCTTGCCTGTCCCCGGAGGGCCTACAAGCATGAAAAGGTCGTCGGCTTGCTTGGCTTGCAGTACTATGCTGTTGAGATGAGTATCGCCATAATCTCCATTAAGTGTGCGCGAACGGTCGAAGCGCGGAGCGCGGCGGCAAAGCAAAAGGTCGGTGCGTTCGGCCGGGGCGCTCAGCAGGCTGTAAAGGTCGCGAAGCGATGCGCGAAAGGTGCTGTCGAGGTGGTCGTGCTCTATTGCATAGAGTGCCTCTTTGTCGAACAGGCTTCTGTTGCGTTGTTTGTGTCGCAGATGCAGGGTGGCTTCTGTGGGGGTTATGGATGTAAGTGTGCCACGCATCACTTGGCGGTTGGTGGCAGTGTGGCTGTTGTCGGTGCGAAGGTACATGAACACTGTGTCGCCGTTACGAAAATTTGGGAAAAAAACCTCATCGCCCGGGGGAATGGCAAATGTTATGTCGCTCACTCCGCCATCGTCTTTTATCTCTTTTATGCTTAGCTCTGTCAGTATGTTGCCGCAATCTTTTTTTGTTTCTAATGGCATGTTCCACACATCGGCAAAACTGCGTCCGCTGTCGTGACGCTTTATGCCGCCGGTCTTTGCAAGTTGCATTTCGCGTGCCACAAAAGCCATATTGCCGAATATATATTCGCGCATCGTGGTGTCGGCATGAGTGATTGGGAGTAGGATATTTTCGATGCGTGGGCGTTGATAGTCGTTCCACAGGCGCGATGCTGTGCCTTGTTCGTTGAGGTCGTCGGGAGTGATGTGTTCGAGTATGGGGCGAAGAGCGTCGCCACCCATTCGTATGAGCAGCGATACAATGTTGTTGCGCAGCATAAGGGCGTTGCTTATGGCTGTTGTGGTACATTCTTCGCTATAAAAGCGTGGGTAGCGTGAGTAGAAGAGACGGGCCTGTATGGCGTTGCGCGGCTTCTCCATGCAGTAGTGCAACATCTCCTTGTATAGTGACATCTGCATGCGGTGCTCCTCTTTGGCTGTCCTGCGGTATTCGTCGCATTTGCCTGACTTCAGCTCTATCACAAGGCTGTCGTTGTTCATGAGCAGGTCGATGCGTCCTTGAAGTCCGAGTGCTTCGCAAAAGAAGGATGGTTCGAGTGTGGCGTCGGCATTGTAACCGTTGCTTTCGGAATTGTTGCGTCCTGCGTGTCGCTTTATATGGTGAAACTGTTCGAGGGCTTGAGCGAAAAAGTTGTGGTCGATACCCTTGCACACAGATAATTGCAAAGCATATTCGCGGAAGAAGGCTGCAAGCGATGTCTCGTAGGTTGCAGGTGCTTCGGGGCTTTCGTTTACGCAATCGTCGAGGAACATGTTGGCGGCTTCTCCCAACAGGCGTGCGGCGCTATCTTCGTTATTTTCAAAAAGGTTTAGTATGTAGCCTATGGCCGGACTTCCGTAGGGTTGTACGCATCGGGCAAGGGCCGAAATGTCTATCAGGTAGTCAGGCTCAAAGATTATATCTCGTGGATGCAGAATGTTGTTGCTGTCGCGAGTGGCACTCAAAATGTTGAGCTTGTTCCCCTTTTGCAGCATCATGGGCAGAGATTGGTAGCATGCGGGGGCGGGCAGGGTTGTGTGTATGATGTTACCGTGGTTGTCGCAGCCGGTGATGTGCTCTCCGTCCCATGAGGTGAATGTTATTTGTGTTCTCAGGTGTATGTTGTCTCTATTCATAGATTTTTGTTTACTTCTACGGTGCTGTCATTAAGCAATATTTCGTAGATGGAGTCGTTGTAGGCCTCTTGCATCTCTTCGTATTTCTGCCACGTGCGTTTTACCTTTTTAACGAACTGAAGTGTCTGCTTCCAATCTTTGAATTTGCCGTTTTTGCAAAGTTCGTCGTTGTAGTATTGCGGCAGGCTTTTGAACTTTAGAAAACTGTCTACACTGTTGTTCCATTTGTATCGGTTGTGTCCATATTTTTCGGCCAGACGCATGGCGTCGCTCACCTGTCCTATTCCTGCGTTGTACGAGGCAAGAATGAAGTTGGTGCGCTCATCGAGGTTGTCTATCCGGCGGAATATTCTGTTGAGGTCTTTGAGCAGTTTGGAGGCAGCCATTATGTTGCTGCGTGTGTCCATGTGCATCGAGTCGGGAACACCCAGGCTGCGCAGAGTGCGTGGCATCACCTGCATTATACCGCGTGCTCCAACACCCGATATTGCCGTACTGTCGAAACGCGACTCGGTGAATCCTATGGCTGCAAGTAGTTTCCAATCCCAATGTATACTGTCGGCAGCTTCGCGAAAATAGCGGTCGTAGGGCGAGATGCTTATGTAGGGCGAAACGTAGCGCTTTACAATTGCTGTATCGATGGATGGCGAGGGTGGAGGTGTCGGCACAAAGAATAGTCGGTCGCCACTGCCTACGGCAATGATGAAAATCACTATCAGTGTAACAGAATACCACAATCCTTTCTTCATCGGCAGAAATTATATGAAATTCAGCTCGTCTGTTTCTTTAGCGAGATGTGTGAAATAGTTATGACAAAGATATATTTTTTAGGATTTTAATAGTTTTTATTTATCGGTGAAGAATTGTATTGCCATTTGGAGTGCTTTTATGGCTTTAACATTTTTGCCGCCTTGGGGAATTATGATGTCGGCATATTTCTTTGTGGGTTCTATGAATTCGTCGTGCATGGCTTTTACGATGCGTTCGTAGCGCGAGAGTACCATCTCGGTGGTTCGCCCGCGTTCAACTATGTCGCGGCGTATGAGGCGTATGAGGCGCTCATCGTCGGCTGCATCGACAAATATTTTCAAATCCATCATTTCGCGAAGCTCGGGATTTACAAGTGCCATTATTCCCTCTATTATTATCACTTTTTTAGGCTCTATGTGTATAGTCTCGGGTTGTCGCGTGCATGTGATATATGAGTATGTGGGTTGTTCGATGCTGTTGCCGTTGCGCAGTTGCGTTATCTGCTCAACCAGCAAATCCCAATCGAAAGCGTCGGGATGGTCGAAATTTATGAATTGACGCTCCTCGACAGGAACGTGACTGCTGTCTTTGTAGTATGAATCTTGGGGTATTACAACAGCCTCGCCGCCGGGCAGCGAATTTGCAATCTCTTTTACTACTGTGGTTTTTCCGGATGCTGTGCCTCCGGCTATGCCTATAATATACATCTGTATGTGGTTTTGTTATTTACGTTAAGAATCTGTTTAATTTATATCGCTAAATTTTTTATAGAACAAAAATAGGGCGTTTGTTTATTTTTTAGGGCGCATAGTGAGCTATGCAACCGCTAAAAAGAGGTAAACAGACATTTTTGAATATAAAAAATGGCGAAACAATCAATACTGTTTCTCTTAAGAATATATTCTTTAGAAATTTAAACAGCTTCTAATAGCAAAGTTAGCGTTTTTCTGTGAATAATTGCATTATCGAAGAAGAAAGTTTAAAGTATGTTCAGATTTTATTATCAAAAAACATAAGAAACTTTTTCGGATTTATTGAAGGACTTGTTGAAACTAAGAATCTGATTAAATTCTATCTCCATGAGATTCACATAGCCTTTTTTTTTAGAATCTTTTTTCATTTTTTAAGGGCGCATAACTGACTATGCAGCCGAAAAAAAAGAAATACAGGCATTTAAAAATCATTCATGATGTAAACATCGTATTTGAAAGAAATTTAAAGAGCTTCTAAACAGGGAAGTAAATAGGATTGGGCTTTCCTTTGCTTTTCGGAAAATTTTAGATAACTTTGCGCGATTAAATGGATAATGGTAGCAATGCTATATATTTTTTATACACGATGAAGAAGAAATTTCCGGTTTACAGCCAACTTAATCTGCCCGGACTCAACAAGGAGGTTCTTGCTGAGTGGGATAAGAATGATGTATTTACACGCAGTATGACAGAGCGTGAGGGCGCACCCTCATTCGTCTTTTTTGAGGGACCTCCCTCGGCAAACGGAATGCCCGGCATACACCATGTGATGGCACGCAGCATAAAGGATGTATTCTGCCGTTTCAAAACCATGAAAGGCTTTCAAGTTAAGCGAAAGGCCGGTTGGGACACTCACGGACTTCCCGTAGAACTTGGTGTTGAAAAGAAATTGAATATCACAAAAGAGGATATAGGCAAGAAAATATCGGTTGACGACTACAACCGCAATTGCCGCGAAGAGGTCATGAAATATACACGCGAGTGGACTGACCTTACCAGACAGATGGGCTATTGGGTGGATCTTGACAATCCTTATATAACATACGAGAACAGCTACATAGAGACACTGTGGTGGTTGCTCAAACAACTTTTTGATAAAGGGTTGCTATACAAAGGATATACCATACAGCCCTATTCGCCGGCTGCAGGTACAGGACTAAGCTCACACGAACTTAATCAGCCGGGATGCTATCGCGATGTAAAAGATACCACCGCCGTGGCGCAATTCCGCATGACTGATCCCAAGCCCGAAATGACCGAGTGGGGAACACCCTATTTTGTTGCATGGACGACAACTCCATGGACTCTCCCCTCAAACACCGCACTCTGCGTAGGGCCAAAGATAGACTATGTAGCAGTGCAGACATATAACGCATACACAGGTGAGCCTGTAACAGTAGTGCTTGCCAAGGCTCTGTTGGCAGCACACTTCAACCCCGCAGGAGAGGGGCTGCCGCTCGGCGAATATAAACATGGCGATAAGGTTATACCCTACAAAGTGGTAGGCGAATATAAAGGTACCGACCTTGTAGGCATGCACTATGAACAACTGTTCCCTTGGGTGAAACCTGTGCGCAAAGATGGCGATACAATAATAGAATCCTCGGCCGAGGCTTTCCGCGTTATTCCCGGCGATTACGTGACCACCGAAGATGGTACGGGTATTGTGCACATTGCACCCACATTCGGAGCCGATGATGCCTTTGTGGCAAAAGCCGCAGGCGTCCCCTCACTGTTCATGGTGAACAAGAAAGGCGAGACACGCCCGATGGTAGATTTCACCGGAAAATTCTGGAATATCGACGAGCTGGATGAGAAATTTGTGGCAGAGTGTGTTAATGTAGATGTTTATAAACAATTTGCAGGAGCATACGTGAAAAATGCCTATGACCCACAATATACCATAGACGGGCGCTACGACGAGAAAGCGGCAGCAAAAGCCGAGACACTCGATATTGCACTCTGCATGGTGCTCAAACAACAAAACAAGGTATTTAAGATTGAGAAGCATGTTCACAACTACCCGCACTGTTGGCGCACCGACAAGCCTGTGTTGTACTATCCTTTGGACAGCTGGTTTGTGCGTGCATCGCAGATGAAAGAGCGAATGAGCGAACTCAACAAGACAATAACATGGAAGCCCGAGTCGACAGGAACAGGACGCTTCGGCAAATGGCTCGAAAATCTAAACGATTGGAACCTCAGTCGCAGCCGCTATTGGGGAACACCGCTGCCTATCTGGACAAGCGAGGATGGCGAACAAAAATGTATAGGCTCCATAGCCGAACTATACAACGAAATTGAAAAATCCGTTGCTGCAGGCCTGATGAAAAGCAACCCTTATAAAGACAAAGGTTTCATCCCCGGCGATTACAGCAAGCAGAACTATGATAAGATAGACCTTCACCGTCCATACGTCGACGATATAATATTGGTATCTTCCACAGGAGAGCCGATGAAGCGCGAGCTCGACCTTATCGACGTGTGGTTCGACTCCGGTGCAATGCCCTATGCACAGATACACTATCCGTTCGAGAATAAAGAACAACTCGACAACCGCACAGTGTATCCCGCCGACTTCATTGCCGAAGGAGTAGACCAAACACGCGGATGGTTCTACACACTCCACGCAATAGCCACAATGGTATTCGACAGCGTAGCATACAAAACCGTTATTTCAAACGGACTTGTGCTCGACAAAAACGGCGACAAAATGTCGAAGCGATTGGGCAATGCCGTTGACCCGTTCGAGACAATAGAAAAATATGGCAGCGACGCGCTACGCTGGTACATGATAACAAATTCCGCTCCTTGGGATAACCTCCGTTTCAACGAAGAGGGAGTGAAAGAGGTAATACGCTCATTCTTCGGCAAGCTCTACCAAACATACAGTTTCTTCACAATGTATGCCAATGTAGACGGCTTCACATTTGAAGAGCCCGAGATACCCGTAGCCGAGCGTCCCGAGCTGGATCGTTGGATTCTGTCCGAGCTCAATTCTCTTGTAAAGAATGTAAATGCCTGTCTCAACGATTATGAACCCACCAAAGCAGGTCGCTTGATACAGGAATTTGTGATAGACAATGTGAGCAATTGGTTCGTGCGTCTGAGCCGCAAGCGTTTCTGGGGTTCAGAGATGAGTGCCGATAAACTTTCTGCCTATCAGACATTATACACATGTCTCGAAACAGTGGCACGACTGATGGCGCCGATAGCCCCCTTCTATGCCGACCGTCTTTATCAAGACCTCACATCGGTAACAAAGCGTGCCGAGGCAGCATCGGTGCACCTATCCACATACCCCGAGTGCGACGAAGCATGTGTAGACGGCGAATTGGAATATCGCATGAAACTTGCACAGCAAATATCGTCGATGGTGCTCGCACTGCGTAAGAAAGAACAGATAATAGTGCGTCAGCCACTGCAAAAAATAGCAATACCCACCACCGACGAAGTGATGATAAGTCGCATAGAAGCCGTCAAACAGCTTATACTGAGCGAGGTGAATGTTAAAGAATTAGAGTATGTAGACGGTGGCGGAATTCTTGTGAAAAAGATAAAATGTAACTTCCGCACATTAGGTAAGAAATTCGGTAAACTGATGAAAAGCGTCAATGCAGCCGTTACAGGAATGTCGCAGCAGCAGATTGCCGCACTCGAAGCAGATGGCACAATAACATTGCAAGTAGAGGGCACCGATGCAGTGATAGAACTTGCCGACGTAGAGATATACAGCGAGGATGTTCCCGGTTGGACTGTTGCCAACGAAGGAGCGCTCACAGTGGCACTCGACGTAGAAGTAACCGAAGACTTGCGCCGTGAAGGCATCGCTCGCGAAATAATAAAAAGAATACAAGCCATGCGCAAGGAGTGCGACTTTGCCATCACCGACAGAATAACCGTTGCAATATCCAAGAACGACACCACAGATGAGGCCGTGCGCACCTTTGCCGACCACATATCAAACCAAGTGCTAGCCGATGCGTTGAATATTTGCGATACTGTCGAAGGCGGTGAGGAGATTGACCTCGACGGTACAATAGTGCGCATAGCAATAACCAAGATTTAAGCAGCTGCTACAAAAAAACAACGAAAAATAACTAACCCGAAAAAAACCGAAAAATTATGTCAGAGAAACTACGTTACTCCGATGCCGAATTAGAAGAATTCCGCACGGTGATTATGCAAAAATTGGAACTCGCACAACGAGATTACGATAAAATAATGAGAGGACTTCGCGGAGAGGATGGCAACGATGTCGCCGATACATCACCCACATACAAGGGGCTCGAAGATGGCAGCTTTGCCGCAGCACTCGAAGAGCAGATGCGCCTTGCTCAACGTCAGGCAAAGTTTATACAGGGGTTGCAAGCCGCACTCATACGCATAGAAAATAAGACCTATGGTATATGCCGCGAAACAGGCAAACTAATATCAAAAGAGCGTCTGATGGCTGTCCCTCACGCAACGCTCAGCATCGAGGCAAAGAACAAAAGAGGATAAATGACATATTCAAAGAGTAAATCAACGTACAAACTGCGCACTGTCATTGTACCGGTGATAGTGGCATTGGCAATTCTCATAGACCAAGCCATAAAAATAGCCGTGAAATTGTCGATGTATCTGCACGAGAGTATCAGTGTGTGCGGCGATTGGTTCTATATATACTTTACCGAGAATCCGGGTATGGCATTCGGAATGGAGCTTGGAAGCAAACTCTTTCTTACGCTGTTTCGTGTGGCGGCGGTTGCTTTTCTCATCTATTATCTGACGAGAATAGTACGCAACCCGCGATTCTCCACAGGGTATGTGCTGTGTGTGGCGTTAGTGCTTGCCGGAGCAATGGGAAACATCATAGACTGTTTGTTCTATGGTGAGATTTTTACCGACAGTTTCGGCAAAGTGGCAACGCTTGTACCTTGGGGCGAGGGATATGGCACATTCCTGCACGGTAAAGTGGTAGATATGTTTTATTTTCCGCTTTTCTCGTTCGACTGGCCGCAGTGGTTGCCCTTTGTAGGCGGCGAGCATTTTATCTTTTTCAGTCCCATATTCAACTTTGCCGACGCCTGCATAAGTTGCAGCGTTATTGCAATAGCATTATTCTATTATAAATATGTAAGTTTGTCATTCGGTAAATGAAGCAACGTTTCGTTAAATATCTTGTGTGTCTGATACTTCCAATGCTGGTTGCATGCGAGGTGAAAATCCCCGAGACAATCATACAACCCGATAAGATAGAGGCATTGCTCTACGACTATCATCTTGTGCAAGCAATGAGCGCCGACGCCAAAAGTGATTATATGCGCAAACTATATGCCGAATATGTGTTTGACAAGCATGGCGTTACAAAAGAGAAGTTCGACTCGTCGATGGTGTGGTATACACGCAACCCCAAGCATCTGTATGCAATGTATAACCGCATGTACGACAAACTGCTAAAAGAGGTTGAACTGCTTGAAAATGAGAATAATGTATTTCTCAATGTTGCTCTTGCCGACTCCACCTACATGTTGGGCGATACAGTTAACCTGTGGCAAGGTCTCGGGACAAAGCTTCTGTCGGCAACACCGCTGATGAATCGTGTAAAATACAGCTACGAAGCCGACAGCACATATAAACGCGGTGACAGTATCGTCATGAAGATGGATGTCCTCCACATTGCCCGCAGACAAAAAACAGAGCAAAATGCAGCAATCGCAGCCATTATGATAGAATATGCCGACAGCACTTACCGCAGCAACGGAATACGCATCACCGATAACGGGCACTATGCGATAGCCGTACCACGAAACTACGATAGCGACATAAAAGAGATACGCGGACACATATATTACTCGGCCGGCGACACACTCGCAGATGAGCGTATGCTCATAGGAAATATAGCAGTGATGCGACTGCACCCTGCTGTGATAGAAGATGAACTTGATGCAGAGGCCGAGCCTGAGGATATGTAAACACTGAAATGTACTACGCTGCGCATCTCATATATGTATCAAAGAACAACTTTCTGAAGCTGCACGTGATTAAAGTGGAGCAGGGGAGAGTTGTTTCTCTTTTTCCATTCGACGGCGAACTACAGTCGATGCAGTGGGCAGACAGGCTCCTCCTCTCCAATGACTCGACATTAGGAGGGTGTGTAAGTGCCATAGAGGCAGTTTTGCCGCATAGTGTATCAAACGAAATTCCATCCTTTGCCTATAAAGTGATAAGCACCGCCGGAGGCTTTTTCTTAGAACCTGTTTAAATTTCTAATAAATATTTTCTTATCAGTTATTGATTACATTGCAGACTCTAACCTCTATTTATCGTTATTTTCGATAGATGTTATAGATAAAATGAATAATTACAGTTTATTTAATAATATAATAGAGTGTAATTTTGCAGAGACAATGCAATAAGCGCAATTACTATTGTAAAATGTTTAATCAATAAATAATAAAACCAAGTTATGTTTAAAAATTTCCAAGGATTTAACGTTCTTGAGAAGATTCAAAAGGACAAAATCCACAAAAGAAAGAGAAACATGTCGGCTACCGGCATAAAACTCACAATTATTGTGTTGCTTACACTTCTCGTGGCCTTTATGCCGACAGAGTATTTTGGTATTGAAGCGCTTACCGTGACACAGCATCGTGTTATTGCATTGTTTGTGTTTGCCGCACTTATGTGGCTTACCGAAGCTCTCCCATCATGGGTGACATCAATGGTGGTTGTGGTAGTGATGCTGCTTACGGTATCAACCAGCGCATTCAACTTCTTAAAGAGCGACGACATGGGCGTGTTTGTGGGTTATGCAGATATTATGCACTGCTTCGCAAACCCCACTATTATGCTCTTCATCGGTGGTTTTGTGCTTGCAATAGGTATGACAAAAACAAAGCTCGACGTAGCCTTGGCACGTGTGCTGTTGAAGCCTTTCGGAACCCGTTCCGAGGTGGTGCTGTTGGGCTTCCTGCTTGTAACAGCCATATTCTCGGCATTTGTAAGCAACACTGCCACAGCTGCAATGATGCTTGCATTCCTTGCACCTGTGTTGCGCTCTCTGCCAGCCGATGGTAAAGGTCGTATAGCACTTGCACTTGCCATTCCCGTAGGTGCCAACTTGGGCGGTATAATGACACCCATCGGTACACCTCCCAACCTTATCGTACTCGATAACCTCAATAAGTTCAACGGAATCGATATACAGTTTATGGATTGGATGATTCGTATGATTCCTTTCGTGCTTCTGTTGCTATTTATTTCGTGGTTGCTGCTGAAGTATCTTTTCCCCTTCAAACAGAAAAACATTGAAATTAAGATTGAGGGTGAAATGCGTTGGGATTTCCATACAATAGTTGTTGTTGCAACCTTTATAGTTACAATATTCCTTTGGATGTTCGGAAAGGAACTTTGGGGCTTGAACACAAACGTTGTTGCAATGATTCCTATTGCATCATTCTGCGCTGCCGGTATATTGCAACGTCGCGACCTCGAAGAAATCAACTGGAGTGTGCTGTGGATGGTTGCCGGTGGTTTTGCTCTTGGTGTTGCACTTGATAAGACCGGCCTTGGCAATGTGTTGGTAGAGGCTATACCTTTTGCAAGCTGGTCGCCGTTGGTGGTGATGATAATATCGGGCCTTGTGTGCTTTATATTCTCAAACTTCATATCACACTCGGCTGCAGCCTCATTGTTAGCTCCTATCTTGGGTCTTGTTGCAAGCGGTATTGCCACCGATCCTACAGCCGGTGCTGCGTTCAATGAGATGGGAGGCCCATCTGCACTTATGGTGGGAGTGGCAATAGCAGCATCTGTTTCCATGGTTCTGCCTATAAGTACTCCTCCCAACGCTATCGCACACTCAACAGGCTTTATTGAGCAAAAAGATATGATGAAGGTAGGTATCATCATGGGTCTCTTGGGACTTGTTATTGGATATTCAATGCTGATATTCTTGAAATTCTGATGTAACCACCACGAAACAATATAAGGCGTTTGGATTTTTATCCGACCCGCAAACAGTCAATTTTTTATTTCCAAAGACTGTTTTGTGGGTCGGATTTCTTATCTTTGCGCAGGATATAATTAAAACTCATGGAACTCAGACAACTGAAATACTTTGTAAAAAGTGCGGAATATTTGAATTTTTCAGAAGCCGCTAAACATCTGTTTATAACGCAAAGCACACTCTCGCAGCAGATAAAACAGTTGGAATTTGAACTTGGGTTTGCACTATTCATTCGCAACAGCCGTCATATCATACTAACCGAAGCCGGTGAAGAATTTCTGCCATTTGCCATGCGTACAATACAGGACGCCGAGGATGGGGTGCAGAGGCTTTACGACCTTCAGCATGTTAAAGCAGGTACACTGCATGTGGGTGTTACATACAGTTTGAGCACAGTGCTCACAGAGGGTGTACTTGAATTTATGAAACGCTACCCGGGTATTAAACTCGAAATATGCTATAAGACGGTGAATGAACTTCTGGAACTTCTGCGCAACAGAAGACTCGACTTTGTACTTTCCTATAAACCCTTGGCTGATATTCCCGAAATTGACGCCATGCCCATGTTCGAGAATGCGTTGGCTGTGGTGGTTAACAGGGAACACCCGTTGGCTGATAAAAAAAAGGTTAAGTTATGCGAATTGCAACAGTATCAACTTGTGCTTCCTGCTGCCGGACTTCAGGCACGTATGATGCTCGACAGATTGATGGAAAAAATGGATTTTGAATTGACGTCGCATGTAGAACTTAACGAAACAAATATATTGTTACAACTTGTTGCACACAGCGGATATGCCACAATTCTCTCTTCGTCGGCCGTATTTGGCAACAACAGATTCAAATCTATTGTACTCGACGAGCCCGGTAACGTGATGGAGGCATCGCTGCTGCGTTTGAAAGGGACTTATCAAAAAGCATCGGCAAAGGAATTTATTTCGATTCTTCTGAATACAGATGCAGTGAAACGTCGTCTTATAAATTGGTTCGATTAAAAAATAAACAAAGTTTAACGGTTTTAATATTATTGATATGGTCGAAAAATACAGTGCTGTAAAAAGAATACCAAGTTTTGATGTTGACATGTCGGCATTGCTTAAACCTACGTCGTTTCTTAATTTTGCTCAAGAAGCGGCCAACATACATGCCGATTATATAGGGGTGGGTTATGATTCCATGCACATAACACGTCAGGCATGGGTGCTATCCAAGATTCATGTTATTTTTCACAGATTGCCCAAATGGAGGGAGCATGTGAATATTCAATCGTGGCACAAGGGGTCGGCCGGATTGCAGTGCTTTCGTGATTTTGTGATGTTTGATGCCGAGGGTAAGGAGAAACTCATTTCGGCTACAACATCATGGCTTGTGATGGATATTGATACTCGTCGTCTGTGCAAATATTCGGGCTTGGCGGATGAGGCTGCAATAAAAGAGGATGTGATAGCCGAACCGGCTCCAAAAATTCTGATGCCAAAAGATGTTGAGCCACAGCTGGTCATGAACCACAGTGTAAATTATTCCGACCTCGACCTTAACGGACATGTGAACAATGTGAAGTATACAGAGTGGGCCATGAATGCCGTAGAGCTTGAGGTTGCGACTACCCATCCCCTTAAGGACTTGGTGGTTAATTTCAATAATGAGATTAAACCTGGTGATACGGTGGATATCTTCCGTTATTGTGAAGAGGTAGAGTCGGGACTTATGTATATGATAGAGGGTAAAGTGAATGGTAAATCTTCATTCGTGGCCAGATTGATATTTTAAATTAACACAAAAAAATACCTGATAAAAAAAGACAGATTCTTAAGAATCTGTCTTTTTTTATCTCAAATATTATTTTTACATTATGGGTGGATTATTTATTTCGCTCATTTGCCCTTATATTTTTAGGTACACCACTAATATAATCCTTTATTCACTGTAAAATAATAAACGAAGCTTTATTTTATTTCGCTCATTTCTTAGTATATTTGCACTAAATTGCATGAGTAGACACTTTTTGTCCGGGAATGCAAATATTATTGAAAAAGAAAAAAATATATTACAAATGAAAAAAATTACACTATTCATTGCATTGCTATCATTTGTGATGAGCATCGTTGCTATTCCTGCACGACGCTCACCCTTTGTAGTGAAGCAATCAGACGGTACCGAGCTTACCGTTTTTCTCACAGGTGACGAGGCTTTTCACTATTACAGCACCCTCGATGGCGTTCCATTGGTGCGTGAGGCAAATGGCGATTTTTTCTATGCCCGTCTTACTGCCGACGGTAGTTTGGTTACAACCAAGCACCTTGCTCACGAACCCGAAATTCGCACGACAGAAGAACTGAATTTAATAGAGGCTGCCAAAGCCGCCGGAATGCGTCAGGAGATGGCAAAAGTGGCAGCACGCCGTTCCGAGGTTTATAATGCTCCACGTCGTTCAGCACAAACAATACGTCCCGAAGGTAAGATAAATGTGCCGGTGCTGCTCGTGGAATTTTCCGATTATAAGTTCACATTTACCAAGGAAGATTTTGCTTTGAGCTTTAACGGCGAGAATTATAACGGGCCGAAGAATCCGTTTACATCCGAAACCCCGGGTAGTTTGCGCGACTATTTTGTCTCCCAGTCCGATGGTAAGTTTATTCCAAATTTTGTTGTAACAGACATTATTACATTGGATAGACCAATGGAGTACTATGGCGGCAACGACAGCAAAGGAGACGATAAGAATCCACAGCAGATGATAATAGATGCTTGCAAGGCCGCTGATGCCAATATGGATTTTTCAATATTTGATAATGATGGTGACGGTCTTATTGAATTTGTATATTGCCTGTATACAGGTTACTCCGAGGCGTCCGGTGCACCCGAAGAGACTATTTGGCCCCATCAGTGGTATCTGTCGGCTCTCTCAGGCACAATAACCGTTGACGGTGTAAAGGTCGACAACTATGCTTGCAGCAGCGAATTGTCGTTGAACGCAAGCTATGAGTCCAGATATGGTGTAAATATGAGTGGAATAGGCTCCTGCTGTCACGAATTTTCACACTGTTTGGGATTACCCGACTTTTATGATACAAGTGGCAGCGATAATCCCAGTTTCGGAATGGATTATTGGGATCTTATGGACTATGGATGCTACAATGTCGAAGGCTACGTACCCATAGGTTACAGTGCCTACGAGCGTGACTTTATGGGATGGCGCGAACTTGCCCTGCTCACCGAAAATGGCGACTATTCGATGGAAGCACTCACATCGGGCGGACATGGATATAAAATAGTGAACGAAGCAAATCCTGATGAATACTATGTGCTTGAGAATCGTCAGCAAGAGGGGTGGGACAAGTACATCTTTAATTCGGGAATGCTTATTACTCACGTCGATTATTCGCAACACCATTGGTACTATAATACAGTGAACAATGACAAGGAGCATCAGCGCTTCACAATAATTCCGGCAGACGGCAAACTTCTGACATATTCAGAGGCTTCCTCATCGAGCGCATATACAGCAAGCCTAAAGGGCGATGTATGGCCCGGAACATCAGGAAATACAGCATTGACCGATTCTTCCAACCCTGCGGCAAAAGTTTATAAGGGAGGATACATGGGCAAGCCTATAACCAACATAAAGAATGAAAATGGCATTGTTTCGTTCCGTTTCAGCAGCGGTACATTAGATGTTCCCTTGGTGCAAGAGGCTACATCAGTCACATCTACATCGTTCACAGCCAATTGGACAAAACAAAAGGGAGCATGGGAATATAAAGTGATTCTCGAAAAGATGGACGAATCCATGAGCGGAAGCATAGAAACAATCTTAATGGAAGATTTTACCAAGGTTAATACCGAGGGCATGAACGCATCGTTTATAATAAACAGCTATACAACAGCGGCAGGATGGACAGCCGAGAAAGTATACACAGCAACGGGCGCAATGCGCATAGGAGAGGCCGCGAAAGGTGGTTTCTTGAAGACACCGGCGATAACCACGCAAGGCGATACCGAATTGCAATTCCGTATAAAGACCGTTGAGAGTGATGATACAGGGGCCGGTATAAGGGTTATTGTCCGCGGAGAGGATGGAACAGTCGTAAAGAGTGTCGAATATACAGCTACATCATCATTTGTCAATCATACATTGGAGATTGGCAACATTGGAGAATTTAATGTAGAATTTACCACACTCTCTGTGGGAAGTTGCATGCGTGTGTTGATTGATGATATTAAGGTGACAACAGAGGTTGAATATGCGTTTGTTCATGTAGATACGGTTGTTACCACCGATAATTGGTATACCTTCACAAATTTGGAGAGTGGTGCCACATACAGATACGGCGTTAAGGCATCAGATGGTGCGAGAGACACTGAAATATCAGACTATGTAACGGTTAATTTGTTGGAGACAGGAATTGACGAGGTGGCTGTTGATTCTTCGGATGCCCACGAAGAGATTTATGACATTTCGGGTCGCCGTGTTTCAAACCCCACAAGCGGAGTATATATTATAAGAAAAGGTGATAAAGTTAAGAAGATAGTAATTAAATAATATAAATATTCATCATGAAGGTACTGCTTATAAACGGAAGTCCTCGCAAAGATGGAAACACAGCCCGGGCTCTAAATGAGGTGGCTTCGGCATTAAATGCCGAGGGTGTGGAGACTGAGATTGTTAACCTTGGCACAAAGCCCGTGCAAGGATGTATATCGTGCTACCGTTGCCGCGAACTTAAACGTTGTGCGTTAAATGACGACCTCTATAATGCTGTGCGCAGTAAATTGGAAACGGCCGACGGACTTATTGTAGGTACCCCTGTATACTACGCATCGCCCAACGGTTCGTTGATTGCTCTGCTCGACCGCCTTTTCTTTTCGAGCAAGAAGCACCTGCTGTATAAGCCGGCAGCAGCTGTTGCCGTATGTCGTCGCGGTGGAGCCACGGCAGCACTCGATTGCCTGAATAAATATTTTACAATATCCAATATGCCCGTTGTGCCATCGCAATATTGGAACATCATTCATGGATTTGTTCCGGGCGAGGTTGCACAAGATGCCGAAGGGCTTCAGACAATGCGCACTTTGGGACGTAACATGGCATGGATGCTGAGAATGATTGAAAAGGCCGGTGCAGAACTTCCTCAAAGAGAAGCTCCGCTTTCAACCAATTTCATCAGATAAAAGATATTGTTTAAAATGATGAGGGTGACCCAAAAGTAAAATTGGGTTACCCTCTTGAATTTTGTTCAGCCACCATCCTCTTTTTGTGTAAGGATAAAAAATATAGCTATTCCATTGACAAACATTGGAATAGCTATTGTTTGTTTGGAAGATATTTAC
>JAFSAT010000031.1 GCA_017442185.1 Bacteroidaceae bacterium
AAACCTCGAAGATAAGCCTGCACTCGCTGCAAAATAATAAAGCAAGCTTTATTTTTATTTCGCTCGTTTGTCGTTATCTTTGAGGTAAACCTCGAAGATAAGCCTGCACTCGCTGCAAAATAATAAAGCAAGCTTTATTTTATTTCGCTCGTTTGTAACTATCTTTGCAGTAGGGAAATTTGAAAATAAAGAATTAGGGATATTTAAACTGTGTCGTAAGAAACTGTTTAAATTTATATCACCAAATTTTTTATAGAGTAAAAATAGGAACCTTATTTATTAGAAATTTAAACAGCTTCTAAATATGAGAAATGATTGGTTGCAGCGTGGCGAATTGATTCTTGGAGCGGAAAGGAGTGACCGTCTCTTGGCCGCTCATGTTCTTATTGTGGGGCTTGGAGGGGTTGGCTCGTGGGCTGCCGAGATGCTGTGTCGTGCCGGTGTGGGCACATTCACCATTGTTGATGCCGATGTGGTTGATGTTACCAATGTGAATCGTCAGATGCCTGCGCTCTCAACAACGGTGGGGTTGCCTAAATGTGAGGTGGTGGCCGAGCGCCTGCGTTGCATTAATCCCGAGGTGCAGATATTTGCTCTGAAGGATTTTATTGCAGCTGAGGATGTGCCGCAATTGCTCGACAGAGCGCAATTTTCTTTTGTGGTTGATGCAATTGATACACTAAAGCCTAAGGCTGCACTGATTGTGGCTTGCTGGGAGCGTGGGGTGAAGATTGTTTCGAGTATGGGGGCCGGGGCTAAAAGCGACCTCTCACTTATACGTGTCGGGGATATCTGGAAAAGTGAACATTGTACGTTGGCAAAAAATCTGAGGCGCGAGCTGCGCAATTGGCGTGGTGTTCTTAAACTTCCTGTGGTGTTCAGCATGGAGCCGCCATGCGTCGGCGCGATATATCCCAACCCGCAGGGCGGAAAGCCTGTCATCGGTTCTTTGGGCTATTATACGGCAACATTCGGATGTTATCTCGCAGAATATGTAATACGCAATATATGATTCAGGTAAAAAACTTAAAAAAGAGCTTCGGTAGGTTGGAGGTGCTGCGTGGGGTTGAGCTTGATGTGGCGCGTGGTGAGATTGTGAGCATAGTGGGGCCCAGCGGAGCCGGGAAAACCACGCTGTTACAGCTTATTGGGACGCTTGACCGTCCCGACTCGGGTTCCATTCTTTTCGATGGCAATGATGTTTGTCGCATGGGGCAGACAAGGCTTGCGAAGTTTCGCAATTCGCACATTGGTTTTGTGTTTCAGTTTCATCAGTTGCTGCCCGAATTTACAGCCTTGGAGAATGTGATGATTCCGGCACTTATTGCGGGGCGCAAGCATGCCGAGGCGGAGCGTGAGGCTATGGAGCTGCTTCACCTGATGAGGCTCGAAGAGCGTGCCGGACATAAACCTGCCGAGATGTCGGGTGGCGAAAATCAGCGTGTGGCGGTGGCTCGGGCTTTGATTAACCGTCCGGATGTGGTGCTTGCTGATGAGCCTTCAGGCAGCCTGGACAGTCGTAACAAGGGTGAGCTGCATCGTCTGTTCTTTGACCTGCGCGACCGTTTCGGGCAGACTTTTCTTATCGTTACGCACGACGAGGAGCTGGCTGCTCTCACCGACCGCACTGTGCGCATGGTCGATGGTATGATTTCTAATGTAAAATAATGTTAAAATATTTGCATACGATTTTACCTTTTGCATTTTTTGCAGTCATACTATTGAGACGAGGTTAAAATTGTCTTACTTGTTATTTTTCCAATGTTTGGTGTCTACCGTCCTTGTCATGACAGGGGCGGTAGTTTTATCAGTGCGGTGGCTTTATTACTCGGATGGCTCAATCGGTGCGGCGGCTTTCGTATTTAGCAGCTTATATATAAATAAAAGAGAGATGGAACACCACGGTGTTCCATCTCTCTTTATAATAATGTATTGTTTCTTTTTACTTAACCAATACCTTTTTACCGTTTACAATGTAGATTCCTGCTGCAGAGATTCTTTCGATACGGCGGCCGGAAAGGTCATATATTCCTTGTGCACTCTCCTCAACTGTAACATTTTCGATACCTGTAGCCTCGGGGTTGTACTCCTCGATTACCATAGCCGATGTCCAGCTGCTCTGATAGTGTGCCAGATTACCTGTGTAATATGTTGCGCCCGAGCTGTTGGGTGCATAATATACACCGTTGAAGTTAAGAGCTACAAGGCCGAAGAGCATGTCGTATGTTGCATCGGGAGCCTTTGCATTGGGGTGTATCTTTTCAATAATGCAGCTGATCTGAGCTTCTGATACGCATGCGCCCTCTGAATTGTTGGCAATACCGCTGTATGCGGGTTTGTCAAGATACTTACCTTCTGCTATTGCAAATGAGTATGTGCCATCCTGGTTGTCTATGCAGGTGAATACAGCTGTTTCGGGATATGCAAGACCTTGCTCGCTGAGTGTATCCTTAACCATTACCAATCCGGCAAGTTCTTCGTTGTAGTCGAGATACAATCTTGCTCTGTTCCATGTAACAAATGTAAGTGTATACTTCTTATCGTTAACAGGTAAAGTAATATCATCTGTCTCTATGTATTTTGTATATGCCTTTTCAAGGTCGAGACGTGCCTGTGTTGTCGGTTTTGCAACGGCTGCATCGAGTACCTCTTTAAGTGCGGCACGAGGAGCCTCAGCGGGATAACCTACTCCCTCTTTTGCAAATGTCTCTTGTACTGTCTCAATGAATTCAACTGTCAAGGGGTCGTCATTGCCTGATACAAGACCCTCAATCATGTTGCGCAAGTATACAATCTCATCGATAACCTCGTAAATTTCAACAGCCTTAAGGTCTGCGCTATTCTCATAAATTTCGAGGGCATTCTGATAGAGTTCTTTAAGCTCGCGCAGGTGTGCTACGTAGGGGAGATATGCCTCGATAGCTGTTTCTACCACCGGAGTCTTTAACTCAAATTCAGCCATGTGGAAATATGTGCGCTCTGCAGTTATCGCGAAACGGAGATAGCTGTAAGGCTGGTCGGCTGTAATCTTCTCCGATTCCCATGCCATATTTGACATTTGAGGAAGACCCTCGTTTATTGTTGCAATGGTTGTGAAAGCTTCGCCGTCGTTGCTACCCAATACCTCAATTACATCGGGGAAGTCGTTTGCGATGCCCGAACCATCGGCAGGTGTTCTTGTGAAATAGCTGAATTGGAATTCCTGAACAGGTTCGTCGAGGTTCACTTGGAGCCAGTGTTGGGGCTCTTGCGGACCATTCCAGCATGAGTGGAAGAATGTGTGTATGTTGCCGTCGATAAGGTCTGAAATGGGGCCTTCACTTGCTTCGGGCTCGTTGCACCAGATGTAGTTGGGAGCCGCGGGATCGTCAACCTGCAATTTGAAAGCCTCGCCACCACCATCAACATTGTATTCAACCTCATAGAGGTATGTGTCAATCTCAGTGATGAGGTTATAGAGTGAGTCTACGGCTGCCTGTTTCTCTGCTGCTGCGCTTGCAAGTGCCTCGGTAAGTGCTGCTGACAACTCTTCGCCATTCTCAAGGTCGCCCACCTCATAAATCTGCCAAGCGTAGATTGCATTTGCGGTATTGCTGCCAGAGCAGTAGAGGTAACCGCTGTACTCGTAACCGTCATAGGGATAGAGACCAATGAGCTTCTCACCGTCGAATGCGATGTTGTAAGGTGCGTCGGGATTGTCGAGTGTGTTGAGGGTTACGGTTACATAGTATGTGGGCATGTCTGTGAGATATGCACCATCGTTTTTCCACTCAACGAACTTTTGTGCACCAATGCTGTAAAGATAGAGCTTGTCGCCACCTTTGATAAATGCAAACTGCTGTTGGGGGCTCCAAGGGTCTGATGTAATTCTGTTGCCTGTGCTGTCGGACCATACATAACTGCACCAAAGTTTGTCGTTGTATCCCTCTTTGGCCGAGTAATAAATAGCGCCCCATGAGTCTGTCATGTCATAGGCGTTGCCAAAATAATAGATTTTGCTCGAGCTTATTTCCTCGGGTGAATTGATGGGAATTTGTGCCACCGATGTTGTGACCATTGCCACCAACATTGATAAAATAAGAGTAAATTTTCTCATAATTAATAAGTTTAGGTTTTTTAAAAGGCTTGTGCCTGTATATTTATCGCTCAAAAATAGGCAAATTTTTTATAATGATGTTCAAAAGAACTGAAAAATTGTGTGTCTGAGGGTAAAAAAATGTTAAATAAGGCTGTTTGGCTCATTTGTCGATGTTATTGCTGCTGTTTAGTTTGTTGTATGTATGATGTTTCACCATAATAAATAATATTGATATGATTACTGATGTTGAAAAGAATTTGGTTATCGGTGTGGATATTGGCGGTACGGGAACAAAAATAGGTATTGTGGATGCTCGCGGTGACATTCTTGCACGCGACGAGGGTATTGCCACCGGTGCTTACTCTGATTTTGAGGATTTTGTGGATGCGATAAACACTGTTATAGGTCGCATGGTCACAGCCACAGGAAGCGAGGGGCGTATACGTGGAATAGGGGTTGGTGCACCCGACAGTAATTATTATACAGGTAACATCGAGCATGCTTTTAATCTGCCGTGGAAAGGGGTGCTGCCGCTTGCCGATATGCTCTCGCAAAAAAGTGGTATTCCGGTGCAGGTTACAAACGACGCCAACGCTGCTGCAATTGGCGAAATGACTTATGGCACAGCCAAGGGGATGCGCAATTTCATTGTGATAACTTTGGGTACGGGTGTGGGCAGCGGCATTGTCATTAACGGGCAGCTTGTGTATGGTTGCGACGGATTTGCGGGTGAGCTTGGGCACGTGACAATGGTGCGCGGCGACGAGGGGCGTATGTGTGGATGTGGCAGGCGTGGTTGTCTTGAGGCTTATTGCTCTGCCACAGGGGTGGCTCGCACGGCTGCCGAGATGTTGCAAAAGGTTGGTGAGCCGAGCATGCTGCGCACTCTTGACAATATAACCTCGCGCGATGTTTATGCGGCTGCAATGGGTGGCGACCGTATTGCTCTTGAGATTTTTGAAAAAACAGGTACAATGCTGGGTGAGGCGCTTGCCGATTTTATTGCCTTTTCAAGCCCCGAGGCAATTATTTTGTTTGGCGGACTTACAAGAGCCGGAGATTTATTGCTCGACCCTGTCAAGCGTGCCGTTGACAAGAATGTGCTGCATACGTTCAAAGGAAAGACTAAAATCTTAATCTCTAATTTGAAGGACTCTGATGCAGCAATTCTTGGAGCAAGTGCTCTTGCGTGGGAGAGTAATTTGCCTGTTTAGTGTGTTTTTTGCTTTCTTATTTGTATCTTCGTGCCCTGTAAACAAATTAGGGCTATGATTGATTTACAGATAGAGGGTATTTCTAAAAATTTCGGCGACCTTGTGCTGTTCAACGATGTTTCGTTTGTGGTTGAGGGGCGACAGCGTGTGGGGCTTATTGCGCGCAACGGCAATGGCAAGAGTACTTTACTTAAGATTATTGCAGGCGACGAGGTGCCGGATGCCGGCCGAGTGATGCTGCGTGGTGGAATACGAGTGGGGTATCTTGAGCAAGAACCGGATTTTGAGCCTTCTCTCACGGTGATTGAAGCCTGTTTGCAACGCAACAGCGAAAAAGCATGCCTGATTGCACAGTATGAGGAGGCACTCGCTGCCGGTGATGATGCTTGTTTGCAGCATCTGATGGAGGAGATGGATAGGTTGGAGGCGTGGGACTATGAGCAGCGTGCCAAGCAGGTGCTCTCCCGTCTAAAAATAGATAATTTCGGTCAGCGGGTTGGCGAGCTCTCAGGCGGACAGAAAAAACGTGTGGCATTGGCAGCAGTGCTTATAGAGCAGCCCGACCTGATGATTCTCGATGAGCCGACCAACCATTTGGATATGGAGATGGTAGAGTGGCTCGAGGATTTTTTGGCACGCTTCACAGGCAGTCTGCTGATGGTTACTCACGACCGTTATTTCTTGGATCGTGTGTGCAACGAGATTATCGAAATTGATGATAACACCATCTATCGCTATAAAGGTAATTACAGCTATTTCCTTCAAAAGCGCGAGGAGCGCCTGCAAAATTTTGCGGCCGAGAGTGCGCGTGCCCGCAACCTTTTGCGCACCGAACTTGATTGGATGCGTCGCCAGCCGCAGGCGCGTGCACACAAGGCAAAATATCGTATCGAAGCATTCTACAAATTACAAGAAAAAGCGGCTGCGATGCGCGACGATGGCACTGTGTCGCTCGATGTGAAAGCGCAATATATTGGCAACAAAATCTTTGTCATAAAGGCACTGAACAAGGCCTTCGGAGAGAAAGTTATTGTAAATGATTTTTATTATACATTTGCTCGTTACGAAAAGTTGGGCATAGTGGGAAATAACGGTACGGGCAAGTCTACTTTCATAAAAATGCTTTTAGGTCGTGTAGCGCCCGACAGCGGAACGATAGAGACCGGTGAAACGGTTCGATGGGGTTATTACAGTCAAGAGGGATTGCAGTTCGACGAGCAGATGAAAGTGATTGACGTGGTAAAGAATATAGCCGAAGTGATTCCCGTGGGAAACAAAATGTTTACCGCGTCGCAATTCTTGCAACACTTCCGCTTTCCGCCCGAAAAACAGCACAATTATGTTTATAAATTGAGTGGGGGTGAAAAACGTCGTCTTTACCTTTGCACAGTGCTTATGTCGAACCCGAATTTCCTTGTTCTTGACGAGCCTACCAACGACCTCGATATTGATACACTGCAGATTCTCGAAGAGTATTTACGCGACTTCAAGGGATGTGTGATTGTTGTCAGCCACGACCGCTATTTCATGGATCGCGTTGTCGATCATGTTTTTGTATTCAACGGTAATGGTGATATAAAAGATTTTCCCGGTAATTACACCGATTATCGTGATTGGCGCGAAGAGGAGCGTGCGGCCGTAGCACGCAGCAGTGCCGAAAAATCACAAAAAAACACAGTCGCCAAGGCAAACAACAGAAACATCGACGGAAAGCGCAAACTTACATTCAAGGAGCAGCGTGAATTTGAAGCGTTAGAGACCGAGATAGCCGCTCTCGAAACAGAAAAAGCACAATTAGAAGAGGCTATGAGCAGTGGTACACTCGATAATGAACAATTGATGGCGCAAGCCGCACGCATAGGAGAGGTGATAAGCCTGTTGGACGAAAAGACAATGCGTTGGCTCGAACTTAGCGAATATGTATAAGAACTATAAAAATTCCGAGGAGATAAATTCACACAGCTTATAAGCAACTTCAAAAAACTTTTATGCGTGGCTGCAAATGTTGCTTATGATAATTTTTTGTAACTTTGTAGCACAGGACAAATATACAGACACCGAACATTTTAAAGATGACAGACGAAGCAAAAATACTCGATTTTATGGAAGGACGTCTCACCACGGCCGAGGGGCAGAGACTGTTGCGAAGGCTCTACGATGAGGGGCGTTTGGGTGAACTGTTGTTGAGCGAAGCTGCCGCAGCGCTATTAGACTCTCCCGAGAAAATGGCACCTTATCTGTCTCCCGAAGAGATTTGGGAATTTGAAGAGCTGCGTAGGCGTATTCTTTCCACAAGCAAGGGGCGGGTAAAAAGCTATGCTCTTGGCGAAGAAGGCACCATAGGTGTGGCTGCCGAAGAGAGTGCATCATACGAATAATCCTTACTTCCTTTTACGCAACTTCTCTTCAAAAGTCTGCATCCATTCGTACCAATTGGGAATGTAGAGTGTAGCAACCATTGTGTTAACAAACATTCCGAACACCACAGCCGTGCCAAGTGCAAGGCGCGAAGCGGCTCCGGCGCCATGAGCAAACAACAACGGCATCACTCCAAGAACAAAAGCAAAAGAGGTCATAAGTATCGGTCGCAGACGAACATGTCCGGCCTCGGCAGCACTCTGTCTGATGTCGTTGCCGGCAGCACGAAAATCTCGTGCAAATTCCACTATCAGAATACCATTCTTGGCGCTCAAGGCTATGAGCAAAATTATTCCTATCTGCGTGTAGATACTAACGGGAATATCCATTATCCAACACCCGAGAAGTGCTCCCAGCAGAGCTATCGGAACACCGGTGACGGCAGCAACAGGGCTTGTCCAACTTTCGTATTGAGCCGCCAGCACCAGATAGGCCACCAGCAGTGCTATTGCAAGAATAAGTGAGGTAGTGGCCCCTGCCGACTGCTCCTGAAAAGCAACGCCTGTCCACTCATAGCCCACTTCGCCGTTCAATTCCTCCTCAACAAGCTGCTCTACACTCTTCATAAGCTCTCCCGAGCTATATCCGGCAGATGGATTGCTGGTGACGGCAGCACTGTTATACATATTGTATCGTCCCACTTGGTCTATTCCGAGGATGCTCTCCACTGTGATGAAACTGCTGAAAGGCACCATCTCGCCATTTGCATTGGGCAGGCTAAGAGCAAGTACATTGTCGATAACTTTCTGACTTTTCTCACCTGCCGACATCTTTACCTGCCAAATGCGTCCCAGCATGCTGAAGTCGTTCACATACACCGCTCCCATATAGTAACTCAAAGTAGAGAGCACGGAGCCTATATCCAATCCCATGCTGATGGCTTTATTGCGATTGATGTTTATGAAATATTGCGGCACATCAGCCTCGTAAGAGCTGTTCATGGAGGCTATTGCAGGTTTTTTGCGATAATTCTCCAAGATAACCTCAACAGCTTTCTGCATCTCTACGGCACCAAGGTTTTTTGTGTCCTCTATTTGAAGTTGTAATCCGCCCACGTTGCCTATGCCCGGAATTGCCGGTGGAACTATTGCAAAGCATTGCGCCTCCTCTATCTGCAAGTATGCCTGCCTGTTGAAACGCTCTACTATGGCTGCGGCGCTGTGTTGCCTGCCGCGACGCTCTTTCCAATCTTTCAACACAACAAATAGGGTTGCGGCGTTACTCTGCTCCCCGTTGTTCATGATGCTGAATCCACTGATGCAGATGTTGGTCTTTACCTCGGGATAGTTGTCAAGAATCTTCTCTATCTTGCGCGATACAGCCTCGGTGCGAGACAGCGATGCGGCAGGGGGAAGTTGCACTGCCACTATCATATAGCCGTCATCCTCTTCGGGTACAAATGTGGTTGGCCATTTTGTAAATAGAATCAACGCAAAAACCACAAGTATCGCAAATGTCACAGCCGCCACAAACGGTTTGCGCAGAAGCCATTCGACACATCTGTCGTATAAATGTTGCAGCTTGCCGTACCACTTGTCGAAGCTGCGAAAAACAATGTTTTTTCGTTTCCCGGTCACATTTGGGCGAAGCATCAGTGCGCATAATGCCGGAGTCAGTGTCAGAGAATTGAATCCGCTCAATAGCGTTGATGCTGCAATCGTAAGCGCAAACTGCTTGTAGAGCTGTCCCGATATTCCACTTATCATCGTCGTTGGCAGGAATACCGCCATCATCACCAATACAACGCCTATTATAGGCCCTGAAATCTCTTCCATTGCCTTTTCGGCCGCATCATGAGGGGTGCTTCCCTCTTCCTCTATTATACGTGTAACATTCTCTACCACAATAATGGCATCATCTACAACTATGGCTATTGCGAGTATAAGTCCAAAGAGGGTCAGTGTGTTTATGGAGAAGCCCAAAATCTCCATCACAGCAAGTGTTCCTATCAGCGACACAGGAATTGTGAGGCAGGGAATAAGCGTGGCACGCCAATTTTGCAGAAAAAGGAAAATGACAAGAATCACTAAGGCCGTTGTTTCAAAAAATGTATACAAGACCTCATTTATGGAACTGCGCACTACGTCGGTTGTGTCGAGTGTTATTTGATACTCCATGCCCGGAGGAAAACTGCCTCTCAGCTCCTCCATCGTGGCACGCACTGCTTTAGAGACAGCCAACGAGCTTGAGCCGGGTAGCTGATATACGGCCAATGCTGCCGTAGGTCTCCCTTTCAGTCGCGACGATGAACTGTAATTCTCGCTTCCAACCTCTATTTGCGCCACGTCCCGCAGACGCAACATTCCGGTACCATCGTTGCGAATGACAATATCGGCAAACTCCTCTACGCTGTTCAGTCGTCCCTGCACATTTAAGGTATACTGAAAGGCATTATCGGCGCCTTTGCCCAATGTCTGTCCCACATATCCCGCCGAAACTGCGACATTCTGTTCGGTGAGTGCCTGAAAAACTTCGGTCGGCGAGATACTGCGTATGCGCATAGCCTCAGGATCGAGCCACACGCGCATCGAATATTTTCCGGCTCCCATCACATTGACGGCCCCGACGCCGGGAGTGCGCGTAAGCCTGTCGACAAGTTGTAATTGTGCATAGTTCGACAGATATAGGCGGTCATATTGTTTATCGCCTGTCAGTGTAATGAACAATACTATATTCGATGATTGCTTCTGTACGGTCACTCCTTGCTGTGTAACCTCGGTCGGAAGTGAATTAAGGGCTATGTTCACTCGATTCTGAACAAGTACGGTAGCCATGTCGATGTCGGTACCCACTTCAAAAGTTATCGTAAGGCTGTATGTTCCCGAGGACGATGAAGTGGAGCTCATGTATATCATATTATCAACACCATTCACTTGCTGCTCGATGGGAATGCCCACTGTTTGTGCTATTGTTTCGGCATTTGCACCCGGGTATACGGCATTTACCTGCACGGTTGGAGGTGTTATCGAGGGATATTGGTCTATCGGAAGAACCGTCAGCGAAACAATTCCTGCAACAAGAAGCAATAGTGACAGTACACTTGCAAATATCGGACGCTGTATGAAGAATTTTGCAAAATTCATGTTATTTAAGCTGTTTCTATGGGATTGAACAAATGCTCCTGTCTATTTTTTGTAGATAGGCTCTATTCTCATGCCGTTGCGCACCTTTAATATGGCTTTTGTCACGTAGCGTTCACCGGGGCTCAATCCTTCGCGTACAATACGCAGTGTGTCGTCGACAAGATTGCCTGTGGTTATGTGACGATACTGTATAATATTGCTGTCGTTTACGATATATAGAAAATTGCCCAATTGGTCGGTGCCTATGGAGGCATCGTTCACCAACAGCGCATCGGGAACATTCTCATAAGGAAGTACAACGCTTATATAGCTGCCGGGTTTCAAGAATCCGTCGCTGTTTTTAAGTTCGGCACGCACTCGCAGCGTTCCTGTGCTCAACTGCACATCGGGCGACAGATAGTCCATCTTGGCTCTTCGTGTGAAGTAACGGTCTTCGCCCAGGGTGAAGGTTATATACTCCTCTTTGCCCACCACATCGCTGCGTTGCTGTTGCCGTAACCACTGATTGTCGGTGACGTTGAAATAGGCATACATTATATCGTCTTTGTAGAGCGTGGCAAGATGTACGGGGCTTGTCGCTCCGGCAATGTAGGAACCGGTTGGGTAGTTTGAGAGTGAGATAAGGCCGGCTTGCGGTGCACGAACATAGCAGTACTCCAGATTCTTCTTCGCGGTAGAGAGCGCTGCTCGTGCATTGCTCACCTGTGCTTCGCATGTGGTTACATTTGTCTCGGCCTGTATCAATTCTATCCGGCTTATTGCATCGCCTAACATGGCCTGTTTCATTCTCTCGTAGTTGTTTTGTGCATATTCTAAATTTGCAATGGCTGTTTTTAGTGCGGCTTCGGCTTGTGTGACGGCATTGCGATACATGGTTGGGTCTATCACAAACAGCAGGTCGCCGCGTTTTACGCGGCTCCCGGCGTTATAATTTTTGCTTTCGAGCGTTCCGTTTACACGTCCCACGATTGCAACAGAAGCATCTGCATCAAGATATCCGGGATATTCTCGGGTCAGTGTAACTTCGCGTTGTATCGGTGCTGCCACTTCTACCGGCATGGCTTGTGCAACGGATGGTGTATTCTCTTTTTTGCTGCACGAGACAATCTGCGTCAGCAGTGTGGTTGCGAGTAATAATTTATTTATATTCATCATGGCTCATTTGTTTTTTATAGATAATTACCAACCTCCTCCCAATGCCTCGTATAGTTGTATAAGGTATATCAATGCACTGCCTTGTGCCTGCACCAGATAGTCTTGATAGTTGAGCAGGCTGCGCTGTGCGTCTAACACATTCTGAAATTGTGTGAGACCTTGTTTGTAAAGGTCGAGTGAGAGACGCAGCGTCTCTTCGCCTTGATTGACGGTTTCACGCAATGCCGCTATGCTGTTCAGAGCATTCTTGTAGGCTGACATTGCATTTTCAACCTCTTGCATTGCTGTGAGCACTATGTTGTTAAATTCTATTATACTTTTGTCGAGCTGTGCCTGTGCCTGACGTGTGTTGTTTCTCAGTCGGCCGCCGTCGAAGAGATTCCATGTGATTGATGGTGCAATCTGCCATGTCATGCTGCGCGAGCGCAGAAGGGCGTCTGCATCTGTGGCGGCAAATCCTATGGAGCCGTTGATGTAGAATTGTGGCAACCATTCTCTCTTTGTCGCACCAAGGAGAGAAGCCTGTGCTTCCACTTGCTCACCTGCGCTTCTTACGTCGGGGCGGCGCAATATGAGGTTGGCCGGCAATTCGGCCACAATAGGATCTATTATGTCGGGCAGCGACCTGTTTTCAATAGTTCTCAGATTAAGATTCCCGGGATATGTGGCAAGCAATATTGCAAGAGCATTGCGATATTGTTGTATGGTTGTCTCCATCGAGGGTATTGTTGCTTGTGTGCTGTAATATACCGAGCGGGCTTGTGCAACATCTAATTTTGAGGCTAATCCTGTGTTGTATCGTATCTCCACAAGATTCATAATTTCGCGTTGCGACTCTGCGTTTTTCCGCAGTACTGCCATTTCGGCAAGACTTCTGCGGAGTGAAAAATAGGTTGTGGCTACTTCGGCGCAGAGTGTAATCATCACTGCGTGAAATTCCTCTTCGCTTGCCCTGAACAGATGTTTTTCGGCTTGTGAGCGCTTGTAGATGCTGCCGTATATATCGGCCTGCCAGCTTACGGAAACAGATGCGTCGAAGTCTCCTCCCCAGATTTCTTCGTTTCCATCGGAGTGTATATTACCGCTTGTTTTGTTGCGCTGCCATCCGAGGTCAAGTCTCATCGTGGGGAATAGTTGTGAACGCTCCATGCGCCAAGCGGCCCTTGCCATGCGCATATTTTCTATTGCTGTCAATACCGAGTGGTTGCGCTCTGCGGCTATCGCTATTAAAGAGTCGAGGAGTGTATCTCCGAAGATACTCCACCATTTCTCCTGTGCAGGAAATTTCTGCCCGAACAGCTCGCTTTTGCCCTTGTGGCGCGAAAATTCCTCCCAAGAGTAAATCCCCTTGGTTTGTGTACGCATCTCCGAAATTGTAAATGTGAAAGTTAAAGCAAGTATAAAGATTTTTTTCATCCTGTGTCCGAAAATATTACACAGCTATAACAATGCTTGCTGTGAATATGTTCCATGAAATGGGTGGAAAATGTTTGATACTGTCTGTAAAAAAATACTACTTTTGCAGTCGTTTTTGATTATTCACGCTATAATGGGTAAAATATTCTTCGCAATTCTGTTCTTTTGTTCCGTTGGAATGTGTGCGCAGCAGTATGCGGGGGTTAGTGTCTCGGCCGGAACCACAGGCTCTTTTTCCGAGGCCTATTCTCTTGAACACGATGATGCAGCACTCTCTGCCAAAGGTGACATAAAGAGTAGCCTTAGGGCTTATACATCAGTGGGATATGGTTTTAAATTGGGGCGTTTCGTAAATATGAATCTCTTGGCAAGATATGAGTATTGCGACGAGCATCTTGGGCTGTTGGGTTGTGATTGGGGCGATGAGCATCATGTCTTTAAGGGGAGGGCAACTTTTATGTCGGGTGCTCTTTTGTGGAAACGTCCCCTTATTCTGATGGCTTCGTTGGGTGCCGAAGCAGGCGAGTGGGGTGTTGAACGAGTGAATTTAATGGCACTCGCTATACTTATGATTAAGCGAACACCTACCATTCAATTTGGGTTGGCTGCCATAGGAATGGTGAATACAGCCAGCAGCATCCCTTTCTTTATTGTGCCCACATATCGCAGGGTGTTGTCTCCCCTGTGGACTCTTAATCTTAACTATCCTTTTATGGGAATGCAGTTTACTCCGTCGCCAATGCACACACTGAGTGCCGGCTTTACCGTTGATAATTATGGTTATTGGTTGCGCACCGGTTTGTCGCATTTGCCGCGTACTGTATATTACAGGCGTTCGCTTTTTAAGCTGGGGCTTAATTATGATATACGTCCGGCATCGGGGCTGTCTGTTACGGCACAGGCAGGATGGCAGTTTACGCAGCAAGGTGGTATATATAGCGCAGGAGGGGGCAGGCATATATATGAGATGGATGGTGCAAACGGTATGTATCTGCATTTGAATTTTGTTTATCGGCCATCTGCGAAGCAGGGAACTGCGAAAAGGGGTATGTGAAAAAAGCGATGCGTAAAATGTTCTCTTTTACGCATCGCTTTTTGTGAATAGTCGATTAAAATTTCTTTATCGATTAATCCGCCACTCCTTTTGCGTACCATTTTGCAGGTGTGTCGCTCATTTCAAATGTCAGTGTGCTGCCTGCCTTTAAGTCGCTGTGGTTTATATATGGGAGGTTATAGTCTGCTCCGTTCAGTTTTACGCTTTTTATGTAGATGTTTGCAGCGCTGTTGTTAAGAGCCTCTATCGTGAAGATTCCGCCCTCTACTGCAATCTCTGCTTTGTCAACCGTGGGCGAGCCGAACCAATATCTGCCGCCGGCAGGCTCAACCTGATACATTCCTATGGATGACAGTATGTACCATGCCGACATTTGTCCGACATCCTCGTTTCCCGATAGTCCGTCGTGTGCATCGTGGTAGAGTGTTGTAAGCACTTCGCGTATGCGTTGAGCTGCCTTGTGAGGCTCTCCGAGCATGGTATACATATAAAGTATGTGGTGCGATGGTTCGTTGCCGTGGGCGAATTGTCCTATGAGGCCCGAAATGTCGGGCGAGGGGTCGCCCTCCACTGTTGAGGGGGCAAGGAACAGAGAGTCGAGACGTGCTACCGTTGCTTCTCTGCCTCCGAAACATTCGGCAAGGCCTGCAACATCGTGGGGTACGAGCCATGTGTATTGCCATGCGTTACCCTCGCAATAGTCATCGTCGCGGTGTGCCGAGTAGTAGGGGTTGAACGGGGTGTTAAATTCGCCTGTTGTTTTCTTACCACGTATGAAGCCTGTGTTTTTGTCGAAGAAGTTTCTGTATGAGTGGCTGTTTTTTGTGTGTGTAGCTGCATCGTCGGTGTAACCGAGGGATTTAGCGGCCTGTGCTGCTGCTGCATCGGCTATGGCATATTCCATGTCGTAGGCTACCGATTCTTTGAATGGGTCGCAGGGGATATAACCGTATTGTTTGCGAAGTCCGCGTCCGCGTCCATCTTTTGCCAATGTCTTTTGTATGGCTTTATAGCCTTTCTCCTTGTCGAACCCTGCAATGTTTTTTACTATTGCATCGGCAACTACGGGTATTCCGGGGTCGCCCACCATGCAGTCTGTTTCACAACCCCATAGATGCCACACGGGCAGGCGTCCCTGTTTGTCGCATATATCGAGCATGGTGGCAACAAAATCGCCCATTCGTTTGCTCTGTATAATGCTCATCAGGGGCATCTTGGCGCGGTAAGTGTCCCACAGCGAGAATATTGTGTATGTGCCATGTTCTGCTTTGTAGACGTTGCCATCGGCACCGCGGTAGCTGCCATCTATATCGTTGAAAGTGGCAGGTGCCGTCATTGCGTGGAACATTGCTGTGTAGAATGTGCGTTTCATTGCACTGTCGCTACTCTCGATGCGTATTTTGGCGAGTTCCTCCTCCCAAGCGGCATCGGCAGCAGAGGCTGTTTGTTCAAAGTTCCAATGTGGCGTCTCGGCTGCAATTGCTGCTTTTGCTCCTTCGATGCTGACGGGGGATATTCCTACTTTCAGAAGCAGTGTCTCGCCCTCTTGTGTGGTGAACGAGGCGCGTCCGTACATGTTACCTTCGCCATGCAGTGTGAAGTCTGCAAAAGGTTTTGAAAATTCTGCGGCGAAATATATTTTCTGATTGTTGGCCCACCCTTTGGAGTAGCGCCATCCTACAACAAGGCTGTTGCCCTCTGCAGTCATGGATGCCTCTGTGGTTTTGTCCCAGCAACCACCATTCTCAAGATCAAATACTATTGCCGAAGCGTCCGATGCGGGAAAGGTATATCGGTGCATGCCTACACGTGTGGTGGCTGTCAGCTCGGCATTTATATTGTAGCGTGTAAGGGGAACACTGTAATATCCGGGGCGTACAATCTCTTTTGTGCGGTCGGCCGGCGACCAAAGACCCGATGTCGCATCTTCGAGTGTGCCGCGTGAATATTTGACGTCGCCCACCACGGGCATCACCGTAACATCGAACAGGTCGCCTATTCCTGTTCCGCTTAAGTGAGTGTGTGAGAATCCTATCACCGAATTTTCATCCTGATGGTAGCCCGAGCACCAGTCCCATGTGGTTGTTACGCTTGTGGGGCCCAACTGCACCATTCCGAATGGAACGTGTGCTCCCACAAACACATGTCCGTGCCCACCCGAGCCAATTAGCGGGTCTACATATCCTGTGAGATTCTCGGCGGTTGGCTGTTGAGTGCAGGCTGCAAGCAATATTGCACAGCCTGATATTAGTTTGTTTATTTTCATTTTGCTTGTGCTTTAAGGTTGAATTTGAGGTTTCTCTTATTCAGCAGCTCTTCGTGGCTGATGCGATATTTCCTGAGTGGTGCTCCTCCCAATGTCATATTTTGGATGTAATGAGAGTCGGCTGTGGGGCGAACTGCTTCGATGGTGACTGTGCCGCCCTTTGTGTCTATCTCGATACGGTCGAATGTGGGAGTAGTCAATGTGTAGTATGGTTCCGATGGGGTGTCGGGGTATAGCCCCATCATCGAGAATACCGCCCAAGCCGACATTGTTCCCGTGTCGTCGTTGCCGGGAATGCCGTCGGGAGTGGCTTTGAAGTGCTTGTCGAGCAGGCGCTTCACCTGTTGCTGGGTGCGCCACTCTTCGCCTTTGAAGCGGCTGAACAGATAGGGGTATACAATATCGGGTTCGTTTGCCGGGTCGTAGTGGTCTTCGTCAAATACATATTGCAGGCTTTTTATATATGCTTTTTTACCGCCCATCAGCTTTGTAAGTCCTTCTACATCGTGCGGTACTGCAAATGTGTAGCTCCATGCAGAGCCTTCGTGGAAGCCGGGAATGTTTTCAAAGTTTTTGCCCACTGTGGCGTCAAAATCTTCAAGGAATTTTCCCTCTTGGGTGATAGGACGCAATGTTCCATATTTTTTGCAGAAGTAGTTACGATAATTTTGTGAGCGTTTGAGGAATTTTTTTGCATCTTTTTCGTATCCCAATGAGTCGGCAAGTTGTGATATTGCATAGTCGGCAAGGCAATATTCGAGTGTGTGTGATACGGAATTGTCGCCCGAGAGGTCGCCTGCAAAATATCCCAATGGGATATATCCTTTTTGGATGTATGGGTCGATGTCGGGGCGTATAGGATTTTTGTCGCCGGGGGTGGTGGCCGACTTTATCATACCTTCGTAGGCTGCCTCCACGTCAAAGTCGCGCAATCCTTTTACATAGCTGTCGGCTATTACTATGGCGGCCGGGTCGCCTTCCATTGTGTATGTTTCGCGTCCGAACAGTTCCCAGCGTGGTAACCATCCCCACTCTTTATACATATCTACCATGGAGCGCAGCATATCTGTCTGACGCTCGGGATATACAAGTGTGAGCAGCTGGTGCAGGTTGCGATAGGTGTCCCAAAGTGAGAATATGGTGTATCGTGTGTAGTCGGCTTTTGCGGTAAGGCCGCTTTCCATTTTGGGGTACTCTCCATTGTAGTCGCTTATTACGTTGGGGTGTATCAGTGCATGATAGAGGGCTGTGTAGAAGATGGTCTTTTGCTCATCGGTGCCGCCTGTCACACGTATGCGGCCAAGGTCGTCGTTCCATTGTTTGTGCGAGAGGGTTTTAAGCTCGTCGAACGATAGGAACTGTTGCTCTTTGTATAGATTCTCTCGGGCATTTTCTATCGAAACGAATGATACGCCCATGCGCACAGTCACTTGGTCGCCCTCTTTCAGATTGTCGTAGCTGAACCAAAAGCCAATATCGTCGCCCGATATTTCGCGGTTGTAGTTTGTGTAGAGCTTGTACTCTCCGTCGTCAACGGTCCATTCTGCTTCTACTCCCGTCATTGTGGGTTGTTTTTTCCAATAGCCGCTCTTTGTGGGGGCACGGTCTACGCACATGACAAAGTAGACGGGGAAAACTGCGCCGGGATTGTAACAGAATGTTCCCATCAGTTTTACGCCCTCAATTTCGAGCGCATTGGCGCGACGCACCATTGCGCCGATCTCGTTTGTGAGTCCTTCGCCCAGATTGAGCAGTATGTTGCCTTTGCCTGCCGGGAATGTGAAGCGCTCACAGGAGCTGCGCAGCGTTGTTGTCACTTCGGTCTTTATTCCATATTTTGTCAGTCGGTTGCTGTAATAGCCGGGTGTTGCTGTTTCGTCGGTATATTCCGAGCCGTAGTTGTGGTAGTCGACGTCCAATTCTCCGGTTGTAGGCATTACAAGAAGCGATGAGCCTTCGGGGCATCCTACACCGCTAAGCGCAACATGTGCATATCCTGTGAAGTATTTGTTGGTGTATTCGTAGGGGGCCGACCACCAACGTGCATCTTTGTCTTGTACGTTAAGGTCTGAACCCATTACGTTGAACGGTACAGCCGACATCATGCCGCCCGGGCGTACTGCTCCCGGGTTTGTGGTGCCATAGTTGGTTGTTCCTATGAACGGGTCTACCCAATCTGCCGGTTCTTGCGCTTGTGTGGAGAGTGCAAGAGAGAGCATTGTTATTGCAAGAAAATGTTTCTTCATTATCGTGTGATGTGTAGGTTGGTTATTTGTCTAACTCGCTAAGGGCAAATGAGTATGCTCCCATGCAGATTGCTTGGCTGGCTCCCATTCGTGATATTGCTATTCCCACTCTTTTCTGTGTGTCATATTCTACGGTGCGTTCCGAGCCGTATACTTTCACGGTGCTTACTTCGCCTTTTGCAAAGAGGGCAAACTCTTCGGCATTGTCAAGGTCGTATACTTTCATTTGCACAAGGTTCACTTCGTCTCCGCCTAATGTGTGCAGCTTGGAGCGCATCTCATTGAGCAGTGCCAGCATTATCCAGCGGCTTGCCGCCGTTACTCCGCCTCCAAGCACCACAAGACCGTCGGTGAGTGTCACTGCTGTTGCTATTGCCGCACCGGCTGTGCGTCCCATGGTAGCAAAGGCTTCTTTGGCTGCTTCTACGTTGCCGGGACGTATGCCGTCGGCTATTTCGCAGATGTCTCGCGGAGTGAGATTGTGCTCTTTGTCTCCCGATTTTTCGCCATAGACACGTTGAACGGCGCGTATTGAGACACCCTCTTCAACTATAATACCGGGCATTGTGCTGTGGGGCAGACAGAATGTCTCTACGCACGAATTATCGCCTCTGTTCAGTCGGCCGTCTATTACCACGCCTACTCCGAATCCGGTGCCGAATGTGTAACCTATCAGATTTTTGTATTGCTTGTTGGAGCCTAATTCTCTTAGGCGTGCGTTAACCTCGGGCAGCACTCCTCCCAACGCCTCTCCGTAGGCAAACAGGTCGCCGTCGTTGTTTATGAATACGGGGATTCCGAATTTATCTTCGAGGAAGGGGCCAAGGGCGACACCGTCGCGGAACGAGGGGAAGTTGGGCAGATAGCCGCCTATTATGCCGCGTGGGTAGTCGGCAGGCCCGGGAAATGCAAAACTTATTGCCACGGGTTTCTCATCGAGCTGTGATATTACTTGCTCAAAGCCTGATACTATTGTTGCCAGACATTTGTCGAGGTCGTGGGCATTTGATGGCAGTGAAATGGGGTCTATAATAAATTTACCGGCCTTCATTGCGCTGAATACGAGGTTGGTACCTCCTGCATCGAGGGTTATAACGATGCGTTTGTCGTTGCTATACATATATCTTTATGTTATGTTTTTGTTGTTATTTTGAAATCTCTGCGGTGCTCTCTTTTATGAGGGCTATTGTAGTGCTGTCGCAGTCGAATACCGAATACCAGCCTTGAGGCTCGTGCGGAGGGTCGCACAGAAAATCATCGCCTGCGCTCCACACCTCGGCTGCGGGGCGACCGGCGCCTCCCCATCCCCAGAAGTTGCATCCTGCTATCACATTCTTGTCGGCTGCACTCTTTTTCACATGGTCGAAAATGTAGCTGTAAAATTTGTCGCGTGTCTGAACATCGGCATCAAGGCTGTAACTGTTACCTCGGCGGCTGAATCCGAATTCTTCTATTACCATGGGTTTGTTCATGCGCTTGCTCATGGCCACGTGCAGGTCGATGTATTTGCCGCTTCTTTCGCATGCGTTCACAATGCCGCTGTCGGGAGCTGTGCGTGGAGCCCATCCCCAATTTACAGGCCATATATGCACTGTCAGATAGTCGATGTCGGGGTTGCTGTGAATCTGTTCGCACAGTTGCTCGTCCACTTCGCAGCCATAGAGACCCTCGCTTCCTGTCGATACAAGATGGTTGCCGTCAATCTCTTTTATTATTTTTGCTGTTTTTGCTATCCATTCGGCAAACAGCTCTTTGTTCTCCTTGCCAAAGGGGCGGGGCTCGTTGCATATTTGCCACGACATTATGGCCGGCTCGTCCTTGTAGTCGCGTCCGGTGATGCTGTTCTTGCGCGAAACTATTTTACGCACATGGTTATAGTACATCTCTTTTGCGCTGTCGCATCTTACAAAGTCGGCGCTGTATTTTACATAGTCGTTGTAACCTTCGCCCGATGCGTTGGGTGAGTCGCCATAGCCGCACTCTCTAAGGTAGAAGCCGAATCCTCCGCTCCAATCCCATGAATTGGTCAGATAGAGCACTGCCGACATTCCGCGTTTTTCAAGCTCGGCAAGTGTGTAGTCAAGGCCGATGAGCAGAGTGTCGTTAAGTTCTCCGGGACGGGGTTGCAGATAGGGTTGCACGCTGTTTGCATTGGCGCTGCCGGCCTCGGCTCCGACAAGAATACGTAAATTCTCAACGCCTATGCTCTTTAGTGCGTCAAGCTCCTTGTGCAGGCGTTCGCGATTGCCTGCTGAACCCGTTGATGCAAGTATGGGGGCGCTCCAAAAGTTGGTGCCGATAAAATAGTAGGGCTTGCCGTCGCGCACAATGTGTGTGCCGTCTACTGTTATAAACTTGCTATGCTGCGGTTGTTGCGCAGGTTTTCCGGTGCATGATGCAAATAGCATTGTAAATAGTGCTATTGCACTGATAGATAAAAATTTAGCTTTAATTGTATACATGTTGTTAAAGTTTAAATTCGATTATTTTGCGAATATAAGAAACTGTTTTGGTTTTTTTGGTAAATTATTCTCTTTTTTTCCTTTATGATTATAGAGCTTGTTCATTTTTTAAGGATATGGATGTTAAATAATGACAAAAAATATTCTCTTTCCATTAACCTATAATAAAAATATTTTAATAAATCAAAAGGGTTTCTTACCTTTGCGGTGTAATATGGCGGAGTGTGCGAATGTCTGTTTTTTGTTTTGAACAGATTCAATCTCTCAGTCCTGATAATTTGTATAAATATGAAATTGAATATCATTGTATTGGCAAAGCAGGTGCCGGACACTCGTAACGTTGGCGGGCAGGCAATGAATGACGACGGAACCATTAATCGTTCGGCGCTCCCGGCGATTTTTAACCCCGAGGACTTGAACGCATTGGAGCAGGCGTTGCTCTTGAAAGAGACTAATCCGGGGAGCCGCGTAACCCTGCTCACAATGGGGCCTCATCGTGCAGCCGACATTTTGCGCGAGGGCTTGTATCGTGGCGCCGACGAGGGTATACTCCTCACCGACAGGGCATTTGCCGGAGCCGACACTTTGGCAACCTCTTATGCCCTTGCTTCGGCTATTAAAAAAATTGGTTCCTACGATGTTATATTGTGCGGTCGTCAGGCTATTGATGGCGATACGGCGCAAGTGGGGCCGCAGGTGGCTCAACAGCTTGGATTGCCGCAGGTGACATATACACGTCGTATAATATCGCTTAACGAAGGCATGGTCACAGTGGAACGTTCAATAGAGAATGGAGTGGAGATTGTGGAAACTTCGTTGCCGGTGTTGCTCACTGTCGATGGCACAGCGGCACAATGCCGTCCGGCAAATGCCTATCGTCTGTTGCGTTTCCATCGCGCAGCCATTCCCACCGAGCAGGCAGCCGAAGGATTCCGCTATTCAAAGCAGATTGTGGCCGATGAGGCTCTTGCACTTAAAGAGTGGAATCTTGTGCATATAAACGGCGATGCAGCCCGTTGCGGTCTTGCAGGTTCGCCCACAAAAGTGCGCAAGGTTGATAATGTAATCTTCAAAGCAAAAGAGAGTAAAAGATACAGCGCCGGTGACGAGGATATAAAAGCGCTCGTCGGTGAGCTGTTGGCTAATCACACAATAGGATAAGAATCATGAACAGTATATTGGTATATTGCGAACTTGACGGCACACGTGTTGCCGAGGTCAGCCTCGAACTTTTGAGCAAAGGGCGTCGGCTTGCCGATGCCTTGAACGTACAGCTCGAGGCTGTTGCATTAGGTGCCGACCTCTCGACCCTGCCGGCACAGGTATATCCCTACGGTGCCGACACTCTGCACCTCTTTGAAGATGAACGCTTAAGCCCATATACCACACTGCCGCATACATCGGTGTTGTGCAGGCTTATAGAAGAGGAAAAACCACAGATATTTCTGTTGGGTGCAACCGTCATAGGGCGAGACCTTGCCCCCCGTATCTCCTCGGCATTGCATTGCGGACTGACAGCCGATTGCACAGCGCTCGAATTGGGCGACTACGAAGATAAAAAGAGCGGTGTGAAGATAGAAAACCTTCTCTACTCTATACGTCCGGCCTTTGGCGGAAACATCGTGGCAACAATAGTGAACCCTTATCATCGTCCGCAGATGGCAACCGTGCGCGAGGGGGTTATGCCATTGCAACGTGTACGTCCCGACGGCTGCGACGGTAACACAGTGCATCACAATGTTTCCGAATATGTGAGCGATGCAGATTTTATGGTGCGCATAATAGAGCGTCATGTGAAGCCACAAGATAATAATCTTAAAAATGCTCCCATAGTGGTGGCAGGAGGCTATGGAATGGGCAGCAAAGAGAACTTCGACACCCTCTATACCCTTGCCCATCTGTTGCATGGCGAGGTAGGTGCCACACGTGCCGCCATAGATGCAGGCTTCACCACGCACGACAGGCAGATAGGACAGACAGGTCTGACCGTACGTCCTAAGGTATATATCGCATGCGGAATATCCGGACAGGTACAGCACATATCAGGTATGTCGGACAGCGGCATAATCATATCCGTAAACAGCGACCCCGATGCACCCATCAACGCCATAGCCGACTATGTGATAACAGGCAAGGTAGAAGAGGTGATTCCCAAACTAATAACCCACTATCAGCAAAAATCATGAACTACTATACCGATAATAAGGTGCTCAAACACTATCTGAAGCACCCTTTGATGCAACGCATCGTAGCCATGCAAGAGGACAATTATAGTCAGGCAGAGCAATTCAACTACGCTCCGATGGATTTTGAGGAGGCTGTGCTGGGCTACGAACAGGTGCTTAACCTCGTTGGAGAACTATGTGCCGAGGTTATCGCCCCCAACGCAAAAGAGATTGAAACAGAAGGCCCCCGCCTCGAAGACGGGCGCGTTATATATGCTCCGGCAACAGAACGCAACCTTGAACTTTTTCGCAAAGCCGGACTTATGGGAATATCCATGCCCCGTGAATATGGCGGTCTTAATTTCCCACGAACAGTGTTCATTCTGATAGAGGATATAGTTTGCCGTGCCGACGCAGCCTTTGGCAACCTTTGGGGTTTGCAAGATTGCGCCGAGACGATTCTGAATTTTGGAAGCGACGAGCAGCGCAACCGCTATCTTCCCCGAGTGTGCGCCGGAGAGACAATGTCGATGGATCTTACCGAGCCCGACGCAGGCAGCGACCTCCAGAGTGTGCGCCTGAAAGCTACGTTGGACAAAGAGACCGGGCAGTGGTATCTCGACGGTGTGAAGCGATTCATAACCAACGGCGATTCCGATATTCACCTGGTGCTTGCACGCAGCGAAGAGGGCAGCGTCGATGGGCGCGGACTTTCACTCTTCATCGTCGACAAAAAATGTGGTGCAGTGCATACCCGCCGCATCGAAGATAAGATGGGTATACACGGCTCACCCACCTGCGAAATTGTATTTAATCATGCTCCGGCCGAATTGTGCGGCAGCCGTCGCATGGGACTGATAAAATATGTGATGGCACTGATGAACGGCGCCCGTCTGGGTATAGCCACACAGAGTGTTGGCTTGGCACAGGCGGCATACAACGAGGCTGTCGAATATGCTCGCAGCCGCAAGCAATTCGGAAAAACCATCATCAACTTCCCTGCTGTTTACGAAATGGTGGGTACAATGCAGTCGCGTCTTGATGCAGCACGCAGCCTGCTCTACGAAACAGCCCGCAATGTCGACATGGAGGGGCAGTTCAACGACCTTGCCCGCCGCCGTCCGCTTACACCCGAAGAGCGTGCCGAGAGTAAACTTTTTGCAAAAAAAGCCGATGCCCTTACACCTATTATAAAAGGTATGGGCAGCGAGATTGCCAATCTCAATGCCTACGACTGCGTTCAAGTGCATGGCGGTTCGGGCTATATGCGCGACTATGTGTGTGAGCGCCTATATCGCGATGCACGCATCACCTCCATCTACGAAGGTACCACACAGCTGCAGGTGGTGGCAGCAATACGCTATGCCACAAGCGGTTTTTATGCACAGCTGCTCGATGAGTATCTCTCCGTAGATGTTCCCGAAACACTTGCCCCGCTGCGCAGCAGAATAGAAAACCTTGCCGAGCGTTACAAGAGTGCAGTGGAGCGTGTGCAGAGCTTCGACAACCAAGAGGCTCTCGATTTTATGGCACGACGCATATACGAGATGGCAGCATACAGCCTTATGGCAACCTTGTTGCTGTGCGACGCATCGTCCGACGGAGAACTATTTGCATCGTCGCTTAGTCGCTTCGTGGCACTTGCCGAAGCTGTCGTTGCCGGTCATGCCGAGTATATAAGCAATTTTACGATAGAGCATTTATCAAATTATAGTAAACAGTGATACATATACAATAAACAATTAATATAACGCATAATAACATTATGGAAACAACAAATAAGTACATGCGTGTATCGTACACGCTTTATGCTCACCGCGACGGAGTGTGTGAGGAGTGGGAAAAGACAACCCGTGAACAACCCTTTGCGTTTCTCACAGGTGTGGGTTACACACTCGATGCCTTCGAGGAGCGTCTCAAGGATATGAAGAAGGGTGACACCTTCGATTTTACAATACCTTGCAACGAAGCCTATGGCGAACACTACGAAGAGCTTCTGCAAGATTTTGACCGCGAGGTGTTTACCATTGCAGGAAAATTCGATGCCGTGCATATATACGAAGGCAATGTGGTGCAGATGATGCGCGAGGACGGTTCTCCCATACTCGGCACCGTCAAGGTGGTTACACCCAAGAAAGTGACAATGGATTTTAACCATCCTCTTGCAGGCTGCGACTTGCAGTTCGTGGGTACGGTTGTAGAGAATCGTCCGGCAAAAGAGAGCGAACTGAAAAAATACTACGACTCATTGCGCGAGCAACAAGGCGGATGCGGCTGTTGCAGCGGATGCAACGGCGGCAGTTGCGGCGATGGATGCAGCGACGGCAATTGCGGCGACGGCTGTGGTTGCGGACATTAATGTGCATATATAATAGGAATAATATTAACCGTATAATATAAGAAGCTGTTTAAATTTATATCGCTAATTTTTTATAAAGTAAAAATGGCGAAACAAACAATACAGTTTCTCTTAAGAAAATATTTTTTAGAAATTTAAACAGCTTCTAAATATGAACAGTTTCGGAACATTGTTGCGTCTAACCACCTTTGGTGAGTCACACGGGCCGGCCATAGGCGGAGTGCTCGACGGCTATCCCGCCGGCATCGAGATTGACGAGGAGTATGTGCGCATGCAGATGCGTCGTCGTCGTCCGGGGCAGAGTGCCATCACCACGCAGCGCAACGAGGCCGACGAGGTGCATTTCCTCTCGGGAGTCTTTGAGGGGCGCTCCACCGGCACACCTATTGCTTTTATTATCGAAAACAGCAACAAACGCAGCAGTGATTACGAAAATCTTCGCAGCGTATACCGTCCATCACACGCCGATTATGTGTACGATGCAAAGTACGGATTGCGCGACCATAGAGGAGGCGGCCGTTCCTCGGCACGAGAGACGGCTGTACGTGTATGCGCCGGAGCATTGGCCATGCTTGCGCTTCGCAGGTTTGGTATCTCTGTGCAGGCCTATACCTCTCAAGTGGGGGATATTGCGTTAAACGGAGGATATGCCGATTATGACCTTGCTTCGGTCGAGGATAATGCTGTGCGCTGCCCCGATGCCGCAGTCGCCCGGCAGATGGAGCAGTTGATACTGCAAACAAAGCAACAGGGCGATACAGTGGGTGGCATTGTCACATGCGTGATTAAAGGTGCTCCCGCAGGCCTCGGTGAGCCGCTATACGACAAACTGTCGGCACGCCTTGCCATGGCCATGCTCTCCATAAACGCAGCCAAGGGCTTCGACTACGGTCTTGGATTTGCGGCTGCAGCAGGCTTCGGCTCCCGACAGAACGATAAATTCTGCATGAGAGAGGGTGAAATCTCTGTGCAGAGTAATAACAGCGGAGGTATACAAGGTGGAATATCCAACGGACAACCGATATATTTTCGTGTAGCCTTCAAACCTGTGGCAACGATATTGCAGGAGCAGTGCACCGTCACAGCCGTCGGCGACGAAGTCTCTTTCTCGGCACAAGGGCGTCACGACCCATGCGTGGTGCCTCGTGCAGTTCCCGTGGTTGAGGCTATGGCTGCACTTACGATACTCGATTTTATGCGCATTGCAGGGCTGTGTCCCGTAAATGCAAATGCAATATCAGGCAAGAATAAATAAATTGCATAAAACAGCAAACTACACTATGAAGAGTACTATTGACAAAAAAAACTTGTTCCAAAGAACAGATGCACCGCAACTGTTGATGCTTCCCCTCTTTTGTGTGGCTGTGTGGGCGCTGCTCTCTTTTTATGAAAGTGCACAGTTACAGCGCATCGAAGCACAGTCGCTCTTTCTCTCGGGTGAGCTATTTTTCGATACCTGCATGAGAGTGCCTGCCGGGCTTCTTGCCTATGCAGGCTGTTTCCTGACACAATTCTTCTATTATCCGGCCTTGGGAGCCGCAATCTTTGTTGCCTTGCTCGCAATAGTTTATTATCTTACGATTAAGACATTCAGAATACCGCGGCAATGGGCTGTTCTTGCCATGTTGCCACTGTTCTTGCTGCTCGCAACAAACACCCAATTAGGCTATTGGATATATTATCTTAAGCATCCGGGATTCTACTACGTGACAATGTTGGGTACAATAGTTGCTCTCTTGGCAATGTGGCTGTTCAATAGACTCTCATATAAGTGGCACATTCCCATTATTGTTGTATGGAGTGCGTTGGGCTATCCTCTTTTTGGTGCATACGCTCTCTTCTCGTCACTATGTATGGCAGTGACGGCGCTCTCCATGGCAGTGCGCAACGGAAACAAGATGCGCCTTGTCATTGACGGCTTTGCAGTGCTTGCTGTTGCACTGCTGCTCTTTTGGGAGGTGCCTGTCTTTTGGTACGACTACTACTCGTCTGTGGCCAAGGAATTTATTCACACAGCCGGTCTTCCCTCTTACCATTGGGATATAACTGCCGACCATTTTCGCGAGAGTATAATACCTTATTGGATTCCATTCATTCTGCTTTTCTTGGTATATATTGCACTCTCCGTCTTCTATAATGCTCTCTCTTCTAATACTGTAAATCGTTGGCTTAATTTTGTGCAGCAATATGCACTCATCGGCGCGTGTCTGCTATTCGGCTTTTCCTATTGGTACACAAACACAAATTTCCGTATCGAGAATAAGCAAGACCTTGCCATGTGGGAGGGCGAGTGGCGTGAAGTGGCCGATCTTACCCGCGACACAGATGTGCCGTCGCGTCAGATTGTGATGAATAAGAATATAGCATTGCTGAATTTGGGGCGTGCCGGCGAAGAAATGTTCACCTATCCCGACGGCAGTGCCGAAATTGATGCCCCCATGAACGTGCACCTCACACACACAGGCGGTCTCATGTCCTATTGGTGTTACGGAAAGTTCAACTTCTGCTATAGATGGTGCGTCGAGAATGCAGTAGAGCATGGTTGGAAAGTAGAGTATCTCAAGCACGCAGTGCGCTCCATGTTGTTGCAAGGCGAATATACACTGATGCGTCGCTATACAAATATTCTCAAACACACCCTCTTTCACAAAGAGTGGGCCGAACGTTACGAACGCATGGCCGAACACCCCGAGAGTATATCCAAAAATCCCGAATTTACCCTTCCGCTTGCCATGTGCGTATATCCCGATGCGCTTGATGTCGACGACTCATTCATAGAGGCCTACCTTATGAATAATATCTCACACGGTTACACCACCGAGCATTCACCCCTGTTTGCCGAGGCTGCCCTGATGGCCAACCTCACACGCAAAGACTCAAAAATATTTTGGAACAACCTCCAGCGCTATCTCTACAAGCGAAAGATTATGCGTCTCCCCACACACTACCAAGAGGCGGTTCTTCTATTCTCTAATCTGACAAAAGGGGTGGACATTTCGCGTATCCCCATAGACGATGCAGTGCGCCGACGCTTTGCTGCATTCATCAGAAAAACGCAATTCTATAAAAAACAAGGACTGAAAGAGACGGAAATGGCACCGGAATTCAAAGAAGAATTTGCAGATACATATTGGTACTTCTACTTCTTTGTTCGCGGATTAAAGACTAACTGATTAAATGAACACAATGCAGATGAAAAGATTGATTACAGCAATATCGGCAGCACTATCCTTTGCCGTCGTAATAATATCGTGCAGCGCCCCCACCGTTCCGCAGAATAGTGTAAAGAGCGAATCCTTGCCCGATATTTACCCCGATTACACACACGTCACCATCCCCTGTAACATAGCGCCGCTTACCTTTACCATAAAAGAAAAGGGCGACGATTATGTGACACGCATCAGCAAAGGCGACAAAGAGATTCTGCTTGGAGGATGCGACGTCACCCCGTCGCTCGCAGAGTGGCAGTCGTTGATGGCCGAGGCCGTAGGTTCCGACATAACCATCGAGGTGTATGCCCGACTGAACGAAAAGTGGACAGCCTACAAGCCGTTCACCTGCAACGTATCGGCCGACAGCATCGACCCCTATATCTCCTATCGTCTTATCCCTCCCTCCTATGTGTGCTACGAAACTCTTACCATAAGCCAGCGCAACCTCACAAACTACGACGAAACAGTTATATACAACAACATGCTCGCAGCCACCGAGAACGACGGCTCATGTATAAATTGTCATGCCTACAAAAACTACCGCACCGACAATATGCAGTTCCACATACGCCAATATAACGGCGGAACACTCTTTGTGCACAACGGCAAACCTGTTAAACTGAACATGGCCACCGATTCAACCCTTTCGGCTGGTGTATATCCGGCATTCAACCCTGTGTATGATGTTGTGGCATACTCGGTTAACAAAACAGGACAAATCTTTCACACAAGAAATTCCAATAAGGTTGAGGTGCAAGACCTGCATAGCGACGTCATTATATATAACCCGCTGAGCAACACCGTTACAAATGTAGCCGACAGCCCCGACAATCTCGAAGTGTTCCCTTGGTGGTCGCCCGACGGTCGCACACTCTACTACGGCTCGGCGTATTTTGTGATAGAGGACACAGCCAACAATCTCATGAAAGAAGAAATTATAAGATACAGAGATATAAAATATGACATTTTGCGCCGTCCGTGGAATCCCGATACATACAGTTTCGGCCCTGTCGACACAGTGTTTGCAGCCACCAAATTAGGAAAGAGTGCAACATTCCCACGCATCTCGCCCGACGGTCGTTTTCTGCTTTTTGCACTTGGCGAGTATGGCTGTTTCCATGTGTGGCACAAAGATGCCGACCTATATGTGCAAGACCTTTCCACAGGCAGCTATTGGCCATTGTCCGAGGCTAATTCCACCGATGCCGAAAGCTACCACTCATGGAGCAGCAATTCTCGCTGGATACTCTTCTCAAGCCGTCGCGACGATACAAACTACACACGCCTCTACATTGCCCATGTAGATGAAGATGGAAAGGCCTCAAAAGCCTTCCTGCTCCCTCAGGAGTCGCCGCATTATTATCCACTTTTCGACCGCTCCTACAATGTGCCCGAATTTATGAAAGAGCCGGTTCCATTCACACCTCAAGAGCTTGCCGAAATAGTGCGCGGCGAGGCTGTTAAGGTAGAATATTCATCCACCGGAAAATAGTTGCAGCGTCGTTTCTGAATGCATATTGACAAAATTTCCTGTTCGCTTAAGTTAAATTTTTATAAAAAACATGTATGAAGCCTTGGCATTAAAAACAAGGCTTCATACATGTTTTTTTTGGAAATTTCCCTATTTTTAGTAACTTATCAAGAAATTTAATGAATTTTATTTGAACATTAAATTAAAAGACTTATTTTTGCACGTTACATAATGGCTCAATGCGTCATTGTGTGGTAAAACTATTGCGAAAAAATTCTAATTAATTAAAATTTATATTATGTTACAACACCGTTTAAGTAAGTTCGGCAGTACAGCGCTCGTGGCGTTGTGTCTGCTCTTTACCGGCAGTATCATGCAGTCGTGTAACGACGAATTATTCGACGATTACAAGTACGACGATGAATACCCCAATTGGTTAGGTGGAAGCATTTATGATGCCCTCAAAAGCAATCATGATGGACACACTTATCAAACCTATCTCTACATTATCGACTCTTTGAATTACCGCGACGTTCTTGAGCGCACCGGTAGTAAAACTCTTTTTGTGGCAGATGATGCTGCATTTGAAGAGTTCTTTGCCAATGGCAAAAACCGTTGGCAAGTCAGCAGCAAAGAAGAGCTTTCTAAGAATCAGATGAGAGTGTTGCTTTTCAGCTCCATGCTCGACAATGCCTATCTTTTGGATATGATGTCGAGTCTTCCCGGTGCACCTCCTGTTGAGGGTTCATGTCTGCGTCGCGAAACTTCACTGCCGGCCGAGGGTAACTTGCAATACTGTTCACCCGAGGATCTAAAGAAGATTCCTGCGATTAATAAGCATTGGGCTCGTTTCCGTGCAGAAGATCGCAACGGACTTATCTTGGCTATGGGAGACGGTGATCCCATGATGGTACACTTCTTGCGCGAGTATAGAAAAAGCAAAGCCATCACAAACGAAGATATAAATGTGATATTCAATACAGTAGGGCAGTCACGTTCAGGCGACGAGGCATTTATATACCAAACCGAAGTGTTGAAGAGCGGAATAAAGTACGGCGAACAGTCTGATGACTCACTGACCATCACTTGCAAAAACGGTTATGTGTATCGTGTGAGCAAAGTCCTTTTGCCGCCTTCAAACATGGCCGAGGAGTTGCGTAACAAAGAAACAACCCAAATATTCAGTCATCTTCTCGATCGTTTCAGCTTCCCCGTCTATTCCGAAAGCTTAGAAACAAAATATGCCGAGCAGATACAAAGAGACTCGGTTGCAATAGACGGAGTTCCCGAAGGAGTTTCAGACAGCGTGTATGTATTCCGCTATTTCAACAAGTCATCAGTGAACCCCGCGCATGCACTTAACAACGGAACAATAACAGTAAATACCGACAATCCCGGTTCCGATCTTCTTGCTTTCGACCCCGCTTGGAACGAATATACACTCTCAGCCGGTGGCGCACAAGGAGATATGGCGGCAATCTTTGCTCCCAACGACGTTGTGATGGCAAAATACTTCCTGCACGGCGAGGCTAAGTTCTTGACAGAGCTATACGCCGAAAAAAATGTATATGAAAGCCTCTTGACAAATATCCCCGAGGATGCTGCATCTATCTCCGACACCGACTACGACCTGCTTTATAGAGCACTCGACAGCATTCCTAACAACATCATTGCATCGTTCCTTAACAACCTCATGCAGTCGTCGTTTGTAAATACCGTACCCAGCAAATTCCATCAGGTATATAACGACGGTAGCCAGCTTATGTTCAAGGAACTCGAAGATGCAGGTCTTGCAGCAAATTCGTCGGATTACTCAAAAGTTGTCGACGAGTGTATTGTTGCAAACAACGGTGTTATATATATAATGAACTACGTGTTCGGCCCCGCCGAGTATCGTTCGGTGTCTGCTCCTCCTCTTGCCATGACAAACATGACAATCATCAAGCAGGCTATCGACCACCTTGGTTACAACTCATACCTCTTGGCGATGGATGCAACATATAGCTTCATTGTTCCGGATAACAACTACTTCATCTATTACGACCCTGTAAGACGCAGGTCGGCAACCCCTCTCGCTTATCAATTCTTCTATAATAACAAGTACAGCAACAACCCCAGAAATGCCAATAAACTGTGGGCCAAGGTGTTTGCATACAACCCCGAAACATACGAGGTTATTCCCGACTCCATTGCACCATACGCAGTCGAAGGTACTACGGTTAAGGTACCCATGGGCGATGGCAGCGGTAAACAATCAAACCTATCCAACGGTTGGAGCGACGGTAATCTCTTCTACAACCGCCTCACCGACCTGCTTGAATACCTTATTATAATAGGCGACGTGACAGATGGCAACAAATACCATCAGTCTAAGGGCTATGGAACCATCAAATGCAATATCGACGACAAAGGCGAGATAACATTCTACGGTGGTGAGCAAATTGAAAACGGTCTTCCCGTAAAAGTGCTCGAAGCATACCCCGAAAAGAACGGTGTTACATACTGCACAGTGTCGGCAAGTGGCGATACACTTACATCAGGTATTCCCACACCTCCCACACACTCAGTATCATACAAACTGAATCCCGCCACATCCGTAAATGATAACTTCGATAAGTTCTACGAACTCTGCTACGGAAGCAACAACATGCCGCTCAATGTGCTTGAGGCACCATCAGACAGTGGCGAGATGGCAGGCGGTTTCTTCAATAACCTCTATCCCGGTCTAAAGACAGCCGAGCTTACCGACACAGCACAGCGCTACTCGATATTCTATGGCTCTACAAGTAAAACAAGAGGTAACAACGTTCCTCTTTACGAGGCAGTTCCTTTCTTCAGCACCTATCACTACACAGTATACGCACCCACAAACGAAGCACTCGACCTTGCTTACAATACAATGGGTCTTCCCACATGGGACGAGTTGATAGACGAGCTTCTTTACAGAGAAGATACCATCAATCGCAGCGAGAAGATTGCATCATACGTGCGTCTAATCAATAAGTTCGCCCGTTACCACTTCCAGGATAACGCCGTATTCGTTGACAACAACGTTGCAGTAGGTAACTACGAGACCGCAGCCATCGACGATGCAACCGGCCGATTCTTTGAGACGGTAGTTTCCTCTCCCGCAAGCGGACAGATGATTGTTACCGATGACATGGGCAACGATATAAACGTACTCAGCAGTGTTGCCGACGAAGAGGGCAAAACTTGGAATGTCATGACACGCGACCTCCTTTTGAAGTGTAACAATTCAAACGACCCAAGACTTGGCGAACGCATCGAAACATCATCATTTGCCGTTATACACCAAGTAGACCGCGTACTTTTGAACGACGGAGTATTAGGCTATGATGGCAAGTTCCGCCGTTATGCCGACAATGGCGAGTACATCACATTGATGACCGTTGACGGAGTGCCCGCAGGCTCAGGTTTTGCTCCCGAGAAATATGGCGAGGGCAAATACCTTGTAGCCCATTTGGCAGATGAACTTGTTGGAGACGAGCTTCACTCATACGCTTATCTGATGCAGCCCATAGAAGAAGGTGCAACCGACAAGCTCAACATGGAGGCGTATGTATATGATGCCGGCAACAACCGCATCCTCATCAACGAAGAGGGTTGGCGTGTATATCAGAAGATACACCGCGACACAAAGGGCAAGATTCTTAAAATCGAATATCTCTGGGCCGACGAAAACGGTAACCATGTAGCAGGTATCGGTGAGGATAACAAAGAATTGCACTTTACAGAGCCTCAGGTTCGTTACTACAACAACGGTAATATCATAAAATAAAAGAGTGGCTAACCATTGTAATATAGAATAAAGATAAACGCCATGATAAAAATAAAACAATTATTAATGCTTGCGCTATGCTGCATGGTGGGAACAGCCGCCTTTGCACAGAAGAGTGCACGTATTTCAGGAAAAGTCTACAGTGACTCTGAGGGTCCGCTTATGATGGTTAACGTCACCGAGCGCGACAACAGCGACCGTATTATCGAAGCAGCACTCACCGATATGGAGGGTAACTTCTCTATGGTCGTAAAGAACACAAGCAACCATCTTGAGATTTCTTATATCGGTTACAAAACCCAGAAACTTGAGATTGGAGCAAAAACATTCTTTGAAGTCAAGATGATTGAGGACAACGTAATCGACGAGGTTGTCATCGTTGCAAAGCCCCGCAGCCGTAGCGGAGCCCTCGAAATTCTCGACCGCGAAATTTCATCAGCAACACAAAAGTTCGACATGAGCGAGATGGATGGTCTCTCTTTCGCATCGGTCGATGAGGCCCTTCAGGGACAAATCGCAGGTCTCGACGTCGTATTCAGCAGCGGTGACCTTGGTTCGGGTACACAGATGCGTCTGCGTGGTACCTCTACCATCAACGGTAATGCAGAGCCGCTTATCGTTGTAAACGACAACATCTTTGAAATGCCCGAAGACCAGAGCGAGACATTCGACTACACCCGTCTTGATAACGACCAATTCAGTGAACTGCTCTCGGTGAATCCCGACGATATCGAGTCTATCGAAGTATTGAAGGATGCTGCATCATGCGCCATCTGGGGTTCACGCGGTGCAAACGGTGTAATCAAAATCAAGACAAAACGCGGTCACCGTGGTCCCACCAGAGTAAACTTCTCGGTACGTTTCAAAGACAAATGGATTCCCAACGGTCTTAATCTGCTCAATGGTGACGAGTACACCATGCTCCTAAAAGAGTCTCACTTCAACCCCAAGCAGAATCCCACAGAAGCTGATATTCCCGAGTTGAACTATGACCCCTACTTCAATCAATACGAAAACTTCAACGAGAATACCGATTGGGTAGACCTCGTTACAAAGCACGGTTATCGTAATGAGTACAGTGTCAACCTCACCGGTGGTGGTGAAAAAGCCGTATTCCGTATCTCAGGTTCATATACCAACGAAACAGGTACCATCATCAACCAGTACCTTGAGACTTACTCGGCACGTATGGCTTTGGACTACTATGTATCAGACCGCATCAAGGTGATGACCGAATTTGCGTTCTCATACACAAACAACAAAAAGAACTATCAGGATCTTCTTGGTATTGCACAAAACATCATGCCAAACATGAGCCTTTGGTATCAGGATGTAAACGGCAATAACACCAACGACTACTACAAGATGCTCTTGAGTGCTTCAAGCACATTCGATAATGAATCAGACGGTACAGTTGACCAAAAAGGTTACAAGAACCCCGTTGCTCTTGCCAAGTTCGCACAGAACGACCAAGAGAGCTACAGCATCAGCCCTCAGATTACAATGGAGTATAACCTCCTGGGTCTCGAAGATAACGAAACACAGCTCAAGTATCGCGGTCTTGTTTACATGAACGCAGCTACACTGTCCGAGAACAAGAACCTCCCCTCGTCACTCATCAATACCGACTGGACAGGCGACCAAGTGAACTATGCACAGCTCTATGATAGCAAGAGCCTTCAGTTCACAACACGTCATCAGTTGATTTTCACACCCTATCTTGGCAACGAAAATCACTATCTCACAATGTCGGGACAGTTTGAGATGAACACAGCCAACAGCACACAGCAGAATCAGGAAACATACGGTCTGCCCAACAATTTCAACAGCACCACACTTGGTTCGTTCCTCAAAACCGCCAACACAAGTAAAGGACAGTCTCGCAGTCTGAACTTCACATATCAGGCACACTACTCATATCTGTCTAAATATGTGTTTGGATTTGCACTCCGCGGCGAGGGTCACACACAGTTCGGTGACGACCGCAAATGGACAGTCTTCCCCTCAGTGTCAGGACGTTGGAACATCAGCGACGAGCCTTGGATGGAGTGGGCTAAACCCGTGCTCTCGATGTGGTCAATCCGTCCCAGCTACGGATGGGCAGGTAACACACCCGGTAAGGAGTATATGATGTATACAACATATACCGCAAGCGGCAGCTATCTTGGTCTCACAGGATTTGTCCCCGGCGGTATCCGCATGAGCGACCTTCGTGCCAGCGACAAACGCGAGTTTAACCTCGGTTCAGACTTCGGTTTCCTTAACGATGTCATCACCGGTTCGTTCAACTACTACCTGAGCACCACATACGACCAGCTGATGGAGAACTACAACATCCCGACATCAACAGGTTACGACAAACTCGCCTACAAGAACACCGGTGCAGTGGAGAACTCCGGTTGGGAACTTAACTTCAACGTCAATAAATTGAAATTAGCCAAGGATTTCACATTCAGTGCATATTTCAATGTTGGTCAGAACTTCAACGAAGTTAAGGAGATGGAGCTGAGCGTGCTCAACAACAGTAACCCCGATTACGACTTCAAGAACGCATCATACCTCGGACGTATACAGATAGGTAACCCTCTTGCCTCTATCTACGGATTCCGCAGCAAGGGCGTATACCGTTACAGCTACAAAAACTGGGATAAAGTAAAGGCTATCATTGATACAAAGACCGCCGAGTATTGCGAGAAACACAATATCTCCAATCCCAAGGATGTTCCCGCAGCATGGAAGATTGAGAACTTCCGCGGCCTCTGCCCCGTAGTGTTCGATGCCAACGGCGACGTAGTTCTTAACGCCGACGGTACACCCAAAAAGATGGTGTTCAACTACGATACCGAGACAGGTTCCTCTACCTATACATTCACAGGTGGTGACGCTATCTACGAGGATATAAATCACGATGGTAACATCAACGAGCTCGACCTTGTTTATCTTGGAAACTCTAACCCCAAGGCACAAGGAGGTTTCGGATTCACATTTACATACAAGAAGTTCTCTCTTAAGACCAACTTCTCTTATCGTTACGACGTAGACGTTATCAACAACGCCCGTATGAATGTCGAGAATATGTACAGTAACTACAACCAGAGCAATGCCGTTAACTGGCGCTGGCGTAAAGAGGGCGATGTTACTGAGATTCCTCGTGCTCTCTGGAACACAGGTTACAACTACCTTGGTAGCGACCGTTTCGTAGAGGATGCTTCATATCTGCGTCTCTCTTATTTGCAGGCATCGTACAGCTTCGATAAGAAGTGGCTCGAAAAGTATGGTCTTGAGAACCTCACCATCTACGCTTCGGCCGATAACCTCTTCTTCTGGAGCAGCTACACGGGTCTCGACCCCGAGGTTGCCGCAGGTGCTTACGGACGTGCATACGACAATTCAAAGACACCGCGTTCACGTTCTTACACAATTTCTCTCTCTGTAGGATTCTAATAGTAAAGGAGGATATTATATGAAAAAAATAAAAAATATATTCAATTCAGTTCTCTTGACGGTAGCGCTTGGTTGCGGTACAATGCTCTCATCATGTACCGATTTCTTGACCATCTACCCCACAAACTCAACAATTCACGAGAACTATTGGCAGACTGCAGATGATGTTAACGGTATGGTTGCCACAAGCTATCTGCAACTTCTCAGCGAGAATGCCGTATCAAGAATGATTGTATGGGGCGAGCTGCGTGGCGACAACATGAACGTGCGCTCCAACGCCGATAATAAGTACAAATACATTGTAGAAGCAAACATCAAGGAAAATAACGAATTTTGTAATTGGGCCATATTCTACCGAGCCATCAACTTTGCAAACATGGTGATAGAATTTGCTCCCGAGGTAACCGAAAGAGACCCCGACTTTACAGAAGGCGACCTTAACACTGTGCTTGGTGAGATGTATGCGTTGCGTGCTCTTTCACACTTCTACCTTGTGCGTACATTCCGCGACATCCCTCTTGCAAACAAAGCAAGTTTGAACGATGCCGACCTTATCGACTATCCTCAGGTGCACCCTGTTGTAGCGCTTGACAGCATCATGAAAGACCTTGATAAAGCCTCGGGCTTGGTAATGCGCTCAGGAGGTTTCCCCAACCTGAATGCACAATACAACTATGGTCGCATCACTCTCAACGCCGTAAATGCGTTAAAAGCTGATGTAAACTTGTGGCGTGCGGCATTTGCCAAATATCACGAGGCCGACGACAGTTTGAAGCAGGCAACAGGATTGCAAACCCCCGATTACTACTATCAAGAGGCTGTTAACAACTGCGACGACGTGATAAACGCCATGAACGCAAGCATGGCCGAGTGGTACGAAGACTATGGTACACCCACAGACCGCAGCAACGTAGGCCCAGGAACAAAGAACCCCTATTATCTCGCTTACGAGACAACATCCGGTTCAACCTCAACCTCAACTTCATCTATTTACACATACCTCTTTGGTTCGATGAAGGATAATATTTCAAAAATGAGCCTTGAGCAACGCGGCGAAGTAATCTTCGAGCTTATATTCGATAAGAGTATTAACCGCAACAAAGCTGTCAGCACACTCTATGGTCATTCACAAGAAAACAGTGGCGCTTTGTGTGTAACAAGGTCTTATGCTTCAGAAAATTCAAAATATGGCGAGAACGACCGTCGTTTCTACTACACAACCGATGCACGCGACCTCTCAGGTGTAAGTGATGGTAACAGCTCAAGCAGCGCAGCAGCTTCCGAGGTGGGTATTGCGAAATATGCTTGTGAAAGAGCACCCGGTTATAACAGAAGTGCAACGTCATACCGTGTTGCAAACGATGCGGGTATCGACGCAAACTGGATTGTATATCGTAAGACTGATGTAATGCTTATGAAAGCCGAGGCTTTGGTTAACCTGCAAAATCCTGAGCCCGGACAGTTGACAGCAGCATTTGAGCTTGTCAAGGCTGTTAATGACCGTTCAATATCTGTTACAGCCGACTCATTGGTATACAGCGACTATCCCGGAAAAGAAGACCTCATGGAGCTTGTGCTCGACGAGCGCGTTCGCGAACTTGCTTTCGAGGGTAAACGTTGGTACGACCTTGTACGTGTAGCATTGCGCGACAAGACCACCCAGAATATCCTCTTCGTGGCAAACAAGATAGAGGGCGGTGGTGCAAGTGCGGTACAGAAGAAAATGCAGACAATAAACAGTCTCTTCTTCCCCATTGCCGAGAGCGAGCTTAACGTTAACCCGCTTCTTGTGCAGAATCCCGCATACGAAACCTCATCATCCGTTGAACAACACTAAAAGCAGAACCCTTCCCGCCGCTTGCGGCGGGAAGATAAAACAAAGTTATAAAACAAGCGCCGCATAACACAGTGCAGCGATAACTAAAAAACAACAAGATTATGAACAATATATTAAAACATAAATTCTTTACGGGGATAGCTTTGCTGGGTACCCTCTTCCTTGGTTCTGCTTGTACCGATGAGTGGGACGACCACTACAAGGATAAAGGTGTGAACAACAACAGTCAGAACCTATACGAACTTATTGTGGCAGCAGAAGACTTGCAGGATTTTCGTCAAGTCATAGATTCTTGTCACGTGTCAGACTCTCTTTTTAACAATTCACGTGTCTACACTCTTTGGGCACCTGTCGACGGCTCTTTCGATAAAGAGGCATTGCTTGCACAGGCTGCAACTCCTGCAGGTCGCGACACAGTGCTGGTGCGCTTCATAGAGTCGCATCTTGCCAACTACATGCACCCCGCAAACGGAGAGCTTGATAATGATAATTCAGTACTTTTGCTCAATGATAAAGTGGTAGACTTTGTAGGCTCTACGGGTGCATACAAGTTTGACAACATCGACATTCAGAATGCAAACATCCGCGCTCGCAATGGTATTTTGCACAAAATCAACGGCTTTGTTCCCTATCGTCTTAATATTTGGGAGCGCATCGGCCAGGTTGAGAATTTGAGCGAAGTGGCAAAATTCCTCTACTCATTCGATGAGAGAATCTTCGACGAGTATAACAGTGTGGTAGGTCCCACCGTAAACGGCGAGGTTACATATCTCGAAGAGAAATATATCAATTCAAATATGTGGTTCAGCACAAGTGGAACAAAAAGCACAGCCGGCTTTGGTAATCTCTCGAAAGAAGACTCTTCATACGTATTCTTCGCCCCCACAAACGAATTGTGGAACAGCAAGGTTGCCGAAATAGATGAGTACTACAACTACTATATCGCAAAAGGTGCCGATACACTTTATATCGACTCCATGAGAAATACAAATGTACGTAAATCTCTCTGTAACTATCTGGCTTTCAGTGACAAGGAACAGGTTTACGCAAATCCCGGTACAATGCTTTCTACTTTCAGATATAGAGATTACAGTGGCTTTGGTTCTCAGAGCGATGAGGTACGTCATCACTTTGATATAGATATGCTTCTCTCATCGGTAGTGGATACAGAACCCGAGGTACTTTCTAACGGTAAGCTCTACTATCTGAATCAATTCAAGTTCTCTCCCTACGATATTTGGTTCGATACAATAAAAGTCGAGGGTGAAATGATGAGCGAGGATTGGGTGAAGATTGATGAAACCACAGTAGATCCTATATATAGTTCAGTTGCAAGTTCGGCACAGAATGATACAATATCCGGACAAATCTCAAGTGACATGTATTTCACAGCATCTCCTAAGCAGACTACGTCACGTCCAAGTGTTACATACACAGTGCCCAACACTCTTTCCGCAGGTAAATACAAGATTGGTGTGGTTGTTGTTCCTGCCAATATTACCAACAAGAATATGCCGGCTTCTGATATCAAACCCGGAAAGATTCGCGTACAGATAAAAACCAGAGGTGCAGATGGCAAGAGCATCACTTTGTATGATACCAATAACGGTTACAAGCGTTTAAATGATAGAAATAGAGAAATTGCTTACAACGGTCTTCAGAATGAGCCTTCGCGCATAGATACCGTATATTTGTATGACACTGAATTGGATAAAGTAAATTTAGGTGATCCCAAAAAGCGTGTAGATACCACCTTTAAGTTTAACTTCTGCGAGTACGGACTTACAGCCAAAGAAACCGCAACCACAATAACTCTTACAAGCGACTTAGCGGATGCTAAGGAAGATGTAAATTACGAGCGCACCATGCGTATCGACTGTATTCTTCTGATACCGGTTCTTGACGACGAGGAAACAGCGGAATAATGTAAATGCTTTGTTATGACGAAAAAACAAAAATCAACTATGTATATGCGACAAATTATGCGATCAACGGTGGCACTGATAGTGTTAGTGTCATCGGCCGTCCCCGTCTCGGCAATGACGGCAGGCGGATTTGAGGCCGGCGATTCTGTAGTAATAGAGCAGGCACAAGCAACCGATGCCCGTGTCATTACAGGTACCGTTTACGACGCAGCAACGAATGAGCCGTTGCCCGGTGTGCGAGTACAAGGAACAGGCCATGCCAATGTGACAGCCATGACCGATGGCTCGGGTAAGTATAAAATAACCGTACCCTCATACGTGACTTTGCTCAGTTTCTCAACCCCCGAGTTCCTGATGATTCAGCGTCCCGTGCAGAACGAAAATGTTATCAACGTGCGCCTTTACAGCGATAAGTTCAAAGGCAGTTACAACGATGATATAAAGATAACATCGGGTAGCGAGTTTACCACAGGTATCACCTCATCAATATCCATCGACACCGATATTCAATCAAATCTTGGTGCTCAGGTGCGTTCGGTTACACGTTCCGGTACTCCGGGTATAGGTAACTTCATGATGGTACGCGGTATAAACACAATCAATGCCAACACACAACCCCTTGTGATTGTTGACGATATTATCCTTGACCTTCAAGAGAATTATGGTTCGTTGCACATGGGTATGTTCAATAATGTGCTCTCTTCGATAGATGTTAACGACATCGACAAAGTAGAGGTACTTACCAATGGAACAGCCATTTACGGTGCACGTGCAGCCAACGGTGTAATTAAGATTACCACAAAACGCGGTAAGAGCATGGCTACACGAATCACAGCCAACATCTATGCAAATTTGGCACTGACACCCAAGCTCCCCGATCTCATGAAAGCCGAGCAGTATCGTTCATACGCCAACGAGCTTATCGGTACAATGAAAACCGAAAAGAAGGATATAGACTTCTTGCGCACAACGCCTAATCCCAAATATCCCTACATCTACAATAAGTATCACAACGAGACTGATTGGGCCGATGAGGTTTATCGCGAGGCGTTTACACAAAACTACAAGGTTAATGTAGAGGGTGGTGACGATATTGCCATGTATAACTTCTCACTTGGCTACACAATTGGCGAGAGCACTATCGACAAGAACACATTCGACCGTTTGAACATACGTTTCAATTCGGACATCAGCCTTGCCAAGAACCTCACCACACGTTTCGACATTGCTTACTCGCGTGTTGCTCGTGAACTTCTCGATGACGGTATAATGGAGAACTCAGATTCTTATCCTTACTCATCACCCGGATTTGTGGCAATGATTAAGGCTCCTTTCCTGAGTCCTTACAAGTTCAGCCAGCAGACAGGTGAAGTAACTTCTACACTCGATGATTCCGATACCTTTGCATGGGGCATCGACGAGAACGTTGCACGCGGTCAGGACAACAACTCATTCTACAATCCCCGTACAATTATCGAGGTGGGTTCGGGTGAGAATAAGAACGACCAGGAGTACACTCACTTTGTGCTTACTGTGGCTCCCGAGTTGAAACTTGGTGATTTCAGAATCTCTGAGACATTCAACTACTCGCTGCATCGTATGAATGAGAAGTATTATCTTCCCTATTCTACAAGCGTAAAGAACAGTAACCGTCACTTCTATGCAGCCAACCTCGGTCAGATTGGTAACTTCATTTCATCTTCATTCGGTAAAGAGAGCAACATCACCAGCGATACACGCGTAAGCTGGAACAAGGTAAAAGGCGCTCACAACATGAATGTGATGGGTGGTTTCCGTTACACACGCTTCGCGTTCGACTCAAACTTCCTCTCATGTGCAAACTCAGGTAACGACAAGGCTACAAACATCAGCCAGGATTACGACTACGTTACCAATAGCGGCGATGACAATGTATGGACAAACCTCGCATGGTACCTCAACGGTTCGTACAGCTACAAGACACGCTACTTCCTTGATGCCACCGTTTCACTTGAGACATCATCGCGTTTCGGTAAAGAGGCCGATGGAGGCATCAGTCTTGGCGGCGTTCAATGGGGCATCTTCCCCTCGGTGCAGGCAGCATGGTTGCTATCATCAGAGTCTTGGTTCAATGTAGCTCCCGTAAGCTCTTTGAAACTGCGTGCAGGTTATGATATAACAGGTAACGACGCTATTGATTTCTATGCTTCGCGCAGCTTCATGCAGACCGTGAAATTCCAAAACAAATTCATGGGTACAGAGCTTGGCAATGTAGAGAACGAGGGTGTTAAATGGGAGACAACATCGCGCATGAACATCGGTCTTGATGCTATGCTGTTCGACAATCGTCTGGCTGTGTCGTTCGACTGGTTCATGTCTAAGACAAAGGATTTGCTTGTTCCCAAGCAGCACGAATTTGTGACAGGTATGGAGACATACTGGAGCAACGGTGGCGAGCTTGAGAACACCGGCTTCGAGGCGTCTGTTACTGCAAAGCTCATCAACACACGCAATTTCCAATGGGAACTTGGTGTTACTGCCGGTCACTACAAGAACGAGATAACCGCTCTTGACGAAGCCATTGATCCCGTATCGGTATATGGTGCCGAGGTACTTACACAGGTTGGACAGCCCATCGGAGCATTCTGGGGTTATGAGACTGAAGGTGTAATAAAAGATGCCGAAGAGGCTAAGAACTTGGGCTTGTATCAGACTGATGCAACAGGTGCAAAAATCTATTTCCAACCCGGTGATGTTAAGTTCAAAAACCGTCACGACGCTAATGGCGACAAAGAGATTAACGAACTTGATAAAACTGTGATAGGCGATCCCAACCCCGACCTCTATGGTAACATCTTCACACGCCTGAGCCTTGGAAATTGGACACTTAACGTAGCTCTTAACTACTCATTGGGTAACGATGTTTACAACTACTATCGTTCACAGCTCGAAGGTGGAAAGAACTTCTTCAACCAGACAGCAGCAATGCTCAATCGCTGGTCACTCGATGGCGATGTTACAAGTATGCCTCGCGTAGTTTATGGCGACCCGATGGGTAACTCTCGCTTCTCTGATCGTTGGATAGAGGATGGTTCATATCTGCGTTTGAAGACTGTGCAACTTCAATACAAAGTGCCTGTAAGCCTTAATTGGTTGCAAGGTATCACCGTTTGGTGCGCTGCCGAGAATCTTCTCACATTCACCAAGTATCTGGGCAATGACCCCGAATTCTCTGTAAACAATAATATTCTCTATCAAGGTATTGATGCAGGTCTGCTACCCCAAAGCCGCAGTTTCCACCTTGGTGTTAAGGTAAATCTCTAACGAACAACATCCTCACACTCCTTTGTACCGATACGGCACAAAGGAGTGGAAAGGAAAACAAAATAAATAAAACAATGAAAAAGAATCTTATCTATACATTGTGTATCCTTCTCAGTGGAGCAACTTTCTTCACCTCTTGCGAGGATATGCTTGAGTTTGATTCCACTCGTGTAGACCACGATTTCAGCAAGTTGACACTTGCCGACTCGGTATACTCGGTGCTTGGAATTTTGAAGAACGTCCAGAAGGTGGCCGACCGTCATGTTGTTCTTGGCGAAGTGCGTGGCGACCTTGTTGTCACCAACAGCAACTCTGTGCTCGACTTGCAGGAATTGAGTAACTTCGATTTCGACAATTTCGAGAACCCCTACCTGGCCGTAAGAGACTATTACTCAATTATAAACAACTGTAATATCTTCCTTGAGCGTGTTGATACGACACTTGAGCGCAACACCGAGAAACCAATGAAGCGTGAGTATGTTGCCGTAAAGAGCATCCGCGCATGGACATATTTGCAGCTTGCCATCAACTACAACGTAATACCTTTCTTCTTTGAGCCTATTCGCACTCACGGTGAGGCCAATGTGATGAAAGAGCGCATGATGACCCGTTCACAGGTTATAGACGAACTTATTAAAGACCTTACCCCCATTCAAGACCCGCGTGAAAATCCCATGCCCGCATGGACAGGTATAACAGCAGGCGGTCAAACAGTGAACACCCCGACATTGTTCATGCCTATACGCATGTTGCTTGGTGAACTTCACTTGTGGCGTGCAGCAGAGGGCAACTATGCCGATTATACAATAGCAGCAGATTATTTCTACAAATCGCTCACACAGAGCCCCGGTGCTACTCTTGCAGGCGCCTCACGTCTGTTTATCGACAGCGAGAAGAGAGCGCTCTTCATGAACGACGAAGCCGAATATGTATCAGGTTTGTATGATGAAAATTTCTCTTCTACGAATCTGACATTGGCCGGCAACTGCCTCTTTGGTATTCCTATGGAGACAACAACTTCAATCGGAACAGTATCTACTCTTGCAGATATTTTCGCACCTCAGGTCGCAGGAATGCACCAGCTCAGTGCTTCGCCCGGTTATGTAGGTCTCAGCAACAGACAGGATTATCGTCTGTTCGATACTCAAAGTAAGTTGGACGAGTACAACCCCAATACTACAAACTACAAAGGTGACCTTCGCAGATACGTGGTTACAGGTAGCAAGATGGGTGGAGCTACGGGTGACGAGGTGTTTGATAATGTAATAGGTAAATTTAATCTTGGCGGTGGTAGTATTATGGTTAATAATGTAAACATATTGCCTACAACAGATTACACCACCTTTGTGCAGTTTGCTCGTGCCGAGCATCTCTATGCACGCTTTGCCGAGGCTCTCTACGGTATGGGACGCTACGGAAACATTCCCGGTGCAACAGAACTCGCCATGATAACTTTGAAAGAGGGTCTCAAAGAGCAGTATAAGATAAATGTTGTTTCTAAGAAAGACGAAGTTACAGGTGAACAAGTTAATGATGACAGCAATGCCATTGTATACGATTTCACAATGTACGGTGTTGCAGCCGAGGGTAGCGATGTAAATGTAGGTCTTCATTCACGCGGTTCGGGTAACACCGAAGAGAACGACCTGTATGCTTACAACGACACCTGCGTTGCACGCTACTACAATATCTTAGAGGAGAAAACAGACTCTACATTCGTTCTTAAAGGTGATGAGACAATTACCGAGGATGAGCGTCAAGACTATCTCAGAGACTTGATACTCGATGAGCTTGCACTCGAATTCTGCTTCGAGGGTAACCGTTTCGGCGACCTTGTACGTTTCTCAATAGCAGCCGGAGATAATTCGGTACTTGCCAAACGTGTTGCAGGTCGTGCTTATGAGAACAGCGTTGCAGTGGTAGCCAAGGAGGGTGCAACATACGATGAGTCTCTTTATAGCAAACTTATGAACGAATCGGCATGGTATCTGAAACTGCCCGGTGTTATCACAGTAGATAATCCCGAAGAGGAGACACCCGAGGAGACGCCTGAGGAGACACCCGAGGATGTTCCCGCCGAGTAAATAAAAAAGTAACTCTCAGTTATAAAATTTGTGCACCGAAACAGACGTTTCGGTGCACAAATTTTATAAATTAAGTTAACGGGGGCATGTAAATTTGATATTTTATATTAGATTTGCAAATGATACAGCAATCAGTAGGCCTATGAAAAAGATAGCAATACTTACAGGTGCAGGCATGAGCGTAGAGAGCGGTCTCAGCACCTTTCGCGGAGGAGGCGGACTGTGGGATGAATATCCCGTCGAGCAGGTGGCCACTCCCGAGGGTTTTGCCGCCGACCCGGCTTTGGTGCTTGAATTTTATAATAAACGTCGCCGGCAACTGCTCGATGTGCAGCCTAACGAGGGACATCGTCTTGTGGCTGCACTCGAAAAAGCCAATAACGTTACGGTGATAACACAGAATGTCGACGACCTCCACGAGCGTGCAGGCTCCACTAATGTGATACATCTGCATGGTGAACTTATGAAGGTGTGCTCATCGCGTTCGCCCTACGATGCGCGTATGGTGCAGACACTCACACCCGATAATCTTGATATTCACATTGGAGATAAAGCCGTTGACGGCTCGCAGTTGCGTCCTTTCATCGTGTGGTTCGGAGAGGCTGTGCCCATGATGGATGCTGCGGTTGCAGCTATGCACAACATAGATATGTTCATAATAATCGGAACTTCGCTTAATGTCTATCCGGCAGCGGGGCTTCTCAACTATGTGCCGCATGGTGTCCCTGTTTATCTGATAGACCCAAATGAGGTGTCAGTTGGCAGTAACATGCGTTCTGTGACTGCTATACGCAAAGGGGCTTCGGAGGGTATGCGTGAGATAATGGAGAAATATATCCGGTGATTGCAAACAATGGGATTGGGCTGCTGTTTAAATTTATATATAGTTTGGCTTTATATAGTAAATGTAGACCTTTTTAAGTAAAAAAAAACGAGTAACAGCATTAAGAAGAATTATTTTGCAGCTGTTTGACAAGCTCTTTAATATATTGTTTAATAATTAACAAAAAACAGAAGAATTATGAAGAAATACGTATGTACAGTATGCCAGTGGGTCTATGACCCTGAGATTGGCGACCCTGAGTCGGGTATCGAGCCGGGAACACCGTTTGAGAGTATTCCCGAAGATTGGGTGTGTCCTTTGTGCGGTGTTACCAAAGAGGATTTTGAACCTGTCGAAGAGTAATCTTTGCAATCATAAAAAAGGATAGCTTTAATTTCATTGGAGAAATTAAAGCTATCCTTTTTTATGATACTGCTTAAATGTGCAATTTTGCTATAAGGTCGTTGCGTCCCATCTGTTTGAGGATGTTTCGGAGGCGCTTGCGCTCTTCGGGCTTGTACCAAAAGAAGAACATGCGTTGTGCCTCTTTTTCGCGCATTGTGCGTGCACACTCTATCTGCTCTTTTGTTTCGGGATTTATGCCTGTGTAGTACATCTCGGTGGACATTGTCATTGGAGTGGGCGTGAAGTCCTGTACCTGTTCCAAATGAAAGTTCAGCTGTTGGGTCTCCGCAGCAAGTTCGGCCATGCTCTCTATTGTGCTGCCCGGGTGGCTGCTTATGAAGTAGGGAATCAGTTGTTGGCGCAGGTTGTATTGTGCATTTATTTTGTCGAATATGCGTTTAAATTCGTGGAACAAGCGGAACGATGGCTTGCGCATCAGCTTCAGTACTCTGTCGGATGTGTGCTCGGGAGCCACTTTTAAACGGCCGCTGACATGATTTCTTATCAGTTCTTCGGTATATCTCTTTGCGGCTTCGTCGCTCTTCTTATCGCCCGTTTTATGAAGCAGCATGTCGTATCGTACTCCGCTTCCTATGAAACTCTTTTTTATTTGCGGAAGAGCATCCACCTTACGATACAGCTCCAGCAGTGGTGTGTGGTCGATATTGAGATTGGGGCATACTTTGGGCTGTATACATGAGGGGCGTGAGCATTTTGCGCAGATGTCGGTGTTGTGTCCCCTCATCATATACATGTTTGCCGAGGGACCGCCTAAATCTGACAGGTAGCCTTTGAAGTCGGGCATTTTGGTTATCTCTTTAATTTCGCGCAGTATGCTCTCCTCGCTGCGGTTTGCTATAAATTTGCCTTGGTGTGCCGATATTGTGCAGAATGAGCATCCTCCGAAGCAGCCTCGGTGTATGTTCACCGAGAATTTTATCATGTCGTAGGCCGGAATACGCTTGCCCTTGTATTTGGGGTGTGGCAGACGTGTATAGGGCAGGTCGAAACTGTGGTCGAGCATCTCGGTGGTCATTGTGGGGTAGGGGGGATTCATAACCACTGTGCCGCCGTCGCAGGGTTGCAGAAGGCGTTTGGCACTTACCTTGTTCGACTCTTTTTCTATTGCCAGAAAGTTGGCGGCCTGCTTTTCTTTGTATCTCAGACACTCGGAGTGTGAGAACAGCAGATGGTCGTTTTCATCGGGTTGTAGCTCGCTTTGTATGAAATGTCCCGTTTGGCGAATGTCAAGTGTCAGTTTGCGGGCACATTCTGCCGTGATATATTCGCTACCGCTTGCTGCAAGCTCTTTTTGCATTGAGCGTGCTATTTCTATTATGGGCTGTTCGCCCATTCCGTAAACAAGAATATCGGCCTTGCTGTCAATGAGTATGCTCTTTTTCAGTTGCTCTTGCCAATAGTCGTAATGTGTGAAGCGTCGCATGGATGCCTCTATGCCGCCGATTATCACAGCCGAATCGGGGTAGAGTTTTTTTATTGCGTTACCATACACTGTGGTGGCATATTCGGGGCGCATGCTGTGTTTGCCGTCGGGAGAGTATGCGTCCTCGGAGCGGAAGCGTTTGGCTGCGGTGTATTTGTTTACCATTGAATCCATACATCCAGCCGAGATTCCGAAGAACAGGCGCGGACGTCCCATTTTTTTGAAGTCTCTGAGGTCGTCCTGCCAATTTGGTTGCGGCACTATTGCCACACGCAATCCCTCCGCCTCTAACAGGCGACCTATCACTGCCGCGCCGAACGATGGATGGTCAACATATGCGTCGCCGCTGAATATTACAACGTCGAGTGTGTCCCAACCGCGCATATCGGCCTCTTTGCGTGTTGTCGGGAGCCAATCGGTCAGTCTCTTTTCAGACATTTTCGATACTGCTTTCTTCTTGTTCTTCGTTGGGTGTCTGCTGTGCCAGCCAACTGTTGTAGCAGGCTATCAGATTGTTCAGGCCTTGTGCCTTCATGTTGTCGTCATAAAGTACCAAGCACAGTTCGAGCAGAGCCTTGGAGTCTTGCTCTTGCGATGCTATTAGTGAGCGCACAGTGCATCGTAGCTTTCCCAGAGAGTCTTCGTCTACTATGCCCATGCTGTTTGCTATGCGTTCAAATAGTGAGTATTTGTGTATCGTAGAGAGATTCTCTTCTGTCACCTCTATCGTTCTTGTGCCTGTGGCATTTGCATCTATTTTCATGGTTGTTGGTTTTATCGGTTAGTGTGCTGTTTTTATTGTGCGATGTCCTTGTGCATCCTCCTCAATTGTTACTTTTACCGTATCATCGGGCAGAAGTTCCTCTGCAAGCTCGGGCCATTCTATGAAGCATAGGGCGTCGCTGTAAAGGTACTCTTCGTATCCCATGTTATACACCTCGGCAATATCTTTTATTCGGTAAAAGTCGAAATGGTATATGGTGCGTGCATTGGCATCTTCATATTCATTTACTATGGCGAAGGTTGGTGAGTTTACGGCATCTTTTACGCCCATAGCCTCGCATAGGCTTTTTATGAATGTTGTTTTTCCGACACCCATGCTGCCATAAAAGGCGAATATACGGCTGTTACCCATGGCTTTTATGAACTTTTCGGCAGCCGAGGGGTACTCGTCTATGCTGTCTATTTTTATCTCTTTGAAATATTCTGTCATTTTCCTTTAGGTCTTAGTGTTATCAGTGGAACGAGCATCTCTTCAAGTGATATTCCACCATGCTGAAAGGTATCTTTATAATATTGTACGTAGTGGTTGTAGTTGTTGGGGTAGGCGAAAAAATCGGCTCCCGTTGCAAAAATGTAGCTTGTGCTTATGTTGGGCGACGGAAGCATGGCTTTTGCCGGCTCTCTAATCTCGAATACCTCTTTGGGGTTGTAACCCAACGATTTTCCTAATTTGTAGCGCAGATTGGTGTTGGTGTTTTTATCTCCCACCACTTTAACAGGGTTATTCACTTGTACGCTGCCGTGGTCGGTTGTTATTACCACTGTGTAGTTGCTCTCGGCAAGATAGCGGAACAGTCGTGTGATTGCCGAGTGGCGTATCCATGAGTGTGTTATTGAGCGATAGGCGGCTTCGTTGGATGCTAATTCGCGTACCATCATCGACTCTGTTCGTGCGTGCGAGAGCATATCTATGAAGTTAATGACAAATACGTTTAGGTCGTTGCCATGGAGGTTCCGAATGGTGTCGATATATTTGTCGGCGGCCTGCGAGGTTATAACTTTGTTGTACGAGAATGTGTCGCGTCGGCGGTAGCGTGCAATTTGTGTCTCTATTAGTGATTTTTCGTTAAGATTTTTGCCCTCGTCCTCTTCTTCGTCCACCCAGAATTGTGGAAACATGCTTTTTATCTGTGCGGGCATAAGACCGGCGAATATGGCGTTGCGTGCATATTGTGTGGCTGTGGGCAGGATGCTTGTGTATAGTTCTTCTTCTATTATAAAATCGGTACTTATCTCGTTGGCGAGTACTCTCCATTGGTCGTAGCGGAAATTATCTATCATTATTAGAAAGACTTTCTCGCCTTTGTCTATGAGGGGGAATATACGCTCGCGAAACAGGTCGTGACTCATCATGGGACGATTGGTGCGTTCCCCTGTAATCCATTGCAGATAGTTCTTTTTTATGAAACGTGCAAACATGGTGTTTGCCTCTTCTTTCTGCGTCTTGAGCATTTCGTGCATTCCGCTGTCGGCATGCTCAAGTTCAAATTCCCAAAATATTATTTTGCGGTATACGTCTATCCAATCCTCAATGGTGAGTGAGTCGGATATTTGCATGCCGAGCTTTCCGAAATTTTGTTGATAGGCACTGTTGGTCTTTTCGGCGACAATCTCTTTGTGATGTATGTTTTTTTTAAGGGCAAGAAGTATTTGATGGGGATTGACGGGTTTTATCAGATAGTCGGCAATCTTAGAGCCGATGGCCTGTTCCATTATATCTTCTTCTTCGCTTTTGGTAACCATCACAACCGGGGTTGCCGGCATAATCTCTTTTATGCGTATGAGTGTCTCTAATCCGCTCAGGCCGGGCATATTCTCGTCGAGCAGCACAAGGTCGAATGTTGTGGTGCGACAGGCATCTATTGCATCTAATCCGTTGGTTACTTTTGTAACCTCGTAGCCTTTTGCTTGAAGAAATATTATGTGGGCGTTCAACAGTTCAATCTCGTCGTCGGCCCAAAGTAGTCTGTATGCCATAGTCGGTAGTGGTTATTCGTTTGTCTCTTTGTCGATATATTCCGGTTCGTCGAGTGTGTAGCCGTCAATTTCCGGCTCGGGGATGCTCAGCATGTTCTCTTCGTAGAATTTGGAATAGTCTTCAAAGGTGTAATAATCCAATAACAATTGTAGGTTCGATTTTGATATTATAAGGGTGTTTATCCCTTGGAGCAGTCTCGACATTTCGGGATTGCCGTAGAGGCGTTTGTGGTATAAGAATGTTTCGTCAAAAGAGAGAAATTCTTTCACTTCGAGCAGTGTTATTTGTGCGAGTCTGTTAAATTCCATGTTAAAGTTACGCACCATGTAGCGCGAGAAGTTGTAGCGTGCCATCTCGAAGAGCAGGCGCTTCTCGTCGAGAGAGTCGTTGGGGAAGGCTAATATGAAATAGTATGGGCCGTTGCGGTCGGCACTGAATGTGGGTATGCTGTCGGTGTTGCCTTTTATGGTGCCGTCGAGGCGACGTTCCCATATTGAGGTTGATATACCGCTGCGCAACAATCGTCCGTTTCTCACTCCGCTGTCTATCTCTGCTGCTATGCTTGTTATCTCATCTTCGGGATATGTGTTTATCAATTCGGCAAGGGCTGCAAGTGCGTCGTCTGTGCGCTCGGAGTAGAGCTTCGAGAGTGCATCTATGAACATGAAGCGTGAGCGGTGTGCTCCTTGGGGGTATTTCTCTTGTGTGTAACTGTTGTTTGCTATTACGGTATTGTGATTGCCTGCAAGATATTCGGCGTATGTCTGTATGTATATTGAGTCTTCCTTGTGGCGCTTGGTTTCAACGCTTTCAAAGAAGTCGGGTTCTTGTATGCGTTTTGTCATGCTGCTGTCGGGGAATTGTGTTATCAGCAGGTTTTTATACATGCCGGCTTTGTCGGTCTCTTCCCAGCGGGATGTGCATAGGTAGAGGTGGTAGTATGCTTCGGCCAATTTTTCATACTCGGGATATTCGTTTACAAGGCGCTCCCAATGTGATATTGCAAGGTTTTTGTCGCCTAACTGCTCTTCAAATATAAGGGCTGCATCGTAGAGGGCATTGCTCAGCTCCGAGTGCATTTTGCTTTTTGCCTCGTCGGTGTATGGTATTTGTTGCAACCAATATTCTCGTGTGGTGGGGTCGGTCGAAAGGGTGTCAGGGGTCTCCTCCTCTTCGATTGTCGGCTCTTCGGCGATACTGTCCGAGGGGATGCTGTCGCCTCCTGCAAGCATGGTGCTGTCACTTGTCTGTGCGTCGGGCTGTGGATTTACTATATTCTCTTGGCTGAGTCTCCAATAGTCTTTCAACTTGCGGTCGCCCCACGTGGTGCTGAAACTTTTTATTCCTTTTGACACTGTTTGTTTGTTATAGAAATACCATTGTGGCAGGTCGTCCAATCGGGGTATGCTCATGTCGGCGGCAGTGCCGGCGGCGGCAAGGTCGCTGCTTTCGCTGTCTCGTCGCTCTTTTTTCTCTACCAATTTGCGCAGCTCCTCTTCAAACTCGGCTTGTTCTATCTTTTTGTCGATACATTCTGAGAGCGACTTGCTGTCGAGTGTTGCCCAATGGAGCAATTCGCTGTTTTTCTCTATTATATCGGTGTGTGGCGAGAGGTTTCCTGCCACATCGGTGCGACGCTGCCATGTGTCGTAGCCCTCGCTCTCTTTTTCTATTATGCCGAGTGCTTTTTGATAATTTTCGGCTGCTTTTGAAAAACGTTGCATGTGCCAATATATTTCGGCGAGTGATAGGTGCAGCATGCCTGCGCCATATCCTGCAGCCTCTCCTTTCGCAAGGCCTGTTTCATAGGTTTGTATGGCTTTTGCAGTGTCGGGCTTGCTTAGATGTACGTTGCCCAACGCATAGTAGAGCTGCGACAGGTATTCTTGATTTTTTGGTGAGCGTATCATTCTCTCTATCTTACGCACGATTTTCTTCTTCTCTTCGTTTGTGACGGTTTCTGTCTGCCGTATACGTGCGTTTATTTCCAGCTCGTATGGCGGATTCTGTGCTATTACCTTGGAGAAGCAGCGGAAAGCCTGTTTGTTGTCGCCTGTTTCGCGGTAGAGCTGTCCCATGAGGTAGTATTCTCGGGCGCGTTCAATGGGTTCTGTTCCTTTGCGCTTTACGGCTTCTTCCATGTATGGGAGTGCCTCTTTGTAGCGTCCTTGTTTGATGAGCAGATTGGCGTTGGCGCGAGCAAGGCTTCTGTCGAATGACGAGGGCAGGCTGTCGCGTTTTATGCGCGATATAAGGTCTTCTGCCTCGTAGAGCCACTCTAATTGGGTGTAGCATTGAGCCAACCCTATTCTGGCTGCTGCAAGAACTTTTGGATTATTTTCGTATAGGCGTGCAATGTATATGTAGGTTCCTGCAGCCTCGGTAAATTCTCCTTTTTCAAAATATGAGTCGGCCATCATCATCCAGGCACGCCACAAGAATGGATTGAACTCTTTTTGGGCGTAGAAGCGTTTTTTCTTCTCGGTAAGTTTTTTCCCGGCTTCGCGGCGAGGCTTGCGTTTTATGGAGTGGTTTTTTATTGCCTTTTGTGCTTTTTCTATTGCTTTGTCAAAGTCTCCTTTGCCTATTTGACGCGTATTTTCGTTGTCGGTAATCATCAAGGGCAGTTGTTCAAGATAGTTGTCTTTGTGCCCTTTTATCTGTGCGTCACGTCCTTTTTTATACGCCACATTGCCATTGTAGAATGTGTTGTACCGTGCAAAAAAAGCATGGTACATGCGTGTTTGTGCTGTATTCTTTTTGCGGCTTGCGCAACCTGACAGCGTGAACAACATCAGCAATAGGCATATATGTAGCGTGTATCTTTTCACTTAGTAATGTGGTGTATCAATAATATAACTATAAAATGGGGCTTTTATTGTGATTTTCTCATAAGCTGTTTAAATTTATATCGCTATTGTTTTATAGAGCAAAAATAGTGAAACAAACAATACAGTTTCTCATAAGAAAATACTTTTTATAAATTTAACAGCTTCTTAATAAATGTGATGCAGGCCTTGCATGTTGCGTATATTAAGATGGAGCATAGTACGATTGTGGCTCCCGAGGGTGTGTCAATCGCATAGGAGAGCAACAGCCCCATTAACGATGCCGAAAAGCCGAAGATTACCGATAATACCATTATCTTCTTATAGTCGAATGTGAACAGCATTGCCGTCATCTGTGGAACTGTGAGCATCGATATTACAAGTACTACTCCCACCAAGCGCAGTGTCGCCACAATGGTGGTGGCTATGGCGAGCATCATAATTCTCTCGAAAAGTGCAACGGGGACTCCGCGTGCTGCGGCAAATTCGCGGTCGAATGCAACAAGTACTATTGTACGATAAAAAGGAATGTTCAGCAGCAGAAGCAGTGCGGATATTATTGCAAGCATCGCAATGTCGTTGCTTGTCACTGTGAGTATATTCCCAAACAGATAGGTCGAAAGTTCGGTGTTGTAGCCCGGGGAAAGGAAACAGAATATTATTCCCAACGACATTCCGAGAATCCAAAAGAGTGCTATTGCCGAATCTTCGCGCACCTCCTTCTTCATTCCCATGCACTGTACGCCAAGTGCCGAAACTGCCGCAAAAGCAAATGCGGTGAGCAGTGGATTTATACCAAGATACATTCCCAATCCCACTCCTCCGAATGACGAGTGTGTTATGCCGCCGCTGATGAATACCAAGCGCCGTGTAACTACATACGTCCCTATTATACCACATGCAACAGAGGCCAACAGACTGCCTATCAACGCATTTTGGAAAAATTGGTAGCCAAAAATCTCCATCGGCCTTATTGTATGATTAGGAATATCTCCTCCTTTATTTGCTGAGGCAATGAGACGCCGCGTGTGCCAAGGCATTTTACCCATTGGTCTACCTCATTCTCGCGCATGGTGTAGAGTATCTGGCGAAATTCTTCAACCTCTTCGTCTGTATAATCCTCTTGTGCTCTACCCCTGAAACGGTCTAATTCTTCATCGTCAAAATAGAGGTAGCTGTTATCGTAGCCTTTGTCACACACAGTGTGGCGTCCGCAGCAAACACCATTCTCACCATCATGATGGTGCTCCTCTTCGTTCGACGGAGCAACACCGACAAATTTTTTCAGCACAAGATACCCGATGATAAGCACCGCGGCACATGCAATAAGCGCAATTGTAAACGTATTCATTCTTAGAACAATCTTCTTTAGGTTGCGAAGTTATAAAATAAACATCAAATATAAAACCAAAACCTGAGCAGGCTTAATTATAATAATGATTTTTTCCGATAAAATTAAGAAGCAGTTTGAATATTTAATAAATCTTTTCTTAAACATATTATTTTAATAATGTCTGAAAGTGTTGTCAATTTTATGAATATTCAGTAACTCTCTTTCAATTTCTCGTAAATGACAATTTGTAAAGAATATTGCAGGCGTTCTCACTTTTTTTGTTTGAGTGATATGCAAAATAGCTGAAATTTTAAGTGTAAAAGCGAATTTTATAAAAAGTTTGTTGTATATTCGCAGCGTTTGGTGCTCCTTTTCAGGATGCCGACGATTGACAAAATGACAACACTAAGTGAAAATTCTAAGTATAATTTATAAATAAAAAAACAGATGGATAAATTCAGCTATGGCCTTGGAATGGGAATAGGGCAGAATCTGCTCTCGATGGATGTAAGTGAAATGTCGATGGACGATTTTGTTGCAGGACTTAAGGCTGTGCTTGCAGGTGAAAAAACAGAACTTACGCATGCCGAGGCACAAAAAGTTGTGAGCAACCATTTTCGCAAAGTGGCCGAACAGAGGTTTGTAAAGATTAAAGAGGCGGGCGAAGCTTTCCTTGCCGAGAATGCAAAGAAAGAGGGTGTTGTTACACTCCCCAGCGGTTTGCAATATACGGTTCTGAAAGAGGGTAACGGCAAGCAGCCCAAAGCAACCGACCGTGTGCAGTGCCACTATGAGGGTACACTGATTGACGGAACCGTATTTGACAGCTCTATAAAGCGCGGCGAGCCTGCAATATTCGGAGTGTCACAGGTTATTTCCGGTTGGGTAGAGGCACTGCAACTTATGAAAGAGGGTGCCAAATGGCGTCTCTTTATCCCCTATAACCTGGCCTATGGTACACATGGCGCAGGTGAAAATATTCCACCATACAGCGCACTCGTTTTTGATGTTGAGCTAATAAAAGTTTTATAATATCAGAACCATATAGTGATGAGAAGAATCGTATTCTTTGTGTGTGCAGCTGCAATGTTGGCAGTTTCGTGTAAGCAAGAGGTGGGCGAGAAACGTATATCGCTCTCCACCACCGACGACTCGTTGGCCTATGCAGTGAGTGTCTATCTGGCACAAGATATGCGCCAACTGATTATGCAGGAATTTTCCATTGACAGCTCCACAGTGGATGACTTTGTTCGAGGAGTGCGCGATGCCTTTCCTAAAAGCAGTGGCAAACACGATATTGCCTACACCAACGGTCAACAGATAGGTTCAAGAGCCGCAGATATGCTGCGCAGAGCCGAAGAATTGATATATGGCAGCGATACAACGAAAAAAATAGATTCCGAGATTTTCCTTGAAGGACTTGTGGCAAGCATATATGCCCAAGGCCGAACAATGGATATGCGTCATGCCATAGATTATTATAATATCTACAAGTATCGCGTCGTCAGCGACAAATTTATGGCCGACAATGCAACGCGCGAAGGAATCACAGTGCTTCCCGATGGGCTGCAATACAAAATGGAACACAAAGGCAACGGAGCAGTGGCAACGCCGGCCGACACCGTCTGCTGCATATACAAAGGAACCCTCACCAGCGGACGCACATTCGACTCATCACGAGGCAGCATAGCAAAATTGCACGTAGGCTCGCTCATACCGGGCTTTGCAAAAGCGTTGTGCATGCTTCCCGAAGGAACAAAATGCAAGGTTTATATTCCGTGGGAACTTGGCTATGGAGCCAAAGGAACAAGGCGCATCCCACCGTACAGTACCCTTGTGTTTGATATTGAAGTGGCAAAAGTCATAAAAAACAGATAATACAATAAAAAAGCAGGTAAAATTCGCTCATGATATAAACAATAATATTTGAAAGAAATTTACAAAGCTTCAAGATTTAAACAGCCTAAGACAGCAACTGAAATAAACTCTAAATAACATTCAAATTTATTATGAAAAATAACGTGGAATGTAAGGTTGACCAATTAGACCTTAAGATATTAAGTATAATATCAAAAGATGCGCGAGTGCCGTTCCGTAACGTGGCAGAATTGTGCGGAGTGTCACGAGCTGCAATCCATCTCAGGGTGCAACATCTGATAGATATGGGGATAATCTCCGGCTCGTGCTACGAGGTGAACTTCAAACGTCTCGGCTATAAAACATGCACATATATGGGTATACGTCTCGAAAAAGGCTCCATGTATAAAGAGGTTGTCGAGCATCTGCGCGGAATCCCCGAGGTTGTGGAATGTTCCTACACGACAGGCCCTTATTCTATCCTTGTGAAAATGTATGCACAGGATAACGAGCAACTTATGGAACTGCTGAATAGCAAAATTCAGTGTATTCCGGGAGTGGTGAGCACCGAGACCATGATTGTGCTCGACAGCAGCATAAAAAGAAATCTTCCAATGGAGTAAAAAACTGTTAAAACCTCTGTCGTTCAATCGCTTGAATATAACAAGCAAACGAAAGAGCCTTTCGACAGTGTGATAATATTTTTATAGTATAAACTTAAACAGTTTCTGATAATACCATGGAAACGAAACGGTTCAATCTCGGCATAGAGTATAACGAATTGCACCGTGGGTATCACACAGGCGCGATAAAGCCCATAATAGGGATAACCGCGAACTTCAACGACGGGAACGCTTGTCTGGCCGAGGCTTATTATGCTTCGGTGCTCGAGGCCGGGGGCGTTCCCTTGCTTATACCTCCATATTCACAACGCGAAGCACTTGCTGAGACGCTAAAGATGGTGGATGCGTTGGTTCTTTCGGGCGGGGCCGATATTGACCCTCGATACATGGCGCAACAGCCCGATTATACTCTTCTGCACACAATAAATCCCAAACGCGACGAGCAGGAGCTTATGCTTGTTCGCCTGGCCACAGACCGGCAACTGCCCATTCTGGGGATATGTCGCGGCATACAAACGCTGGCGGCTGCACTTGGAGGAGAGGTGCATCAGGATATATACGCAGCCTTGGGAGATAATCTCCTCTGTCACGACCAGCAAGAGGAGCGCGGAGTGGCAACACACGAAGTGTACCTTGTTCCACACACGCGTCTTGCCAAGATCTTCGGCCGAGAGAAAATCGGGGTGAATACCTTCCATCATCAGGCAGTTTCGGTGCTGCCACAGGGATTTAAAGTATCGGCTGTTGCACCGGATGGAGTGATCGAAGGCATGGAGGCTGTGGACGGGCGCAGTATCATAGGCGTGCAGTGGCATCCCGAGAGCTTTATAATGAAGGATTACAATACCTGCATGATGCCTCTCTTTCGCTGGTTGGTTGCCGAGGCTCAGCTATACAGGCGTGCCAAGAATTTACACAGACATATAATCTCGATAGACTCTCACTGCGACACTCCAATGTTGTTTGCCGAGGGTTACAGTTTGGGCGAGCGCAGCAATAAGGCTCTTGTAGACCTTCACAAAATGGACGAGGGGGCCTTGGATGTGGTGACTATGGTTGCATATCTCAAGCAAGAGGCACGCACAGCTGCTTCTCGTGCAGCAGCTGTTGCCAAGGCTCATGCTCTGCTCAAGGGTATTGAGGAGCGTGTCGCCGTATGCTCCGATTGTGTGGCTCTTGCATCACATCCCGATGAATTGCTGCCGCTAAAAAGGTCGGGCAAACGTGTCATAATGCGTGGCATCGAGAATGGTTTTGCCATAGGGGATGATATAAAAAAGATACAGCATTATCGTAATATGGGAGTGGTATATATGACGCTATGCCACAATGGCGATAATGATATATGTGACTCTGCTCGCGGCGATGGCGAACATGGCGGTTTGAGTGCATTCGGGAAAGAGGTGGTGCGAGAGATGAATCGTGTGGGCATGATGATAGACCTCTCTCACGCAGCAGAGACTACCTTTTACGATGTGTTGAAATACAGCACAGTCCCTGTTGTTTGTTCACACTCATCGTGCCGCGCATTGTGCAACCATCCACGCAACCTCACAGATGAACAGATGCGTGCAATTGCCGCCAAGGGTGGTGTTGTGCAGATAACAATGTATTCAGGATTTCTTGTTCAAGATGGCGTGGCAACACTCGACGATTTCATGCGTCATCTTTTTCATGCAATTTCCGTTGCAGGAGTTTCTCATGTGGGCATAGGCACCGACTTTGACGGCGACGGTGGGGTTGTGGGCTGTTCCGATGCTTCACAACTGCGGAATATCACACGCGAGATGCTGCGTCGCGGCCTCTCTGATGCCGACATCGAGGCTGTGTGGGGTGGCAATTGGTTGCGTGTGATGCGCATAGTGCAGAAAGCGGATATGAACAAAATCGCTTAATTACAGTACAACAACAAACAGATTCTAATGTCGTATGAGAAAATATATTCTACTTGTTTCGATATTCTGCCTGTCGGCGGCGGCCTTTGCACAGGAGTATGTTTCGCAGCGTCCTCCCGTCGATAAGCGTAATTTCGTGTCGCATGCTGTTGAAGCAAAAATAGAGCAGACGGTAGGTTTGCTGAAAAATAAAAAATTGGCATGGATGTTTGCCAACTGTCTGCCAAATACTCTCGACACAACCGTATATCCCGATGGCGAGGGCGACACTTTTGTATACACCGGTGATATTCAGGCTATGTGGCTCCGTGACTCGGGTGCACAGGTGTGGACATATTTGCGCTTCATCAACGAAGACGAAGGCTTGAGGCGTATGATTGCCGGAGTGATACTGCGACAATTCCGTTGCATCATCTCAGACCCCTATGCGAATGCTTTTTATAAAGAAAGCGACAAGGTTGGCAAATGGTCGTCCGACGATACCGAGATGCGGCCGGGGGTGCATGAGAGAAAGTGGGAGATTGATTCACACTGTTACCCCATAAGATTGGCTTACGAATATTGGAAAATATCGGGTGATACATCCATCTTCTCCGAGGAGTGGTTGAGGAGCATCCAAAAAACTATTGAAACATTCCGCGAACAGCAGCGTAAAAACGGGGTCGGAAGTTATACATTCATGCGCAACACCACAAGAGCATTCGACACACTCTCAAACGGCGGAAAGGGGTCACCCGTAAATCCTGTGGGGTTGATTGTCTCATCGTTCCGTCCGTCGGACGATGCCACCGTTTTTCAGTTCCTTATACCTTCAAATTTCTTTGCCGTAACCTCTTTGCGTAAGGCGGCCGAGATTTTGGAAAAGGTGAATAATCGCCCCGACATTGCAGATGAATGTACCCGGCTTGCCAAAGAGGTCGAAGAGGCTCTTCATAGCTATGCAACATACAATCATCCGCAATTCGGCACAATATACTCTTTTGAGGTTGATGGCTTCGGTAACCGTCTGCTGATGGACGATGCCAATGTCCCGAGCTTGTTGGCGATGCCCTATCTTGGTGATGTCAGTCTGAATGATTCCATTTATCAAAATACTCGCAAATTTGTGTGGAGCAGCAGTAATCCTTACTTCTTCAAAGGCGATGCAGCCGAAGGGATTGGTGGGCCGCATGTGGGCTACGACATGGTGTGGCCGATGAGCATCATAATGCGAGCTTTCACAAGCAACAACGATGACGAAATCAAATGGTGTGTTGAGACACTTCTCAACACAGATGCCGGAACAGGATTTATGCACGAATCATTTAACGCAGATAACCCACAGAATTATACACGCTCGTGGTTTGCATGGGTGAACGGTCTATTCGGCGAATTAATATTAAAAATCATAGATGATGGTAAATTGTATTTGTTGAACAGCATTGAATGATTTATTATATATGAAAAAGATATTCTTTCTGATTCTGTGCGCTATGTCGCTAATGGCGGATGCACAGTCTCTCTCTGTCGGGCAATATAATATAAGGTTCGATAAGGCTAAGGACAAAGAAAACGGCAATGGCTGGGACACTCGTTCTGCCGGAATATACAGATTGATAAACTATGAGGCGTGGGATATATTCGGCGCGCAAGAGGTTCTTCATAATCAGCTTGAAGATATGCTTGACAATATTACAGGCTATGATTATATAGGTGTAGGCAGGGACGATGGCGCTGCAAAGGGTGAGTATGCTCCCATCTTCTACAAAAAAAACAGAATAAACTGTGTAAAGAGCGGACACTTCTGGTTGTCGGAGACTCCCGACAAGGTTGGCTCGGTAGGGTGGGATGCTGCACTGTGCCGATTATGCACATGGGGATATTTTGAGGATAAAAACACTAAATGGCGCTTTTGGGCATTTAATTTGCACATGGATCATGTTGGAGAGATTGCGCGTCGCGAAAGTGCAAAACTTGTGCTCTCAAAAATAAAAGAGATGTGTGGCAGCGAACCATATATATTGACAGGAGATTTCAATGTAGACCAAAATGATACGGTATATACTGTTTTAACAGCTTCGGGTGCGCTTAACGATGCTTATAGTATTGCTGCGCACCGTATGTGCGAGACAGGCTCCATGAACTACTTCAATCCCGACTACAACACCGACAGCCGTATCGACCACATATTCTTGTCGTCGCATTTTAAAGTTCGCAGTTTCGGACTGCTTACATACAACTATTGGGCACCGGTAGAGGTTACACCTGAAAAAGTAAAGGCTACGTCCGAGGGTGTCGAGGGGGTTACATTGCACAAAAGTCGTATGCTCTCCGACCATTATCCTGTTGAGGCTGTTGTGGAATTGCCCCGATTGAGGTCGACGCAAGATTGGGCACAATACTCTTATTACAGTGACGAAAATAAAAATGCAGAGAATGTAAAGGTTGTGTTCATGGGAAATTCCATCACACGCAATTGGTTCCGCTATCGTCCCGAATTTTTTAAAGAGAACGACGGCTATCTGTGTCGCGGCATAAGCGGGCAGGTTACGGCTCAAATGCTTGCGCGTTTCCGCAGCGATGTGATAAATCTGCATCCTCGGGTTGTGGTTATACTTGCAGGAACAAATGATATAGCAATGAATCAGGGGTATGTCTCTATTGAACATATATATGAAAATATAGTATCTATGGCTGAACTTGCAAAGTGCAACGGAATCAAGGTTGTGTTGTGCTCGGTGCTTCCTGCCGACAGATATAATTGGTCGTGGGAGATTGATAAGCAAAGGGCTGTAAGTTCCATCAAGAAACTAAATGAATTATTACAGGCGTATGCAAAGAAAAACAAAATTCCTTATGCCGATTATTATTCAGCCATGATAGATGAAAATATGGCTCTCAAGAAAGAATTTCAAGAGGATGCCGTCCACCCAAACAAAGCCGGTTATTTGCTGATGGAGGGTATTGTGCAGAAGATACTGAAAAAACAGGTAAAATAATATAAATTTAATAACTTTTAAACTGTATGTCAATGAAAAGCAGGCTGTTAATGTTTGTGTTGCTCTCTTTTGCCATTTGCACAAATGCGCAACAGTTTACCACGCATAAAGAGGCGAAAGACCCTGTTCCTGTTTCGGCACGCAGTGCCAAGGCTTGGAGCAATGTCGGCAAATTATCTGCACAATGGGTGTCGGCCGATTCGCTCTATTCGCGTAGTGAGGTTCCTTTCAAGAGCGCAACGGATGTTTGTAGGATTGAGGGTTGGCGTGGCGAGAGAGTAGCGGCGCAGCTGTTATTGTGGACGGGTGAAGGTGTCGACAGGGTCTCATGCTCCGTAGATGAATTCTCTTCATCCCACTCAAAGTTGGATGCTTCTATTGCCACTGCACGTTTCGTGCGATATACGATTGCCGATAAAGGTGGTTACGACTGTCGATGCGAGAGAGGCCCTAAGCACGAGACTATACTTGTACCCGACATGCTCGACACTTTGAACTTCTTTAATATGGATGCAAAGAGTGTGCGCCCCGTATGGCTTACGGTTAAAATACCCGACAATGCACAGCCCGGCGTCTATAAGAGTGCGATTGTCATCAAAGCAAAGGGTGCTAAAAAGATTGTGTTGCCATTGGAAATGGAGGTGATAAACCAGACATTGCCTGCATACGATAATTGGAGCTATCATCTCGATTTGTGGCAACATCCGTCGGCGGTAGCCCGTATAATGAATATAGATATGTGGAGCGATGAGCATTTTGAAGCCCTTAAACAGCAGATGCGCCCGTTGGCCGAGGCCGGTCAGAAAGTTATCACCACAACATTGAACCGAGATCCTTGGGGCTCGCAAACGTTCGATGATTATGAAGATATGATTATATGGACTAAAAAGAGAGACGGTGGCTGGAAATTCGACTATACGGTGTTCGACAGATATGTCGAGACAATGATGCAGATTGGAATAAAGAAACAGATAAACTGCTACTCGATGTTGCCTTGGAACAACCGTCTCAATTGGTACGAAGAGAAGAACAATGCTTTTGTGGTAAAGTCTATAAGCCCTAAAAGTAAACAATATGAAGAGATGTGGGGCGCATTTTTGCAGGATTTTGTGGAACATCTCAGAGGAAAGGGGTGGCTCGAAATAACAAATATTGCAACAGATGAAAGGTCGCCCGAGGAGATGGATATTGTAATCGGAATAATAAATAAATATGCGCCGGAGCTTGGCTTTGCCATGGCCGACAATCATGCTTCGTATCGCAGAATCTCAAATGTGCGAGATTGCAGTGTGGCTCAAAGACAACTTTATCTGACGCAGGACGAGATAAACGAACGTCGGGCAAAAGGGTATGTTACTACATTCTATGTTTGTTGCAGCACCTATTTCCCTAACAATTTCACCTATTCACAGCCATGGGAGTCGGAGCTGCTAAGTTGGCACGCAATATCAAAAGATTACGATGGACAACTGCGATGGGCCTACAATTCGTGGCCGGCACGTCCCGAGTATGATTCAAGATGGAGGACTATGGCCTCGGGCGATACTTATCAGGTATATAGCTGCGGACGTTCTACAATGCGCTTTGAACGCTTGATTGATGGAATTGAGGCTTATGAGAAAATAAAGATTCTACGCAAGATGTATGCTCACACTCCCGAGGCTCTTGAGCCATTGGAGAGCTTGCTCGATAAAATGGCACAAATGCGTTTGACCGATACAAACCTCCCCTGGCACAGGATGATGCACGAAGCAACTGAGATGCTTAACAATATATCAAAGAATTTAGCAAAATAAAAACGCTGTGAAAAGAATAATAAACATATTTATTGTGCTCATGTTGTTTGCAACAGATGTGGCAGCACAAACAAAGCACACACTTCTTTCGCCCGATGGCAATATAAAGGTGGTGGTGGAACTTGCGTCGGGAATAACATACGATGTCTACTCCGGCGAAGAACTTCTGCTTGATGATTGTCGAATGTCGATGGATGTAGACGGCAGGGTGTTAGGCTCCGTTCCCAAACTCAGAAAAACGGAACGTCGTAGCGTGAATGATGTCAAAAGACCTTTTCTTAGTCTGAAATATGCCGAGGTTCCGAATGTGTTCAATGAGATGAACCTTGTAATGAAGGATGACTATTCTGTTGTTTTTAGAGCCTACAACGATGGTATTGCTTACAGATTCGTAACAAATATCGATTCAGAGATTAAAATCAACAATGAAGATATAACACTCTTTTTCCCGGGAGAGACGAATCTGGTGCTTCAGCATAGTGAACGCTTCAGAACTTCCTACGAAGAGGCCTATTCGTTTCAAAAGGCAGATGAGTGGATGAGCCATCATAAGATGGCACATTATCCGATACTCGCAATTACAGCCCAAGGTACAAAGGTGCTAATGAGTGAGGCCGACCTTGTCGATTATCCGGCTCCTTTCTTTCGTGGCAACGATGCAAACGGCTTTTCATCTCTCTTCCCGAAAGTTCCTGCAATCGAAAAACCTCGCAACGATAAAAGCAGCGACATTCTTTTGCGAAAGCCATATATTGCACGAACCGCAGGAAAACGAGCTTTCCCCTGGCGCTATTTTGTTATAACAAAAGAGGATGCGGGGCTTGTAGAGACTACAATGACTTGTCGTTTGTCGCAGGAAAGCGAAATAGATGATGTCTCCTGGATTCAACCCGGACAGGCTTCGTGGGAGTGGTGGAATGGTGCAGTCCCTTACGGGGCTGATGTCGATTTTCGTGCAGGAGTGAATGTAGAGACATATAAATACTTCATGGATTTTGCTTCTGAGTATGGTATTAGATATATCGTTATTGACGAAGGATGGGCCAAGGATAATATGAACCCTTTTATTCCCAAGCCGGAATGTAACATACATGATATTGTAGCATACGGTGACAGTGTAGGTGTGGGGGTTGTTCTTTGGGTAACATGGAGGTGTGTAGAGGAGAATCCCGAAATCTTTGCCAAATTTGCCGAGTGGGGCGTAAAGGGTGTAAAAATAGATTTTATGGACAGAAGCGACCAGTGGATGGTAAATTTCTATGAAAGAACAGCCAAGGAGGCGGCCAAGCATCATCTGTTCGTGAATTTTCACGGTGCATTCAAGCCTGCGGGGTTGGAGTATATGTATCCCAATATTCTTTCTTATGAAGGGGTGCGCGGAATGGAGCAGATGGGTAACTGTAAGCCACAGAACAGCATATATCTGCCTTTTATACGTAATGCTGTCGGCCCTATGGAGTACACCCCCGGAGCTATGCTCAGCATGCAGCCCGATAACTATTCGGCGCGACGTCCAAATTCGGCAAGCATCGGCACCAGAGCCTATCAGATGGCCCTGTTTGTGGTGTTTGAGTCGGGGCTTCAGATGCTCGCCGATAATCCGGTTCTATACTACAATAATGCCGAATGTACAGAGTATATAACTTCGGTTCCTGTATTGTGGGAAGATACAAAAGTGCTTGCAGCAAAATTAGGCGACTATCTTTTAGTGGCCAAACGCTGTGGTGAAAAATGGTTTATCGGTGGAATCACAGCCGAAAGAGACGCTCCTCTTGAACTTGATGTAACGTTGGACTTTTTGTCTGGAGAGAAAGAATACAAGCTCACTTCGTTTGAAGATGGCGTTAACGCCGATCGTCAAGCCATGCATTATGTAAAGCGTATTCGTGATGTGCGCAAAGGTGATACCATAAAGATAAAAATGGTTCGCAATGGAGGTTTTGCAGCCGTTGTAGAGTAGTATATACTTTTTATTTCATATTTTTTAAAAAAAATAGCCGGTTTCTTTTGCAAGTAAAAAAAAACTTGTATCTTTGCACTCGCAAACAACAAAGGCGGGATGTAGCTCAGTCCGGTTAGAGTACGCGTCTGGGGGGCGTGTGGTCGCTGGTTCGAATCCAGTCATCCCGACAAACATTTAAAGCGTTGATTTTCAGCTAAAAATAAATGAAAATCAACGCTTTTTTTATTTGTTTCCACCGGTTATAGCGGCAGAAAATAGCTGATAATCGCGCAAAAACAGGCAAAAAAATGTATATTCGCGTAAAATAGCTTGCAAATAACTTGCAAATAGCGGCTCATCTGCAAAAGTTTTAGGATATAAAAATAGTTACTTCGCATAGTTAAAAACCATGATATGTAGGACGAAGAATACTAATTGGAACTAATCCGTCTGATATTACTATCCGGTTTATCTGAAATTTTAAGATTACAAGCATGGCCGCAGCCGACGATGATGTTGAAATCGGCTCAACGTAAAAAGTTGAGGGGTAAAAAATAAATGCTTATTTTTGCTGTCAATAAAATTCAAAGACTATGCAAAAAGACGGTTATTCTCTCCTGCTTCCAGACGGTACCCTCGATTATTTCGATGTTGTAAACGTTATT
>JAFSAT010000032.1 GCA_017442185.1 Bacteroidaceae bacterium
CTTTGTTGCAAAGAGTTATTACATTGGTGCAAAACAATAATGAGCTCTGAAATAGGAACGGTTGCCATCTCGTTACCCAATTTCCATGCAACCCGAATAACCGTTTAATTCTAAGATAATTGCAAATTCTGCGATTTTTTATAAAAAAAAGAATTTTTGAAAACTTACAAGATGAGGAACTTTGCACTGCAATAAGAAATTACTTACCATGGTTTGTTAGCATCGCGAGAAAAGGCTTTGTAACTTTTGATAAAACCAACATTGAAGATTTCAAAGACAATGAATATCATATAGTAGCATTCCCAATAGACATTACAGACCTGGATTCTAGACGGTTACAAAAGATAATACAAATTGGTAAGAATGAGAACCTATATAATTATATTAAATCATTTGTAAATACAATATCAGATAATCCCGAAACCTTATTAGGAGAATTTAACAAATGTAAGCTTTGTCACAGCTATAACACTACAACATTAAACTTGATTTCAACATTCTGCCAACATCAAAGATTCAATAATATGAGACGCCTAAAGGGAATGATTAACAAGAAGAATGTCGATAAACAAGATGCATCGCAAAAAGGTATCAAATAACAATTATAGAGTTGAACTATGGCAACAAAATGTCCAAGATGTGGGAGTAAGAATACTGAATGTCATTAGTGTCCCATAAAAATTATGGACTAGTTTATGGGGCACAGAACGAAGTGTATAATGTAGGGTAGAGCCTTTTGAGGGTTAATTGCTTTGTGTTTCAGTTGGTTAGGTTGGTTTGTTCTGTTGGGTGGCACAAAACGAAGCGTTTGCATTGGTTTAATTTCGGTTTAATTTTGACGGCATAAACGGAGGCGCAGGTTTGCGTTTGGTTCAATTCTTTGGGCTGTGGGTTTGCACCTGCGGCCTTTTTTGTGTCATGATGATAAAACCCTTATGTGGGGCGGTTTAAGCGCGATTTTGGGGCGTTTCTGGGGCTTGTGTGGGCTATGTTCTTATGCCATTATTACGAGCTTTGGATGGTGGTCGTAGTGGGGGAGGGTAGGAGTGAATAAAATGCCCGATTTTAGGTTAGGAATTACACTTGCTATTACAACGAGGAATTACAAAATAGAAAAAGAGGAATTACACATTCGGGGATTTTAGGAGTATAATAGGATAGGGGGAACTTACCATTTTGAAGGGGTAGAGTGGGGTAAACTGCCCATTTGCGATATGGGTTTTTGTGCTAAAAAACGAGTAACCCCCCGTTAGAATGCGGTTTATACGGGGTTTTAAGGTCATTAGAGGGGGGTGCCCTACCCTAATATGGTGTATTTAGGGGCTATGGGGTGCATACGCTTCGTTACGGGGTATCCTTGCGACCGCCCCAGATAATCCTGAGATGCGTTACCCTGCATTTGCAATATTTGAAGTCTGGGCATCCGAAGCATTTTTTCCCTTTTCACGCTGAAGTTGGGCAATCCGTTCCCGTAGTTTTCCTATATCTTCTGCCTGTTCTCTAATTACGGTATCTTTTTCTTGTATTACTTTTAGTAGTTTATCCTCAAATCCTGATGGTTGGGCTGTTTGTTGTTGAGAATGGAACATTTCACCCTCCCCCATTATAACCCATTCAATATTTACACTTGGGTATGATAATTTCAGACGGCGGAGTATCTCTATTGATAATTTCTTTCTTCCGCTTTTGATATCACTTATACCAGCCTTGTTTGTTTCCAAAATGGCTGCAAGCTGTACATAGTCATTAATGACTCCTATTCCCTTGAGGCTCTCAACAACCTCCATAAATCTGATATTTTCACCCATATTCAACTAAAAGTATGAAAAATTCCATCAATTTATTTTGTAGTATGAGATTTTCATACTATCTTTGTGGCGTGTTAAGGTATTAACAAGCGGCCAAAGATACGAAAAATTGCCGAGATAAACGAATTTTGAAGCATAAAGATATGAAAGCAAAAGTGATAATGGTAAGCGGAAGCAAGGAAACAGAAGAGATTTTGAATAGTCTTGTACATAAGGTGAGTACAGAAACTTCGATAAAAGCCTACCCTAATGTTGATTTTGGTGCGGTATTCTTTCCTGTGGATCAACACGACCTCGCATTCTTAAAAAGAGTGCTTACTGACAAAGGCTTTTCTTTCAATGTAGAAGATGCAGAATAATAACAATTAAATAAGTGAGACTATGACACAACAAGAATTTCAAGACCTTACAGGTCGCAAGGTAACAGCAGAGGAGTTCTGCAGTATAGAGAAGATGTACTACGCAGTTCCTAATATGGATAAACACGAGTTTTGCAAGCGTTGGCTACAGACCGGTAACAACCCTTTGACAATTGAATTGGCAAAACAAACCATATTGCTTAACGGGATGCTTGAAGAGAGAAACAACGAGGCTGAAGATTGCCATAGCAAGATGGAGGAACTTGCGTGGTTTCTCATCGGTAAGGCTTGTGCTTACGAGGATATCGATTTCTACAAGGAGGCAATCCGGATTGTAGGGCTGAAGACAGCTATCATGCACAAAATCAAGATGGGTTATCCCCTTTGGAAAGAGGACAAAGAATATATACGTGAAAATCTAAAATAAAAGAGATTATGGAACAAAAGGAGAATCATACCCCTCAAATGGAAACTCAGTCAGAGGCTGAGCAAATAGCAGAGGTGCAAGCGCAGTTGCTATCACTGAGTGAAATTTTCGGTAAGACCCCTTATCGACTATTTGGGCAATATCACAGATGTCGAGTTGGAATCCAAGAACTATCTCGGATATTTGGAGTGCTGCAAAGCGAAGAAGAAGCTGTTCGGGGTGGTTTATCCACTTATTCTGCTCACGTTGAGAGGGAGATAGCGAAATGTATTTCAGAATGTCTTTCAAGTTCAGACGAACAAATGACAGATATTCGTCATATCCTTTCGCTTGTAAAGTCTTATAGAGTTGTTCGACCTCTTCCCGGTGGAAAGTGCAGCGTATCTCTGTTGCAGACACATCTGATTTTACAAGATAATTTTCAAGGCTCATGTCTATGTAAGTTATTCGATATTTTTTTTGGTTGCTTCCCTGATGTGGTAGAAAAATCCATTCTATTTTGAAAACGGTGTAAAAGTAATAAAAATAAGTGAGATATGAAACAATACATTCATATAACCAAGGAGGTTCGCAAGCATTTGATGAAGGTCTTCAAATGTACTTCTGTAATGATTTGGAAAGCTTTGAATTTTGAGAGTGACAGTAATTTGGCTCGCAAAATTCGCAAGGCAGCCTATGAGAACTATGGTATATTGATGATTGAATTACCATCAATTGAAACATTCCATGACCACGACAATTATATGCGTCAATATCTGCCTAATGGGGCAATGCTTGAGCTTAGCAAAGATGATGCATCAGGCGATGTTTTCTTCAAAGGATTGAAGGTAAGACACTATGATTGCGTGATGCTTAACGATATTGAGAGTATTCAAAACTGGGCGATGACCTTAAGATAAGGAGGGCGTTATGGAATACTACGGTAATACACTTTGCATATCGGCACGAGAACTTGTGGACGGTGGTATAATGACACAAAGTAACTACTGTCAATTAGTGGCTCGTAAAAAGGTAACTGTTGCCCGTCGTGGTGGCGGTGCCAATGGATATGCTCTTGTAGCCGTAAGCAGTTTGCCCGATACATATCGCGAAAAAGTCAATGCTTTATATCCAGACCCTTCGCTTGAAGTATTGCTTGCGTGGCTTGGTGCAAACTATGAGATAGACCAAGCAGCAGTAACCTACTTCAATGACTGGAAGGTTAAGTGCGGTCATGATGGTGCGAAAGATGAACATGTAGCCGAGTATGTGGCTAACGCCAGCGTTCTGAATGCGTGCATACGCTTGTATAATAACGCCAAGGCGATACACAAGACTATGGGAATGAAATACGATTGGTCAATGATGGCTCAGGCTGTTGAAGGTTACAGAATAAAGACTGGGCATACTTTGCCAACCAGTATGCTTCGTTTCCGTAAGAAGGTGAACGAATATCAAGCTGAAGGATATGCCTGTCTTATCAGTGGCAAATTCGGTAATCAATCTCGTCGTAAGGTTGACTACAAGACTGAACGTCTTATCCTTGCTATTGCAGTGCTTCCCAACAAACCTTTTAATACCAGTGTGTGGGAAATGTATAATTCCTTTGTATGTGGTGAACTTGATGTATGGGATCCGGAAACAGGCGAACTTTTTAGTCCTGAAGAATGGACTGATAAGAACGGTGAGCCGTTGTCCCTCAGTGAAAGTACCATTACCAACTACTTGAATAAACCCAAGAACCGTGTACTCATAGAAAAAAGTACAACTTCGTACACCACTTTCATGCACGAGCAGATGCCACATGTTCACCGCCATGCTCCGGAGTTCTCTTTCAGTAAAATATCATTTGACGACCGTGACTTACCTCGTAAGTTGGCAGATACAAAAATACGCCCGAAGGCTTATTATGCCTACGATGTGGCAAGTCAGTGCGTGGTGGGCTATGCTTACAACCGCTATAAGAATGTAGATTTGGTAACAGACTGTTTCCGTTCAATGTTCCGACTGATAGAACGTAAAGGTTGGGGATGCCCGGCTCAAGTAGAGGTTGAGAACCATCTTATGAGCCAATGGCGAGACAGTTTCTTACAAGCCGGTGTGTTGTTCCCCTTCGTTCGTTTCTGTGCTCCTATGAACTCACAGGAAAAGTATGCTGAGCCTTTGAATGGTGCCAAGAAACGAAGCATTGAGCACAAGAACCACCTTGGTATAGGTCGCTTCTACTCCAAGAACCGAGCCTACCGTACCGAGTCAAAGAAGGTGTTTGATGCCCTGAATGACACCTATGAAGATAAGCAGTATTACACATGGGAAGAATTGATCGCTGACGATATGCGAGATATTCAGGAGTTCAACAACTCCTTGCACCCTAACCAAAAGATGTATCCCGGCATGACACGTTGGCAAGTACTTGAGGCAAATATGAATCCGAACCTTCAGCCGATGGATAAACCTGCTTGGGCTCGTTTTGTAGGTGAAAAGGTCTCAACCACTATTAGACGTAACAGTTATTGCCGAGTGGCATACAAGGATTGGTGGCTGTCTAAAACCGAAGTCATAGAGAAGTTGGAACCTAACAACTGGAAGGTGGATGCTTACTACCTGACTAACGATGAGGGAGAGATAACCGATATGTATATCTTCCAAAACGACCGTTTGATTGACCGCCTTGAAGATGTCGGAACATTCAACACTGCCGATGCAGAGCAGACCGATGAGGACAAAGATATATTCATAGCCCAACAAAAGAAGATAGCCGACTTCAACAGTTATGTGAGCCGAAACGCAATCAAGGGTGTGGGTGTGGCAAAGGCAGAACCGATAGTTGATATATCTCTTGAAACATTGGAACTC
>JAFSAT010000033.1 GCA_017442185.1 Bacteroidaceae bacterium
CTGTTTATACCATATATTTCAGTAACCTGTTTTTCGGAATAACCTGATAAGTAACACTTAACTGCTTCTAGTTTAATTTGAAAACTATGCTTCATAACAAAACCCCGAAAGTTTTTTGTCTAACTTTCGGGGTTCATGTCATACTTTTTAGTCAGCCTCTTTTTTTATGCGGCGAAAAATATTTACAAGTGTGCAATTTTTGCACACTTTTGTCAAAAAAACGGCGATTTAACATATTTTTCTTGCTGTGTAAGCGGTGAATAATTTTACTTTGGGATAGAATTTGAATTTATGTCAATCTGTCTTGAAATGAAAATATTTCTCTCGCTGCTGATGTTCGTCGCAATTGCCGCAGAGTCGGGTGCGCAGGTTATGCTCACCCTTGACGATGCAATAGCAATAGGTCAAAGGAAATCTTATTCGGCAAAAATGGCCGATTTTCGCTTCATGAACGACTATTGGAGCTATCGCAATTACAGGGCTGCGTGGTTGCCGTCGCTCAATCTCTCAGGCACACTCATGAACTATAATCGCTCTATTGTAGAGGCACGCGACTATGAGACGGGGCGTGTTTCGTATGTCGACAATAACTCGCTGTATAATGCCGTTGCGTTGTCGGTTAATCAGAATCTGCCGTGGGCCGACGGCACTGTGTCGCTGCGTTCCAATCTATCGCGTCTCGACCAATTTGATTATAATCACGAGACTTACAACAGCACGCCGCTCCTCTTGTATTATAATCAGCCGTTGCGTCGATACAGTAATCTTCGTTGGCGTCGCAGGATTGAGCCGCTGCAATATGAGAGTGCCAAGCGCAGCTATCTTGAGACTATGCAGAGCATAACGATAAGTGTGACAGGGCTGTTTTTTCAGGCACTCTCGGCACAGTCCGACCTTGAACGTACCAAGGCGCGTCACCGCGACCTTACGACACTCTACGAAAAGACTGAGAGGCGTCTCGACCTTGGTCTTGTGACAAAGGGCGAGCTGTTGCAACTTGAACTTTCGTTGCTGAATGTCGAGATGGGCATAAGTTACAGCCGCCTGTCGCTCGAGAATGCTCTCTTTAATCTGTTTTCCTATCTGCACATTGACGACTATAAGAACATTGTGCTTGTGGCTCCATCCTATCTGCCCGACCTGTCGATTGGGGTGGATGATGTGATTGAGAAGTCGCACTCAAACTCCACTCACACAATAGAGAGGCAGTTGCAACTGCTGAATGCCGAAAAGAATCTGGCCTATACAAAGGCCGAGACAGGATTGCAGGTGAGCTTGCAGGCACAATTGGGGCTTACGCAGACGGCCGACAATCCCAAAGGTGCTTATAGTCGATTGAAAGATAACGAGGTGGTGGGAATAACGTTCAGCCTGCCTATATATGATTGGGGGCAGCGACGGGGCAGCATACGCATGGCAAAGGCACAGCTCGAACTTGCACGCACACAGATGCACCAAAGTAATATGGAGCATATTCAAGAGATACGTACCACGGTGATGCACTTTAATAATCAGGCCGGGCAGTGCAAAATATCGCGCCGCGCACTTGACATAGCCGAAGAGACCTACCTGATGGCCTATAAACGCTATGCCAACGGGGCACTCTCGGTAACCGACCTTAACAATGCAAGCAACGACCTTGAAAATGCTCATGCACAGTATCTTGCACAGCTTAATACCTTTTGGTCGTACTATTATACCATTCAGCGTCTTACGCTCTACAATTATATAAAGGACGAGGCTATTGATTGCGACTTTGAAGCAATAATCAGAAACTGATTAAATTTAAACAGCTTCTTAATATAATATCATATTATTTATGGACAGATTGATTGAACAGAAAAAGGGGTTGAAGAAGAAGCATATACCATATATCCTTGCAGGTGCGCTATTTCTCTTTTTTACGGGGTGGATGATATTCGGCGACCACAGCAGCAAGATGCGTGTGGATGCAGGCAGCCTTATAATAAGCAGTGTGGAGAGTGGATTCTTCAACGATTATATACGTTTGAACGGACAGGTGCAGCCAAAAACCACAGTGGTGCTGTCGGCAACAGAGGGTGGCTGGGTTGAGCACTGTCCTGTGAATGATGGTGCGACGGTGAAACGGGGCGATACGCTTTTGGTGTTGCGTAACCCCGACCTTATGAAGCTGGTGGCCGACCTTGAATCGCGTTACCGCGAACTTATCAACACCAACAGGGATGCCGAGATTACACTCGAAAAGGAGCGGCTGTCGATACAGCAGCAGCGTCTTGCCGCAAAAATAGAGGCCAACCGTGCAATGCGCACTTTTGAGCAGCAGGATGCACTTTATGCCGATGGTCTTACCACACGCGAGGAGCATCTGCGTGCCCGAGAGAATCACGAGCTTGCACGCACGCAACAGCAACTGCTCGAAAAGCGTCTGCATCAGGATTCTCTCTACCGCAATGTGCAGCGTGCCAAAATGGAGCACTCGATGGCTGATATGCGCCGCGACCTTGAGCTTGCCCGCACTCGTGTAAGGAATCTTAATGTGTGTGCCACGCATGATGGGCAGCTCTGCTCTTTTGCCGCGCAGATTGGGCAGAATATAGGCGCAGGCTCCACGATAGGCAATATAAACATTGTGGGTGAGTATAAGATACAGGTGAGCATCGACGAGCGGTATATCGACCGTGTGGTGCCGGGGCTTGCCGGCTCTTTTGAACGTCAAGGTTCCGAATTTGATGTGTTTGTGAGCACCGTCTATCCCAACGTGCGAGACGGGCTGTTTCTTGCCGACCTTGCATTTGGCGGTGAAACTCCGCGCAACATACGTGTCGGGCAGACATATTATATAAATCTTGAACTTGGCGAGCCTGTCGAGGCGCTGCTTCTGCCGCGTGGCAGTTTCTTCTCGGGCACAGGCGGAAAGTGGGTCTATGTTCTTTCGCCCGACGGCAGCAAGGCTGTGCGACGCAACATAAAGATTGGTCGTCAGAATCCGCAATTCTACGAGGTTATAGAGGGCTTGGAGCCGGGCGACAGGGTGATAACCTCGGGCTACGACACATTTGGCGATAATGAGTCTCTTATTTTGTGATAGAATTATTTATGGGTTTATTAAGAAGCTGTTTAAATTTGTGTCGTTTGATTTTTATTGAATGTAAAAATTAAAAAAATGTGATAAATATGAAATTGATAACTGAAAATTTAGAAAAAGTGTTCCGCACCGAGCTTGTTGAGACTGTAGCTCTGAACGGTGTGTCGATAGAGGTAAACGATGGCGAATTTGTTGCCATCATGGGGCCGTCGGGATGTGGAAAATCTACGTTGCTCAATATCCTTGGGTTGTTGGATAACCCTACAAGCGGAAAGTATCAGATTGACGGCGTCGAGGTTGCACATCTGAAAGAGAAGGAGCGCACACACTATCGACGTGGAAAGATTGGCTTTGTGTTTCAGAGTTTTAACCTTATAGAGGAGATGACGGTTGAGGAGAATATTGCTCTTCCGCTCACCTATATGAAGTATTCGGCCGGCGAGCGCAAGAGACTTGTCGACGAGGTGATGATGCGTCTGAACATTGCGCATCGCGCCAAGCATTTTCCCAATCAGCTGTCGGGCGGACAGCAGCAGCGTGTTGCCATTGCACGTGCGGTGGTTACAAAGCCCGGACTTATTTTGGCCGACGAGCCGACAGGTAATCTCGATTCAAAGAATGGGCGCGATGTGATGAACACACTGAGCGAACTGAACAAACAGGGAACAACGGTGGTGATGGTGACACACTCGCATAAGGATGCGCTATATGCCAATCGTATAATAAATCTTTTTGACGGCCTTGTTGTAGATTCGCTCGAAGATAGAATGTAGCAGGTGCTGTATGCAACGCGGACATAACTTCTGTGGCTGTTTAAATTTATGTTAAATTTATGAGTATATCCCCGGTTTTGTGTCATAATTGTAATTTTTTTTCGTCTTGTTAATAGAGATATTATAATATCATAAACATAAGTTTTAATTTGTAAAAGCACAGCGCGACATCATCAGGTTGCGTTGTGCTTTTTTATCAGAAGCTGTTAAACATCGACAAACAGGTAACAAATATTTTATCCTGCATAAATTGATGTTAAGACTTTGTCCTGTGCACGAACCAAAAAAACAGTCTCATGTTTTTCTACTGTGAACAGGATGAGCAGGCAATGTGCCGCTGTTGCTTTGTTTGATATTAGCTAACTTAAAATTTATACTTATGTATTTCATTTGGTACATTATCACCGGTATTATTGCCGGATTTGTGGCAGGTAAAATTATGCGTGGAGGTGGTTTCGGCCTCATTGTAAACCTGCTTCTTGGTATCGTTGGAGGAGTGCTTGGCGGATGGATTTTCGGCCTGCTCGGTATTCCGGGCGGTGGAATAATCGGAGGTTTGGCATCCTCCATAGTGGGAGCTGTGTTGCTGTTGTGGATAGCTTCTATGTTCAGGAGAGTATAACAGCGTCTTAATTATTAATTTTTAAATTTTTATCTTATGAGTTTATTTGGAACAAAATTTTGGGTCGGCATGATGGTTGGCTCGGCTGTGGGTGTACTTGCTTATCGTTGTGCACAGACTGAGAAAGCAAAGCAGTGGAAGGCTGATATTTGTAAAAAAATGAAAGAGATGCGCGGTAAGGCAGCCGATGCCGGCGAAAAAGTTGCCGATGCAGTGGCAGATAAGGCGCAGGAGGCTAAGGAAAAGGTACACTCTTTTGCTCGTGATATGAAATCTTAAAAATTGTTTAATTTATATCGCCAAATTTTTATAGAGCAAAAATAGGCTGTTCATTTATTAACCATTAAAAATCAGACGTTATGTTTTATCATGTGAAAGATTTGCAGTTTAATGCGCGTGTGTCGCAACCCGATCCTCGCTTTGCGCGTATGATGCTCGAGGCTTTCGGTGGTAAGGATGGTGAACTGAAATCGGCAATGCAATATTTTGTGCAGGCATTCAGCTGTCATAACCCGTTTCCCAAACATTATGATATGTTGATGGATATTGCCGCCGAGGAACTTGCGCATCTTGAAATCGTGGGAGCTACGATACACATGCTTTTAGGCCCTGTAAACGGGCGTATGAAAGATGCCGTAAACGATATGCCCATAAACCGTATGATGCAGGGAAAGACCTCAAAAGAGGAATTTATCCACGAGGCGTATACAAATCCGCAGTTTCTTATAGTGTCGGCCGGAGGGCCTATGCTCACCGACAGCAACGGCAATCCTTGGTGCGGCTCATACGTGTCGGCAAATTCCGACCTGACGGTGGATTTGCGTTCCAATATGGCCGGTGAGAGCCGTGCCAAAATAGGCTATGAGTATCTGATGCCGTTCACCGACGACCCGTATGTAAAGGAGACTTTGGGCTTCTTGATGACACGCGAGGTCACTCATTATCAGCAGTTTGAAGCGGCACTCGAAACCATACAGCCCAATTTCCCGCCCGGAGTGATGCAGACAAGTCCTAAGTACAGCAATCTCTATTTTGATATGTCAAAGGGCAACGAGGCACGCGGCCCCTGGAACGAGGGTCGAAGCACGCAACTTGGCGAGGAGTGGCAATATATAGATACTCCGCTTGAGACTGTGCGCTCCACAAACGGGCTTGTGGATATTGAACCGTGCGGCACCGAGCGTACAATGGAGAGTATGCGCGAAGCTGATGAGAAACTCTCAAAAGAGCGCAGCAGGCACATAAAAGAGGCTTCCAAAGGAAAGGATATGCAGTGGTGCGACTACAACGAAAAAAGTGATAAAAAGAAAAAGGCTGCCTCGGTGCATGCCGATATTGTTTAACTTATAAATATCAATGTTATGAACAAGAATGTCGAAGGTAAGAAAAACGAAGAGGTAAAGTGTGCAAGCAACGATAAGAAGTCGACACAGTCGGGTTCAAAATCTCAAACCTCAAAAAAGAGTAACGAAAAGAATTAAATCCGGATGAAAAAAGAGACGCAAATTTTTGTTGCGTCTCTTTTTCAGTTGTCCTATCCGGATTCGAACCAGAACAAACAGAACCAAAACCTGTTGTGCTACCATTACACCATAGGACAATCCTCTGTGCTTTCTGTTAAAAAGCGGTGCAAAGATAATTCTTTTTTATGAAAAGTGCAAATTTTATCTGATTTTTTTATTCGACGATGCTGCTTTTTCTGTTTTTCTTCTCTTTCTTGTCGCTGATTGCAGAATTTATACTGTGATTATTAGAAGTGGTTTAAATTTCTAATAAATCTTTTTTTAAAGCAGCGGTTTCTTGATATCTATCATATAAGTGTCGTACATTATTGCGCGGCCTCCGAGATTCTCTTTGCTTGTTATCAGGCCGCTGTTCAGATAGTGACCGCCCTGTTCGGTGGATATTCCAAAGTCGAGATATTGTATGTTGGTGAACCTTTCGTGTATGAGATATTCGCACAGGTGGTAAAGTGCACCTGCACGTCTTCCTGTGTCGGTGGTTGCTATATATTGCATGTGGGCAACATTGTCGGTAAGATAGATTAGTGTGCCGGCAATGGTTGCTCCATGCTCGTCGGTTACACGAAACAGTCGTATGTTTTGCGAAAAATGGTTGTGCAGCATGGTTATCTCATTGAGGGTGTGTACGGGGCTTACACCATATTTCTGTTGCAGTCGGTTGGTGAGTATTTCCCAAAAAGCTGCAAAGTTGTCGTCTTCGATAATGCCGAGCCTGCTTTTTGCCGTAGCCGTAAGTTTGCGTCGTCCGCGGGTGGGGAGGGGATTTTTTATCTGAACGGCCGATGATATTTTGCGTTCCACAAGTGTGGCTCCCATACGAAAAAGGGCATAAAGGTCTTCGTCGCACGGATATTTGTGGTAGATGTGTGGAATACAGCGATAGATGATTTTTTTTATTTGGGTGTCGCAGGCAAGATATTCGGCAAGAAGGGTGAATATCTGCATAACCATCTCGGCTGTTGTATGGTTGCTTATTATAAGTCCGCCGTATGTAAGTCCGCCATGCGAAGATAGTGTGTCGCCATCTGCGTTGGCCGGCAGGAGGGCTGCAATTCTCTTCCCATCGTCCACCGTAAAAAGCAGCGAGTGGTCGCAGAAGCGGTTGCTGTGATATTCCATATATTCGCGCATGTGCAGGAAGGTGCCGTTGCGGCTCTCTCTCACAAAAGTGTTCCACGCTGAGCGGTGTTGCTGTGTGTAGCGCACAATGCTTATTGTCGTATCTTTTTTATTCTCTGTCATGCGCGTTGGCGGCTAAGGTTTGAAACTGTTTACTGTTGCTATGATGTGTGTTACCTCTTCCTCCTTTAAAAGAGGGTGGCAGGGCAGGCTCAGTTCCGTTGCCGACAGAGCCTCGGCAATGGGCATGCTGAGATGGTTGTATTCTTTATAGCAGGCCTGTTTGTGCGGCGGCACAGGATAGTGTATCTGTGTATGTATGCCGTTTGTTGTCAGGTGTTGTTGCAGTGTGTCGCGGTGGTCGCTCATCAAGGGGAATATGTGAAATACATGCGATGATGGCTCTTTTATGTGCTGTGTCCTCACGTATGGATTCTTTATCTCGGCAATATATCGCATGGCTATGGTGCGGCGTTTTTCGTTGTCGCTGTCGAGGTGTCTCAGTTTCACTCGCAGTGCCGCAGCTTGTATCTCGTCGAGCCTGCTGTTTACGCCAATCTCGTCGTGTCTGTATTTTGTGCTGCTGCCGTAGTTGCGCAGTTTCTCTATTGTGGCTGCCAGCAGAGGGTTGTTGGTTGTCACTGCGCCGGCATCGCCAAGCGCTCCTAAATTCTTGCCCGGGTAGAAGCTGTGTGCTGCTGCATCGCCAAGGCTTCCTGTGCGTCGTGTGCCGTACATTGCGCCGTGTGCCTGCGCATTGTCTTCTATTATTATGATGCCTCTGTCGCGGCACACTTGTGCAAGGCGGTCGGTATAAGAATTTTGACCATACAGATGAACCAAAAGCACCGCCTTTGTATGTTTGCCGAGTGTCGCAAGAATCTGCTCATCGCCCATCAGGCAGGTGTTTGCGTCGGGGTCGGTGAAGATGGGGCGCAGTCTGTTGCGGGTGATGGCAAGCACCGATGCTATAAAGGTGTTTGCAGGCACCATCACTTCGTCGCCATCGTGCAAAAGTCCCATTTGACGATAGGCATTGAAAATGAGCCATAGTGCATCGTAGCCGTTGCCGCAGCCTATGCAGTGGCGCGTGCCGATATATGCGGCATATTCCTGCTCAAAGTGTGTGCACTCTTTGCCCATTATGTACCATCCGTCTTGAACCACACGTTGTATTGCCTCGTTTATCTGTGGCGCGTAGGATGCGTTAATCTCTTTAAGTGGCAGATAGGGTATCATTGCTCTCTTTTATATTCAAGAAATGTATCAAAGTCTCTTATATAATCTTCGGGGCGATACTCTGTGGAGGCAAGTACAAGTGCCACCGCTCCCGATGAAAAGTTTCTTAGCTCCTCCCACACTCCATGAGGCAGAAATAGTGCTCGTGAGGGGTGGTTGAGTGTGATGCTGCGTTCGCGATTGCCATCGTGCACATATACGTCGAAACTGCCTGAAACGGCAATTATAAGTTCGTGCAGTGTCTTGTGTGCGTGTCCTCCGCGTGACACTCCGCCCGGGATGTCGTATATGAAGAATACTCGTTTGGCGTCGAAGTCTGCGGTCTTGCCATTCTCCACTGCCGTAAGGTTGCCTGTGGCGCCGTGATGCTTGCCAAGTTCGATGGTGCGGCAATCGTCAACTGTGGTTCTTTTCATATCCTGCCCTCCTTTTTAAGCATTGTGTATTCTTGGAAGTCGCGTATATAGTCGTGGGGAGTGTAGGGGGTGGATGTTACCACAAGCGCAATTGAATTGGTGGCAAAATTTCGCATCTGACGCCAAGTGCCCGAGGGGATATATAAACCTCGGCTGCATCGGTCGAGGTGAAACACCTCTTCGTGTGTGCCATCGTGCACCGCTACATCGAAACTGCCCGAAAGGGCTGTTATAAGTTCGAGGCTGCTGCGATAGGCATGAGCACCGCGATGCTCTCCGCCGGGAACATCATATATCCAATATGTGCGCTCTATTTTGAACGGTATTTTGCTTTCGTCTATTACCGATAGGTTGCCGCGCTTATCGCGTATCTTGCCAAGCTCTATTATGTGCACATTATCTCTGTTATCTGCCTTTTTTGCCATTGTGCGCGTGTGTAGTATTTGCGCGAAGATAGTGAATTTTATTGTATGATGATGGAACAGTTTCTAAAATTTTATGACAAAGCGTGTGAGACCGTCGTTGCAGGTTCGCAACGAGAATATGCAATGGTGTGCCGAAAGTACTTCGCGCACAAAAATAAGTCCTATGCCTTGTCCGTGTGCCTTTGTCGAGAAGAAGGGTGAGAAAATCTTCTGCTCCACCTCTTTGCTTATTCCCTTGCCATTGTCGGCAATCTCCAATGTGGTGGGGTGTGCTGTGGTTCGTATGTATATGTCGCCCCCCTCTCCGATACTCTCGACTGCGTTTTTCACAATGTTTGCTATCACCTGTTCAAACAGTATTGTGTCAATATTCACAGGCAGTGGCCGGTCGCATGTCTCTATGTGTAGCGTTATGTTGTGTTTGCGGCAGATGCTGTCGAGTAGTATGTGCCACGATGCTATCGTGGTGTTCAATTCTGTTGCAATGGGTTGTGGTGGCGGAATTTTTACTACATTGGCGAAATTGGTTATGAACTGGCTCATGTTCATGTTGCGCTCTATACATATACGCATTATTTCGTGCAGTTCTTGGTTGTTGTCGGTTTCGGCAATAACGTCGGCAACACTTTCGAGCGCCGATGATACGCCGGCCACCGTGTTGTTTACCTCATGGGCTATCATTCTGATAACCTGTTCATAGGCTTTTTTCTCGGCTTTTACAATCTCGTCGGTAAGGCTTTCTATGAGCATGAAAGGGTGGGCAAAACCGCGGTCGGGGAATGTGAGGTGTCGGCAGCGGTATATCATGGAGTCGCTCAGACGCAGTGTCTTTTCGCTCTCTTTTGGCAGTTGTGCGAGCTGCGTTGCAAGCGGCGATGGCAGTTTTGCGAGTGTCGTTCCTGTCACATCCTCTCTCTTCTCTATCTCCAGCATGCGCAGTGCGCTGTTGTTGGCCATTTGGATGCGTCCGTCAAAATCGAGTATAATCACGCCCATTGGCGAGGCTGCAATCAGCAGGTCGAGGAAGCGGTTCTGCTCGCGCAGGCGAAGGCGCTCCTCCTTCAATCGGCTCATCATATCGTTGAACACTGTAACCACGCGGTCTGTTTCTCGTTGACCGACCTCTTTCAGTCGGCTGCTGAAGTCTTGTTCACGCAATAAATCCATTCCGTTGGCAATGTCGTCCAAAGGCTTCACCACTTTACGATAGAAGAAGATAAGGTATATGATGTTTACCCAGGTTACTCCCTCGACAATGTAAAATAACATTCCGGGCTCGCCCGACGTGAAGATAAAAAGTATCACCTCAATGACAAGCAACAAAACTACGAGTATTGCGAAGTAGTGTTTGAGCTTCATAACTTTATACCATATTTTTCTATTCGTCGATAGAGTGCCTGACGTGTTATCCCCAATTCAGCTGCGGCTTGTGATATGTTGCCTCGGCAATTGCGCAGTGTCTCTTCGATACGATGCCGCTCGGTCTCTTTCAGTGGCAGTGTCGATGCTGTGGCCTCATGGGGTGTGACGGGGATATATTGTGCTCTTATATCGTCGGCGTCTATCGTTTGTTTGTTGTTCATCAGAATGGTGCGCTCTATCAGATTCTTAAGCTCGCGTATATTGCCGGGGTAGGGCAGGCTTTTCAGATAGTCGATGGCTTCGGTGGTGAAATTTACGCACTCTCTGTTGTTTGCCTTGCTTTGTTTGTCGGCAAAATGATGTGCCAACAGTGGTATGTCGTTGCGTCTCTCGCGCAGCGCCGGCAGATGTACGGTGATAAGGTTTATTCGATAGAAGAGGTCTTCGCGGAATGTGTGTTCCTGAACCATTTTTTGCAGATTGGCGTTTGTTGCGCACACAACACGTATATCAACCTTGCGCGGAGTGCTGTCGCCAAGCATCTCAAATGTTTGCTCTTGCAGCACGCGCAGTAGCTTCACCTGGCTTGCCTGGTCGAGCTCGCCAATCTCGTCGAGGAAGATTGTCCCCTTGTCGGCCATCCCGAATCGTCCTTCACGGTCGCTGACGGCATCGGTGAAGGCTCCTCTTTTGTGTCCGAACATCTCACTCTCGAACAGCGATTGTGATATTCCGCCAAGGTTAACCTTTACAAAGGGGTTGTTGCGTCGCAGGCTGTTGCGGTGAAGCGCCTCGGCTATCAGCTCCTTGCCTGTGCCGCTCTCTCCGGTTATCAGCACCGGGGCGTTGGTGCATGCTATGCGCTCGATTGTGTCGAGCAGATTGGTCAGTTCTTTGCTGTTGCCTATTATGCCGCTGCGGTCGAATGTGGCTTTGTCGGTTTGCTCTATGTTTTTCTCTTCGGATAGTTTGAGGGCTGTCTCGATGCGTTGCATAAGTGCGACATTGTTCCAAGGTTTTGTCACAAAATCGAATGCTCCTGCACGCATCCCCTGTACGGCAAGCTGTATGCTCCCCCATGCTGTTATGAGAATGACCGGGGTCTCGGGTGTGAGCACTTTTATTTTACGCAGCAGCATCAGCCCCTCTTCGCCATTGGTCGAGAGGCTGTAATTCATGTCCATGAGTATGAGTGACGGGGTGCATCGGCGTACCGCGGCTATGGCCTCGTCGGGCATTGATACAGCCTCGGTGATGTATCCTGCACGCTTCAGCATGAAGGTGAGGGATGAACGTATTGAACTGTCGTCGTCTATTATGAGTATCATGATGCGAAGATAAAAAACTTTTTATAAACAAATTCAGAAGCTGCTTGAATTTCTATTAAAATATATTCTGAGGGTTGTTTGAGGAACTTTTAAAATTTAAACAGCTTCTGAATTTAAGCAGCTTCTGAACTTTTGAAATTTGTGAATTTGGAACTGTATCATCGGCCTTTTATTATTTTCTCAAAATCGGCATCTATGTTACAGTTTAGGTTGAAATCCCACAGTGTGATGCTGCGCAACTGATAGTAGTAGTACCAATAGTAGAAAAGTTCGCTTATGTGTTTGCGGCGGGCTTCGTCTTTTTTGCTTTGTGAGTCGTTAAGGTCGAGTGTGGATATTTTGCCAATCATGAAGGTCTCGATATTGGTGCTGTAACGATGTTGGGCTATTCTATCCGACTTGTCGGCTATCTGAAGCTGCATCTGTTGGTTGTTGAACTGCTCCACCAACACAAAGAGATTTTGGTTGAAGTTCATTGTCTCCTGACGCAAACGGCTCTCTGTGACGTCGCGGTTGCTCTCGGCTATCTTCACGCGGCCTCGACGCTTCCCCCAATCGAGCAGTGGGATGCTGAAGCCCACCTCCACGGCTACATTCTCTCTAAGGTCGCCGTAGGCCTTTTGTATCTCTCTTTCAGTGCCGGTCAGTCCCACCTGTGCATACAGGTTAATTTGTCGTTGGTTGCCGCGTGCCTGTGCCACTGCATATTCGGCCTCGATGCGTCGTCGCATTATGTTTTTCGCAAAGGAATTGTTGGCGAGGGCTTTGTCGAGCACCTCGTTGTAGTTAAGTGTCACTGTGGGCAGCATCTGTGGCATCACAGGCACAAGATTAACCTCTTCGCTTATGGCCAAGAATGAACGCAGCCTGAACATACAGCTCTTCAGAGAGCTCTCGTTGTTGGTGAGTGCCGAGCGGGCGTCGAGGGTGTTCAGCTCCATTTGCAGAAGGTCGTTCTCGCTTATCTGCCCCATGCTTCGCTTGGCCTTTGCCACTTCGTATAGTTTCTCGGCGTTTCGCAGGTTGAGCTTGGATATTCCCACATTTTCGTGTGCCAGAAGAAGCTCGAAGAAATAGTTTATGGCGCTCATTGTAACCTGCTCAGTCTCGCTCAGAAAGTTGGCTTTGGCTTCTTGATAGCGCATCGGCTCTATTCGGCGGCTCCACTTTATGTTGTTCACTCCGAAGATGGGCTGAGTGAGACGCAACACCACAGGCACCGACATGTAACGCTCGGCATTGTTGCCGTCGAGCTGCTTCAAAAAATCCAACGATGAATTCAGCGACAGTGTTCCGCCTGTGGGCCATATATTCTGTGTTACCGAAATTCCGCCATTCATGCTCAGATAGTTGTTGCGCACAAAGGTGTAGGAGCCGTCGCTTTGCTGATAGCTGCTGTAGCTGCTGTTATATGCAGGCAGTGTGGCGCTGAGTCCCACCTCGGGCAGCAGTCCTGCGCGAAATGTGCGGTATTCCCAATAGGAGGTTTTCAGCTTGTTGAGTGCCACAGCGGCATCCACACTTTGTGTGCGTGCTATTGTGATGGCTTCGTCGAGGGTGATATGGCGCACACTGTCGGCTTCTTCAGCTGCCACACGTGGCAGCTGAAGAAGCATGGTTGCTAAAAGTAATGTTGCTTTTCTTATCATAAGGTGTTGTTTTTTAAAGTGGCTGTCAGCACACCTGTCTGCCATCGAAGAATCTTATGGTGCGATGGGTTTGCTTGGCTTGTTCTTCGTTGTGTGTTACCATTACTATGGTGCGTCCATCCTCGCTGTTGAGCTTGTGCAGCAGCTCCATCACCTCGGCGCCCATCTTGGAGTCGAGATTGCCCGTAGGCTCATCGGCAAGAATTATCAGAGGATTGCCAATGATGGCACGTGCTATTGCCACGCGCTGACACTGTCCGCCCGACAGCTGTGAGGGCAGGTGGCGCATGCGGTGGCTCAGTCCCACACGCTCAAGCACCTGCTTGGCAAGCTCTATGCGCTCCTTTTCGGGTGTTCCGCGGTATATGAGAGGCAATTGAACGTTGTCTATCACACTGAGCGAATTTATAAGATGAAAACTCTGAAAAACAAAGCCGAGTGTTTGGTTGCGGAATGTTGCAAGCTGCTTGTCGTTCATCTGTGTCACATCGGTGTCGTTGATGATGATTTTGCCCGATGAGGGTGTGTCGAGAAGCCCTATGATATTAAGCAGTGTCGATTTTCCACAGCCCGAGGGGCCCATAATGCTCACAAATTCTCTCTCTTTAATTTCGATATTCACATTTTCGAGTGCCTGTGTCTCAATCTCGTCGGTGGTGTATATTTTGTTTACACCCTCTATTTTAATCATTGTATTCATAATATTATTCTTTTTTTTTGTTTGTACTTACTGTTTATTCGTCTCTTAGAGCGTCGGCCGGATTAATTTGTGCAGCCCTGTGTGCCGGAATATATGTTCCCACGAGGGATGTTATCAACATAATTATGAGTGTCACTATTGAAACAATCAAAATATGTCGGTCGAGGTTATTTTGCCAATATTGTGGGTCGGGGCTTATAAAATTGGTGATTCTGAGTGTACTTGTGTATACTCCGTTTGCAATTGCATTGTGCAGAATAAAGGGCATCGAGCATAAGTAGCTTATGCCAACCAGCAGTGCGGCCTCGGTAAGATGTTGTCTTATGATATTGCTGCGCTTGGCTCCTATGCTGCACATCAGGCCTATTTCGCCGCTGCGCGATTGACAACGTACCCAGAATGTTCCCAACATTCCAAGGAAAACGCACAACAGTGCAAAGCCGGCAAGTATGAACTTAAGGCGCATTTCGCTATACACTCCGCTTGATTCGTTGTAAATATCGTTCATCTCCTCTAACGATATGAATTGGTTTACATAATTGTTGTTGAATGTGAGCGTGGGTACAACCTCGTTGCGGAAGCGCTCTTCAAAGGCTTCGGGGTCTACTTCCTTTTTCAACTTTATAATGTAGATAAGATGTTTCCAATCGAACTGTAGCAGGTGCCCTGCTATTGTAAGCGGATAGGGCTGGAGAAAGTCATTTTGTTTGACGTTATATGCAACACCGGCAATTTTGTTCTCGGCTCCGCTGCCGTCGATTATTTTTTTACCAACGACATCGGTTGTGCCAAACATTGTTTTGGCAAGATTCTCGGTTATTATAATTCCGTTGTTGTAAATCTCGGGTTTGAAATAATCGCCTGTGCGTATGTCGCGCACTCCGAGAGTTTTGAACGGGTCGCTGCCATGATCCATAAAATAATGATAATGTTGGCAATGAGTATAATTCTCCGAGGCGTATTGCGTTGAGTCGCTATACATGGTCATTCCGTTGAATCCACCTGAACCGGGTATGCTCGTAGCCTCACCCATTGTGAACGACTCTACCTCGGGGAGGTCGCGCAGTGTAAACACCACGTGCTCCCAATCGCCGTTATAGTCTATTCTTTCCGTCGGAGTATATTTGCCGTGGCCATCCTCGTATCTGTCAAATATTATCATGTATCGTTTTTCACTCTCGTATCCGCGCGGAATAAGATAGTTGCCGATGAGTATACACACGGGGTCGAGCATTGTCCACAGAAAGAATCCTGTTATTACAAGCTCAAGGAATATCCAACCGTTCATTCGACGTTGGTTCCACATTTGTTTTAGAATTATCTTTATCATGTTTGTGGCTTTATTGGGGGTTATCTTTTTGCGTTTATTGATTGTATTATGGGGGTGCGCAGCGCCCAAAGGGTGGGTATGAGTGCCGAAATGACATTAAGTATAAGGCACAAGGTAAGCGCGCCGACGAATATGTATGGGTTGAAGAGCATCTCGGTCGATAGTGAGGTTTCGATTCTCTCTCCGCTATATATGTACCAGCTGTATTCGTTTGTGCCGAAGAGGGTCATAATCCAATTGCTCGATGTTATTACTGCAATGTACGACAGTATAAGTCCCACAAGACCGCCTATTCCTGTGAGCAGAAGATTCTCCCATAGCACTTGCGAAACAAGTTTGCTGTTTGTGGCACCGTAGGCTTTTCGCACGCCTATCTCGCTGCGGCGGCTGTCCATGCGCGACGACAGCATGCCGCTCAGGTTGAGTGCCGGAATAATGAGCAGTGCCAGCAGTATCACTATAATATCTTTCAGGGGGGCGCTTTCGTTGTCGGTTATGATGTTAGAGAGTCCTGTCTCCCACTGAGGGATTGTCCTGTTTGTGTGATTGAATGTTATTTTAAAATCGCTCTGAGAATTGTTGAAGCGGTGCACAAAGGCCTCAAATTCCATGCTTAGCGAGTCGGGATTATCGGTGAGCATATACACCCTGTTATTGCCGCGGAAACTGTTGGCGTTGGTGTATGTGTCTACGCCTTGTTGCTCTAAGGGAATCCACACCTCGGAGTATGTGTCGGGAGTGGCGGCCGAAACATCCCGTACCACGCCGGATATACTGAATTTGTTGCCGTTCAGCAATATGCTCTTTCCCACAATGTCGATAGATGCAAACAGTCGTTTGGCAAGGCTTTCGCTTATTATGGCCATTCGGCGTCGGGCAAGCACATCTTCCTGTGTAAAGGCGTTTCCCTTTATAAAGTCAAAGGTGAATATTTTCCAGAATCCGCCGTCTACCGGCATACATGGTACTTTAGCGCTGATGTTGTCTGTCTGTACGCTTGCTTCAACGTTCACTAATCGTCCTATTTTTGTGCCTATGGCTTTTGCGTGTTTGAGCTTGGGAAATTCGTGCTTCACCCAATAGTAGCCAATGTATCCCGAGTGATTGTTGTTGATGTCGATATATCCTACGACAGCTGTGTTTGCTCTGTTGTACTCGGGATAGATAGGTGCGATTTTTACATAGAAGATTATGAACAGTGTCATAATGAGTGCGATGCTCAATCCCGTTCCGGCAATATAAATGCTCGAAAAGAGCTTGTGTTGCCGAAGCATCGTCCATGCTTGTTTTAAATAGGTCTTAATCATATTGTTATTTTTTTATAAGGTTTATTCCACTTGAATATTATCGTGTCTCATGTAGGCGCTCATGTCGCTCACCACCACTCGGTCGCCGGGTGCAAGGCCGTTTATTACCTCTACGTATTCATAATTGCCGGCTCCCAAGCGCACTTTGCGCTTTTCGAGTGTGTCGTCGTTGGTGAGTACGAACATCTCATACTCTCCATCGCCTATGTAATATGTGCCGTTGTCTATGAGCACTACATCTTCTTTTGATGATATATCTATGTATACATCTCCTTTTACTCCCGAGCGCAGGCGTGGGTGATTATCCTCGACAAGTTGTATGCTGAATGCCATTGCTCCGTCTTTTGATTGTGGGGTGAGGGCGCTCATTGTGCCATGCAGAGTGTCTTTTCCCACTATGATGGTGGCTTTTTGTCCTATGGCTACTCTGTCGCTGTAATAATCGGTAATGTAGCCGTCGACGCGATAGTGGCTGAGGTCTGACACTGTGGCCACCTGCATGCCGCTGCTCACCTGTGCACCCACTTGGGTGTTTATGTAGGTGAGCACGCCTTTGCGAGGTGACAGCAATTGTGCCTGTTGCAGTGTGATGCGCGACTCTTCGAGGCTTTTGTGGAAGATGTCAAGTTCCAACTGTTTAACCTTGAGGTCGGCCTCGCGTACCATCTTCTCGTTGTTATATTGATGGCGCAGCTGTTTGAGCCTTAGCACTCCTGTGTTGTAGGCAAGCTCGGCCTGACGAACTTTGTCGGTGGTTCCCGAGCCTATGCTGTCTAAGTAGCGCTCGTTGCGCAGTTCCACCTGCATGCGGCTCACCTCCATGCTGCTTATCTCGATGTTCATTTCGAGATTGCTGAGGCTTGTGGCGTTGTTTGCCTTTAACTGTTCCAGTTGGTAGCGTTTCATCTTCTCCTCGTCGAGCATCTTGCGGTATTGTGTCTCCACCTGTTGAAGGTCGAGCTTCAATAGCGGGGTGCCTATGTCCACGCTGTCGCCCTCGCGTCGGTATACCTCTAAAATGCGGCTGGATATGGGGCTGTTTATTATCTCCTCTATTGATGGTACCATTGCTCCCGATGCTGTCACTGTTACGGAGATTGTGCCGCGGTGGGCTGTGGAGATTTTCAGAAGATTTGCCTCTATGCTTGTGCGCATTGCGTTTATGGCTGCAAAGGCTGCCACTGCTGCTACAATTATCACTGCTGCTGCTTGCAACAGTTTCTTGCGCAGCTTCTCTTGTCTCTCTTTATTAGAAATTTTTCTGTCCATTAGTGTTGATATATGTTTCTGCATATTATATAGCAAATATCGTGCCAAGAGTGTAAAGTGTTGATAATCAATAGATGGTTAAACGCGATGTGTCCGTTTGCGGACACATCGCGTACAGTGGTGGACAAAAATTGTTTAAAAAAGGGAGCCGGATTCTCAGAAGCTGTTTAAATCTCCAATAAATCTTTTCTTAATAGAAACTGTCTGGTTTGTTTCGCCATTTTTGAATATAAAAAAAATTTGGTGATATAAATTTAAGCAGTTTCTCGGTTTGTGATTTTATTATGTAAAATAAGATTTATTCGGGCAGTTATGGTATAAGGCCCGACGTTTTGCAGTTCTCTTTGACGGCCTTGGCAAGCTCTTCTGTTGATATATCTTTTGCTGCTGCTATATTATGATAAATGTTGCGCAGGGGAACTTGGCTCTCGTCGCTCTCGACAAACAGCCTGTGCAGCGGTGTGCAGGCTGCGGCACTCTTGTTGAATTTCTCTCCGAATGAAAGATAGAGGCCTGCTGCTATCAGCTGTTGCGCTTGTGTCTCTTTTCCGCGGAAGCCGTGTATTATCCACGGTTGCGAGTGGCGGTGTTCTTTCAGGGCACGAAAAAGTTCGTCTGTCCCTTTTACCAAATGTATTATGAGTGGTTTTTTTGTCTCTTCGGATAGAGCAATGTGCGCAGCAAAAATGGTGTGTTGCAATTCTACTGTTGCCGGAGATTTCAAGAGGTCGAATCCACATTCACCTATTGCAACGGCATTTTTTCGCTGTGCATATTCTCTTATTCTGGCAAACTGTATTTGCCATTCGTCATTTATGTACCAGGGGTGTATTCCTGTTGAGAATAGTCTGTTGTCTTGTGGCTCGGCGTCACCCTTATCCTCTATGCTGATGTGTCCATCGTTGCGAGTGCGGTGGCAGTGTATGTCTGTCAGTTGCATCTTTTTATTATTTATGGAACAGGGTCGTAGCCCGAGCCGCCCCAGGGATGGCAGCGCAGCAGGCGTCTGACTGCAAGATATACTCCTTTTAACGGGCCGTGTTTGCTGATTGCTTCGATGGCATATTGTGAGCAGGTGGGGGTGAATCGGCAGGCGGGTGGCGTCATTGGTGATATGCAGTGCCGATAGAATTGTATTAGCAGGATGAGGATTTTTATTATATACTTCCGCATGTCTTTTGCTCTTTTTCAATGATGCTTGCAAGCAATTTGGCCATTTTACGTTTAAGATACTCTGTGCCTGCCGGTTTGTTGTCTATGTAGAGTATGGCTATGGCAAGGTGTTTGCCTTGTGATTGAAGGTGCTCTATGAATGTGGGCTTATTGAGGCGATAGGCTTCGCGTATGCGGCGCTTCATCAGGTTGCGGTCTACCGCGTGACGGAAACGACGCTTGGCAACACTCACCAAGATTGTTGCTGCCGGGTGCTCTTGCTGTTGTTGAGGAAGTGCAACGAAGATGGCACGCAACGGGAACACAGTGGCTGATGCTCCTTTTGCATAAAGGTGCTCTATGGTGGTTTTGCTTTTGAGATGCTCTTTCTTGGGAAAACTATATGTGCCTCTCTTCGTCATCATCATCTTCTTCTTTGTTTGCGGAATATGAAAAAGAGGGTGGCAGTGAAACTTTGGTTCCTACTCGACCCACCCTCTTTATTTTTGAGTTATAGTGTTACTTGTTATGCGTTATGCTTAGACAGATACTCGTCAAGGGCGGCGGGCATGGATGCAGCCGTTGTTGTGGGTGCTTCAATGTCGAGTCTCAGGCCGGCTTCTCTTATGGCGTCGGCCGTAACTTTTCCGAAGCATGCTATCAGCTTGTCGCCTTGAACAAAGTCGGGGACATTCTTCTTGAGTGATTCTATGCCGTAGGGGCTGAAGAAAATGAGCATGTCGTAGGGCGTGATGAAGTCCGGCTCGAAGTCGTTGCTTACGGTGCGGTACATCTCTGCCTCGGAGTGTTGAATGCCATGTGCGTTGAATATGCTGCAAAGGTCTTGATTCTGTGTGTTTGACATTGGCACAAAATAGCGCTCGTTTTTATGTTTGACAAACAACGGTTCAAGGTCTTTTATATGCCCGTTTCCGAAGAATACCTTGCGCTTGCGATATTGAACATACTTTTGTATGTATAATGAGATTGTTTCAGAAAGGCAGAAGTACTTCATGTCGTCGGGGATGGTTACTCTCAGTTCCTTACACAGTGTGAAGAAGTGATCTATCGCATGTCGCGAGAGGAATACTATTGCCGTATGTCCGGGGATGGATACCTTTTGCTGTCTGAACTCCTTAGCGGTAAGCCCTTCTACCTTGATGAAAGAACGGAAATCAAGTTGTACATTGTACTTCTTTTCTATATCGTAATAAGGAGACTTCTCTGTCGCCGGCTTAGGTTGGGAAACCAGAATCTTATTTACTTTCACTGTCCTAAAAATTTATTATTTTGTAAAGGTTAGTTACATCAATTGTACGCCATATCAGGGCTAATGGCGCCAATTCAATTGCGCAAAGGTACAAAAAAATATCCAAAAAAAAGCAGTTATCCTTGAAAATGATGTTAAAACAGCGTGTAAATAGCATAGAGAGGTATATAATGCCCACTATTGCCATGTAAATGTAATAGATTATGTGTGGTGTGTGGGGTAGCAAAATCAGTGCCGCAGCTATGGGTAACAGCATGAATCCTGTCAGTTGTATTGTAAAGAAATATGATTCTCTCCACTCCTTTGCCTGTTCCTTTGTGAAGAGTATTTTGTTAACAATATCATACATGAATCGCTTTAACGGCAGATATAGCAGGAATATTACAGATAGGGTCAGAAGTTGTATGTGTGCAGAGGTTGTATCGTGCAGTCGCCCCATCTGTTTAAGGTAACCCATTGTTACAATCGACGAGTAAAATATTACCATTGCATAGAGTATGACATTGCCTAATCCTCCAATGTCAGTGCGAGTGTTGTAGGGGATTGCCTGTCCCGAGTAATAGAACATGTTTTTTATGCGCTCGGTAATGCTGCTGCCGTAGAATACCGAAACGTATGCTCCTCCCAAAAGGCTCAACACAAAGAGCAGCAACACAAGATTGTCGGTGCCTAAGGAGTATGGTATGGGTGCTCCTGTCATAGTGCAGCGTATTTTCGTATCTCGGGGTTCCACTGCGGGGTGTTACGTATCTGGTCGAGCGCCTCTTCGGGGGTGGCGGCCACGCTCCATATATTGCCATGTATTTTACCCATGAAGTGCTGCTCGATGGCTTTTTCCAGCTGTGCAATCAGGTGGTCGTAATATCCGTTTATGTTGAGTATTACAATGGGGTTAAGATACAGGCCCAACTGTTTCCAGGTGATTATCTCGCACAACTCCTCCATTGTACCGCATCCTCCCGGGAGGGCTATAACTGCATCGGACAATTCTGCCATCAGCTGTTTGCGGCTGTGCATGTCTTTTGTGATACGAAGTTCGGTGAGTCCTGTGTGATTCCATTTTTGCTCAACCATGAATTGCGGTATTACGCCTGTTGCTTTTCCGCCAGCGTCAAGAGTGCCATCTTCCACGGCTCGCATAAGGCCTTGGTTGCCGCCGCCGGTGACAAGGAGTATATCCTCGCGGGCGAGCAGCGCTCCAAGGTTGTATGCGGCATTGCTGTAGCAGTGCTCCACGCGACTGCTCGATGCACAATAAACGCAAATGCTTTGTGGCGTCATACGTTTGTCAATAGCGGTAGATGTCCGATTTATAGGGGCCTTCTACATTTACGCCAATATAGGCAGCCTGTTTGGGTGTGAGGGTTGTGAGCTTCACATTCAGGCGTCCCAAATGCAGGCGTGCAACCTCTTCGTCGAGGTGCTTGGGCAGACAGTATACTCCCGTTGCATACTCTTTTGTGAATAATTCTATCTGCGCCAATGTTTGATTGGTGAATGAATTGCTCATAACAAAAGAGGGGTGTCCGGTTGCACATCCAAGGTTTACCAAACGACCGTCAGCCAACAGTATTATGCTGTGTCCGTCGGGGAAGAAGTAGCGGTCGACCTGCGGCTTTATGTTGAGGCAGCGAATGTCTTTGTAGTTTTTAAGTGCCTCAACCTGTATCTCATTATCAAAATGTCCTATGTTGCATACTATTGCTTGGTCGGGCATTTGTGCCATGTGTTCTATTGTTACAATGTCGATGTTGCCGGTGCATGTCACAAATATATTGCCATATTTGCAAGCCTCGTCCATTGTCACAACTTCAAAGCCCTCCATTGCTGCTTGCAGTGCGCATATCGGGTCTATCTCGGTGACAAGTACGCGAGCACCGTATGAGCGCATGCTGTGTGCGCAACCTTTGCCCACATCGCCGTAGCCGCAAACAACGGCCACTTTTCCGGCTATCATCACGTCGGTGGCACGCTTTATTCCGTCGGCAAGAGATTCGCGGCAACCATACAGATTGTCGAATTTGCTCTTTGTCACCGAGTCGTTTACGTTGAAAGCGGGGAACAGCAATTCTTTATTTTCCATCATCTGATAGAGACGATGCACGCCGGTTGTTGTCTCTTCTGACACACCACGCACTTTTTCTGCCACTTTGTGCCAATGGCGATTGTCGTGCTTCAGTACTTCGGCCAGCAGTTTCTTCAGCTCACGCTCATCCTCAGGGTCGCTATCGCTGTAGTTGAGAACCTCGGGATTATTCTCGGCTGCATAGCCCAGATGTATCATCAGTGTGGCGTCTCCGCCATCGTCTACTATTGTGTCGGGGCCTGAGCCATCCTCAAATGTGAGTGCCTGAAGTGTGCACCACCAATAATCGGCCAGATTCTCGCCTTTCCATGCAAATACGGGTATGCCGGCGTTTGCTATTGCGGCTGCTGCATGGTCTTGTGTGGAGTATATGTTACATGATACCCAACGTATCTCGGCGCCTAAATGTGCCAATGTCTCTATCAGCACGGCTGTTTGTATGGTCATGTGCAGCGAGCCCATGATGCGTGCGCCTTTCAGTGGCTTTTGTTCTCCGTATTTTTCGCGCAACGCCATGAGGCCGGGCATTTCGTGCTCGGCCATCTCAATCTCCTTGCGTCCAAAGTCGGCAAGGTTTATGTCGGCAATCTTATATGCCTCCTTTGTGAACAGTTCTCTTGTCATTGTATTATATAATATTTGCTTGTTTCTTTTTCTGTGTGCAAAAGTACACAATTTAATTCAAATGGCAAAGGGTGTTCACTTATGGTGCATTATTGTTGCTATTGATTCTTTTAAACACTCTTTACAGCTCACCCAACATAAGGAATTTTTTCAAGTCTTGCAGGTTTGGTGACATTGGGATGCTCTGTTTGCTTCCTTGCATAAAGGCTTGTAGTTTGTCGGGAATATCTATGGTGTGTCCTATTATGTTCTCTATGGTCTCTTTGAACTTTGCAGGGTGAGCTGTCTCTAAGAATACTCCCACTTCATTCTCTCGAAGATTCTCGCACAAGGCGCGATAGCCGCAGGCTCCGTGTGGGTCGAGCAGATAATCTTCGTCAATCCATGCCTGTTTCACGCTTTCGGCAATCTGTTCGTTGTTGTATGCAGCGCCGCTGATATCGGCGCACACCGCAGCATGACTGTTTCCATAGAGTGATATTATACGGGCAAAATTGCTCGGGTCGCCCACGTCCATTGCGTTGGCTATGGTGCTCACCGATGCACGCGGTGAGTATTCTCCTGTTTGCAGATATTTGTAGAAAATATCGTTGGCATTATTGGCTGCTATAAAGCGTTTGACAGGCAGTCCCATGCGTTTCCCGAAAAGTCCGGCAGCAAGATTGCCGAAATTTCCGCTTGGTACGCTCACTACAATATCTTTTTTCACGCCCATGCGTTTGAGCTGTGCGTATGCGTAAAAGTAGTAAAAGGCTTGCGGCAGGAATCGTGCAATGTTTATGGAATTTGCACTTGTGAGGTGTAGCATCGAGTTAAGCTCCTCGTCCATGAACGCACCCTTTACAAGCGCCTGACAGTCGTCGAAGCAACCATCTATTTCGATTGCGGTAATGTTACGGCCTAATGTGGTGAATTGTTTCTCTTGAATTTCACTTACTTTGCCTTTGGGGTAGAATACATATACATTTATTCCCTCGACGCCGAGAAATCCGTTGGCAACGGCGCTGCCTGTGTCGCCCGATGTGGCGACAAGCACATTTACCTGTTTGTGGTTCTGTCTCTTTAGGAAGTATCTTAAAAGACGTGCCATGAAGCGGCCGCCCACATCTTTGAACGCAAGTGTAGGGCCATGAAAAAGTTCCAATGAGTAAATATCCTCTTTGACTTTTACAATCGGAGCATCGAATGAGAGTGTGTCATATACAATATCGCGCAAATCCTCCTCGGGAACATCATCGCCAAAGAAGGCGTCTGCCACTCTGAATGCGATATCCTTGAAGTCCATCTTCTCGATATTGTCGAAAAAATCCTGTGGCAAAGGGCGAATATCGCATGGCATGAACAATCCTTTGTCTGAGGCTAATCCTTTTACAACGGCCTCTTCGAGTGATACATTGGCTGCGCGGTGGTTTGTGCTGTAATATCTCATGGTATTTTTGTGTGCTTTTGTTTATATTATACTTATAACTTGTTTCTCGGCTCTGTTGTGCAAAGCCTTTTTCGCTCCTCTTTTAAGCCGACTTCATGAATGTGTTGATAAATTCATCCTCTTTAAGAAGTCCGTAACTGCCTGCGAGTGTCGATTCTTCATCGAACTTTTGCACGCTGTCGGCCTGTATGTCGCGATGCCAGATGAGGAACGGAACAGGTTCGGCTGTGTGAGTGCGATGCTCGCAAGGGGTGGGGTGGTCGGGCAGCAGTGCTATTGCCACAGGCTCGTCCCACTCTTTCACAGCCTCGTAAATTGGGGCAACTACGCGGCTGTCGAGATTTTCAATTGTTTTTATCTTCAGTGGAATGTTACCCTCGTGTCCGGCTTCGTCGCTGGCTTCTATATGCAGATACACAAAGTCATCCTTTTTCAGAGCTTCGAGCAGTGCTTTTACCTTATTTTCGTAATTTGTGTCATAAAGTCCGGTTGCTCCCTCAACATCAAGAACTTTTAGTCCGGCGTAGTGTCCTATTCCCCGTATGAGGTCGACTGCAGATATTACCGAGCCGCTGTGAACTTGCGGAAATTTATCGCCCAATGCCTCCATTTGCGGACGGTAGCCGCCACCCCAAGGCCAGATGCTGTTTGCAGGGTCTTTGCCCTCGGCAATACGTTTCAAATTCAACGGATGTTTCTTCAATAGTTCTTGTGAACGCAGTATAAGGTCGTTGATAAGGCGGGCAGTCTCTTCGGCCTCGGGTACCTCGGCCTTCACCATCAGTGGCCGAAATTCCTCACCCGGAACATCGTGCGGAGGTGTGCAGTGCAGGCGTTTGTCGCCCCCTTTAATCACAAGCAGATGGCGATATTGCACTCCTGTGTAAAAGTGTATCTGTTCGTTGCCAAGATGTTCTTGAAGATATTTCATCAGCACGTCGGCCTCCTCGGTCGATATATGTCCCGATGAGTGATTTTTTATTTTATCCTCTTCAATGCAGATTATGTTACAACGCAGAGCAAGTTCTCCGGGTGCAAGCTCTATGCCGATGCTTGCAGCTTCAAGCGGGCCGCGCCCCTCATACACCTTGGGCAGATTATATCCCAATACCGACATGTTTGCAACCTCGCTTCCGGGGTGAAAGCCGTCGGCAACAGTCACAAGGCGTCCTGTGCGTCCCATTGCTGCAAGTTTGTCCATATATGGTGTGTTTGCCGCTTGAAGAAGTGTCTTTCCTCCCAATGCTTCCACAGGCCAATCGGCCATTCCGTCGCCCAATATTATAATGTGTTTCATAAGTCTTCAAATTTTTATGATTGATATGTGTCAGTGAATGGTGTTGCTTGGCTTTTGGGAGCCGTGCATCACCGCAGCTGTATTCTTTGATGATATTCGACAAACGGTGAAGCATGCTTAGGCTTTGCTTCGCTCTGTTGTCTTTAAAATAAAAAGAAGTGATTTTTTTGAAAAAGATGTTTCACGTAGAAACACAACAACTATCCCTAACCCCGAAGGGTTGTGGTTGTACCTGTACCGGTAGTTATAATATGCAGGGTGTTGTTTATCATCTGCTGTCTTTTGTCTTTGTATGTGGCGAAAGTATGAATAAAATGTTAGAATCCAAAATTTTTCGGATAAAAAATCGACAAATGTCGTGAAAAACTTCAAATTGATGGAAAAATGTATGAAAATATCTTCGTGAAACAATCTGTTTTGATGCTCCTTGAGGATTTGATTGGAAGAATGTACCTAAAAAAGCAGTGCGCAGGAAAAACCTGCGCACTGCTTATGAACATATCCTGCATAGTGCAGGTAAATGTCTATTTTATCAATATTTTTTTACCACCTTTTATATATATACCCTTGGTTGCATTTTTAACTTCGCGTCCCATGAGGTCATATATTCTATTGTTCTCTGTTGACTCTTTGACATTCTCAATGCTTGTGGTATTATCGGATGCCTCAATACGAAAAAGATTGCTGTATCTGTTGCTGAATCCCACTCCTGTTGACCATGCGTCGAATTTGCCGTCTGCCATAAGTATTATTGTGCCGTCGGTTTTTCCGTCGTTTCTTTTGCTTTGAAGATAATATGTGTCGGCAAGTGAACTTGCGCCGCTGTTTATGCTCCAATCGCAGTATGTGGCATTATATTCGGCGAGTGTGCCTGCGTTGTTGTTATAGCCATAATTGTTGCCTGCACGCCATATCATGTAAAGCTCTTTCTCTTGGTTGTAGAAACTGTATTTACCCGATGGCTGCTTTGTGCACAGGAATTGTGCTGCTGCTCCAAGCTCTTTGGCTTTTTCTGTGCTTATGTTCAGAATACTATTTTCGTCTATATACAGTGTATATTCTGTGCCATTTTGTTGAATGTTGGTGAATGTGAGCACCTTGCCATCCCAAGGGTCGGCAGGAGCACCGCCGGCCAATATAAAGTAAATGTTATCTATCTCTTCGGTTGCAGGCTCAGAGCTCAGTGCAGCCAATGCTGCATCAAGATTAGTAATCAATTCGTCCGACATTTGAGCATCCTTTGCATAGGCCTTGAAATAATTTTGCAGGAATGCACGGCGGTCGGTGTCTCTCTTTACACTGTACGCGCCATTTGTTATGTATTCAAGGGTGTATGCAATATACATATTATCGAATCCGTCGAAGTTGTGTTGTCCGGCGCCTGTGGGGAAACTTGTTGATACGGGATTGTTGCGCTTGCCGAATCCTGTGAGTGTCTCCTCGTATATGAATCCTATGCGGTCGTCTGCCTGAAGATCCATTGAGCTATATGCCGAAGATGTTGAACTTACCTGATAGAATCCGTTCCAATCGTTGGCGAGATTCTCCACAGTGTTGAGGTCGCTCAGATTGGTAAGCTCCTTGTAGTATATACCTACGTTGGTGCGTCCGCTGCCGGTAGGCAGAGATTGCAGAATCAGATACATCTCTTTTTTATCGCTGTTGCGCTGAACAGGTAACACAAGTGCCTCGCCATTGGTGGAATTTCCACCGGGGGTTAGTCCCGAGCCGGCAAATGTACCCTTAACCTCGTTGCTCCAGCTGCCCTCACCCTCAAGAGTGTTGCTGTATGTGAATATGTTGAAGATACGGCCGCCGCCAACACGGCTCGACAGTATTACACGACCGTCGGGAAGCTCTTCGCACTTGGGCTCGTCGCCACCTGTTGCGGGGAGTGCATATTCGCCGCCAAGAGCGTGCCATGTTGAACCAAAGTCGTCAGAGTATATCACGCGGTTGCCGTTGGGGCGTGCGCACATTGCAGCGTACACACGATAATAATCGCCCTTCTTTACGATGCGGCTTTGGAAAATCTTACCTCCAGCAACAAATGCGGCCTGAATGGGGTTGCCTTTATCAAAAAGGCTGTATATCTGCTCGGTAACATCAATGGGCTTCTCCCATGTCTCTCCATTGTCTTTACTGCGGATAAGAGCAATCATGTTTGGATTTTTACGTGTGGTGTTTCCGTTGCCATATACGGTGCATCCTGCTACGGCAAGAATCATCACCTCGTTGCTTGTGCGGTCGGCAACTATTGCGGGGTCGCCGAATGCAGTTTCAAAATAGTTCTTTGTGGCCGAGGTTTTTCCGTTTCCAACGGCTACATCTCTAATGTCACTCCATGTTTCGCCATTGTTGTCGCTTATGCGGCATACAACGTCTACCTGTCCGTATCCGGGGTCTGTTCCGCATACAAGGCGCGATGCAACAGTTATCAGGCGTCCGGTGCTTGTGGTTGTTATTCCCGGTATACGATAGGGGGGATTACGCCGTCGCCGTTGCTGGTGTTAAAGAGGTCTTGCTTCTCGGGGGTTGCAGCGGCTTTTATGTTTGTAACCTTTATAGTGGTTCCCTCTACTGCTATTGTTGCATCCTCTAATACAGTTCCAATGATGTTTGCCGACAGCATGTTGCTCTTAATCTCGTTTGTCGATAAGAAGAAACCTCCATTGAAGGCCTTCTCCTGTGTCGAGCCGTTATTATAGATTACATAAACATCATCGTTACCCTCTATCACCACGTCATAAATATACAATCCTTCTGTATCAACAGGCTCGAATCGCCATAGGTTATCATCGGCACTGCTGCCACCGTCGGTCCAAGTTGTTACAAAGTCGGTGTTGCCTACTTTGAAGTTTGCCGTACCGTTGGTGCAGTTTATGGCTTCGGTGAAATAGTAGTAGAGATATTCGCCAACCTCGAACGTTTCACCCACTGTAAGCTCGGTGTAGCTGCCGGCAATCGAAGCACCCCAATTGGCGCCTGCCACAAGTGCATTGCCATCGCCGTTCTTTATTCCCAGCTTATTGCCGTCTTTTACGGTAATGTGCCATATTCCATTGTTTGTATATACAGTTTCGTTGGATTGCAGAGTGAAGCGCATGCTGTTTCCGCTAAGTGTGGCATCGTTGTAGAGGTGTTCGGTGCGTGCTGTTGCTTTGCTCACAAGATGGTAGTAGCCGGTGGTTACCTCTTTGGGAGTGGGTATTTCAACCTCAAGGCCATTTAGGAAATCCTCAATATCGTTTACCCACGCGGCGCATTGCTCGCCTGATACGCTGCTGCTTTTGAAGCGACCCAAAAGTGCATCAAGTGCAGCGAGCTTTTCTGTGTCGTTCTTATATTCCTCTTTCAGAATCTGTATCTTCTCATATTGGTGTATTCCCTCGATAAGACGTTCGAAACGTATGCTTGAACGGTTGCCGGGATAGTAGAAATATGTGTCGCCCGAGCCGAATTTGCGGAAGCGGCTGTCGGTGAGCGGAGTCTCGTGCCAATTTATCCAGGCCCAATGCAGATAACCGTTAAGTCTGTTTGCCGCTGCATATATTGGCAGATAGGCAGCCTCTGCGGGCATTGAGTTAGTGTATATGTTAGGTTCGCTGTCGGCGCAGCTTGTATAGAATGTGGTCACCATGCCTTTTGCGTTACGGTCGGCCAACTGCTTGTCGGTAAACTGCTTGTCTTGTCCGAGTGCAACGCAGAAGTCTTGCAGCTTATCGGTTAGCGATGAATGGTAGTTTCCGGCAAGTGCCATGTTAAAGCCCAATGAGTGAGCTATGTTATAGGCGTTGAGCATGTCCGATTCGGCACGCTCGTCCATTGCTATATTGGTCTTTTCAAACCAGCCTTTCTCTTGCAGGTGGGCTTTGAACGAGGTTAGGAAACTTGTCCACAATTCTTTGTAAACGCTTGTGCTTGTTGTTGTTTTTATGTTTTTGTATGAGCTTGTGGCTTCGTCCCAATATCTGAAGCTCATGTCCCAAGGCACCATGCTGAAGCAGTTAATCTGTTTGTCTATTCCATATTCTGCGCATAGCTCCACATATTTGTCGAAAATCTCATAGTCATAGGCCCATGTGCCGTCGCTCTTTTTTGTTGTCTGCACCATAGGGTCGAAAAGGTCGTGTGTCTGCTCGCCCCAAGGTTCGTAGAACATTATTGTTGTAACGGTGCGCTGACCGGCGCGTGCAAGTGCTTGCAGATAGGGGCGCAGAGCGTCAATGTGTTCTTTGCTCCATCGCTCCACTCCGTAGTAGCGGCTCACTGCATAGGGTTGCTGCCAAAGGTCGAGGTGGAATTTCTGTTCGGCAACGGTGGGTAGCGAGCGGCTGTTGACGTTTATATTAAGGGTGAGACTTTTTATTACCTCTTTATTCTCGTTGAGTATTTGAAGTTCGGTTACATATTCTCCGGATTCGGCATTACGGGGAATTTCGAGTGTGCACCACACGGGGCGTGTCTCCATTGCCGGAACGGCATGTGGTTTATCTTGGTCTATCACATCGGCAACAAGCCACAGCGGCAGTGTCATGGGGTGGTTGCCACATGCGTCGTAGTCGTCGGTGATTATGTAGTTTACAAAGCGTGCTTCGCCGGCATTTATGCCTGTGGGTTCGCCTGCTCTCTTCCACTCTGTCATTTGCAGGCTGAGCATTCCCTGGTCGCTCTTGCTGAAGAGCACAGCCTGTATGTTGGCACGCTCGCCCTTCCAGGCGTGTATGGTTGCTTCGTTCTTTTGTGTGAGTGCGGGAACTTTGTGCAGCGAGTAGTGTACGTCGCGCGATGCCCATGAAACATTCAGTCCGTCGGCAATGGTGTTCCATTCGGCCTCGTCGGGTGTTGTGTCGAGGCGAGGCTCTTTATATTCGTCTATCGGGTAGCTTGTGTCCACAGCTTCGGCCACGCCCGATATTTTCAGTGTGACGTCGATTATCGAGCCGCCGTCGGTGATGAATTTATCTCCCTCTCCTGCGGGGTCGATGCTGTTCCACTCTACTTTGTAGCGCATGCGATAGGTTGAACCCACTTCGAGACCTTCGGGAACTTTGAAACTGCCGGGGGCCAGCACATTGCCGTTCGATTGGTAGATGCCGTCGCTGTTCCATCCTGTGTCGCCGTTGGTGTCTTTGCCGTAGAGCGACCAGCACATAAGCTCGTTGCCTTCGCCTTGTGTGTAGGGGCCGTCGCCATTGATATTTACATCAAACTGTTTGTTGCCGTTCCAATCGACATAAACATATCCATGCATCCATTCGCCGTTAATGGTGATGCTTGGTGTTACAATGTCGCCCGATTTTACCTCGAACACTGTTTCGGTCTTGTCGAAATAGGCTGCACAGCCCGGTGCCGAAGCTATATTGTCGAGCACCTCTCTGTCGCTTTGTGTTCCTACAATGCCCACAGCCTTTGGGTAGTGTGTGCCATGGGTGATTTTTACATCGGCTCCATGAGCAACATAGTAGTCGCTCTGTGCATTTGTCACCAGGCAGACGAGTATGGTGAACATTGCCATAATGGTTCGTTTGAGTTTCATATTTCTATGTTTTTATGTGGTTGATATATTATTGGAGAGTGTATTCTGTGCCGGTGAATGTGTGTTGTGTCTTCTATTATTGTCGCGACTGTCTTTCGGCAAGCGGTGCCGACGCTCTTTGGAACACTTTAAGCCCGAATCGTGGAGCTATGGCAATGGCATAGTCGGTGATGTCGCTTTGCAGCTCCTCGTAGTTCTCCCATGATTTATCCTTGCTGAAGCAATACATTTCGAGCGGCAATCCCTCTTCGTGTGGTTGCAGTTGACGCACCATCAGTGTCATCTCTTTATTCACTCCGGGGTGTTGTTTAAGGTACATCAGAAGGTGTCGGCGCAGTATTGTGCTGTTGGTGATGGTGCTTGCATCTTCGTTTTGCGCAATCAACCCCTCGGCTTTGTATTTGATAATCTCGTCGTCGGTGCAAAAGTCTATGCTCATCATATCTATTATGATGCTGCGGTTGATGCGTCGTCCTTGGCCCTCCTCCATGCCTCGCCAATTTACAAATGAGCCGCTCACAAGGGTGTATGGTGGTACTGTGGATATAGTGTTGTCCCAATTGCGTACCTTTACGGTGGTCAGCCCCACCTCGAACACCACTCCGTCGGCATTGCTATCGGGTACCACAATCCAATCGCCGGGACGCAACATGTCGTTGGCCGATAATTGCACTCCTGCCACAAGGCCCACAATGCTGTCTTTGAAGATGAGCATGAGCACAGTGGCGGCGGCACTCAGTCCCACGAGTAATTCCAATGGCGATTTGTCGAACAGCGAACTTACTATCAGTATTATACCTATTGCAATTGTCACCACCTGAAGCATCTGGTGTATGCCTTTGAGAGGGCGGTTACGCATGGCGCTGTTACTCTCGGCCAATCTATATATTGAATCCAATATGTTCAGTATCAACTGCACAAGTGTGCCTATTATATATACCTCGCACACTTTTACCGCTATATTCAGGGTTATTGGAGCATCGTAGAATGTGTACGGCAGCACAGGCAGCAGCATTGTGGCCGGTATAATCTTGCAGATGCTGTTGAGCACTCGGGGGCACAGCAGTATGTCGTCCCACGAGAATGACGTTCTTATCACAAGTCTTGTGATTGCGGGAATGACAATTTTTTTACAGGCATAGTAGGTTATGAGTACGGCTGCTATGGTTGTGAGCACTACAATGACTCTTCCGTGCCACCCCATCTCTTTGATGGTGCTTGCTAATGTGGCAATTATTCCACTTGTTAAAATGGTGCTGTGCATGGTGTGATGTGTTTATTTTGTTTTGTTTCACTCGCCCCAGCTCTCTCTGTCGAGGCTGCGATAGCCTATTGCTTCGGCAATGTGCATGGTCTCTACGCTTTCCGAGCCGGCAAGGTCGGCGATGGTGCGGGCTACTTTCAGAATACGGTCGTAGGCGCGTGCCGATAGGTTTAGGCGCTCCATTGCGCTTTTGAGCATTGTGAGACTCTGC
>JAFSAT010000034.1 GCA_017442185.1 Bacteroidaceae bacterium
AAAGTAAGTAATGACAATCTAAACGTAGAAAGCAATGGGACAGAAGGTTAATCCAATTAGTAATCGATTAGGTATCATCAGAGGATGGGATTCCAACTGGTACGGTGGTAAAAACTACGGTGACGAATTGGTTGAAGATTCAAAGATCAGAAAATACCTTAATGTACGTCTGGCTAAGGCAAGCGTATCACGTATTGTCATTGAACGCACTCTTAAACTTGTTACAATCACCGTTTGCACAGCTAAACCCGGTATAATTATCGGTAAAGGCGGTCAGGAGGTTGACAAGCTTAAGGAGGAATTGAAGAAGATAACCGACAAAGATGTTCAGATAAACATATTCGAGGTTAAAAAGCTCGAACTTGATGCAAATATCGTCGCCAACAACATAGCACGTCAGGTAGAGGGTAAGATAGCTTACCGTCGCGCCATCAAGACAGCTATTGCAAGCGCAATGCGCATGGGTGCCGAAGGTATCAAGATACAAATTTCAGGACGTTTGAACGGTGCCGAGATGGCCCGCTCCGAAATGTACAAGGAAGGACGTACACCCTTGCACACTTTCCGTGCCGACATCGACTACTGCCAGACAGAGGCACTTACCAAGGTTGGTCTCTTGGGCATTAAAGTGTGGATTTGCCGTGGTGAGGTTTACGAGAAAAGAGATCTCGCACCTAACTTTGCGCAAACCAAAGAGAGCGGCTTCAACAACAGTCAGGCTGGCGGAAGAAACTTCAAGCGTAAGAAAAACAACAACCGTTAACGAATTGAATTTGAAGAACTATGTTACAGCCTAAGAAAACAAAATATAGAAGAGTGCAGCACGGAGTAACCAAGGGCTTTGCACAGAGAGGCAATCAGCTCGCTTTCGGTTCCTTCGGAATCAAGTGCATGCAGTACAAATGGTTGAACGGCCGTCAGATTGAGGCAGCCCGTATCGCTGTTACACGTTATATGCAGCGTCAAGGACAGGTGTGGATACGTATATTCCCCGATAAACCCATCACTCGCAAACCTGCCGATGTACGTATGGGTAAGGGTAAGGGAGATCCTGAAGGATTTGTATTCCCCGTTACCCCCGGCCGCATCCTCATTGAGATAGAGGGAGTTCCCTTCGAGACAGCAAAGGAGGCTTTGCGTCTTGCAGCTCAAAAACTTCCTGTTACTACTAAGTTTATTGTCAGACGCGATTACGACGCTCAAAATTAAGCATAATTATGAAGATAGCAGAAATCAGAGAGCTCTCTACCGCTGAGCTCAAGGAAAGAGTTGAGACCGAGGTTGCACGTTATGCTCAAATGAAGCTGAATCACGCAATTTCACCCCTGGAGAACCCCGAGGAGCTGAAGAAAGTACGTCGCTCTATTGCACGTATGAAGAGTGAATTGCGTTCTCGCGAATTAAATCAAAAATAAAGAGCACCATGGAAGTAAGAAATTTAAGAAAAGAGCGTACCGGTGTAGTTGTCAGCAACAAAATGGACAAGACTGTCACTGTTGCCGCTAAATTCAAGGAGAAGCACCCCATCTACGGCAAATTCGTGAGCAGAACCAAAAAGTATCATGTACACGATGAGAAGAATGAGTGCTCAGTGGGCGATACTGTACGCATTATGGAGACCCGTCCTTTGAGCAAGACAAAGAGATGGAGATTAGTAGAAATCATCGAAAAAGTTAAGTAATTATGATACAGGTTGAATCAAGACTTACTGTATGTGATAACAGCGGTGCTAAAGAGGCATTGTGTATCCGTGTGCTTGGTGGCACACGTCGCCGCTATGCTTCGGTAGGCGACGTTATTGTTGTCGCTGTAAAAAGCGTCATCCCCTCGAGCGATATGAAGAAGGGAGCCGTTTCAAAGGCCCTCATCGTTCGTACAAAGAAAGAGGTTCGCCGTCAGGACGGTTCATATATCCGCTTCGACGACAACGCTTGCATTCTACTTAATAACGCCGGCGAGATGCGCGGTAGCCGTATCTTCGGACCGGTGGCCCGTGAGCTTCGTGCAACCCAATATACAAAGGTTGTATCGTTGGCACCCGAGGTACTTTAATGTTTAAAAATCTGAAGTAATGAAGAAGTTACATATCAAGAAAGGTGATATGGTCTATGTAAATTCCGGCGAGGACAAAGGCAAGACCGGTAAGGTCTTGAAAGTTCTCGTGGAAAAGGATCGTGCCATCGTAGAGGGCGTCAATATGGTTTCCAAGAGCACGAAGCCCAGCGCCAAGAATCCCCAAGGAGGTATTGTAAAACAGGAGGCCGCAATTCACGTCTCTAACCTCAACCTCATCGACCCCAAGTCGGGCAAGCCCACACGTATCGGTCGCAAGGTAAACGAGGAGGGTGTAAAGGTCCGTTATTCTAAAAAATCAGGAGAGGAGATCAAGTAATGAGTAATACAGCCAGCCTAAAGAAAGAATATGCCGAGCGTATTGCTCCGGCTTTGATGAAGCAATTCAACTATTCTTCACCCATGCAGGTACCCGTATTGAAGAAAATCGTCATCAACGAAGGTTTGGGTTCTGCAACACAAGACAAGAAGATTATTGATGTAGCTATAAACGAGATTACAGCCATCACCGGTCAGAAAGCCGTTGCAACTGTATCACGCAAGGATATATCAAACTTCAAACTGCGTAAGAAAATGCCTATCGGCGTTATGGTGACACTTCGTCGCGAGCGCATGTATGAGTTCCTGGAGCGTCTTATCCGTGTAGCGTTGCCCCGTATCCGCGACTTCAAGGGTATAGAGAGCAAGTTCGACGGTAACGGTAACTACTCGCTTGGAATTAAGGAGCAGATAATCTTCCCCGAAATCAACATCGACAACATTATGCGTCTCACCGGTATGAACATCACTTTTGTGACTACCGCTAAGACCGATGAAGAGGGTTATGCACTGCTCAAGGAATTTGGTTTACCTTTTAAGAACGCTAAAAATTCGTAACTATGGCAAAAGAATCAATGAAGGCGCGCGAAGTGAAGCGTGCAAAGTTGACTAAGAAGTACGCTGCCAAGCGTGAGGCTCTCAAGAAGATTGTTAACACAGGTACTCCTGAGGAGGCATACGAAGCAGCACGCAAATTGCAGTCACTGCCTTTGAACTCTAACCCCATACGTATGCACAACCGTTGCAAGCTCACCGGTCGTCCCAAGGGATACATTCGTCTCTTCGGTATCTCACGTATACAGTTCCGCGAGATGGCATCACAGGGTTTAATCCCCGGTGTTAGAAAAGCAAGTTGGTAAATTTCTGAGTGTTTAATAAATATTGTCAGGGAAGTCCTGATCAATTTAAATTCATTTTTTATGACAGATCCTATTGCAGATTATTTGACGAGGTTGAGAAATGCCATTCAAGCAAAGCACAGAGTGGTGGAGATTCCTGCCTCTAACCTCAAGAAGGAGATTACACGTATCCTTTTTGAGAAGGGTTACATCTTGAACTACAAGTTCGTAGAGGATGGCCCCCAAGGTACCATCAAGGTAGCCTTGAAGTACGATGCAGTAAACAAGGTTAACGCAATCAAAAACTTGGTTCGCGTTTCAACACCCGGTTTGCGTCGTTATACGGGATATAAGGATATGCCCAGAGTGATTAATGGATTGGGTATCGCAATTTTGTCGACATCCAAAGGTGTAATGACAGACAAAGAGGCAGCTGCCGAGAGAATCGGTGGTGAAGTACTCTGCTATGTCTACTAATAGAGGAGGAATTGAGCAATGTCTAGAATTGGTAAATTACCTATCAGTATCCCCGCAGGTGTTAATGTTGAGATAAGCAACGACAACACCATCACCGTATCAGGACCCGAGGGAAAACTTTCTCAGAAGGTTGATTCCTCTATTGTTATCAACAAAGGTGACAACGAATTGACATTCAGTTTCTCTGAGGGCAGAAGCGTTGCCGAGGTATCAAAGCAAGAGCATGCTTACCACGGTCTTTACAGAGCGCTTATAAACAACATGGTTATCGGTGTTTCTACCGGTTTTACAAAAGAACTCGAGCTTGTAGGTGTAGGTTATCGCGTTAACGAAAAGCCCGGAAATACTCTTGAGCTGATACTTGGTTATACACACTCTATCTATATGCAACTTCCCGCTGAGGTCAAGATTACTACCAAGTCTGAGAGAAATAAAAATCCTCTCATCATCCTTAAATCTTGCGATAAGCAACTTTTAGGTATGGTATGTGCAAAGATTCGCTCGTTCCGCAAGCCTGAGCCTTACAAGGGTAAGGGTGTCAAGTTTGTTGGCGAGGTTATCCGTCGTAAGTCTGGTAAATCGGCAGGTGCAAAATAATTAATTAAACCGTAAGCATATGACAACAAAGATAGAAAGACGTACCAAAATCAAATACAGAGTGCGCAACAAAGTCTACGGTGTTGCCGAGCGTCCCCGCATGAGCGTGTTCCGCAGCAACAAGCAGATTTATGTTCAGATAATTGACGACCAGACAGGTCGCACATTGGCTGCGGCATCTTCTCTCGGTCTTGAGGTTATGCCCAAGAAAGAGCAAGCTGCCAAAGTAGGTGAACTGATAGCAAAAAAGGCTCAAGAGGCAGGTATCACTACCGTTGTCTTCGACCGTAACGGCTATCTGTACCATGGTAGAGTTAAAGAGGTAGCTGATGCTGCGCGTAATGGTGGGCTTAAATTCTAAAAGGATATGGCAGTTAATAATAGAGTAAAAGTCGCAAACGACGTAGAATTGAAAGACAGGTTGGTTGCTATCAACCGTGTAACTAAGGTTACAAAAGGTGGTCGTACATTCAGTTTCTCTGCAATTGTAGTTGTAGGAAACGAGAACGGCATCATCGGTTACGGACTTGGTAAGGCCGGTGAGGTAACTGCTGCTATCTCAAAGGGTATCGAGGCTGCTAAGAAGAACCTTGTACGTGTTCCGGTGCTCAAGGGTACTGTACCCCATGCACAGTCGGCACACTTTGGTGGAGCCGAAGTTCTCATCATGCCCGCCTCACACGGTACCGGAGTAGTGGCAGGTGGAGCTATGCGTGCAGTTCTTGAGAGCGTAGGTATTACTGACGTTCTTGCAAAATCAAAGGGCTCTTCTAACCCTCACAACCTTGTGAAGGCTACTATTGCAGCCCTCAGCGAGATGCGTGATGCACGCACCGTTGCACAGAACAGAGGTGTAAGTTTGAGTAAAGTATTTAACGGATAAGGAGGTATATAATGGCTACTATCAAAATTAAACAAGTAAGAAGTCGCATCGGTGCTCCAAAGACACAGAAACTGACACTTGACGCACTTGGACTTACCAAGATGAACAAAGTTGTTGAGCACACCGACAATGCCTCTATTCGTGGTATGATAAGAAAAGTTCAGCATTTGGTTGCCATTGTTGAAGAGTAATTAACTTTAAAAAGAATTGGCTATGAAATTAAATAATCTGAAGCCTGCCGAGGGCTCAGTAAAGGCTCGCAAGAGAATTGGACGTGGAACCGGTTCGGGAAGAGGCGGTACCTCTACTCGCGGACACAAGGGTGCCAAGTCTCGTTCAGGCTACAAGAAGAAAATCGGTTTCGAGGGTGGTCAGATGCCTTTGCAACGCCGTGTGCCCAAGTTCGGTTTTAAGAATATCAACCGAGTAGAGTACAAGGCCGTAAACCTCTCGACACTCCAAGCACTTGCCGAGAGCAAGTCGCTTGAGACAATCAACATTGCAACTTTGGTTGCTGCCGGTTTCATCTCGGACAAGCAGTTGGTTAAGATTCTTGCCAACGGTACTCTGACAGCAAAGTTGACAGTAGAGGCTCATGCTTTCTCGGCAAAAGCCGTTGAAGCCATCGAGGCCGTAGGTGGAACAGTAGTAAAGCTTTAAAACATGGCAAATAAAGTATCAAACCTCAAGTTCATCCAGACACTTAAGAATATCTGGAAGATAGAAGACCTTAGAACACGTTTGGGAATTACCCTGCTGTTTGTTGCTATTTATAGGTTCGGTTCGTATGTGGTTCTGCCGGGTATCAATCCTGAAATGTTGACACGACTGCAAGATCAGACGAGCGGTGGTTTGATGTCTCTGCTTGATATGTTCTCGGGTGGTGCATTCTCGAATGCATCAATCTTTGCCTTGGGTATTATGCCTTATATCTCTGCATCCATTGTGATTCAGTTGTTGGCAATCGCAGTACCTTATTTCCAGAAACTCCAACGCGAGGGTGAGAGTGGTCGCAGAAAGATTAACCAGTATACACGTTATCTGACAATTCTGATTCTTCTGATTCAGGCTCCCTTTTATTTGCTTAACCTCCGTTATACGGCAGGTGCGGCACTCGGTGGAGGTCTCGACTGGAACATATTTATGATAACATCTACCATTATCCTTGCAGCAGGCAGTATGTTCATCCTTTGGTTGGGCGAGCGTATTACCGATAAGGGTATCGGCAACGGTGTTTCACTCATAATCATGATTGGTATCATTGCACGATTGCCCCAGGCTTTCACACAGGAATTTGTTTCACGAATGACTGCGGCAACAGGCGGAGGTATAATAATGTTCCTTATAGAATTGGTAATCCTCTTGGTGGTTATCTGTGCAGGCGTAGCACTGTTGCGCGGAACACGTCGTGTCCCCGTACAGTATGCCAAGCAGTCTGCCGGAGGTGCCACTTATGGAGGTGCACGTCAATATTTGCCTCTTAAGGTAAACGCTGCGAACGTTATGCCTATCATATTTGCGCAGGCAATATTGTTCATACCGCTCGCATTTGTTGGTTACGGAGGCTCAGAAGCTGAGCACTCATGGTTTGTACGTAACATGATGGATCATACAAGTTGGCTCTACAACTTGATATTCGCATCGCTGATTATAATATTTACATTCTTCTACACAGCCATTACAATCAATCCGGTTCAAATGGCAGAGGATATGAAACGCAATAACGGCTTTATCCCCGGAGTTAAACCCGGTAAGCCGACAGCAGAATATATTGATACGATTATGTCGCGTATAACTTTCCCGGGTTCGCTTTTCCTTGCAGGCATTGCCGTGCTTCCTGCATTTGCAGGTGTGTTGGGAGTGCAACAGGAATTTGCATCGTTCTTCGGAGGAACATCGCTACTCATCCTTGTTGGTGTAGTGCTCGACACACTCCAGCAAATAGAGAGCTATCTTCTTATGAGGCACTATGACGGACTGTTAAGCTCGGGTCGTATAAAAGGACGTGTAGGATAATTTGTAGAGCTGAGAATGATATTTCTTAAGACATCAGACGAGATAGAGCTACTTCGGCAGAGTAATCTGCTGGTTGGCAGAACGCTTGCCGAAGTAGCAAAAATGATAGAACCGGGTGTTACCACCAAGCAACTCGACAAAGTTGCCGAGGAATTTATCCGCGACAATGGTGCAATACCTACGTTCAAAGGATATCCCAACTATGACGGAGTACCGTTTCCCGGAGCAATCTGCGCGTCGGTAAACGATGTGGTGGTTCACGGTATTCCCAACGACGTCCCCCTGAAGGAGGGAGATATAGTGTCAGTTGATTGCGGTACACTTTTGAACGGCTTTTGCGGCGACTCATGCTACACTTTCTGTGTAGGAGAAGTAGATGCAGAAACAAAGAAGTTATTGCAAGTGACAAAAGAATCACTATATTTAGCGATAGAACAGGCTGTTCACGGCAAACGTTTGGGCGATGTAGGAAATGCGGTTCAATCGCATTGTGAGCAAAACGGATTTGGCGTTGTACGCGAATTTGTAGGCCACGGCATAGGTCGCGAAATGCACGAAGCACCCGAAGTCCCGAATTACGGACGCAAAGGTAACGGGCTTCAGTTGCGAGAAGGAATGTGCATTGCCATAGAGCCCATGATAACACTTGGAAAAAGGCAGATATTCATGGAGCGCGATGGATGGACGGTAAGAACACGCGATCGCCGCAATGCAGCACATTTTGAACATACGATAGCTGTAGGCAAGAATAAAGCCGATATCTTATCGTCGTTTGAATTCGTTGAAGAGGTCTTAAGAAATAAAGGATATTAATATGGCTAAACAAGATGTTATTGAACAAGATGGAACAGTTGTAGAGGCTCTCTCCAATGCAATGTTCCGAGTAGAGTTGCAAAATGGTCACGAAGTTATTGCACATCTCTCCGGTAAAATGAGGATGCACTACATCAAAATCCTCCCCGGTGATAAAGTAAGAATCGAAATGACTATTTACGACTTGACCAAGGGAAGAATCGTATTCCGATATAAATAAAAACAACATATTATGAAAGTTAAAGCATCTATTAAGAAACGCACCGCAGATTGCGTGATTGTACGCAGGAAAGGTCGCTTGTACCTGATTAACAAAAAGAACCCCAAGTTCAAATTGCGTCAGGGTTAATAAAGTGGTAAATTAATAATTTATATAGTATATGGCTATAAGAATAGTTGGTGTAGATATTCCTCAGAATAAGAGAGGAGAAATTGCGTTGACATACATCTATGGTATCGGACGCAGCAGTGCAGCCAAGATTCTCGATAAGGCAGGTGTAGACCGCAACATCAAGGTTCAGGATTGGACCGACGATATGGCTGCAGCTGTGCGCGAGATAATCGGTGCAGAGTACAAAGTAGAGGGTGACCTCCGTTCAGAGACACAGTTGAACATCAAGCGATTGATGGACATCGGTTGCTATCGCGGAATCCGTCACCGTAACGGTTTGCCCGTTCGCGGTCAAAGCACCAAGAACAACGCACGTACTCGCAAGGGTCGCAAGAAGACGGTTGCTAACAAGAAAAAAGCTACAAAATAATAAGTAAGTAATATGGCAAAAAAAACAGTTGCAACAAAGAAAAGGAATGTAAAAGTCGGAGCCGTAGGCCAGTTGCATGTCCATTCATCATTTAACAATATTATTGTTTGCCTTGCTAATGACGAGGGTCAGGTTATCTCATGGTCTTCTGCCGGTAAGATGGGTTTCAGAGGTTCTAAGAAGAATACTCCCTATGCTGCTCAGATGGCAGCAGAGGCTTGCTCAAAGATTGCATACGACTTGGGTCTGCGCAAAGTAAAGGCTTACGTGAAAGGTCCCGGTAACGGTCGTGAATCGGCTATCCGTACCGTACACGGTGCAGGCATCGAGGTTACAGAAATCGTAGACGTAACACCGCTGCCCCACAACGGTTGCCGTCCTCCGAAGAGAAGAAGAGTATAATACATTTAACTAAAGAAATCAGAAATGGCAAGATATATAGGACCTAAAAGTAAGATTGCACGTAAGTTCGGCGAGCCTATCTTCGGACCCGATAAGGTACTCTCAAAGAAGAACTATGCTCCGGGTATGCATGGAAACAACCGCCGTCGCAAAAGTTCTGAGTACGGTATAATGTTGGCTGAAAAGCAGAAAGCCAAGTATACTTACGGTGTGCTTGAAAAACAGTTCCGTAACATGTTCGAGAAGGCCGATTCTGCACCCGGTATTACCGGTGAGGTGCTGCTTCAGTCTCTTGAGTCACGTCTCGACAATATTGTTTACCGTTTAGGCGTAGCTCCCACACGTGCCGCTGCACGTCAGTTGGTGAGCCACTGTCACATTGTTGTTGACGGTAAGGTATGTAACGTTCCTTCGCGTCACATCAAACCCGGACAGATTGTCGGTGTTCGTGAGCGTTCAAAGTCACTCGAGGTTATCCAGAATTCTCTGGCCGGTCTCAACCATAGCAAGTATTCATGGCTTGAGTGGGACGAGTCGGCAATGGCAGGTAAATTCTTGAATGTGCCCGAGCGTGCCGAGATTCCTGAGAACATCAAGGAGCAGTTAATCGTTGAGTTGTACAGCAAATAATAGATTATAATGGCGATATTAACATTTCAAAAACCTGATAAAGTAGTGATGCTGGAGGCGAATGACTTCTTCGGTAAGTTTGAATTCCGTCCCCTTGAGCCCGGTTTTGCAACTACCGTAGGTAACGCGCTTCGTCGCATCCTTCTCTCTTCACTTGAGGGCTTTGCCATCTGCACAATAAAGATTGCAGGTGTTGAACATGAATTTGCAACAGTACCCGGAGTTAAGGAGGATGTAACCAACATCATATTGAATTTGAAGAAGGTTCGATTCAAGAGAATCGTAGAAGAATTCGAAACCGAGAAAGTCACCATCAATGTTGAGAATACCGAAGTATTCACAGCAGGTGAGATTGGTAAGTATTTGACCGGATTTGAAGTGTTAAATCCCGAGTTAGTCATTTGCCATCTCGACTCGTCGGCTAAAATGCAGATTGAAATCAACATCAACAAAGGGCGCGGTTATGTTCCCGCTGATGAAAATCGTGAGCTTTGCACAGAGCCCACGATGATTCCAATCGACTCGATATACACTCCTATTCGTAACGTTATGTACCAGCGTGAGCCTTTCCGCGTAGAGCAGAAGACCGACTATGATAAGCTGGTTATAGAGGTTACAACCGACGGTTCCATACACCCGAAGGAGGCGCTTAAAGAGGCTGCTAAAATTCTCATTTACCACTTCATGCTCTTCTCGGACGAGAAGATAGCCATCGAATCAAGCGATGCCGACGGCAACGAAGAATTTGATGAGGAGGTACTGCACATGCGTCAGCTGCTCAAGAGCAAGCTGGTAGACCTTAATCTCTCTGTACGTGCTCTCAACTGTTTGAAAGCAGCCGACGTAGAGACACTCGGTCAGTTGGTGCAGTATAATAAAACAGACCTTCTTAAGTTCCGCAACTTTGGTAAGAAATCGCTCACTGAGCTTGATGATTTGCTCGAGAGTCTGAATCTTTCGTTTGGAACAGATATTTCAAAATACAAATTAGATAAAGAATAAAAAATGAGACATAAGAAATCTTTCAATCATTTGGGTCGTACTGCATCCCACAGAAAGGCTATGCTTTCTAACATGGCAATCTCTCTGATAATGCACAAAAGAATCACTACGACTCTTGCAAAGGCTAAGGAGCTGAAGAAGTTCGTAGAGCCTTTGATAACAAAGTCAAAAGACGACACCACAAACTCTCGTCGCGTAGTTTTCAGCTATCTTCAGAGCAAAGAGGCTGTTACAGAACTCTTCAAAGAGGTTTCTGTAAAGGTTGCCGAGCGTCCCGGTGGCTATACACGTATCATCAAGCTCGGTAATCGTCTTGGTGATGCTGCCGAAATGTGCTTCATTGAGTTGGTAGACTACAACGAGAATATGGCTAAGACTGCTACTAAGAAGACACGTCGTCGCCGTTCTGCAAAGAAGGCCGACGCGCCCGCAGCAGAAGTTGCAGCTGCAACAGAAGAGACTACACCAACAGCTGAATAAAATTTACTTACTTAATAGATGGAGGAGGGTTACCGTGAGGATAACCCTCTTTTTTTATTCTCCTTTTTTTCGTGTAGTTGACGGGGCGCTTATTACACAAAAAAGCACCGCCGTTCAATAATCGAGTGAACGGCGGCGATACAATTATAAGTAGCTGTTTAAATTTACCTCCTTGAAATTTTCATAGCTCTTTTTTAGAAAGTCTTTTCATTTTTTAAGCACACATATTCGGCTATGCAGCCCAAAAAAGGAATAACAGGAAAAAACATAAAGGCAAGTAAAACTCGCTCATAATGTTAACACAGAATTTGAAATAAATTTACATTTGATGTTTTATCTATTGTTCCTTATAATATTTAGCTTCCTTACATTCAAAGATAAATTGGTCGTCAGAGAACAATAGTGGGCCGTCTATGGCATGAACCACCACAGTAGATACAGCAGCAATATTATTAGTAGGTGAATTTATATTTCTAACCCAATACTCTGTGCAAACCATGTTGTATAGTCCGTTTTCTTTAATTACTTTACGTTTATTGCCCAATGCATCAGTTACTTTCAGTGAAGATTCAGATGCTTCAACATTTAAACGGTATGTTCGTCCGGTAACATTGTAACCCTCATATTCATAACCTCTATTGTCGAGCATTGTTTCTTTTACAAATATATTCTTTGCAGTGTTGTATTTGCCCCCTTGGGTATTTTTATCAATCATTATTGAGAAGTCCTGAATGTGGTACCTTACAAAGTCGGCCATCACCTCTATTATTTTCAGTGCCGAGTCGCCCACTTCACCCATCTCTGCCAACTGTGCATCATACTTCTCTGCTGCCGACAGGTGGTCTAATGTGGGCAATCCTTTTGCAAAGGCCTCTTCCATGGCGGCGTCTGTCGGCGCATATACTGTGTGGTTGCCTTTGTCGAACAGTAAAGACCTTTTATAGTATTGTGGCTTTGCCTTCTTTAAAGTGCTGAATACCGGTTGGTAATACGATAGGTTGCCCTCTCCGTCAAACGGTGTAGAAGCATGGTTATTTCCTAAATTCTTATGAATACAGCAGGCTTGCACAATCTCGCTGAATTTGGAAAGTTCCGGCTTATCGGCAAGAAGCATGTTGACGGGTTTTCGCGAACCCATTATGGGGCCATCCACAACAAGGTAGCGGCAGCCGTTCTCCACAAACGTTTCAATAATCTTCAGGGGCGCATTATTCTCCATCTGATACGGACCGTAGATGTTACTGTTTACGTCTACACCGTCTATGCGCACTATCATGTTATTCATGGTTTTATAATAGAGTTGCCCCTCTACGTAGTCGCCCTTTATTATTATGTTTCTGAGAAGATGCTTCGTACGTTCTCTAAATGCATCGTTAATAGAATTTGTGGTTTTTATCGGTATGTCGCTTAGCTTCTCCCATCTGTTTGTGCTGCCATTATATTCACATTCGTATATAGCTGCCATCAATTTGCCATAATCATTATACTTAATCTCCCAGATATTTGCCAATGTCAGGCTTTTGTATGAACAGGGGTCGATGTACGATAACATTCCATCATTGGTTGGAATTATTATCATTGTTTTAAAGTCCTCGTTGCTTATATATTGTGTATGGTTTGATACATTGCATAGTAATTCACGCATCACACTCAGTTGTGTATTGTTATCGAGACTTTGTGCAGATGCTAAGGAACAGGTTAGCAGCATCAGTATTGTATATAAAGATTTTCTAATCATAATTGTTAATATTTTTGTTTTTTTGCATCCGGCCACTGTATATGTGGGATGCAATATTTTGTTTTACTACACTCTATTCATCCTCCTTTACAGGGATGATGCGTATTTGCGAAAGGCAGACTGTGTTGTTGTACTCATCAGTTTCTTGCCTGCCGACATTAGATTGAATATAAATGTAACTTTCGGGGGTGCCCTTAAATGTATACCTTCCTATATAGAGGGTATCTACACTTTTTGTAATGTCTGTGACAAACCTGCCATCGACATGAGGTGCCTCATCGGGAGCCTCAAATTCAACCTTGCGATATGCTCCAAGTCTCAGTGAATCGGCTATCTCTCGTTCGAACATCTGCACTCTGAGCTTATTGGGGCGTGGGTCGTTCGCAATATCGGGGTGTACAAGCACTACATATATATTATACTCCTTGTTGTGCATATATTTGGGAATATTTAAATAAACTCCGGGATTCCCAGTTCTGCTAAATGGGAGTAACGACAGATAGCTGTTGTAGGGCACTCCTTGCGAGGGGGCACAATAGACGGTAACGGTATCTGCAGAAACTACTCCTTTTTCTCTTATCGCCCCAATCACGCTGTACTCGATGCCTGCTCCGAAGCCATCCTTGAAACTCATTGCAAAGTCCGCGGGGAATTCTTTTATCAGATGCAGATTACCGTCGACACATTCTATGGTCTTGTATATGCATTTTTTGAGGAATTTTGCTCTCTCTTCGCCCGACATTGAATTGATAAGGAAGCTCACATCCTGCTGTGCTCCGCACAAAAGGTCTAATGACGGCTCGGCGTAGTCCAAAAGCGAATGGAGCGCCTTTTGTTGTATTACAATGCTGTCGCCGAGCAGCAAGTGTCCCTCCATGCCCTCTTCACTGTCGAGTGCCGCAGCCTTGGTTCTCAACGTTGTAAAGGACTTTTCACCACCATACATCACAAATCCGTTTGTCAGTTTTATGAAAGGGCGCACATAATAGGTTGTGACATAATCGAGATTATTCAGAACTAACGAGCAATCGGCAGGTTTGCTTTTACTTACGTACATCGTGTAACACCCTTCGCCATATTTGTTAAAGAATTCGGAAATGTCAAAAGTACCATTGTTATTTCTCATTGAGAATTCCGATACAGTGGGCCTGGGAGCTTTGGATATGCAGCAACCGAATTCATTTACCGGAAGCTCAGCAGCATCTTTGCTGAAACTGAGTGAAAAGTTCGCTCTATATTCGGTTACCGAGGTTACGTTCATATATACGTCGCTGTTCTCCTCTTCTGTTGTCTCCCACTCTTGGGTGGTTTCGTTGTATATCTGAACCTTACCCCCACTGCCTACAAACTTGAAAGTGTTGGTGCTGATTGTGCTTACCTCTATAACCGTGTCTTTACCCTCTGTTGTGCGGAATCCCACTTTGAAGGTTTTTAATGTCGGGTTTTGCGCCGATGCTGCCAAACAAAGAGTGGTAACAGCCAACGCTATATATTTTTTTATTTTCATAAATCTTATATTTTATAAATTGTCCTCTAAAACTTCTTCATTATCATATACTGTCGGAGGAACAAGCTCCAAATAATCAAGACAAAGTCCCATTGAGCTATCTTTATATGGAGATTCAGCCCTTTTTATCCTTAAATAGTGGTCGGATTTTCCGTCGGTGTAAAATGTTCCGATAATTTTTCTGGGCATGCCGCTGTAATTGTATATTGGCATTTGATTGAAGGTGATAAAGTTTGCAGGGCCTTTCATATATCCATTATTTCGTAAACACCGCTCATCGTCCATGGCTTGTTCTTTTTCATAAATATCAGAGTATACAAAATCAGTCCAGCCATAATCGGTTACAGGCTCACGAAAATCAACCACATCGACAGCCTTGCCATCTATATATAAGACAGCACAATCCGATGCAGCTGTTATTGAGGTTCCCAATCTAAGTTCGTATATCCTGGCCGGTACCGGAGGCAATTTTATCGTAATATCATAATTGTCGCTTGGTAAAATCTCGTCAATTAAATAGCTCCCCCAATTATAAATTCTGTTTGTTAAAATGTGAAGTGCTGTGCTGTTATTGAATTCAAAGTTTCTGACATAGCCTGCCTTAAATGAAATTGAAATTGCCGGAGAAATACCTGCGGGTAGAGAATGGCCGCGTGCACTCTCGCCATCTTTCAGAATGGTCATGAAATCGGGCGACAGGGTGGTGAAATCGAAGCGCAGACGCTCGTTAAGAACAACCTCTTGCGTGTACTTGTCATAAGCAACTATATCATCAATGTAATGGTAGGCACCGTTCACACCAAGGTTTACTGTCTTCATTTGTTGGGGACTGAACAGTGTGGTCTTTTTTGTTTCGTCGTATGCACGGTGATTCACATAGAGTGAATGGCTGTTTCTGTCAAAAGAAAATTTGATTAGCGAGTGGGGCATCATTGTGGCGTAGTAGTTGGGGATTTCGTAATCCGGTACGAAGTTTTCTCCTACTATGCCGTTGTCAAAATCTGTCAGGGTATAGTATTTTCCGTAGAAGTCGAGTAGTTGGTAAGATATGAATCTATTCAGATAATTGCGTCTGTCGGTTTCGTTTGTTACACCTGCATCCTCGGGATATATGTCAGAGTATATCTCTTTTGCCTTTGCACGCAGCCCGTTCAAGTCTTTGATGTTGTGCTTTGCCAGCAGTATGGAGTCGGGGCAGGCAAGGAACGTGAAGTTGAATCGACGCTCCTCGGGAAAAGCTCTGTAATAGCTTCGCTCAATAATTTTATAGCTGCATGAGTCTTCTACATCCATTATGGAGTATGTGTCGTCTATGCAGAATTTCAACGAGTCCATCATGCCTGTGGCCTTGAGTGCCGATACGTAGATTGATATGTTGCTGTCTTTCTCCAACAGCAGCGACAATGAACCGGGGTGAACCTTAACCTCGTGGGTTATTTGGGTTATGTTTGACAATGGGATGGCTTCTTCGCCTATGTGAATGAATTCCTGTGCATAGTGTTGTTGGACGCAGAGGATGGCTATAATTGTTGATAATAGTAATCGTTTCATCGTTTGAATACTTTTATGGATTTGCTGTTGTTTACGCTAATTATATATGTGCCACATGGCAGATTGCTGAGCGATATGTGGGCGGTGTTGTCGTCTCTGCTTACATCAAAGGCCTGTTTGCTCCCCGACAAAGAGTGTATCGTTATCTTGTCGTCGGTCTGCAAACCGCTCACGATAATGGTCTCTTTGTCAAGATATTTGAACGTTATGCCAGGAAGGCTGCTCTCGTCCTGAACATCGTCGATACCTGTTGCGTTGGTGGCGAAAGTGTAATTGACTACCGATTTAACATCGTATTCGGCTGTGATTTCATCAGTCTGCACTTTGACGGTTTTTTCGCTAAGCGACACTTTTGGATGCTTGTTTACCACGTAGTTGACCACACTGCCGTCGGTGAGTGTGATTCTCATGATGTAGCTTGCATCATCTGCCATTATGCTTGTGCTTGCACACAAGCAGATAATGGCAGAGATTAACTTCTTGTAGAATTTCATACCTGTAATATATTTATATGTAATTATTGGTTGTTTTTTGAATTTTTGCAAATATATGTAAAGAGGCGCAAATTACCCCCTCGATATGTTAAATAGTGTTAACAATATAGCAAATAATAGATTGCTTTTATTAGGTACAGAGGATTATGCTGTTTGTGTTATTTTATATAAAATAGTGCATTTTGTCGTCTAATTTATATATCTTAGCGACGATTTAACACAACATAGGAATGAAAAGGGTTACTTTGTCATTTGTATTTATTCTTATATTGGCAGGTTGTGCAACGCAGACACAGCAACAGGCGGCAGGCACAATGCTTGGCATGCAGCTTGGTTCGATGGTTGGAGGTGCTGTGGGCAGTGTGTCGTCGCGCTCTGCTCGCGGACATTTTCTCGGTACGGCCATTGGCGCCGTCACAGGTGCGGCGCTTGGCAACGCTGTAAATGCTCCCAAGCAGGCTTCGGCCGAGGAGGGTAGAGAGACGGCGGCATCTTCCGACAAAGTGGAGCGCAGACGCGCCGACATAGAGCAACGCATACAATCGGCTTCGCGTCCCACAGGTGTCAAGGTGGGCAATGCAGTGTTTACGGCCGATGACGGCACTGCGGTGCTCTCTGCCGGTGGTTACGGACACTTCTCGTTCGACATTATAAATGACGGAGCTTCTGCCGTAGATATCTATCCACTTGTAAAATGCAGCAACAGGAATGTTGAAATTTCACAAATGACCGCTATTGAGGATTTGGCAGCAGGTGACGGAGTGCGATATACGGTTACGCTCTTTGGCAGTAACAGACTGAAAGACGGCAGTTCCGAGCTGACAATTTCATTGTCGGTAGACGGTGGAACATATATGTTTTTACACAAACAGATAATATTAACAAAAAAACGATAATCAAAATGCAGAAAAAACTTAATCCGGGCACACTGTGTGTGCAAGGGGGCTGGGCGCCCAAGAAGGGTGAGCCGCGTGTGCTTCCAATCTATCAAAGTACGACATTTAAGTATGAGACGAGCGAGCAGATGGCACGTCTTTTCGATTTAGAGGATTCGGGATATTTTTACTCACGTTTGCAGAATCCCACAGTAGATGCAGTAGGTGTCAAAATTGCCGCCCTCGAAGGTGGTGTAGGTGCTGTTATGACAGCATCGGGGCAGGCTGCAAATTTCTATGCAATATTCAATATCTGTCAGGCAGGCGACCACTTTGTGTCGGCAACTACAATATATGGCGGAACATATAACCTCTTTACCGTTACACTCAAGAAGTTAGGTATTGAGGTGACGCTTGTCGACCCCGATGCGCCGGCCGAAGAGATTGAGAAAGCCTTCCGACCGAACACAAAGGCACTTTTTGGCGAGACAATTTCCAACCCCAGCGTAAATGTCCTGGATATTGAAAAATTTGCCGCAATAGCACACAAACATGGTGTACCTCTTATTGTAGACAACACCTTTGCCACTCCCATAAACTGTCGTCCCTTTGAGTGGGGAGCGGATATTGTCACACATTCAACCACCAAATATATGGATGGACATGCTGTGGCAGTGGGTGGAGTCGTAGTAGACAGTGGTAATTTCGATTGGGAAGCGTATCGAGACAAATATACCGGACTTACCGAACCGGATGAATCGTATCATGGACTTACCTACACAAAAACATTCGGCAAGGCTGCATATATCACCAAGATGGTGGCTCAGTTGATGCGCGACCTTGGCTCGATGATGTCTCCCGAGAATGCTTTTCTGTTGAACTTAGGCCTTGAGACATTGCACCTGCGCATGCCGCGCCATTGTGGAAATGCGCAGCGAGTGGCAGAATGGTTGCAGAGCCATCCTAAGGTTGCGTGGGTCAACTTCTGCGGATTGCCCGATAGTAAATATCACGCTCTTGCACAGAAATATCTGCCCGACGGAGCATGCGGTGTGTTGGCTTTCGGTGTTAAAGGAAGCAAGGAGGATGCCATCCGTTTCATGGATAGCCTCGGCTTTATTGCAATAGTTACGCATGTGGCCGATGCACGCTCCTGCATACTGCATCCCGCAAGCCACACGCATCGACAACTATCAGATGAACAACTTGTTGAGGCAGGGGTGGCTCCCGACTTAATGCGTCTTTCTGTGGGAATAGAGGATGTCGAGGATATCATAAACGACCTGTCTCAGGCACTCGACAAGATATGATAAAACTGACGGAATATAATATAGGAGAGGGTGTGCGTGCTTTCTCCTCGCAACGAAAGGGCGGCGTGAGCAAAGGGGCTTACGCCGGCTTTAATATAACACACTATTGTGGAGATGACGAGTGTGATGTGCAGAAAAATCGTGAGCTGATGTGTTGCGAACTTGGTATACCGAATGAACGGCTTATTCTTCCTCGTCAAACACATGGCTGTGAGTGTTGTTGCATTGATGAATCATTTTTCTCAATGAGCATCAAGGAGCGCAATGATACACTGAATGGTGTCGATGCCGTTATTACCAACCTTCCCCGTGTGTGCATCGGAGTCTCCACTGCCGATTGTGTGCCGCTGCTGCTGCACGATACAGCAAGAGGGGTTATCGCCGCTGTTCATGCAGGGTGGAGGGGTACTCTGGCCCGTATCGTCGTGAAGAGCATGCGGACAATGTATGATGTTTACGGTACACGTGCCGAGGATATTCGTGCAGTAATCGGGCCGTCAATCTCGCTTGCAGCCTATGAGGTTGGCGACGAGGTTTACGACTCCTTTGCCAAGGCTCACTTCCCCATGCACAGGATAGCAAAGAGATATGCCGAAAAATGGCATATAGACCTTTGGGAAGCCAATCGTCTGCAACTTGTTTCGTGTGGTGTTCCGCCGGAAGAAATAATGTTAAGTGGTGTTTGTACCTTCTTCGACCATGAGAACTTTTTCTCGGCCCGCCGTTTGGGCATAAATTCGGGAAGAATATTCAATGGAATAATGAAGAAATAGCACTCTCTGCCCCTATTCTAAAAAATCATGGTTGCTTACAAGTATGTACCTGTAAGCAACCATCTGACTATATAAATATATTGTTTCTATTAAAAAGCAAAATTGTCGATGCCTATATACACGAAACTGCAAATTCCCAACAATACAATTCCCAAAAGGCAGGCACACAGGCTGATGCGTGTATACATATCGCATTTTACTTTTGCAATGGGATTGTCGTTAGGTGTGATATACATTGCCTTTACAATAAGCAGATAGTAGTATAACGAAATTACCGTGTTTATAAGTGCTATAAACACAAGCACAAGGAATCCCGCATCAAATGCACTCATAAATACAAAGAATTTACTGAAGAATCCTGCAAACGGAGGTATACCGCCCAATGAGAAGAGTGCCAATGTCATGAGCAGAGTGAGCTGCGGATTTGTCTTATACAGTCCGTTACAATGCTCGCGTGTGAGCTCTCCACCCTCCACATTGTGTTGCAGTGTCTCTATAATTCCAAATACAGCCATATTGGCCATGATGTATACAAGTATGTAGAATACCATTGCGCTCATTCCCTGCGCAGTTCCGCTTATCACAGCAAGCATAATATATCCTGCTTGCGAAATGCTGCTGAATGCCATGAAGCGTTTCATGTTATTCTGCTTTATTGCAAACAGGTTGGCAATTGTGATACTTGCCACAGTCACTGCATATATCATCATCTGCCATTGTGCCGTCATCGGGGCAAAAACCTTTGTCAGAATCACAAACAAGGTGAATACTGCAGCGCCCTTTGAAATTACCGACAGGTAGGCTGTGACCACAGTAGGTGCTCCTTGGTAGCTGTCTGCTGTCCACAGATGAAAGGGAACGAGGGATATTTTAAAGCCGAGACCTGCAAAAAACATCACTAATGCGAAAATCTGCATTGTTGTTCCGCTGAGGCCTTGTGCCATATCCTCGAAATAGAGAGTGCCGATTGTACCATAGAGAAATGATATTCCGTATAACATTATTGCTGACGCAAACATCGAAGTGAGCACATATTTTATTCCGGCTTCGGCCGAATGGTGGCGATATTTGTCGAAAGCAACAAGGCAGGCAAGCGGTAGCGATGCAAGTTCCATTCCAATGAAAAAGAGCAAGAAGTGGCGTGCGCTTAGCATGAAGAACATTCCGATGAGTGTGCTGAGCAGCAACACGTAAAATTCTCCCTGCTTGGCAAGGGCATGGGTGCTGCGCAACCAACGATGCGCCTGAAGCACTACCAACGAACTTCCGAACACCAACATGGCTTTCACAAAGGCTATCATGCTGTTGCTGTAATACATTCCTCCAAAGAGAGTAACCTCTTTATCTCCACTCTCTATGCACACATATATGTGGCCAAGCATCAGCAGGCACACTAATGCGTGAAATATGCGTCTGTAACGCCCTGTGGCTACAAGGTCGAAGATGAATATTACAACGAAAACTGCCAAAAGGCTTATTTCGGGAATCATCGAGAAGAATTCAAAATAGTTCATATCGGTATGAGTATTATGGTCTTAAAATTGTAATTATATCGCCAACACCGTTATTTATCAGGTCGCTTACCCACATTGGGGCTATTCCTAAACCTGCTACGCAGATTATAAGGCATATAACGGTGAAACGCTCATCCCATGTCGCGTCGGTGAGCCTTTTGTGCTCTTCGTTGCAAGGCTCTCCGTAGAGAATCTTACCTACTACGCGCAATATGTATACGGCTGTTATTACGATGCTTGTGCAGGCTATTATGGTTACTGTGCGGTGGAATGTATCGTCAACCATGAACGAACCTACAAAAATTGTCATCTCAGCAATGAATCCGCTGAATCCGGGAAGTCCGAGGTTGGCCAAACCTGCTATCACATAACCAACCGACAAGAATGGCATTATTTTCATGAGACCCTGCATCTGTCGTATGTCGCGTGTGTGTGTGCGACCGTAAATCATACCAATGAGGGCAAAGAAAAGTGCTGTCATAAGGCCGTGAGAGAGCATTTGCAGAATTGCACCCGTGCACGATGTCCGTGTCATCATAAGCAAGGCGAACAGTACAAGGCCGCAGTGTGATACCGATGAGTAGGCGTTTATGTACTTTAAGTCTGTCTGGCTTATTGCGCTTAGTGCTCCGTATACCACGCTTATTGTTGTCAGGATTATAAATATCCACGCGAGGTCATTGGCTGCTTGTGGCAGCAGGTACATTGCTATGCGGAAACATCCGTAGCCTCCGAGCTTCATAAGCACGCCTGCATGTAACATTGACACAGAGGTGGGTGCGCTTGCGTGACCGTCGGGACTCCAGGTGTGGAATGGAAACAGTGCACCAAGCACTCCGAATCCTATGAATGTCAGAGGGAAGAATATGTACTGCATCTCTGTGGGTATGTTAGAGAGTGCGGCAATCTCGTGTATATTCATTGTGGTGGCACCGCTGCCGTAGTATATTCCCAATATTCCCATCAGTAGAAATGCCGAACCTCCCATGAGCATAAGAGTGAGCTTCATTGCCGAGTACTCTTTTTTGCCACTGCCCCATACGCCTATCAGCAGGTACATGGGGATAAGTGCCGTTTCGTAGAACATGAACATGGCAAACATGTCTGTGGTGATGAAAAATCCGTATACTCCCAATGAGAGCAGCACATACCAAAGGAAGAAATCTTTGGTGTGCGGCTTTATGTTCCAAGAGGCAAATGTTCCGGTGAATACTATTATCGACGACAGCAGAATCATTGCTACCGATATTCCGTCGACGCCGATGGAGTAGCAGATGTTGAGTGCAGGATACCAACTCCACGAGTCGGTGTAGAGCTGTGCTGCCGTTACTCCGGCATTTCGCTGTGCAATAAAGTCTATTGTGAGGTACACCGACAGGGATAGCAGCAGGGTGGAGCCTGTTACCATCACTGTGCGTATTTGCTTTGTGTTGCGACTTATCCACAATGCAAAAAGCATTGCCAGCGGTATCGCTACGAATAGGTTCAGTATATTCATTGTCTTATATTATAGTCTTTGTTTGTTTATGTGAAGAATATCAGCATCAGTGCCAGCAGTAGGGCGCCGCTTAGGAACCATACGCTATAACTCTGAACATTGCCACTTTGCATGGGGCGTACAATGTTACCGCATTTTTGTGTAATTGTGGCCATCATGTCCATTGTGGCATCAATCACGTGGCGGTCGAACCATGCTATGGGGCGGCTTATGCAATTGAATATTATCTTTTTTGTGACAAAGAGCCAAAGCTCATCCATGTAGAAGCGGTTGTATGCTGCTTCTATAAATATGCCGAGCGCTTTGTTTATGGCTGTTGTAAGTTTGCTGTTTCCTCTGATATACATCACTGTTGCAAGGGCTATACCTGCCAAAGCCAGCAATATGCTCACTGTGGCTACCGCAGGGTTTATGTGTATGTGGTATGCTTCGCCGTTGCTGCTTATGAAGTTTCCGAAAGGAATGAATCCTGCCACTGTGGTGATTGTTGCCAATATTACAAGTGGTGCGGTCATACATAGCGGTGCTTCGTGGGGTTTATGAGGCTTATGGGTGCTTTTCCCTGCACTGTATAAGGATAGTTGTTCCTCGTAGTGACTTTTACCCCAGAAGATAAGGTAATAGAGACGGAACATATAGAATGCGGTCATTGCTGCCACTATGCTCATAAATACACCCATCATGGGTGAATAATCGTAGCAGGCTGCCAAAATTTCGTCTTTGCTGAAGAAGCCGCTGAATGGTGGTATTCCGGCTATTGCGAGACATGCTACAAGGAATGTCAAATGTGTTACGGGCATATATTTTCTGAGGCCTCCCATTTGGCTTTTTTCGTTGCTGTGAACAGCATGTATTATTGCACCTGCACCTAAGAACAGCAGTCCCTTGAACATTGCATGTGTGAACAGGTGGAACATCGAGGCCATATATCCAAGACCTCCGTAATGCGGATTTGATGATGTGCACACACCGAGTGCTACCATCATGAATGCTATTTGTGATATTGTTGAGAATGCTAACACTCGCTTGATGTCTGTTTGTACGCATGCAACTATTGCAGCATAGAGCGATGTGAATGCTCCCACGTAGGCAACAATGTGCAGAACTTCGGGGGCATAATCAATGAACAGAGGGAACATTCGTGCAACAAGGTATACACCAGCTACCACCATGGTGGCTGCGTGTATAAGTGCCGATACGGGTGTTGGGCCTTCCATCGCATCGGGAAGCCATATATGCAGTGGGAACATTGCACTCTTTCCTGCTCCACCTACGAACATCAATGCAAGAGCAATGGGGAGCACTGCGCCGGCCGACATAAGAAGTGTTTCTCCGGGTGTAAAGGAGAATGTCTCTGTATAATAGCCGTACAACAGTATTCCTATCAGAAAGAACAGGTCGGCAAAGCGTGTTACTATAAATGCTTTTTTGGATGCGGCTATGGCTGCCGGTTTTGTGTAGTAGAAGCCTATGAGCAGATACGATGATACTCCTACCAATTCCCAAAATACATACATCTGAAATATGTTTGTTGCCACCACAAGGCCCAGCATCGAGAATGTGAAGAGTGACAGAAATGCGTAGTAGCGTTGGAATCCGCGCTCGCCTTTCATATATCCCAAAGAATATATATGTACCATAAGGCTCACTGTGGATATAACAATCAGCATCATGACTGAGATTGGATCTATCAGTATGCCCATGTCTATACTGAGTGTGCCGCCTAAGGGTAACCATGTGTGGTTATATGGGGTTATAGGGGCAAATATCCCCTCTGCGTTGCGCCCTGCACCAAAGTATAGTGCTGCTGCACAGTACGATAGTATCGTTACCAATGTGAGCGACAGTGTACCGATGGCTCCTGCCCATTTATGGGGCATCTTCATGCCTGCAAGTCCAAGTATCAGAAAGCTGAGCAGCGGCAGTGCAAGTATCAGTATTGTGAAATCCATGACTATCAATGTTTAAGGTCTAACAGGTTCTTAATGTGGATTGACTTTGCATTGCGGAATACGTTTATTATGATGGCAATTGCCACGGCTGTTTCGGCAGCTGCAATTCCTATTCCGAACATTGTGAAGAAGAAGCCTTCGAGATGCTCGGGATGACTGTATGCATTGAATACGGCAAAGTTTATATCAACGGCGTTTAGCATCAACTCTGTACTGATGAGCAGCGAAATCAGATTGCGACGTGTGAAGAATCCGAATACTCCTATAAAAAAGAGCACTGCTGCCAATATAAGGTAAAATTGTGCGGGTATTGTCATAGTTACTATTTTTTACGTGCTATCATTATGGCTCCCACCATGCAGGCAAGAAGCAGTATACTGAGTACTTCAAACGTGAGCACATAGTTGTGCTTTGCTGTTCCCATCAGTGCGCTGCCCACTACGGTCATGGGCACTCCGTCGGTTGTGAATTTATCGGTGATGAATGTTGTGTTTACTATAAGATAAAGTGCTATGGCAAGGCCTGACATTGAGGCAAGCACTCCTGCAAGATAACGCAATTTTGATGTGTGTGTAACATCTATTATGCCTTTTCCAATGAGCAGTGCCGCAAAAATGAACAGTACGACAATGCCGCCGGCGTATACTATTATCTGTACGGCCCCCAAGAATGTATAGTGTAGCATGAAGTAGAGGCCTGCTGTTCCAAACAGCACGAACAGCAGGTATGTAACTGCACGCATTATTCTGCTGGTGGTTACAGCGGCAATGGCTGCTGCTGCCATCAGCAGTGCAAGTCCCGAGAATATCAATAGGTTTGTCGACATTTCCATATTACAATCGCATTATTTGTTTAGCTTTATGACTAATTTGCTGCGGTCGAATACCGCGTTTTCATATTTGTTGTTGAATGCAATGGCGTCTTTCGGGCAGACGTTGACGCACAATTGGCAGAACATGCAGCAACCAAGGTCGTAGGTGTATTCTTCGAGCACTTTTTTGCTTTTGCCTGTCTCTTCGTCGGTAACCATTTTTGTTTTTATGGTTATTGTGCCGTTGGGGCAGGTGTTTGCGCACAGTCCGCATGCGATACACTTGTTGTTCCCGTTCTCGTCGAGTGACATGTATAGCATGGCGCGGTGGCGTTCCGAGATGTGCTGTGTTTTGCGATTCTCGGGGTACTGCTCGGTGACTTTCGGGGTGAAAAACTCAATCAGTGTTGTCTTAAGGCCTGTTGTCAGGGAGACAAGGCTGTATATTACTCTTCCTATGTATGTTTTTTTGAAATCCATATCTCTTCATTAAGTGATTTTAGGGGGTCAGAATATCCAACCCATTACCACGCATAGTGTCATTATCAATAGATTAAGCAGGCCGATAGGTACAAGGTATTTCCATTCGAGCGATACAACCTGGTCTATGCGCAGGCGGGGGAATGTCCATCGTATCCACATTAGAACCCAAATTACAAAGAATGTCTTGCCTAAGAACCATATAACGCCCGGAATATAGTCCATTATGGTGTTGAAACTGTCGAATCCGGAAATGTGCAGTGGCATCCATCCTCCTAAGAACAGTGTCGAGGCTATACCGGCCACGATAAAGAGATTCATGAATTCTGCTACATAGAAAAATCCGAAATGCATGCCTGAGTATTCTGTGTGGAATCCGGCTGTAAGCTCCGACTCGGCTTCGGGAAGGTCGAACGGTGCGCGGTTGGTCTCGGCATTTCCGGCTATTAGGTATATTATGAATGCTATCACTGCCGGCAGGTGTCCTTTGAATATGAACCATCCGTCGCGCTGTGCCTCTACAAGTTCACTTATTTGCATTGTGCCGCTCATCACAACGATTGTGAGCAGGCAGATTCCTATTGAGAGCTCGTAGCTTATCATCTGTGCTCCGCTGCGCACTGCACCTATCATCGAAAATTTGTTGTTGCTGCTCCATCCTGCCAAAAGAATTCCAAGCACGCCGAACGACGATGCTGCCATTATGAAGAATATTCCTATGTTAAAGTCGAGCACAAGAAGTCCTTCGCCAAATGGCAAACAGCAGAATGTAAGTACTGAACTCATTACTACAAGGTAGGGGGCAAGATTGTATAGCACCTTGTCTGAGTTGTTAATGCTTATAATCTCTTTTATCAGCATTTTGAATACATCGGCAAACACTTGAAGAAGTCCCCAAGGGCCTACGCGCATCGGGCCTAAGCGGCATTGGAATGCAGCACACACCTTACGCTCCATAAAAATCATCACTATGGCAAACATAACGTAGGCAAGCACTGCGCACAGGGCTACAAGCACGCACTCTACAAGAAGTGCTGCCTGCGACGGCATTATGTCGCGCAGAAATTGGTCTATTGCTGTTGTTATGGTACTGAAGTCGAACATATACTATTTGGTGTTTTTTGTTTTATCGGTCAATGTCGGGAATCACGTAGTCGAGCGTTGCTCCTATCGCTATAAGATCGGCTACTTTGGCGCCTTTCAGTATTTTGTGCATGGCGGCAATAAGTGGCAGACCCATCGGGCGGAACTTCAGGCGATAGGGCGATTTTTCGCCGCGACTTTCAATGAACACGCCGAATTCTCCTCGGGAACCTTCGACTGCTGCGCTGTATCGTCCTTCGGGGATGCGTATTATGGGTTTTGTCTTTACTTTGTAATCTCCCTCGGGGATATTGTCGATTAGCTGCTCTATTATGTGAATGGATTCTTTTATCTCATCTATGCGCACAAGGAAGCGGTCGTAGCAGTCGCCGTTGTTATATATTATCTCTTTAAAATCGACCTTGTCGTAGAGTGCATAGGGGTGGCGCTTGCGCACGTCGCAGGCCCAGCCTGATGCGCGTCCCGAACCGCCTGTGCAGCCATAGGATATTGCATCTTCTCGGGTTAGCACTCCAACACCTATCATGCGCTTTTGGGTTATTATGTTGTTGGTGAATACGTCGTTATACTCTTTTATCTTGCCTTTCTGATATTTGCAGTATTCTTTTACTTTGTGTGCAAAGTCGGGGGTTATGTCGGCTTGTACTCCTCCTATTACATTGTAGTTTTGTATTAGGCGACCGCCTGTTACCTCTTCAAATATGTCGAGTATTTTTTCGCGGTCACGGAATCCGTATATGAATGTGGTGATTGCTCCCAAGTCCATTGCGGCGCATGAGAGGAACAGCAGGTGCGAGTCTATTCTCTGCAATTCGTCCATTATGGTACGAATGTACTGTGTGCGCTCTGTTACCTCGATGCCGATGGCTTTTTCTATGCACATACACAGGGCGTGACGGTTCTGATGTGCGCTCAGATAGTCGAGGCGGTCGGTTAGAGCAAGTATCTGTGGATATGTAAGCTTTTCGCTCATCTTTTCTATGCCACGATGTATGTAGCCGCAGTGTATGTCTATTTTTCTTATCTCTTCGCCGTCGAGAGCCAAACGGAAACGCAATACGCCGTGTGTTGCCGGATGTTGCGGACCTATGTTGATGATGTATTGGTCGCCGTGTATTTTATTTGTCTGCTTTGCAAGTTCTTTCAGCTGTGCCTCTTCGGCTATTTCGTAGGGGCGTTGCACATCTTCGGGAGATTCATTCTCCATTCTTATGGGATTGAGTGCTTCGCTCTCGTCATAATCTTTGCGCAGAGGGTGTCCCACCCAATCGTTTCTTAGATACAGACGGCGCATGTCGGGATGGTGGTCGAAGATGATTCCGTAGAAGTCGTATATTTCTCTTTCGTATAGCTCGGCAACGCTCCAAATGTCGCAAACTGTGGGTATGTGGGCGTTGTCGCGACTTTCGCAGCGTATGGCCACTTGGATATTCTCTCCGGTGGCGGTGTTCTCAAGCGCATATATGGCACCCAAGCCTTCATCGCCCCAATCCATGCCTATGAGGTCGCGCAAAAAGTCCATGCCTTTGCGGCGCAGGTTTTCCATGTGTTGACGGAATTCCTTTATGTCTATGAATGTAGGGTTCATTGCTGGTTTTTCTTTTCGTTAAGGGAATCGGGAACGTTTGTGACTATTATGGGTGAATCTTGCATCTCTTTGCGACTATGTTTGCGATTTTTGTCTCCAAAGAAATTCTCCACTTTTACTTTGCGCTGAAGCTGCATCATTCCATATAGCATGGCTTCGGGGCGTGGAGGACACCCGGGGATGTAAACGTCCACCGGAATTATTTTATCTACTCCGTTCAGCACGTGGTAGGAGCCTTTGAAGGGGCCGCCGCTTATGGCGCATCCGCCTACTGCCACAACGTATTTAGGCTCGGCCATTTGGTCGTAGAGACGTTTGAGCACAGGTGCCATTTTGTGGGTTATTGTACCGGCCACCATGATAAGGTCGGCTTGTCGGGGCGAATTGCGGGTTACTTCAAAACCGAAACGGGCAAAGTCGTAGCGTGCAGCTCCCACTGCCATAAATTCTATTCCGCAGCAACTTGTTGCAAAGGTAAGCGACCACAGGGAATTGCTTCGTCCCCAATTTATCAAGTCGTCGAGCTTGCTCACTAACACGTTGGTGCGCTCTTTGTTAAGCTCGGCGATAAGTGATTCAAGAGTCTCGTTGTCTTTGAATTCTTCGTAGGGTATGGATTTAATTGCAGGCTTTTTCATTTCCACTCAAGAGCTTTCTTGCGCCATGCGTATGCAAGGCCTAATATTAGTATGAATAGGAAAAACAACACTCCCAGCAGGGCGCTCATTCCAAGGTCTTTGACAATTGTAGCCCAAGGAAATAGGAATACCGTCTCAATATCAAACATAAGAAACAGAATGGCGAACAGGTAATATCCGGCTCTGAAATGCACCCATGTCTCGCCTTGGGTGGGGATTCCACATTCGTATGCTTCGCCTTTTTGCTTGTTGTGTGTGCGAGGCGAAATAAGCCTTGCCACCAACATTCCGGCAAATACCAGAAGCAACGATGCTACAATCATTGTGAACAGCAGAACAAAATTCATGATGCTATTTTTGTTTACTTAATTTTTATTATTTTATGCAGTTGGTTGTAAGATTTACAAAGGTAGTAAAAATAAGTGTCGGGGTGGATGCTTTTTTTGTGTTAAAAAGTTTAAAAAGTGTGTTTACTCTAAAATTGCGGTCAGTGTCATCATTATCATAAATCCTGTGGCAAAGCCTATTGTGCCTATGTTGCTGTGTTTGCCGGATTGCGACGAGGGGATAAGTTCCTCCACCGTCACATAAAGCATGGCTCCTGCTGCAAATGCCAACAGCAAGGGCATGGCCGACGATACATTGTCGAGAAACAAAAGAGTGATTAATGCTGCCACAGGTTCCACCAGCCCCGACAGCATGCCCATTATGAATGCCTTGCTGCGGCTCTTTCCCTCGGCTCGCAAGGGGATTGAAATGATGGCCCCCTCGGGAATGTTTTGTATGGCCATTCCAAAGGAGAGGGCAAAGGCTCCGGCAAGTGTGAGCACTGTGTCGTTGCCGAGCATTCCGGCAAACACCACGCCCACAGCCATTCCCTCGGGGATGTTGTGCAGCGCCACCGCCAAAATCAGCTTCGTGGAGCGTGGCAGCGAAGAGCGCGGTCCCTCGTCGATATTTGCATCAATGTGCTGATGCGGAATTAAAGTGTCTAATATAAATAAGAAACACATTCCTGCTGCAAAGCCGGTTAATACAGGCATTACCCCCGAGATAGTTCCATCGCTTGTCTGCTCAAGGGCCGGTTGCAACAGCGACCAGAAACTTGCAGCCACCATCACTCCCGAGGCAAAGCCCAAAAGCAACTTCTGAGCAAAATCAGAAATCTTGTCGCGTAGAAAAAATACCATTGCTGCTCCAAGTGAGGTGCCAATGAAAGGTATCGCGAATCCTAATGCTATGTTTTCCATTTTACTATACTATTATAATAAATAATCGGAATTATAATAAATAATCGGAGATGTAAATCTAAACAGTTTCTTAAAAAACGGTTAAGATGTTGCATCCATATTTTGTTTTGCAAAAGTAACAAAAATAATACAGATATTTTATCTTATCTCATAACAGCTTTCTGATAAGTTGACGGATATAACAGCAAACAAGCGAAATAAAATAAACTTGCGTTATTATTTTGCAGTGTGTGCTGTATAATGTTCGAGGCCTGCCTCAAATATAAGAAGCTGATTAAATTTCCAATAAATCCTTATCTTAATGGAAACAGTGTTTGTTTCGCCATTTTTCAGAAATGTCTGTTTCTCTCTCTTTCGTGGTTGCACAGCTCGCTAAGTGCCTTTAAAAAAATAAATAAACATCCTGTTTTTGCTCTATAAAAAAATTAGCGATATAAATTTAACAGTTTCTAAAAATAGAATATAATAAAACAGCGCTTTGTTGCCCTTGTCTCGTTTTTTTGTGCTATCTTCGCAGGCAGGATTTTGAATGATACAATATAATAACATATACTCTCTATGATTTACTTTTTCAGTACGCCGGGTCGCACGGTCGTCGCCACAGAAACCATCCACACGTTGGATAAAATCGAGATAGATAAACTTTGTTGGCTTTATGGCGAAGCAACGCTCGTCGAGAGTGACAGCATCGAGGGCTTTTTTGTTGGGCCTCGTCGCGAAATGGTGACACCTTGGAGCACCAACGCAGTTGAGATAACACAGAATATGGGTCTTGAAGGAATTGTCCGCATCGAGGAATACTTCTCGGTGAAAGATGAAAATGCCGATTACGACCCGATGCTGCAACGCATGTATACAGGGCTGAATCAATCGATATTCAAAGTGGATATACAACCAAAGCCCATTGAATTTATCGAAGACCTCGAAAGTTACAACGAGGCCGAGGGTCTTGCCCTTTCCGGCGAAGAGATTGAATACCTGCATCGTGTAGAGAGCGAGCTGGGGCGCAAATTAACCGACAGCGAGGTGTTTGGCTTTGCACAGATAAACTCGGAACACTGCCGACACAAAATTTTCGGAGGAACCTTTATTATTGATGGCGAAGAGATGCCGTCGTCGCTTTTTGCAATGATAAAGCGCACCACAAAAGAGAATCCTAACAGAATAATATCGGCCTACAAAGATAACGTAGCCTTTGCACAAGGCCCGGTGGTAGAGCAGTTTGCACCTGCCGATCACTCGATGCCCGACTATTTTGTGATTAAAGATATAGAGACCGTAATATCTCTGAAGGCCGAAACACACAACTTCCCCACCACCGTAGAGCCATTCAACGGAGCCTCCACAGGTACGGGTGGCGAAATACGCGACCGTATGGGTGGCGGAAAAGGCTCTTGGCCCATTGCCGGAACAGCCGTATATATGACATCATATCCCCGCACTTACGGCGACCGCAAATGGGAAGAGATTCTGCCCGTGCGCAAATGGCTATATCAGACACCCGAACAGATATTGATAAAAGCCTCGAACGGAGCCTCCGACTTTGGCAATAAATTCGGACAACCGCTCATTTGCGGCTCAGTGCTCACATTTGAGCATCAAGAAAATAACGAGGTCTACGGTTACGACAAAGTGATAATGCTGGCCGGAGGAGTGGGCTATGGAACACGTCGCGATTGCCTGAAAGGCTCTCCCGAAAAAGGTAACAAAGTGATAGTTATGGGCGGCGACAATTATCGTATCGGCCTTGGCGGCGGTTCGGTGTCGTCGGTAGATACGGGTCGCTACTCCTCGGGAATAGAATTGAATGCAGTGCAACGTGCCAACGCCGAGATGCAAAAGCGTGCCTACAACGTAGTGCGAGCACTGTGCGAGGATGATACAAACCCCGTAGTCTCCATCCACGACCACGGTTCGGCAGGGCACGTGAACTGTCTGTCGGAACTTGTCGAGGAGTGCGGAGGCTTGATAGATATGTCCAAATTGCCGGTAGGAGACAGCACATTGTCGGCCAAAGAGATAATAGCCAACGAATCGCAAGAGCGCATGGGACTTCTTATTAAAGAAGAGGCAATAGAATATGTGCGCAAAGTAGCCGAGCGCGAGCGTGCCCCAATGTACGTGGTGGGCGAGACAACCGGCGATGCCCGCTTCGCCTTTGAACAAGCCGACGGCACACGTCCCTTCGACCTTTCCGTAAGCCAAATGTTCGGCTCATCACCCAAGACCTATATGATAGACAGCACCAAGGTGCGTGAATATAAGAATGTAGAATACAGCGCCGAGAATATCGAAGAGTATCTTACCGACGTTCTTCGTCTCGAAGCAGTGGCATGTAAAGATTGGCTCACCAATAAAGTGGACCGTTCGGTGACAGGAAAAATTGCCCGTCAGCAGTGTCAGGGCGAGATACAGCTCCCCTTGAGCGACTGCGGTGTTGTAACACTCGATTACCGCGGACGCAAAGGTATAGCAACCTCCATAGGTCATGCGCCGCAGGCAGGCCTTGCCGACCCCGCCAAAGGTTCGGTGCTTGCAGTGGCCGAGGCACTCACCAACATAGTGCTTGCTCCGCTCACCGACGGAATAAAAACTGTATCGCTCAGTGCCAATTGGATGTGGCCCTGCCGTTCACAAGAGGGCGAAGATGCCCGCCTTTACCGAGGAGTGGAAGCACTGTCGCAATTCTGCTGCGACCTGCATATTAACGTTCCCACCGGAAAAGACTCCCTCTCGATGACACAGAAATATCCCGACGGCACCAAGGTGATAAGCCCCGGAACGGTGATTGTATCGGCAGGAGGCGAAGTCTCCGATGTTCGTAAAGTGGTATCTCCCGTAATGGTCGAGGAGCCGGCAAGCTCATTCTATCACATAGATTTCAGTTTCGACACATTACGTTTGGGCGGTTCGGCCTTTGCGCAGACACGCGGCTGCGTGGGAAGCGACGTCCCCTCCGTACAGAATCCCGAATATTTTGCCGAAGCATTCAACGCAGTGCAAAAATTGGTTGAGGAGGGTCTACTGCTTGCCGGACACGACGTTTCGGCAGGAGGTCTTATTACAACACTGCTCGAAATGTGCTTCGCAAACGTTAACGGAGGTATGGAAATTGACCTCAGCAATATAGCCGAGAAAGATATTGTCAAACTTCTCTTTGCCGAGAATCCGGCTCTTGTGATACAGGTAGCCGACAAGAACCGTTGCCGCATGCAGCAGATACTCGACGATGCAGGCATCTGCTTCGTCAAGATTGGTACTCCTGCAAAGAAACGCCAAATAGCAGTGGCAAAAGATAAGCGTACATACCTGTTTGATGTAGACCATTATCGCGATGTGTGGTTCGACAGCTCCTATCTCATGGATCGCAAACAGAGCTTCAACGGCTGTGCCGACGAGCGTCTTTGCAACTACAAGAATCAGCCGTTGCGTTTCCGTCTGCCAGCAAAATTCGACGGCAAACTGTCGGGCTACGGGATGAGTGCCGACCGTCGCGAAAAGTCGGGCGTGCGTGCTGCCATCATACGCGAGAAAGGTACAAACGGCGAGCGTGAAATGGCTTATGCCATGTATCTTGCAGGATTCGATGTGAAAGATGTTACAATGACCGACCTTATAAGCGGTCGTGAAACACTCGACGAAGTTAACTTCATTGTATTCTGCGGAGGATTCTCAAATTCAGACGTTCTTGGCTCTGCAAAAGGATGGGCCGGCGGATTCCTCTTCAACGAGAAGGCCAAGGCTGCACTCGACCGCTACTATGCTCGCGAAGATACCCTCTCTCTGGGCATCTGCAACGGTTGCCAGCTGATGATGGAGCTTAACCTGATAAATCCCGAGCATGAGGAGCGTGGTCGCATGTTGCACAATAATTCACATAAGTTTGAGTCTTCTTTCGTGGGAGTGAACATCCCACAGAATAACAGCGTGCTTTTCGGCTCCCTGTCGGGCAGTCGTTTGGGCGTATGGGTGGCACATGGCGAAGGAAAATTCAATCTTCCCCACGACGAGGAAAGTTATAATATAGTGGCACGATATGCCTACGATGCCTATCCCGGCAATCCCAACGGCTCTTCCTATGGTGTGGCAGCCCTTGCAAGTGCCAATGGTCGCCATGTTGCCATGATGCCTCACCCCGAGCGTGCAATATTCCCTTGGCAGTGTGCCAACTATCCTGCTGCTCACCTTGCCGATGATGTAACGCCGTGGATTGAGATATTCCGCAATGCTTACGAATGGGTAGCGTCAAAAGCATGATTTTAATAGAAATTTAAACAGTTTCTTATATATTATAAAGACCGGGCGCATCAACATTTGTGCCCGGTCTGTTTGAATAGAGTGGTATAATGTTTAAAAAACATAAAAAAACAGCATCTTAAACTATTCCTAAAGCAATTATGGAAAATGTCAGATTACTTAAGCTCTTTGTGACATTCTTCAAGATAGGGCTATTTACCATAGGCGGAGGATATGCCATGATTCCGCTCATCGAGCGCGATATTGTAGAGCGCAACAGTTGGATTGACAAGAAGGGCTTTGTCGACCTGTTGGCTGTTGCTCAGGCTGCTCCGGGAGTGTTTGCAGTGAATATCTCTACATTCATAGGGCACAACTTGCGCGGATTGCGCGGTGCTGTGGCTGCGGCGGTGGGATGTGTGGCTCCGTCGGTGATGATAATACTTGCCATAGCTTTATTTTTCAACAGATTCAGGGAATATGAGATTGTGAATAATATCTTCCTCGGGCTGCGTCCTGCTGTGGTGGCACTCATTGCTGCTCCTGTATTCTCGGTTGCCAAAAGTGCCCGCATTAACAGAACCAATGTGTGGATTCCGGTGCTGTCTGCTTTGCTGATAGTTACATTCGGTGTGTCACCTGTATATGTTATTATGGTGGCAATTGTAGGCGGAGTGTTGTGGGGGCACATTCAGGAAAGGAGGGGAATGTGATGCTGTATCTTGAACTTTTTTATACGTTTTTCAAAATAGGCCTTTTTGGATTCGGCGGCGGTTATGGCATGCTGTCTATGATACAGGGCGAGGTGGTTACTCGCCACGGTTGGATGACTATGGCCGAATTTACGGATATTGTGGCTGTCAGCCAGATGACGCCCGGCCCCATAGGTATAAACTCGGCTACATACGTGGGGTATACGGCAGTTATAAATGCAGGTGGTTGTGTGCCGTATGCTGTGGCAGGCTCTATTATAGCTTCGTTTGCGGTGATGCTTCCTTCGTTTGTGCTGATGTTGTTCGTTGCACGCTGTTTTATGCGTTACAGCAAGCACCCTCGTGTTGAGGCTGTGTTCGAGGTGCTGCGTCCCACAGTGGTGGGGCTTATTGCTTCGGCTGCTCTGTTGCTGATGAATAGCAGTAACTACGGTTCGCCCTCGGCCGATACGTTGCAGTTTGCTGTGAGTGTGGCAATCACAGTGGCGGCTTTTGTGGCGCTTAAAATATATAAGGTAAGTCCTTTGCTGATACTGCTTGCAGGTGGGCTGTTCGGAGCGCTTTTTTATGGAGTGGTGGGCTGTTAGCCAATCCCGTTGGAATGAGACATTCCGATTGATGGCGTTGTTATTTTAATTCAAATCGCACGTTTACATTAACCTGATAGGTGAGCTTGCTTACGGGGATTGCAGGTGCATGACCTCCCATTGCATTGTCGGCACCCTCTTCTGTGACCATTGCACGCGATTTATAGAAGCGGGGCTGCGGTGAACTGTGCGACGACCACGAACTTATGCTGATGGCCTTTCCTATTTCCTGTCCGATGGCTCCGGCAAAGGCACGAGCCTGCTCCTGCGCTTTCTTCATGGCCTCTATTCCAAGTTCTGTCTTAAGCTCCTCATCCTTTGTGAATTTTGTTTCCACAAGCTCGATGTTCGATATTCCCTGCTCCTCGAGGTCGTATACGATTTTTTGCATTATGGATGCGTCGGATAGTTTTAGAATGTACTTTGCGCTGCTCTTGGGAATAACGCGGCTCGAAAACATCTTGTAGCTGATGGTACTGCCCATGAAGTCGATTGAGAGACAATCGGGGATGTATATTCTGTTGGCTTTCAGCACTCCTATCATTGCGTCCTGCATCTCCTGCAAGCTCTTTTTGCCTTTATAGTCGCTCTCGTTTATTGTGATTGATATATAAAGTTCGTCGGGGGTTACCTCGCGTTCCACTCTCGATTGCATGTCTATGTATGGCTGTTGCATCTCTTGTGCCGATGCCGCCGAACATGCTGTCAGTGCTATTGCCGCTATTGCAAATGCTCTTGCTAAAAGATTTTGAAATTTTTTCATGGCTATGTTTTTTTATGGTACAATTGAAACACTGTACCTTATTATGGGTGCAATATAGCAACAATTATTTTAAAATGTGCAGAACGCGCTTGTTATTTTGTTTTATTTAACCATTAATGTAAAATGTTGTTATTTAAGCATTTGGCTCCCCCCCCTATGCGCTTCTTGTGGCTGTATAGTTGGCGCTTGCGATATTCGAGTGGCGGAACGCCCACACGCTTTCTGAAGAATGTCGAGAACTGTCCCAGACTCTCGAAGTTCAGGCTGTCGGCAATGTCGGCTATGCTTGTGTCGGTGGTGTGCAAAAGTTCTTTTGCTTTTATCATCTTCACCTCCTGACGATATTGTCCGGGCGAGGTTCCGCATTGACGTTTGAATTCGCGGCGGAAGCGAGAGTAGCTTATTCCCAATTTATCGGCAATCTCTTCGATGGATTTTTGCTCTTTACCTTCGTTGCTTATTATGGTTTTTGCCTGATTTATTATGCGTGTGATGTAATTGTCGTTGTATGTGTGGTTTATATTCTCGTAGTATACTCTTCCTAAAAGAAAATGCACAAGGCTGCCGCATATTTGTTGGTAGCCGGGGAGCTTGTCTTTTGCGTATGTGAATATTTGAAGGTATATGTTGACGATGTTATTGTCGATGCCTATGCGGAATATGCAGTTCTTTACCGAGAAGAAGTTGCCTCTTGTTATATTGTCGATGCTCATCCCGTTGAAGCCGGTAATGTAGTCTTCCCACGCAGATGTTGTGTCGGGTGCGAGTGTGTACCATTCGTTGGGAAATGTGAGCAGCATTGTGCCGGCTTCGACATGTGTGCGTGGTTGCGAAGCGCTCTCGTAAAAGCCCTCGCCTTGTGTGATGTATATGAGACGATACTCGTTAAGAGTGTGGCGCTTCGGGTCGTGTGCCTCCTCTGACACCTCGCTATTCTCCTTTTCCGAGGCCGGTAACTGCCTGTGGCCAATCGTTGTAACTGTCATTCCCCACGCTTTGTCGCGTAATTCGGCTTGCAGATATTCAATTGTTGTGTTACTCTTGCTATCCATTAATTCCCTAATGCTTATTATTGTGCGAAGGTAACAATTTTTTTACGAATAGTATCTTTCTTATGTTGTTTATTTGACGTTATGCGAAACTTTTTACTGAATTTTGGTGTTAATATTCGGTAATCAATAAACATTTAAATAGTATGAAGAAAAATTTAAAACTGCTTATGCCGATTCTTCTTGTGGCATTATGTTCTTTGCCCGCTCATTCCCAGCGTTGGGGGCGTGTCGAGGGTGCTCCTGTCACAGTGTATAGTTTCACCGAGAATGTGAACACTGCACCCGAGGTTATTAATATTTTTTATACTACGCAGGGTGAGTATTTTCGCGACCCGCGTGCTCCGCGCTTCGTGCTCACCGACCGCGAGGGAAAATGGGGGCTTGGCATTGGAGGATATGTGCAGGCGCGTGTGGAATTTGACTTTAATAAGATAGTGGATAATTTGGATTTTCTTCCCTCGTCTATTCAGCGTGACAATGGTCCCTCGACACAGTATCAGATGGACATAACCACATCTACACTGTTTATGAAATTGGTGGGGCGCAGTAACCTGTTGGGCGATTTTTATGTCTTTACCTCGGGTGATTGGAGGGGCGATGGCAAGACTTTCCATCTGTTGAATGCTTATCTGCGAACAAAATACATGACTTTGGGATACACCACAGGTGGTTTTATGGATGCAGCAGCTTATCCTGCCACTGTGGACAATGCCGGCCCTTGCGGACAAACTTTCTATCGTGCCACACAGGTGGCGTTTAACTATGGATTCGATTGGGGCTTGTCTATGGGTATAGGCGTTGAGTCGCCCGACATTGATGCGCTGGAGAATGAGTATGTGAGTGTTGGTGCGCAGCGTTTTCCCGATATTCCCATCTATTTCAAATATCAGTTCTACGAGAATACACACGTTCGTGTGGGTGGAATAGTGCGCGATATTTCGTATCGCAATCTTGTTAATAACAACGAAAGCCAAAAGGTTGCTTGGGGAGCACAGGCGAGTGCTCTTGTGACGTTGGGAGATTTGCAGATAAGCGGTCAGTATACAATGGGCGAGGGAATAGGCTCGCTTATAAACGATGTCTCTAACGTGGGTATGGATCTTGTGCCCTCGCCACGCACTCCCGGCAAAATGATAATGCTCTTTACGGATGCTTGGTTTGCGAGCCTTCATTATAACATAGCTCCCGGTGTGTTTGCTTCGGCCACATACAGTCAGAGTAATATACGCTCGCGCAGCGGATTTGAAGGTGCCAATCCCGATGTGTATAAACGCGGACAGTATCTGGCCGTTAACATGTTTGCCGATGCAACGGAGAATTTGCAATTGGGAATAGAGTATCTGCATGGTTGGCGCACCGATTTTGACAGTGACACATATAATGCCAACCGCATTAACGTATCGGCAAGATACAATTTCTGATAAATTGTTTGAACTTAATAAGTCCTTGGTTGCGCAATATCCCACAAAGGGGTATTGCGCTTTTTTGTCGGGCTGTTTCTAACTTTTTTTATAACTCTTTTTGTTTTTGTGATTTCTTTTTATATTTTTGTTTCCGAAGAAAAATGCGATGTAACATTTTTGTAACAATTTTGTAATACGCGAGTAATCCTTTTGTGATAATTTTGTAGCGTAAAAACAGAGGCATAAAAATAAACACAAAATATAATTAAATTTTAAATTATGGAATTATCGGAACTTCTGTTGAATCCTTATCTGTATATTATCGCCTTTTTGTTTATGCTGGCGGTGATAGATCTTACGGTGGGTGTAAGCAACGATGCAGTTAACTTCCTTTCTTCGGCTGTTGGAAGCAAGGCGGCCAAACTGAGAACAGTGTTGATAGTAGCCTCTGTGGGCGTGTTTGTAGGTGCGGCCTTCAGTAGCAGAATGATGGATATTGCTCGTCACGGTATTTTTACGCCGGAGTATTTTTATTTTAACGAGGTGATGTGCATCTTTTTGGCTGTAGTAATCAGCGATGTATTTTTGCTCGACCTTTTCAACACTCTCGGCCTTCCAACCTCCACCACAGTTTCAATGGTGTTTGAGCTGTTGGGAGCAGCATTCATAATATCTATATTTAAGATAAGCTCCGGCACTATGGACACAAGCATCATGGAGCTTCTGAACACCGAGAAAGCGTTGACAATGATAATCTCGATATTCCTGTCGGTTGCGATAGCATTTGTGTTCGGTCTTGTGGTACAATGGATTTCCCGTACTATCTTCACTTTCCATTATCGCCGCAATCTTGGCAGTAAAATAGGTATTTTTGGTGGTATCGCAGTAACCGCAATACTATATTTCATGCTTATCAAAGGTCTGAAGGGAAGCACTTTGGTTCCGGCAGATGTGAAAACTTTTGTGGATGCAAACACAGGTATGTTGCTTCTGGCGTCATTCTTGTTCTTCACGGTGTTTATGCAGGTGTTGCATTGGCTTAAAGTGAATGTGCTGAAGATTGTGGTTCTCATAGGAACATTCTCGCTGGCGTTGGCATTTGCAGGAAACGACCTTGTGAACTTTATCGGAGTGACGCTTGCGGGCTTATCTTCGTTCCAAGATTTTGTGACCAACGGCAACGGTATGGCCGCCGACCAATTTGTGATGACATCGCTCATGGAGTCGGCAAAAACACCTGTATACTATCTTGTGGGTGCTGGTGCTATCATGGTGTTTGCCCTGTGCACAAGCAAAAAGGCCAAGAAGGTGTTACAAACATCCATAAATCTTTCAAGTCAAAAGAACGACGAGAATGATATGTTTGGTTCGTCGCCCCTTGCACGTAACGTAGTGCGCGTTACCACAAATATGGTAACAGCAATATCTCGAAAAACTCCCACAAGCGTGAAAGATTGGGTTAACGAGCGCTTCCGTCCTCTCGAAGAGCGCGAGGATGTTGCATTCGACCTTATTCGTGCGTCGGTGAATCTTGTGCTTGCGGGATTGTTAATCGCGGTGGGTACATCCATGAAACTCCCCTTATCTACCACATACGTTACATTTATGGTGGGTATGGGTTCTTCACTTGCCGACCGTGCATGGGGGCGCGAGAGTGCCGTATATCGCGTGACAGGAGTGGTGTCGGTTATCGGCGGATGGTTCATCACCGCAGGAGCAGCATTCATCCTTGCATCTACAGTGGCAACAATAATGTACTTCGGAGGGCTGCCTGCAATGTTCATAATGATAGCCATTGTGGCTTATCTGCTCATACACAGCCATCTGAGATATAATAAGAAACAAAAAGAAGATAGAGAGGATGCAAAAGTGCAGGTGATAATGAACTCCGAAAATCCTGAGGAGGTTTGGGACGCACTCCGACTGCATACGGCTGAAACACTGTCGCACACTCTCACATTCTCGGCCGAGACCTATAAGACTATGTTTGAGGCCTTCTCGAAAGACGACTCACGCCCCCTCAAAGGTTCGCTCAATAAGATTGTCGACGAGAAGAATCTTATTAAAAAGCAGCGTCGCTTTGAGACACGCGGCATGCAACGTATAGACCAATCGCTTGCATTTGAACGCACCACATGGTATCACCTCTGCACCAACAGCTGTCAACAAATGTTGAACACTCTCATACGCATTGGAGAACCCATGAAAGAACACACCGAGAATAGTTTCAGCCCACTCTCAAAAGGTTACATCGAAGAATTCTCGCCCTATTGTCGCGATGTGTTCAACGTGCTTGTAGATATTAACAATATATTATCGACAGGCGACTTTACAACGGCCGACGAAGTATCGGAACGTGCAAAGAATCTAAAGCACGCACTTGCCAATCTGCGCAAGACGCAAACAATGCGTTTGCACAAGAGTCAGGGCAGTCTGCGCATGGATTTTGTTTATCTGAACCTTATACAGGAGTCACACGAGCTTCTCAGCGAAGTGCGTAACCTGTTGCGTGGCGGAAAGAAACTCTTTGCATCTGTTGCCGAGTCCAATGCCGTAATAACAGAATAATAATTTTAAACATTTGCACTGTAATAATGAAACATATAGGAGCACACGTATCGGCAAGCGGTGGGGTAGAGAATGCCCCACTGAATGCCACTTCGATTGGTGCCGATGCTTTTGCGCTGTTTACAAAAAATCAACGTCAGTGGGTGTCATCCCCTCTGAGTGATAAGAGTATAAGACTTTTCAAAGAGCGATGCTCCGAGGGCGGCTACGATGCACGATATATCCTTCCACACGACAGCTATTTGATAAATCTGGGCAGTCCCGACGAAGAGGCGCAGCAAAAATCCCGAGCTGCATTCATCGACGAAATGAAACGCTGCGAACAGTTAGGATTGCAACTGCTAAACTTCCACCCGGGCAGCCATCTTAATAAAATATCAGTCGAAGAGTGTCTCGATAAAATTGCGGCCAACATAAATCTTGCCCTCTCAATGACACAGGGTGTCACCGCCGTCATTGAAAATACAGCAGGGCAGGGCAGTAATGTGGGCAACAAACTCGAAGAGATACGATACATAATAGACCGCATCGACGACAAAAGCCGTGTGGGTTACTGTATCGACACATGTCACTTCTATTCGGCCGGATACGACATAGTGGATAATTACGAAGAGGCGTTTGGAGAATTAGAGAGAGTGCTCGGCCTTGAATACCTGTGCGGCATACACCTGAATGATACAAAAAAGCCCCTCGGCTCCAGGGTCGACCGTCACGAAAGCATAGGGCTGGGATTGTTGGGTATGGACTTCTTTGCACGATTCATGAAAGACAGCCGATTCGATGCGGTTCCCATCATCCTTGAAACCCCCGATGAGACGCGATGGGCCTCCGAGATAGAACTACTGCGCAGTTTCGAGAATAATTAACAGCCGCATAAACTGCTTCTAATACCACAAAGCATGGCAAGGATTCTTGTAGTAGACGATGAAGAGGATATCGGCGAAATTCTGAAATTCAATCTTCAGAACAGTGGCTATGAGGTGGATACAGCCACCTCGGCCGAGGAGGCTCTGACGATGGAACTTCAGCAATATTCACTCTTCATGCTCGACGTTATGATGGGCAATATGAGCGGCTATGAACTTGCCATGCAACTCAGAGCCACACAAACGACGGCCAACATACCCATTATATTCGTTACTGCAAAATCGGCCGAGTATGACGTGCTGAAAGGATTCAATGCCGGTGCCGACGACTATATAAGCAAGCCGTTCCGTATCGGCGAGGTGATTGCACGTGTGAAGGCGGTGTTAAAGCGTGCCACTCTGCAACACACCTCTTTCTCTGCTGTTGTTTTTGAGACACTCGTGCTCGACCCCGACACAAAGCGTGCACTCATTGACGGACACGATATCTCTCTGACAAAGAAAGAATTCGAGGTGCTGCACCTGTTGCTGCAAAAACCCGGCAAAGTATACTCGCGCGAAGAGATACTCGCTCGTGTATGGCCCGACGATGCCGGTGTCCTCGAACGCAGCATAGATGTAAGCATAGCCCGTATGCGTAAAAAGATTGGCTGTTACGCAGCCCATCTGGTGTCACGCAGCGGATACGGCTACTGCTTTATGAAATCCGTAAGCGAATAACCATGCAGATCGCAGACACCTCTTTCCTAATTATATATGTATCAGTTGTCACATTATTTTCGATAATCACTCTGATATACGTATATGTCAAGCATCGGGGAATATCACGTTCGGCAACGGAAAAACTGCTGTCGCATCTGCGTATTTCGCGTGAGGGTCTTGCCATCTTCAATGCCCGTCGACGAATCGTATTTTCCAATGCTCTCTTCAGACAATATTGCGACATAATATCTTCGGAACACCTTGTAGACCTCCGTCACATACTGCTGCAACCCGAATTTCGTACAATATCCCGATTCGTAGACAATGACACAGCCGATAGAACGGAAGAGAATGTTCATTCGACAAAAATCGAAAAAGATGGAAGGGTCTTTTTGCTCAATTGCGCTCGCTTCGACGATGGTGGCTTTGAAATCTCCATAAACGACGTAACACAAATCGAAGAGCAAAGTCGCCTGAAGCAGCAATTGACACAGAATGTGGCACATGAATTTAAAACCCCTGTATGCAGCATACAAGGGGGATTGGAAACCATCATCCGAAACTATCCGCATAATATGTCGGAGGAGCAGTTGATGCACTTCCTTAAACGCTGTCACAGTCAGAGCAATCGCCTGTGCAATCTGGTGGATGATATGTCGCAGCTGCACGCAATGAGCAATTCGGTGCAGCGGATGAAAAAAGAGATTGTCGACCTCTCACAGTTGGTAAACAGTGTGCAGCACGAAGTTGCAGACAGGCTTGCAGCGCAAAATATGAGTGTATGCAACAACCTCCCCCAGCACCTGTATCTCGAAGGCGACCCCTCGTTGCTCTATTCGATATTCCGCAATCTGTTCGACAATGCGATAGCTTATGCCGGGGAGGGCACTGCTGTCGGGCTCTCATGCTTTCGCAGCGATGAGCAATTCTATTATTTCAGTTTCGCGGATAACGGATGCGGTGTTTCCGACGAGCATCTTAACAGAATCTTTGAACGTTTTTATCGCGTAGATAAGGGCCGAAGCCGCAAATTAGGAGGGACAGGCCTTGGCCTTGCTATTGTGAAAAATGCCGTAACATTGCACAACGGTGCAATTTCGGCACGTCGTTCCCAAGAATGTGGGCTTGAATTTGTTTTTACTCTTCACCGGTAAGTCTCTTTCAGGCTGTGAGCCGATGTGTGTTTCTTGTATAATTATCAGCCCCCCCTGTATTATTATTTGAGGACTATTACACAAAAGCGCATTAATAATCGCCTTTTTTAAGCAGTTTCAAATGGCTCTGAAGTAAAATCTGAAATAAAATTTAGGCTGCCGCAAAATTTTTAAATAAATTATTTTGATATTACGGAATAATGTGTTACCTTTGCAACGTCAAATGGGAAACAACCGTTTGTTCGATATTTAAATTGGCTTATTGGAGAGGTGGCAGAGTGGTCGATTGCACCGGTCTTGAAAACCGACGTACTGAAAGGTACCGGGGGTTCGAATCCCTCTCTCTCCGCAAGAAAAAGGAAGCCTTAGCTTCCTTTTTTTTACATTAGAGGGGATGAGAACACCCGAGTGGGGGTTCGTAATCGACGAAGTCGCTTGCCAAAGCAAGAATCCCTCTCTCTCCGCAAAAAGAAAAGCAGACAGAAACTCAAATTTATTTGAAGGTTTGTCTGCTTTTTCTTTTTGCAAGGATGCCCGCGGCAGCGCAAGGGATGGACAAAGTCAATCCCTCTCTCTCCGCAGCAAAGGGTGTAAATCAAGTAGTTACGAGATTTACACCCTTTTTCATACCCAAAATCAAGGTTGGGTGTATTTTTTTGAATTTTAAGAAGCTGCAAACAAAACCGAATCATCCCATCTTTCCCGTCAGATAGGCTTTTGTGCGCTCATCAGAGGGGTTAGAGAACATTGCGTCTGTATTACCATATTCAACCAGCTCGCCAAGATACATAAACATCGACTTCGACGAGATGCGCATCGCCTGCCCCATGTTGTGGGTAACAATGAGGATGGTGACATCCTTTTGCAGCTCCTGCATCAGTTCCTCGATGTGTGCCGTTGCAATAGGATCGAGCGCCGACGTTGGCTCATCCATCAACAGGACATCGGGCTTCATAGCCAATGCACGAGCAATGCACAAACGTTGTTGCTGACCACCCGATAGGAATGTACCTTTCTTATTCAGCACATCTTTAACCTCGTCCCATAGTGCAACACTCTTCAAGCAGCGTTCAACGGTTTCATCTTTATCGGTTTTAGACAGGCGAATCCCATTGAGTGCATATCCTGAAAGCACATTGTCGTAGATGCTCATCGTAGGAAACGGTGCAGGACGCTGAAAGACCATACCTACCCTGCGGCGCACATCAATAGGCTCCATTGATAAGATATTTTCGCCATTCAACAATATTTCGCCGTCCACACGGATGTTGGGATATAGATTGTGCATCAAGTTTACGGCACGCAGCAGTGTACTCTTGCCGCAACCCGAGGGGCCCATTATGGCTGTAATGGTATTTCGTTCAATGGCAGCCGATACATATTTTACGGCCATCGTCTGCTTGGTGTAGGAAACGCAAGTTTTATTAAATTCAAGTATAGGTGTTATTGATTCCATTTCTTTGCAAGATATTTAGCTGTAAGATTTAACGTAAGAACAAATAATAACAAGAATAGTGATGCACCCCAAATAAGCTCTTGAAGATTGGGGTCATTGAAGAATTCCAATATAAGCAATGGTACTGCCGAAATAGGCTTATCAATGGCAAACCTGATGAACGAACAGCCAAGTGCGGTGAACATAAGCGGTGCCGTCTCGCCAATGACACGCGATATTGCGAGTAGTACACCCGTAAAGATACCACCAAATGCTGCCGGAATTTGTACCTTGAGCATTACGCGAGCACGATTGCCGCCAAGAGCCAAGCCTGCCTCTTTGAGCGATTGAGGAAGAATCTTTAAGGTCTCTTCCGTTGAGCGGATAATAAGAGGAAGCATCATAATGAACAGAGCGACACTGCCTGCAATTGCAGAATAGCCCTTCATGGGAACTACTACCCAAATATATGTAACAATACCTATAATCACCGATGGCGTGCCTTGCAACAAATCTGTCAGATAACTAACTACCTGTGCAAAGCGATTTTTTGGATTCTCGGACAAAAAAGCACCGCACAGAATGCCTGTGGGAACTGCAACCACAACAGCCATACTGAGCATAATCATAGTGCCGATGATACCGTTTGCAATGCCGCCCGGTATAGGCTCGCCCTGCTCAATAGCTTTCATCGCCTTATATGCCGTAGGTGTCGGCTCGGTGAAGAACGACCAAGAGAATTGCTCATATCCTCGCAATAGCACCTCTCCCAAGATTGCAAAAAGAGGAACTGCAGTGAGTGTTGCAAACAGACATACTGTCCACAACATGGCTCTATCTTTTGCCAAACGATTTTTTATTTTCATTGTAGCCATAATTAAGATATTCTTGCGCGTTTTATCATTATTTTACCTATCATGTTGATTATAGCCGTAATAAAGAAGAGTACAAGGCCTATTGCAATCAGTGAAGAGAAGCGCAGGTCAGAAGCCTCACCGAATTGGTTGGCAATAATCGAAGCCATAGAATTACCTGTCGAGGTGATTGAATCGGGGATGTTGTTGGTGTTGCCGATAAGCATGGTTACGGTCATCGTTTCGCCCAATGCACGCCCGATTGCCAATATGTATGACGAGAATATTCCGGAGCCGGCAACAGGGAATACAATATTGCGTATCACCTCGGCATGGGTTGCGCCAAGACTGTATGCCCCCTCTTTAAGGTCGTTAGGCACCATCTTGATAAATTCGGCACTCAACGATGCAGCGTATGGTACAATCATAATTGCCAGCACCAATGATGCTGTTAATATGCCCGAGCCTTGTGGCGAGATATTAAGAGCCATAATCAAAGGGCGCAAAGTGTAGAATCCCCAGAGACCATAGATGATAGAGGGGATGCCTGCCAAAAGGTCGGTGACGGTGCTTAACACCGAGGCTGTCTTTGTCCCCTTAAAATACTCTCCCACAAAGAGGGCAACAGGCAGAGAGAACGGAATACAAAAAATCAGAGCCAAAAGGGTTGTCATCAACGTTCCGGTGATGAATGGCAGTGCTCCATACTGTTCAGCACCCTCGGTGTAGCTCCACTCCGAAGATGTCAGAAACTTGAAGAATCCAAAATGTTCAAAAGCCTCGTATGCGTCGGTGACGAGGGCGTACACGACACCCCCGCACACTATCGGCATTGCCAATGCTGCTACGAACAATAGGACTTTGTATAGTTTATCGTTCATACTTTTATTTTGTTATTGCAATATTGCTTCTCCGTTGTAAGTGACGCTCTTCAAGTTTGTTAAACTAAAATCCTTAGCCTTGGCGGGTAGTGGAGCATAGTGAACCTCCGAGGTTATTTGCTGTGCCTCACCCGAAAGGATATATTTCAGGAGGTCGAGTGTTGCCACAGCCTGCTCCTTTGTGCGGTCGGAGTAGTTCTGCTCCTTGTAGATAATCATCCAAGTGAAGGTTGAGATGGGATATGCTCCTGCGGCATCGGCATTGGTAATCGAACAGCGTGTATCGGCAGGAATAACACCCGATGCAGCTGCCGAGATGCTTGCAGCCGAAGGTTGCACAAATTCTCCACGCTGATTTTTTACTCGTGCATAAGGTAGTTTCTGTGCAAAGGCATACTCCGAGCCTACATAGCCGATTGTATTCTTTGTCTGCTTAATCACACCTGCCACGCCCGGATTGCCCTTGGCGGCCTGTCCCGATGAGAAGTTTACCGATTTGCCGGCACCAAAATTCTCGGCCCATTTGGGACTTACCTTTGTAAGATAGTCGGTGAATACAAATGTTGTACCCGAGCCGTCTGAACGGTAAACAGGGATAATAGCTTCAGCCGGAAGTTTCACATCGGGATTGATGGCAGTCAAGCGCTCATCGTTCCACATCTTAATCTCGCCGGCAAAAATATCGGCAATAAGTTCACCTGTAAGTTTCAAATCATTTACTCCGTCAAGATTATAGGCAACAACCACTGCTCCCATACAAGTGGGAATGTGCACCACAGGGGCCATCTCTGCCATCTCCTTATCGCTAAGAAACGCATCGCTGCCGGCAAAGTCTACAATCTTGTCACGCAAGTTGCGTACGCCGCCGCCCGAGCCTATACCTCCGTAAGCAACCTGGTCGCCATTCACATGTCCAAACTGCTCGAACACCACATTATAGTAAGGAAGTGGGAATGTTGCACCTGCACCCGAAAGTTCTTGAGCTTTACGACCTCCATTGTCTGCATTACCACCACATGCAACCATGGCAAGGGCGACAATCAATGTTGTAACTGATAAAAATAACTTTCTCATAATATTTATGTATTAATGTTTATTCTGTTAAAAACCAAAGTAGCAGTTAATATATGCCGAGTAACCATTATCCGCCCCATCTTCTTTTGGTATGTTCATTCTGACATTAGGAGCAATCTTTACATATTTGCCGAGCTTGAATTGTGCACCTATGATTGCAGCCGACTCATCTTTTGCGATGTTCCAATCGTCCTTGGAGCAGAGGTCGTCGAATCGGGCATATAGCTCCGAAGTCTTAGATAGTTTTACCGATGCAAAGATTGAATATCCATTTTGGTCGGCTCCATCAGTATATGAAGCATTCCACATTTGGTTATATTCTGCTCCAACAGTGAACTTCTCGTGCTTGTATCCTGCAAAAGCAGCAAAATTTGCAATATCTTTTTTGCCCTCTGCGCCACTCTCGTTCAAACCACCATACAGGCGAATCTGAAAGCCTTTGACGGGGGTTAGCGTTACGCCCAAGCCATAATTAAGACCATCATTCTTCTGAATCTTCTTGTAGCCCTCTCCATTTACGATGATTGCATCGGCTGATACCCAGTCTGCAAATTTATAAGCCACCGAAACACCTAAATCGGCGCTGCTGCCAAATTTATATTCATCTTGAAACGACTTCATAATATAGCGATAGCCCCAAAACTTCTCTTGAAAGTTGAATTGTGTGGTAGAGATCAGACCTCCGTTGAATGTCAGGCCTCCCTTTTTCCAAGTTATCATAGCATTTTTTATGTAGGCTATACGCTGATAATCAGAGACGTCATTCGACTTGCCGATGTCCATTACAGCCTTTGTCGATAGTCCGTTTCCAAAGTTGTATTCATAGCCTAAATAACTACGCTCCAGCTCGAAGCCGCGGTCGTCGTTCTCTGCTCCGAAACCTGTGTGGAAATTTCCAAACACCTGAACGATAGCTTTACCTTTGGGTTCCTCACTCTTTGCATCCTGTGCTTGTGCGCCGATGCCGATGCAGGTTAAAATACCTGCCAAGATTACTTTTGTTTTCATACTTTTTTGTCTTATTAAATTTGACACTGCAAAAGTATCCGGAAAACATTTCAAGAATATTACAAAAAAGTTAGCCTTTTGTGAAATGCCTGCGTGGAGTAAAAAAGCTGTTTAAATTTCCAACAAATCTTTTCTTAATAGAAACAGCTTCTTAAACAGTTCCTAAAATATTACATTTTTATTAAATCTTTTTTGATACGTTTCTCCATTCGCCAATTCTATGTACTTTTGCGAGATAATGGTTAAATAAGGTATATGGCAACAAATCGTATTTTGATAGTGGATGACGAGGAAACATTGTGCGAGGTGCTGAAACTGAATCTCGAAAATGAGGGTTATGACGTGGATATTGCTTTTAGTGCCGAGCAGGCACTCGGATATAATCTAAAAGAGTATTCGCTCATTCTGCTTGATATAATGATGGGAGAAATCAGCGGTATAAAGATGGCTAAGATGCTGAAAAACGATGTCTCTACAGCCGAAATTCCCATAATCTTCTGCACAGCTCGTGATACTGAGGATGATATGGTTATGGGGCTGAACCTCGGTGCCGATGACTATATTATGAAACCTTACACTGTTCGTAATGTGATTGCCCGTGTCAGGAGTGTCCTGCGTAGAACATCAACACACAAGGTGGCAGCTAATCCTTCAGAAAAAACTAATCTCTTGCAGGTTGAAGGGCTGGAGCTCGACCTTGAATTTAAGCGTTGCACTGTGGATGGTGAAGAGGTGAAACTTGCCCGCAAAGAATTTGAACTGTTGGTATACCTTGTGTCGCATCGTGGAAAAATCTGTTCGCGCGAGCAGATTCTGAGTCGCGTTTGGAGCGACGAAGTGGTTGTCTTAGACCGTACCATTGATGTAAATATCACCCGACTGCGCTCAAAGATTGGTGCATACGGCTCATATATTGTAACACGTTCAGGCTTTGGCTATGGCTTCCGCAATTAAAATCTCTTTCCACAAGCAACTTTTTTTGCAACTCATAATCTTTTCGTGGGCAATAGTCTTATGCTTTATCGGGTATCAATATCTGCGCGAAAAGGAGTATAAATCGGATTTTTTGAGTGCTCAGTTGCAACAGTATAATCGCCATCTGCTTGAGGCGGTAGAGGAGGGTGAGCCGTATGAGGAGTATATAGCATTGCATGAAAAACCTTTCAACGACCTGCGCATCTCAATCATCACTCTCTCGGGTGCTGTTGTCTATGACAACACAATTCCGGTAGATTCGCTCGACAACCATCGTGCACGTCCCGAGGTGGCCGAAGCTTTGAACAAAGGCTCGGGGTATCATATCGGGCGACAATCAGCAAGTGACGGACGCGAGTATTTCTACTCCGCAACACGTGGCGAAAGGGTTGTTGTTCGCACTGCCATCCCATACTCTAATACGTTGCGCGACTTGCTTGCAACAGACTGGTCGTTTCTTTTGGTTATGATTTCTATCAGTCTTGCAATGAGTGTATTGGCATATTTTACCACTCGCAAGCTCGGCAAGGACATAGAACGTGTCAATCGCTATGAGGCCGAACAGGAGAGGAGCCGACTGAAACGTCAGCTCACAAACAATATAAACCACGAACTTAAAACCCCTGTTGCATCCATTCATGTGTGTCTCGAAACGCTGCTATCGGGCATCACTCTAAGTGAAGAAAAGCGGCAAGAGCTTATCGAACGTTGTTATATGCACAACGACCGTCTGCGCCGCATGCTCAGTGAAGTGTCACTTATCACTCGTATGGAGGATGGAGGGCACCTTATTAATTGCGAAAAGGTGGTTTTAAACCAAATAATCAATGAGATTGCCGAGGAACTTAAGGTGATGCCCGAGGAGGAGCGCCTGACCTTGCATGCCGACTTTGATGATGAGGTTGCTGTTGAGGGGAACACTTCGCTGATAGGTTCAATATTCAGCAATTTGACCGAGAATGCCATCGCCTACTCTGAGGGCAAAAATATCTATATCACGCTACTCGAAAATAGCGCAGAGCTGTGTCGCATACGCATAGAAGACGATGGGAAAGGTGTTTCTCCGAAGCATTTGTCTCGTCTCTTTGAGCGATTCTATCGCGTGGATAAGGGCCGTTCCCGACAAAGGGGCGGAACGGGGCTTGGGCTTGCCATTGTAAAGCACGCCGTTCAGTTTCATGGGGGGACAATCTCTGTGACGAATCGTCCAAGCGGTGGCCTGCGATTTGAATTTACACTCAGAAAACACTTCCGGCAATCATAGAAAGTTTGAATTTACAAAAAAGAAACTGCTGATGTAAGCCGCCCTCGGGCTTACTTTGTGGTCTTTAAAGATTGGGATTATACATTCACCACAATTATATCTTCCCACTTTGTGGTATATTGCTTAGAAACATATTGTCGGTTAGTGTGCTCGGTTAATGAGCCTTGTGACACTATTTTTACGGCGTCGTGTCCCTGTGTGGCATTTATTTTATCAATTGCAGCCATAAGCTGTTTGTGCTTTGGTCGGTCTATTGTGTCGAACAGTTCGCCTTGCACTGTGTCGGCAGGTTCAATGGCGCTGAGGCTTATGCCTGCTTTTTTGTACCCGAATCCTTTTCGATAAATTTTTGTGAGTAGTGTCGCAGCCTCTTTTACAATCTCCAATGTGCTGTCGGTGGGGGTTATAAGATGTTTGACAGCGCTTTCGTGATGTTGCGGCCGGTCGTCACGGTGGCGATTGGTTAATATAAATACTTGTAGTTGTTGCGCAGCAGAGCGCTGTTTGCGAAGTTTCTCGGCTGCAATGCCTGCAAAGGTCGAAATGGCACGATGCAGCTCTTCTATGTCGTATAATTCTTTTGAAAAAGAGCGTGATACGGTTATTGATTGTCGGTCGGCTATCTGATGTGTGAATGTGATGCACGATTTTCCGTGCAGTTCGTTCCATGTGCGCACTCCTGTTATTCCCATTCTGTTCTGTACCCACTCTTCGCTCAATGCACAGAACTGTCCGGCTGTATCTATGTGCAGGCCTGCGAGCATCTTGCCGTGACGTCGCCCTATGCCCCATATATCACTCACCGGGTATGTCGAGAGAACCTTTGTCACATCCTCGTCGCGATACATAAGGCAGGCACTCTTCAGTCTGGGGTAGCGTTTGCATAGTTTGCTTGCTATCTTGGCTAAGGTTTTTGTGGGGGATATGCCTATGCTCACCGGGATGCCTGTGCATCTACGCACTGTGCGTGCAAGTTCTTCGCCGAAACTTTTCAGTTTATCTGTGGGTATGTCGTCAAGATACAGAAATGCTTCGTCTATCGAATATATTTCGATGTGGCGCACGTGTTGTTTAAGCAGCGACATTACTCTGTGCGACATATCTCCGTAAAGGTGGTAGTTGGCCGAGTGTACCGCAATATTCTGTTCTTTTATCAGGTTGCGTATCTGATACAGCGGTTGTCCCATCTTAATACCAATTGCTTTTGCTTCGTTGCTACGTGCCACCACACAGCCGTCGTTGTTGCTAAGCACTATAACAGGGCGTCCCTCAAGCGAGGGGTTGAATACTCTCTCGCATGAAACAAAGAAGTTGTTGCAGTCGCACAAACCTATCATTATGCTTTTTTGATGATGTAGGTTACAACGCCCCATATTACAAAGTCGTTGTCACTTGTAACGCGCAGAGGCTTGAAATTTTTGTTGGCCGGCATCAGCAGTCCGTGGTCGTGGTGCTTTTGGAAGCGTTTCAGGGTAAATTCTCCGTCGATGTAACATACAGCCAGGCAACCGTTGTAGGGCTCTATGCTTTTGTCAATTACCAAGAGGTCGCCATCGTTTATTCCCTCATCTATCATAGACAGTCCGCTGACACGGGCATAAAATGTGGATGCGGGATTTTTTATCAGTTCCTTGTTAAGGTCAAGTCCTAGTGTGCCATAATCTTCGGCAGGTGAAGGAAAGCCTGCTGCCACGCGCTCTTCGGAGAGTGGCAGTTTAAGCTCGCTTCCGTCGTCTGCCGATATTATGTCAAGTGTGTTACTCATCTTCCGCTCTTGCTGCCGAATTTGCCACCCATTTTGGCGCCACCTTTGCTGCCTCCCGATGTGTTTGCCGCAAAGATGTTATCACCATAGTTTACAGCCTTGAAGCTTGCATCCTGCTTGCGTCGGAAGGCTATCTCGATGAGCTTGTCTATGAGTGTTCCGAAGTTTATTCCGCTATATTCCCACAGATAGAAAGAGAGTGAGCCGGGAATGGTGTTTATCTCGTTTACGAAAATCTCTCCGGTTGCTTCGTCTATTATAAAGTCGATACGTGCAACGCCATCGCAATCGAGTGCGCGGAATGTGTCGCATGCCGATTTCTGAATGAATGTGGTAGTCGCCTCGGGAAGAATTGCGGGTATCTCGCGCACAGTGGAGCGCATACCCTGAGATTGTTTGCTGCCGCCACCCATGTATTTATCTTGGTAAGAGAGTATCTCGCCGCTGCGCATGGGTACTTCGCACACCGAGGCTTCACATTCGTAATAATTTCCTAATACTGCGCAATTTACCTCTTTCAGTCTCTGAACATATTTTTCTATTATTATGCGGCTTGTGAATGATATTGCATATTCCACAGCCTCAATTAATTCTTCGCGATTGTGTGCCGCGCGTATGCCCACGCTTGAACCGCTGTTGGCAGGTTTTACGATTACCGGGTATCCTAAATGCGATTCAACGTTGCTTATAGCGGTATCTTTCTTGTCGTCCCACTCTTTGTCGCTGAACCAGCAGTAGTCTATCACAGGTATGCCGCACTCCTTTAGTATCATCTTCATGGTTATTTTGTCCATTCCGTTGGCCGATGCAAGAGTGTTGCAACCGGTGTATGGTATTCCACAAAATTCCATGATGCCTTGGAATGTGCCATCTTCGCAGTTGGTACCGTGCAGCGCAGGCAGCACTACATCTAATTTTGCCAGGACTTCGCTATTGAAAAGTTTTTTTCTTACACGATATAGATTTGTGTCATTGTAGATGGGGCGCATATACACCTCTTCGCACATCGACAATAGTTTTTTTGTGTCGCGATAGTTCTGTACGTCGAGCAGAGCATTGCCACTGTACCATTTACCCTCTTTTGTTATGTATATAGGTATAATATTGTATTTTTCTTTATCCATGGCCATTATGGCCTGATTGGCTGTTATTACTGAGATTTCGTTCTCGACGGAGCGTCCGCCAAATACAACGCCTACATTAGTTTTCATAGCTTCTGTATATTGTTTTTAGATGTTTCTTTTTTTTATTTGAAATTGTCGGGCAGGTCGTTTTCGTATAGAACAACGTCGCCCGGATGCAATATTGTTGCCAAGTGTGCATGTGCCTGTATCAGATTGTCTGCAAGGAATAGTTTCTCTTGAGAAAGTCCACCCTCGGCTATGCCCCGGGCGATAGGCTCTCTGTTGGTGGTGTTTACAACTATTGCGTAGTCGCAACTTTGTGCTATCATTTGCCCAAGCTCTTTGTTTGCATCATATTGCCGCGTGCCCATCTCTACAAATCCCGGAGTTATCACAATACGTTTGTTGCCCTCGTTCACTGCAAAGTTACGTAGCACTTCGAGAGCCATTTTGGCTCCTGTCGGGTTGGAATTATATGCATCGTCAAGCACAGTGACGTTGCCGCTGCGTCGCATCGAGAGGCGATGCTCCACAGGTTGCAGGCGTGCAATTGCGCTCTTCTGTTTGTTGGTTGGAACGCCTAAATGGTTGGCAACGGCTATGGCAGCCAGCATATTAAGCAGGTTGCCCGAGCCTAACAAACGGCTCTCTATCTGCTCGCCGTTTGTTGACAGTGTGAATGATAATCCGTTGGCGCCGTATATCACATTCTGTGCACGATAGTCGGCCGGCTGTTCTACGGCATACGTCGTTATGCGGCAGCGGCTGTTGTGATTATAGCTTTTTATAAGCGGTGAGTCTATGTTTACTATGCCCAATCCTTGGGATGGCAGCGAATCTATAAGTTCAAATTTTGTTTTCTGTATATTCTCCACGCATTTAAACGTCTCAAGGTGCATCTCTCCCACAGAGGTGACAATGCCAATGCTTGGGTGAACAAGGTCGCAAATCTCTTTTATATCGCCACGCTGTTTGGCTCCCATTTCCACAATGAACACTTGGTGATAGGGACGCAGATGCTCGCGCACTGTGCGCACCACGCCTAACAGTGTGTTAAAATTGCCGGGGGTTACAAGTACATTGTATTTCTCGGCCAAGATGCTTGTGAGGTAGTTTTTTGTGCTTGTTTTTCCGAAACTTCCTGTTACGCCTATTATAATGAGGTTCTTGTGTGATGCAAGAATTTTCTTTGCGTCGTTGTAGTAATATCTGTTGACGGCTTTCTCAACAGGGGTGTTTATCAGATTGGCCAGCAACATTATAAAGTTAGAAAACAGAAGCAGCAGGCCCACCAAAAGTGTTGCCCATCTGTCTGCAAAGAGCAGAGCCATTGTGGCCGATAAAATGAACAATATAATGTTTGTTGCAAATAATCTTTTCACTCGCATTGTGAACACAAGCGGGGTCTTGAATTTCTCTCTCAACGAACTGATGAATGTAAAAACTGTTATAATTGCCAAAATCCCAGGGCCGTAATATCCGCTGAAGAATGATGCAATCAGCGCCGCCAGGGCAAATCCTCTCTTAGGAGAGATGATGTTTCCCGGCACCAGCCAACGAAAATAACGATTGTAGCGATACGAACTTAATTGGAACATGTGAATGTCGTACTTTGCAATCATTATGTAGAGCAGTGCGGCTGTTATTGTGTATATGATGCTGCTGTTCATAAGTTATTTGATGTTGAAAAAGTTTTTCATTACAGAAGCAAACAGACCCGCATTTTCGAGGAACGAGAAGTGTCCTGTTCCGTGGGCAATCACAAGTCCCGCATCGGGTATTTGTTTCTCCATTGTCTTTGCATCGGAGAGGGGGGTTGCCGTATCCAAATTTCCCCAAAAGAGCAGTGTGGGTGCTTTTATTTTGTGTAGCAGTGGCGTGAGGTCTTCGTTTACCACTTTAGAGAGTATTGCACGCATCATGGGCGATGCGTTGTTGTAGTCGCTTGAGCCTGCGCCTTTGCGTCGTTTCTCTATTATGCGTTGTGCCGTTCGTTTGGGCAAAAAGGTGTTACACAGCCATTTCAACAGTTTGAATGTATACACCTTGTAGTAGTATTTTAAAGGGCGTTTGGGTTTTATTCCCGCAGCATCTACCAATACAACCCTGCGGAGTGCGTTGCGCGATGCCAATATTATGCTTATTCTGCCTCCGAAAGAGTGTCCAACCACAGATGGCTCTTTTATGCAGTTGTCGGCCATGAAAGCCTCCACCATACGTGTATACTCCTCGGTACCCCACACGCTGTCGGGTTCTTGTGAGGCTCCAAAGCCGGGAAAGTCGAAATTGTATACCTTGTATTTTTGTGCCAGCAGTTGTTGAAGTGCATCGAATGTGTGGTGTGTGCATCCCCATCCATGCAGAATCAGCACAGGTTCACCCTCGCCCTGAACGTCTATATATATGTCTCTGTTATTGTACTTATATATCATTGCATTTATATATCATTGTACTTTAGAAACAACTTCTAAATTCGTGCGAAGATAGCAATTAATATTCATAAATGGCTGTGAAGCGTATTGTTTTTTGAATATATTAATGAAAAACATTCCCCTCTGCCGCTTGTGAGCGGCAGAGGGGAATTAGTGGGGTTATATTACGCCTTTTGCGTTTTAATAGGCTTATCAGTTGCTCCAGATATTATCCCAGCTGTTACGATTCTCTTTGCCCAACTGAACACCTCCGGACTTTGAGTTTACAGTCTCGTCGCTATGGGTTTGCAAAGAGTTTGCAATCATGCTGCTTGTCTCAATCTCCACACGGTTTATAGTGGGTACCAAATATGCTTTTTTCATCTTATTTCGTTTTTTTGATTGTTGAATAAAATTTGTATCATTTACTTTACAAGAACTTTCTTGCCATTGATGATGTAGATGCCCTTTGCGGGTGTCTCCACGCGACGGCCTGTGAGGTCGTATATTACATTCTTCTCAGTTTCACTCTCAATCTCCTCGATGTTTGTTGTACCTTCAAAATCGAATCTGTAACCGGTGCTCTGTGCAGCACCTGCGGCTGTTACTATGGGCAGATAAGCCTTGTTGGCGTTGTTGCGGAATGTACCGCCCTCCAATGCGTCGGGGTATAGACCTATGCCTTTGCTGCCCACTGCCAATATGTAGTATGTGGTATTTTCGGCAGGTGTTATATCCACTTGTGTGGCCGAGCCGCTGAGCATATTGCTTGCGATTGTAGCGCGGCCGCTTGTGGGCGAGGTGAATGTGTAGCTTCCCTCGTTGGCTTTTATTATAACACCGGTGTTTGCAGGAAGAACACCTGTAACCTGTTCGAGTGTGACATAATCGTTCTCGGCTTTTGTTGCAACATACACTTCGGCTTCTGCGGGTATGTTTGCAGCATAATCGAGGAACATTGTGGCATAGCCGGCTGCGGATACATTTACCTCAAAAGAGGGTAGCGCAGCAACCTCATCGTCTGTAAGTGCCACAAGGTTAAAATCATAGCCTTTATCTGTGGTTGTGGCAAGGTCGCTTGCTGCATCGGTATAGTATGCGTTATTCTTATATTGACCGTATAACCAGCGGTTGTATGTGCCATCGCTGTTTTTGTTATACTTGATGCTGTATTGTCCTGCTGCTCCTGTTGCTGCGGTTGTAAATTGAACCTCCGTAGCAGCGTTGTCGGGACGGTAGTATGCAAAAGGCCTGTTGTCTGTAACATCTGTGTAGCCAAGGTACGATGCTGTATTTACCGCGAGCAGTTTGCCATCTTTGTAGTAGAATACGGTGGAGGCATCGGCATCGGTTGCAAATGCGGCACGTGATGTTTTGCTTGCGCTGTTAACAGATGACAAATAGGTGTTATGTTTGGCCGATTGAATACGCATATATGTGCCATCTGCCGGCATGTTGAGTGTAAGGGAGAGGCTGTTCAGCGCATTCAGGGCATTGCTGTATTCTTCATTTTGGCTTGCTTTGTTGTCGATGACAGTGAGTGCTTGTGCCATTGCGTCTGCCATTGCATCAGCGTCGTTGGTTGTGTATTGTCCGAGTCCTTCGCCTGTTTGGTTGCCCAGTGTTTCATATTTTTTGTTCAATGTCACATAGGCTATATTTTCAAAATCTACACGTGTTCCGGCATCGTCGTATTTGTTGTAGAATCCCATGTAGTTGCCGGTTCCACCATGATTCGAAACGAATGTAGTGCCGCTTATGGGCTTGAATGCAAAATAGGCCGAATTAAAATTTTGTGCATTGTAACCTCCGAAATAGAGTGTGTAGGCATCGTCGGCATAGCCTTCTGTCGAAGAATTATTTGTCAGTTTGCCTGCTCCGTCATTGACTGTTATATATCCCATGGGATTCTCTTTGTCGTTGAGGGGATAGATTTGCAGATTCTTATCCTCGTCCAACATAAAGAACCAATGTGTGGCATTGTCTGTCACAATGTCTTTATTGTCGTAGAGCTTTATTTTGTTGTTTTCAAGTGTGAAGTAGTAGTTGCCACGTCCCGAACGTATGGCGTAGCAGATGGGATTCTCCTTGTCTGTGGTAAGCTCAAAGGGGGCCTTTTGAAGAATCCATTGAGAGGGGTCTCCGTTGTCCCATCTTACTATCTCTTGTCCTGTCCAATTGCTCTTGTGTAAGTAACCATTGCCGTCTTGTCCCACTGCGTGGAAAAGAGAGTAGGCTCCGTTGCTTGTTATTTCGTACTTACCTGCCGCGTCGGCGTCGGCTGTATATTTGAATACTGTATTGTTGCTTTCGCTTAATGCTCCTAAATATACCCCCAATCTTTCATTGTATATTTTGAATTGTGCCTCATTCTCGGTTGCAACCAATGTCCAAACAAGGTCAAGAGCAAACAGGTCGGCGTCGAGCGACGAGCATTTTACATTTTCATTTGCCGCGTAGGCACGTAAATATCCGTCGCGCCCTTTGTTTTTCATCATGAATCTGTCGCCGGCTGCGGGAGTGGCTGTTTTATGTGCATCAATATAAGATTGCAGTGTAGTGTTGAATTCATTGGATATTGCGCTTGTCAATGCCGCTTCCAAAGTGCTGATGTCTATGCCTTCGATTTCTGCGATTGCATTTGTCTGCTGTTCCGAAGTAATATAGTTGTAGAAACTGTTTGTAATAAAATTATTCAGTGATGCAAGCGCGTTGTTCTTTAAGGAAACCACCTGGTTTATAAGCTCCTCTTCGGTTGTATAAAGCTGCTCAAACGCCCAAATTGAGCCCGGGTCGTCGTATGACCACACTCCTATTTTTTGTCCGTTGCCACCGGCATCGTTCCACGATGCGTCAGCTTCGTTGTTAGGGCGTATGACAAAGTTTGTATAGTTGCCATTGTTGTGAACACCTACATAGTAGATTTTGGCAGGATATGTAACGCCCTCGTTCTGTGACATATATCCGTTGCTGGGGTTTTCTACTGCCAATGTGTTTGCTGCATTATAAAGGCGATAGGCTTTGTAGCCTTCGGGGATGTTTGTCTCGCCTTCAACCTCTGCAAAATACCAATACGAACCGTATGTGGTTGAGGATTTTTGTGTAAATTGCACTCCTGCTCCTTCGTAGTTTGCGTATTTGTTTGAGCGTACATTTTTTATATAATAGAAAGTCTTATTCTCGGCAGTGGATGCTTGTGGATATATGTAAGCACCTGTCACACTGATGTTTCCCTTCGTGTCGTTGCTTGTTCCGGGGGTGATGTCCTCTTTTTGTGCGGCAATGAATATACGCAGATGGTAGTCTCCTGCTTCTACACCCTCAAGTGTGTAGGTGTTTTCACTATGATTGCCTCCTGCATAGCCAAAGTGGTAGTCCGATTTTACAACCTCGCCATTTTCATTCAGAATATCTACACCGCTGATGTCCATGCGAATGTTACCGGCGTTGTATGTAATTGTTGTTGCAACGTTGCCGGCAGTGTGCACACGAATCTCTGCTACATATACACCAACTTTGTCGTTGCTGAGGGTAAGGTTGTCGCTGCTGTAATTCTCGGCAAAATCGGTGAAAATCTCTTCGGGAACTTCTGTCACTCTTTCGTGATTGGTTGCCGGAAAAGTCCATAATCTTTTTCCGTAACCGATTTGCGCTGTTGCAGTGGTGAGCACAGTTGCTAACAGCACCAATAAAAATGTAAATTTTCTCATAAGTTAAATGTTTGTTTAAAAATATGTTTATGTTTAAGTTTCTGATATTGAGAGTGTTGAGCTTGTTTAGTTTCCGAGATTTAGGGCATATCTCTTACATAGAGATAT
>JAFSAT010000035.1 GCA_017442185.1 Bacteroidaceae bacterium
CTGTTTATACCATATATTTCAGTAACCTGTTTTTCGGAATAACCTGATAAGTAACACTTAACTGCTTCTAGTTTAATTTGAAAACTATGCTTCATAACAAAACCCCGAAAGTTTTTTGTCTAACTTTCGGGGTTCATGTCACAGTCTTGCGACAGATTGGTCGGCCTTATTATCATTTGCAGGAATACTTATAATGCACAACAACACGCTCACACATACCGAACATTCCCGCAATACTATTTCAGCCCTTTACATTTTAATATTTATAAAATTCGAAGCTCGCGTTTCAACGGGCTGAATCTGAATACCCTCTATACTATCATTTCCGTGCATATAAAGCAACATAGCACCCCCCTTTAGAATACGAAATTTCATAGGAACAAAACCTTTTTCCATTGCATTGCCATAAGAGACAGAATCAGATGGCATAAGATACCTTATGGAAGGATTCACCGAATTTATAGAAGATTTATATCCCTCTTCAATTCTATCCATATCCATAATAATCTCATTGGAAACACTATCCCAAAAGCAGTATATCTCGGTATCAGAATCATCGTCGTGATACAATTCAAAGTCTGTGGTAAAGATGTCATACTTCTCAGAAACAGAACTTCTATCCCACTCGTCCTGCTCGATAAAGCGAATGGTAATCTTGTCAAGCCCCATAGAACGTTTGACGTCAACTATAAAAGGAAGAGAGGTATGCTTGGAATCCCAGAGCGAATAATAGAATTCATTATGCTCCATAAACTTCTCCGAAAAGCGATATTCAAATAAATTCTCCCAATAGCCCTCGTCGAGATACTTTTTGTCGATTATATAGTTTTGAACAGCTTCCCAACCGCCACGCTTCTCAACCTCGGTGTGTAATTTATACACAGAATATATAGCAAGCAATATCCAACCGATGACAATAGATGCTTTCAACCAAGCATTGAGCGGATGCAACACTCCGCATTTTTTGAGAATCCAATGTACTAAGGCAAACAGGGGTATCAGAAACAACAAAACAAAGTGCACATTCATAAACACCACAGTGCCAAATAATTTAAACAGAGCTATCACAAGCACAACAAGAAAGAACAATGATAAAGCAAGTAAAAAGAGTATCGGCAACGAAAAAAGGGCCAAAACCACAAAAAAGAGAATCCTAAGCCCGGCTCCCAGACAGCCACGGTTTTTGGGATATGTCATTTCGGTCATACTTATTTCGTAATTCGTCTTCCATGCTTGCTCCAAGGAGGTTGCCGGATTTAATTTACGCATACGGGTAAGTTCTATTACATTATGCGCCTTTGGAATGGTACACCACAGAATGAGATATATAAAAACAAAAATACCTCCGCCAATATTTCCCAGGAGCAATGCTCCCACTATTACAAGCAACCTCAGCAATGCAACGCTTACATCAATGTATTTAGCCACACCTGCAATTACTCCTCCCAAAAGAACATCATGAGGGTCGCGGAAAAGTTTATTCCCGAGCAACATGGCAGCACGCCACGGTTCATTTTCGGCATCGTTATTATTGTTGTTAGAAGTTTTTTCATCGTTGCCACTATCCACTGAGGAGTGAGGCGCTGCATCCTCGGCGCTGTCAACGGCTTTATTCTCCTCTATGTCATACTTTTCAATAACAGCCTTTATGGTTGCCAAAGATACAATTCCACCCTCTCCCACACATGCCCGCAATTCGTCAGCCAAGGTGCGCTCTAAATCTTCAAGCTTTGAGGTATCATTCCCGTAATAAGCTCCGGCTCTATCCAGAAAGTTTTCTATCAGCAGCACAGCATCCTCGTCGAAGCAGAATGCGACATTACCCACAATTACATTAAACGATTTTTTCATGACATCAATATTCAAAAAAGAAACAAATTACTAAAAACACTCACCTGCACAAATGCAAGTATCCAATCAATAAGCAACAACCACTTGACAGATGCACTCAAACTGCCCCATTTGGACGACAAAGCAAGCACCACAGTTATAACAGGGATTGCCAATATAGACATTCCGCCAATCCATCCAAGCACAATGAACAAAGGCATAAAGCCAAAGTACGAATGAACAGGCCTTAAGGGAAAGCAAATCTCCTTGCACATTGGGGCAATGAGCATACTCACGAGCAACACACACGCAAGGATAGTGAGCAGTCGGACTATACCTTTATTGTCAACCTCTTTCAGATTTCGCATAATCTTGTCAATGGCGGGTTCCTCTTCGATGAGCCGCTCGGCTATATTCTCTGGAGTAGGTTCAACGCCCTGCATACGCAACTTATCGGTTGTGGTTATTGCAAGAGGTATTATAGCCCATGCAATCAGATAGAAGAGAAAAGCCCAAAAGGTGGTTACAAAAAACAGTAATATGGCAACTATACGCAGCAATGTCACATCAACCTTTATGTATGCCGAAAGTCCGGATATTACACCTCCGAGCATCTTATGGTCACCGTCGCGAAATAACTTTTTTCTCATGGAAAGACGTCCTGAGAAATTACCATCGTTTTTTGTTTGCGAAGTCTGCGAATCGGCTGTTCCGTCAGCCGATTTATTGCTTTTATCAGCATCGCCCTCTCCATCTTCATCCACCATAGACTCAGGCTTTCCCATCCGTGCTATCATCTCATTTACAAGCCTGAGATTTATTATATTACTATCGGCCGCTGTGCGCTCTGCAAAAAGTTCGCCCATGCGAGCTTCAATATCGGCCGCAATTTCCTCACCGCAATTGTTGTTCATGAAGCAGGTTTTCACACTAACCAAATAGTCGTTAAGCTGTTCATAAGCATCCTCGTCTATCTGAAAAATTCTGCCACCAAGATTAACATTAAATGACTTTTTCATATTTTATATGCTATTATAAGATTCTAAATTATGCGGACATCATGTAAGCAACAGCATCTTTTTCCATCTGACAGCCGAATAGGATTGATGTTAAACAGCAGCTTACATTTGCCATAAATTCTCGCTGATTGGTTATAAAAGATTTTGACCGATGCGTTACAACATTTTTATTCTGTCTACTGTGCCTGCGAGCGTACACCAACTTTTATCCAGAGCAACAAGCACCAATCGGCCTTCTTCGGTGAGTTTATAATATTTTCGTGGTGGCCCCGAAGTGCTCTCTTGCCATTCGTAGTCAAGCAAACCCTCTTTCTTAAGTCTCGACAAAAGAGGGTACAATGTACCCTCTACCACTATCAAATTAGCTCGCTCCAATTCATCAATAATATCAGAGCTGTAATAGGATTTTTTATCTAACAGCAGCATCACGCAATACTCTAACATCCCTTTACGCATCTGCGACTTTACATTCTCTACATACATATCAGATACTTTTTTGGTCATATTCTGCACAAATATAGGCCTAAACATAGTACCTTGCAATACATAGTATATGATTTAACAAATATTTAACAGTTACAGCTGCCAATAGACTGAAGTCATCAAGATGCGCCAAATTTGTCTTAAGAGAGACTCTTTTAGGGGCATCCTGAAACACTTACCCGCAAGCGATAAAAGAAAATGTGTGTTACTGAGCGGAACCCTTTTTGTTGCGACTATGTAACCTTACACGATGCATAAGACCATTATCCATTAAATATTCACGTATCTTGATTACTTTGCTTCCATTAACAACCTTTCCATGGGCTACGTCATACACATAGTCGGGGGTACAACCAAATTTTAGGGCTGTCTTTATATAAAACATCTTGTGAGACGACTTAATGAAACGAAACATATCCTACGTTTTTTTATTCTGACCAAGCTAAATTACTAAACATTATAATAGCGTACAAATATTTAACACATATAAATAATAATTTGTTTTACAAGAATATAGAAATTTTCAAATATGCACATATAATTAAAATTCTGACAACCATTCTTTAAAAATTCTGCATTGCCGGGCATACTGTTTTTAATTCGCGTGCAATTTGAGATAAGATTCTTTATGAACATCCAAGACTGCGATTGTGTTATTTAAGGCAGGTTTATGTTTTTAGGCTTGGTATTATTATGGCAAAAATTATAAATACAAACCTTTTTTATAATTAAAAATTTAACATTCTGTAACACTATGTCTACAAATTCACGAAATTCATTAAAACTTGGCGTAATGACACTCGCCATCATGAATGTAACGGCAGTTGTATCGTTGCGTGGTCTTCCTGCTGAAGCCGAGTATGGATTAAGTTCGGCTTTCTATTATCTGTTTGCAGCACTTGTTTTTCTTATTCCTACGTCGTTTGTTGCAGCAGAATTGGCAGCTATGTTTCAAGATAAACAGGGTGGTGTGTTCCGATGGGTAGGCGAGGCTTTTGGCAAACGTATAGGATTCCTTGCTATATGGTTGCAGTGGGTAGAGAGCACAATATGGTACCCCACAGTACTGACTTTCGGAGCTGTGGCGCTTGCCTTCATAGGTGCCGATGGAGCGCACGACATGAGACTTGCATCCAACAAGGTGTATACTCTTGCTGTTGTGCTTATCATATATTGGCTCGCCACATTCATCTCACTCAAAGGACTTGGCAAAGTGAGCAAGGTTGCCAAAATAGGAGGACTTATCGGAACAATAATACCTGCGGCACTGCTCATTGTACTTGCTGTTGTATATCTGATTGGCGGCGGAGAGTCACAGATGAGTTTCCACGGAGACTTCTTTCCCAATATAGCCAAACTGGACAATTTGGTATTGGCCTCGGGAATATTCCTTTTTTATGCGGGAATGGAAATGTCGGGTGTGCATGTATCAGAGATGGAAAATCCCTCGCGCAACTACCCTCGCGCAGTTTTCATAGGTGCTGCAATGACTGTGGCCATCTTTGTGCTTGGAACATTTGCATTGGGAATAATAATACCGCAGAAAGATATTAATCTTACACAGAGTCTGCTGGTGGGATTCGACAATTACTTTAAGTTCATACACATGTCGTGGTTATCGCCGATAATAGCCATTGCGTTGGCATTTGGTGTGCTTGCCGGAGTACTTACATGGGTATCGGGTCCGTCAAAAGGTCTGTTTGCGGTAGGCAAGGCCGGTTATCTGCCCCCTTTCATGCAGAAATCGAACAAATTGGGAGTACAGAAAAACATTCTTTTCATACAGGGAGGTGCTGTGACACTGCTCAGCATGTTGTTTGTGATAATGCCCTCTGTGCAAAGTTTCTATCAGATACTTTCACAGCTCACCGTATTGCTCTACCTTATAATGTATATGCTGATGTTTGCGGCTGCAATATACCTGCGCTACAGCATGAAGGACTACAAACGACCTTTTCGCATCGGCAATAAAGGCAATCTTTTGATGTGGATTGTTGCAGGACTTGGTTTTTTGGGCAGTCTGCTGGCATTTGTACTCAGCTTTATACCTCCTGCCCAGATTTCGGTGGGAAGTAACACCGTATGGTACACCGTGCTTGTAATAGGCTGCATTATTGTGGTTGGCGCTCCGTTTGTGATATATGCAATGCGAAAGCCATGCTGGAAGGATAATAATGTGCAATTTGAGCCTTTCCATTGGGAAAAGCCTCAGCAGACTGAAAAAAAGGAGCTTTGATATAATAAACAGATTCTTATGTTTCGGGTGCATCGGCAGCACGCAGTTGCCAAAAGGCAACTGCCGCTGCCGATGCCACGTTTAATGAGTCTACCCCATGATACATTGGTATACGTGCCACGTAATCAGCCCCTGCAATAACATCTGCCGAGAGGCCGTCGCCCTCTGTTCCCATTATTATGGCAAGCTTCTCTTGGGCAGACAAAAGAGGATTATCTATCGAAATTGAGTCATCGGTAAGCGCCATTGCAACGGTGCAGAATCCTAATTTCTTCAACGAAGTAAGCGGCTCGTCAATCCACGTCCAAGGAACAAGAAAAACCGAACCCATTGAGACCCTTATCGAGCGACGATTCAGAGGGTCACACGATGAAGGCGTCAGCAACACTGCATCAATTCCCAATGCCGCCGCCGAGCGAAAAATTGCACCTATATTAGTAGAATCGACAACCCCGTCGATAACAACAACACGCCCGGCTCCCTTACAAACCTCATCGACGTTTCTGAGCAAAGGACGCGCCATTGCACACAACACTCCGCGCGTCAGTGTGTAGCCTGTAAGCTCGGCAAGCAGTTCACGAGAGCCGGTAAAAACGGGAATATCGCAGCATCGCTCCACTATCGACGCTGCATCACCACAGATGTGCCGTTGCTCACACAACAACGCCAAAGGGCGGTACCCGGCAGATAGTGCCACATTTATCACTTTAGGGCTTTCTGCAATAAAAACACCATGCTCGGCATCTGAACGCATGCGCAATTGTGTCTCGGTGAGCGAAGCAAACATCTCAACTCCCGGATGCGACAAAGATGTTATTTCGATTATAGGCATATGTAAACGTTGTATTTATAAAGACTTCTGAAAAGCAAGACGCTCATTGCCATCTTCCAAATAAATTTTTCCGCAATATCTGAATCCATGCTTTTCGAGCAGATGGCGCATCCGAAGGTTATCACAATGCGTATCAATCCGTATATTGTCGGTATATCTATTGCACCATTCGAGCACACTCTGCATAACATTTGAAACAGTGTGAGCCGATGCAATACGATGTATCACATAATAGGGAGCTGCCTCATTTATCCATGCTCCATCTTCAATATAAGAATAGGTTGAGTCGGGGCCGGGCAAAAAAGTGAAGGTGGCCACAGGCTGCCCATCCTCTTCAATCAGATGACAGGCACCGCACTCAATATCACTTATGTGAACCTCACGACGAGGATGGTTGTTACTCCACTGATGAATATTGCCATCTGCACGCATCTTGCAACGCCCAATCTCTATAAGCCTTTCCACGATGGGCAAATCGCACATTGCAGCCCTTCTTATGCACCTCATATTGCGTATGGGCATTTACATAAAGAGCGACAAATTATCGAATGAGGGGCGCAATTCACCCGACTCGATACGATGCACAACCTCAACAACCTTGTCGTTCATGGGGGTGGGTAATCCCACTTTGCGCCCATACACACTCACAACGCCATTTATTGCATCAACCTCGGTTTTCTTGCCTTTTTCAAGGTCTTGCAGCATGCTTGCTTTCAGAAGCGCATGCTTGCGTATCGCTATCGGGATAATAAACAACGACAGAGCCTTCTTGATGGGGCCTTTATAGTCGAGCAGTTTAACAATATCCTTACCTTGCACAGGCTCTATCCTGATTCCACCGGCGGCACAAACATCAATACACTCTTTTATAAGCGCCTGCACCACACGCCGCGATTTTTTATTTTTTGCGGCCTCGCCAAATGTGCATCCAAGCACAGCGCTCATTCCCGAAAATGCCGAATTTATGAGCAGTTTACTCCAACGGGAACCTATAAAATTTGAATCAATCTCTACGCGACCCATAAGTTCGAGCATAGACTTCACGTCGGCAATACGGCTGTCGTGTCTGCCTGTAAGAGAGCCTAACGAGAATGTCAGACTGTCGGGGGAGCTTGTAAGTTCACACACACCGGGTTCCTTCATCGTTGCACCCCATGCCACAGTGCATCCAAGCACACGATTCTCACCCACAATCTCGCCAATGCCAAGCTCGGGTATACCATTCTGCAAGGTAACTATCACTCCGTCGTCGGAGAGGTAATCTTTCAAAAATGCAACAACCTCCGGATTATGTTGTTGTTTGGTCATCAGAAAGATTATATCGTACTTTCCGCTCATCTCCTCGGGCGTATACGCCGTTACTTTTTGCGTAAAATTGACAGTTCCTACGACTTTTGCACCATTTGTGCGCAGTGCCTGCACGTGTGCCACATTGCGGTTGATAAGTTCTATGCTACCTCCGTTTTTACTGATGTATGCACCCAATATTGTTCCGAGTGAACCTGCGCCATATATTGCCGCTCTCTTATTTTCCATGATAGCTGTTTTATTCTGTTTACAAATTCTCGAGAATCCTTTTAAGCACCACTGTTGCCGATATTTCACGATTTGCTGCTTCGGGAATCACAAGTGAATTTTCACTCTCAATCACAGCATCGGTTACTATCATGTTTCGACGCACAGGCAGACAATGCATGAAAAAGGCATTGTTTGTGACTGCCATCTGACGTTCACTCACAGTCCAATCTCTATCAGTCGAGAGAACCTTTCCATAATTGTCACCCTTATAGGCCGACCAATTTTTTGCATATACAAAATCGGCACCTTCAAATGCTTTCATCTGATTATATTCAACCCTGGCATTGCCCACAAAGGCCTCATCAAGTTCGTAGCCCTCGGGGTGAGTTATCACCAATTCATACCCTGCGGCGTTTATCCACTCGGCAAAAGAATTTGGCACAGCTTGCGGAAGAGCCTTTGGGTGAGGAGCCCATGTCATCACCACCTTAGGACGCTCCACCCTCTTATGTTCTTCAATGGTGATAAGGTCGGCGAAGCTCTGTAACGGGTGACGCGTGGCAGCCTCCATTGAGAAGACAGGGCGCCCCGAGTACTTAATGAATTGATTCAGTATCACCTCGTTATAATCCTCACATTTATTCTCGAATCGAGCGAATGAGCGCACACCTATCACATCGCAGTAGCTTCCCATCACCGGGATTGCCTCAAGTATATGTTCGGGTTTGTCACCATCCATTATAACCCCGCGTTCTGTCTCCAATTTCCATGCGCCTTGATTTATATCGAGCACAATTACGTTCATGCCCAAATTAAGGGCAGCCTTTTGGGTGCTCAAACGTGTGCGCAGACTTGAATTAAAAAATACCATCATAAGGGTTTTGTTACGTCCCAATGTGCTATATTTAAATCTATCTGCCTTTATTTCGAGTGCCTCTTTTATCGCAACCGTGAGGTCTCCAATATCGTTGACCGATGTAAAATGTCTCATAATCATGTATGTTAAATATTGTTTATTGCTTTTTGTCGGCAGATTGCTTCACCTGCTTATTTTTATTTCGTTTATTTTGCCAGAATAGCAGATGGTCAAAGTCGTGACGCAGCAGTATACCTGCCCCTTGCGTAGTGAGTGTTGTCTTTGAGAAATAGCGGTCGTTTGTCTTATTGTATGCCTTAAGACTGATGTTGCCACTTTTGTTTAAAAGCCATTGCACCTCGAAGTCGCCTATAAAGTTTTTATTTGCAAGAGGATTCTCACGATAGCCGAAATTTCCGTTTATGAGCAGACGGTTATCGAGGAGACGCCCCGACAACATACCTTCGACCTCCATACTGTTCCAACCTCGCTCGCTTGTTGTGAAATTACCCGATATATCCCAATTGTCATTATCCGTTATCTGAGACAGCATGTTATTCAGTTGTCCCGATATTGTGCTTGAGATAAGAGACTCCATCGCCGATGATGATTGATTCTCGGCATCTTGGTTATTATAGTCGTAGGGATAGAATTTACCTATGCCCACAAGATATATAAATTGCATGTTGGTAAGTTCGGGGCTGCTGGTGGCACTTGCCAAAAGTTCACGTTCCTCTTCGTTGCCATCGGGCAATTCTATGCCGAAAGTGAGGTTGGGCGAAAGGAGTGTACCGGTTATGTCCATTAAACAGCTCACTCTTACATTCTTTTTTCGCTCTGCAGTGATGCTGAGGTCGGTGAGAGGAGCCGATGGGACTGTATACACCGTCTTCAGATTGAGATTGGCCATGAAAGGGTCGCCGTTAAAAGTGAGTGTACTGCCACTGCTTATGGCAAATTCCTTAGGAAATATATCCTGAAGGGTAAATTTATATGTTCCTCGTGTGAGGTCGAGAGTGCCTCCCATGCTGAATCCCTCTTTCTCGTCGTACAGGGCACTCACAAGACCATTGCCATAGATGTCAATATAGTCGCCCGAGAGTGTGTTGGTGTATACTCTTAGTTGAAGCCCCGGCGTTGCAGTAACCATAAATTCCATGCGCAAACGACTCATAAAATCATCTGTGTCATCGTAAGTTTTAAGGATGGGGGTATATTTGTCTCCACGTTTTTCTCCTTTGCTGTCGATGAATGTCACGAATTTATTATCTGTTGCACCTTCGGGGCCTGCCGCATTATACACAAATCTTGAATTATTTTCAGCAGTAACATCGGCATGCAGATTTATACCGCTGTCGTCGGAAGAGAAGCGAGCTCTCCCTGTAACAAAAGCTCGGCCATAGAATCCATCATCGCCAAATTCATTTGTATCGTAAGCCAGAAGATTATCGGCATCTATGTCAAAGTAGCAAGTAAAGTTCTTGAGACTGTTATGCTTCACTGCACCGTTCACTAATCCGCTATTGCCATCCCTATCAGTTATTCTAAGATTTGTGAAGCGAAATTCGTTGTAACTGAATATAACAGTATCACCTAAAAGATTGTATACTACATTTGTGGGTGCTATTCGCAATTTACCCTCAGGCACCAATGCTCCGTAAAGATTTATATCCTTCATGCGACCTCGTATGTAAAGTTCGCCACTCGTATGCCCCTCGACATCGGACAGTATTCCATCCAACATGTGATTCAAAAAGTCTAAACGTGCGGCATTGGCTCTGAGACGTATGTTTATAGTATCGTTTGCAGGTGACACAAAACCGTCGGCAAGCGTTGTGTTCAATCCATCCTCGATGCGTCCATACAGAAGCACAGCCTTCTTCTCTTCGTTCCATTCTCCATTGAACAGCATACGCCCCATATATCCTCTCTCGAATTTGAAACTGTCAATGACAAGTTCACTGCTGAACATTGGGCTTGACAAAATGCGCGACACTTTTACTTTACCTGTGGCCACACCTCCAAAGTCAACCGGATGAAAATTGGCAATATCAAACAAATCCTCAATCACAACATCATGCAGGTCTATCATGAGACTGTCGCTGTCGGAATGGCCTATTGCTCCATCCACTCGCAGCATACGATTGTTGTTACGCAGTTCAACCTTATTTATACAGAAACGGTCGATATTGCCTGTGAGAGAACATTCAGACAGTGTCCACAGACTGTCGCAATATATGATTGTACTCGGATTAAAGTTTACATCTACATTCAGCCCCTCACTCTCAGAGGAGGATAATGCCACATTAAAATCTAAATTGCCTTTATTCACCGGCGCACCAATATTCCTCCACAATATATTGTTTTTCAGGGTATCATCGACAGCCACGCTATTAACCTCTATTGCAATATCATTACTGCTGTCGTCGTAGGAGGCGTCATCCTCGGATATAACAGGACGCACCATGCCCAATTCGCAGGACAGTCCGCTTTTCTTTGAATGAATGTTGGCATCAAGGCTCCTGTATCGGCGACCCAATAATTCTGCATCATTCAGATGAATAGCCGCTCTTATGTGATTGTGATGGTCGTCGCACCCTATATTTACACTCGAAGGAGAATTTATTGCAAAGGGAAGACTGAAGACTGTACTTAGAATTTCACTATTCTGAATTTCGGCATTAAAAACAAAACTGTTGGCTCTGTCGGCATCATACACCGAAAAGGCGAGCGAGGGAAGATGCTCCTGCAGCACGCGGTTCACGCTGTTAAACAAATCTGAATATTTAAATCGCCCCGATGCACTTCCTTTTGCAAATCCCACATCGAACACCATATTACGGTTACCCTCAATGGAGGTGTCGAGCAGATTGGCATGAGGTATCTTCCAAAATCGTCCGCCTGTGTTCAACTTAAAATCATACACATTTGCTTCGAGATACGAATTTCCGGCCTTATCATCTGCAAAACCCGAAACCATATTGAATGATATTACACCGCTGTTGCTATTGTCGCTGAGAGCAAGGTTATAAAGGTTAACCGAATCTACTCGCAATTGAAAGTCGTATCGTGGAGCACCTCTTTTATCGGAAAGAGAAAAGGATGCCGCTGCCGATAAATTTTTGTCATTTATTTCGGCTCTGACATCTATCCCCTCATTGGTTATTGTTCCACCTGCATTTATAGGTTCATAGGTATACTCGTTAAACATCAAAGAGTTTATTGCTCCGGAAAAGGTTGCATCTATTCTACCATCGGCTGCAATACTCCCTTCTGAGGAACATTCCACATCGCATGTACCTAAGGCGTCGTTGCCTACTATTTTACCTAAATCGAGTGCTGCCAGCTTGGCATTACCTTTATACGCCCCCTCGGAATCGGACTCAAGAAATACTTCAGCGCTGCCACACTCTGCATCCAAATGCAAAGCTCCCGATATTGCATAGCCACACGCCTGTAATCTGCCTGAGAGGTCTATTCCGCCCAAGCAATCAATAACATCATCTATATTTGAATCGTCGGGCATAAGATGGTGAATCATATCCATTCCTTCAGGGGTTACAAGAAGTTGCTCAACCTCTGCGCTATACTCTGGAGCGCCGTTTGACGATTTTTCAATCGAGGCACTTGCTTTGAGCAAAATCTCCTCACCTTCCGAGCCCAATCGTGCTTGCTCCATAAAAACAGCAGTGTCGCTGCCTCTAAAGGGAATTTTGAAGCTAAGTACCGGCATACGCTCGGCGTATACCGGAGAGAGTGGCGACAGAGAAGCAAAATCGAATCTGCGGCTCTCTATACACCCTTTGAAACGCAAATTCTTAAGGCGCCCCTCTTTCTCGTCATAAATATAGCTTGCAGTGATATTATCGGCCTTAATTTCACTGCCGGGCTGCTTCAGGGAGAAATCACTCATCGAAAAAGCTCTTTTGGAAGCACCTATTTGAGCAGTCACACGCTGCAAGTGCAGGCCGGACACCTCTTTCCCCTTCATGCTTCTTATATACATGCTGATTGTATCAGACGTCAGACACCTCAGAGAAATGTTGGCCGAGATGTCGTCGACCTCGATGTGCGACGGTGTAAATATGCCTGTATCGCCACGCTCCTCTGACCACACATGATAGGCAAACTGCCCATCGTAGAGATGCAATTGCCCTACACTCATATACGGAAGCGGCGCCGACGGAAGTGAATCGTTACCGGCAAGAAGTTCCAAAAGGAATTGTATATTAAGGGGTGCCTGCGGATTTTCGCGGCTCATAATCACCCTCGGCCGTTCAAGTGTGAGAGTATTGACGCGCACGCGATTGCGCAACAGTTGCAAAGGAGACAAATGGGCCGTAAGTCTGCCGATGCTTGCAACGGTATCTCCGTCTGCATCGCTCAATAGAACATCATCAATCTCAATCTTGTTAAAATGACGCACCCTTACAGCCCCAAACTGCAGCGGAACATCGACCGTCTCTTTCAACCACAGCGATACATACTCGGCCACTCGATACTGCACAGCATCGACACGCAGAAGCAACGATGAAGCATATATGGCAAACACCGTTGTTACAACAGCCACGGTTATGTATTTGAAACGTTTTATGGTTTGTTCTGCAATTATGATAAAATCTTTATACAGCCTCTCTGTTAAATTATCGCAAAGGTACTAAAATTACCGATAAGCCATTGTTAATTTCCCTTTGAATTAGTACATTTTTTCATTAATTTTGCAAACGATATATCAATAAACAGTGTTGAATTTATCAGACGATGTTTTTATAAATGGTTTTAAATTCTATCGTTTGACTTTTAGCAACTGTTTAAATTTATGTCCTTGAAATTTTTATAGTTCTTTTTTAAAAGCTGTTTGAATTTTATTTCGGAATTATTTGAGAGCTGTTTAGGAGTAGCTTTTCTTTGTTATTTTGCAACGAGTGCAGGCTTACATTAGAGGTTTACCTCAAATATAGAAAACTCTTTCAATAAAATATAAACAGTTTCTAAATAGAACAAAAACTTAAAAACAACGTCAAAAAAACAATTATTAAATAAACTATAAGATGTATATAACTTTAGCGATACTTCTTCTTTCGGTTATTTTTTTTGTAAATGGCAAGATACGTTCCGATATTGTTGCACTGTGCTCGTTGGTGGCACTGCTCATATTCAACATTCTCACGCCCGAAGAGGCCTTGGCAGGTTTCTCAAACAATGTAGTGATAATGATGATTGGGCTTTTTGTCGTTGGCGGTGCAATATTCCAAACGGGATTGGCCAAGATGATAAGTTCGAAACTGATGAAACTTGCAGGAAACAGCGAAACCAAACTTTTTTTGCTTGTAATGCTGGTTACATCGGCCATAGGCGCATTTGTCAGTAACACAGGCACAGTTGCTCTGCTGCTGCCTATTGTAGTAAGCATGGCAATGAGCTTGAAAATGAACCCCTCGCGTCTGTTGATGCCTTTGGCGTTTGCAAGCAGCATGGGCGGAATGATGACGCTCATAGGTACTCCTCCCAATCTTGTCATAAACAACGCATTAGTATCGGCGGGATACGAGGGGCTGTCGTTCTTTTCGTTCACCCCCGTAGGCCTTGTGTGTGTAGCAGTAGGTATAATAGTGCTGATGCCTCTTACAAAATGGTTTCTCTCAAAATCGGGTGCACTGAGCGGCGAGAGCGCAAAAGCCGGAAAGTCGCTAAAAGAGCTTGTAAAGGAATATGGAATTTCGAGCCGTCTGCATCGCCTGCACGTGAGCAAAGAGTCGACATTGCCCGGCAAGATGATAGGCGAGCTTGATATACGAAAAAAATATGGTCTAAGCATAATAGAGGTGCGCCGCGAAGAGCGTTCCCAAAATCGTCTTTTAAAAAATGTGGTGCAACTTGCTGCAGACTCCGACACCGTGTTGCAAGCCGATGACATACTCTACCTGACAGGCAACGATGAAAATGTAAAATCATTCACAGCAGTATACAATCTTCAGATTCTGCCCGAAGAGGAGAATCGAAAAAATTCACTCGACTTCTACGACATAGGAGTTGCCGAGATTGTACTCATGCCCTCGTCGAGCATCATAAATAAAAAAATAAAAGAGGCCGAACTTAGAAACCGATACAACGTAAACGTATTAGGAATATGTCGCAAGAACAAATACATACTGCAAGGACTTGCCGAGGAGACCATACACAGCGGCGACGTTCTATTGGTACAAGGCACCTGGGACAACATTGCCAACCTCGAAAAAGAGACAAACGAATGGATTGTGGTAGGACGCCCCCTCGACGAAGCGGCCAAAGTGACCCTCGACTATAAAGCCCCGCTTGCAGCCGGAATAATGATATTGATGATAGCATCAATGGTGTTCGACTTTATTCCGATAGCCCCGGTAACAGCAGTGATGATAGCCGGACTGTTGATGGTTCTCACAGGTTGTTTCCGCAATGTAGAGGCAGCCTACAAAACCATCAATTGGGACAGCATAGTGTTGATTGCAGCAATGATGCCAATGTCGACAGCCCTCGAAAAGACCGGAGTATCGGAGTACATCTCAAACACTTTGGTTGGCAGTCTGGGCACACTCGGGCCGCTTGCACTCTTGGCAGGAATATACTTCACCACATCACTGATGACCATGTTCATAAGCAACACAGCAACCGCAGTGCTTTTAGCACCGATAGCAATGAGCAGCGCCATACAAACAGGAGCAAACCCCGTACCCTTTTTGTTTGCCGTGGCAGTAGCAGCAAGCATGTGCTTCGCATCACCATTCTCCACACCCCCCAACGCACTTGTAATGCCGGCAGGGCAATATACATTCATGGACTATGTAAAAGTAGGTCTGCCGTTGCAAATAATAATGGGCATAATAATGATATTCGTGCTACCGATTCTTTTCCCCTTCTGACAAAGTACAGCAAACAAACAGACATCAACATGAAAGAAGAGATACAAAGAGTAAAACAACAATTCGGCATAATAGGCAACGATGCCACACTGCTGCGAGCCATAGACACAGCCATACAAGTGGCACACACCGACCTAAGTGTACTCATCACCGGCGAGAGCGGTGTGGGCAAAGAATTTTTTCCACAAATAATACACACAAACAGCCCTCGCAAACATGGCAAATATTTTGCCGTAAACTGCGGAGCCATCCCCGAAGGCACAATAGACTCAGAGCTCTTCGGGCACGTAAAAGGAGCCTTCACCGATGCAGTCAGCGAACGAAAAGGCTACTTCAGCGAAGCCGACGGCGGCACAATATTCCTTGACGAGGTGGGAGAACTTCCCATGTCGACACAAGCACGCCTATTACGTGTTCTCGAGAATGGAGAGTTTCTTCGCGTCGGCTCATCAAAAGTAGAAAAAACCAACGTACGCATAGTGTGCGCCACAAACGTAAACCTGCCCGAAGCCATAAGCAACGGACGCTTCCGCGAAGACCTCTACTATCGTCTGAACACAGTGCCCATAAACGTACCACCGCTACACAAACGCGGAGACGATATACTGCTGCTTTTCAAGAAATTCACAATGGACTTTGCCATAAAATACAATGTCCCCAAAATAGAGCTTGACGAACAAGCAAAATCAGCAATCCTATCCTACAAATGGCCGGGAAACATCCGACAACTGAAAAACGTTGCCGAGCAAATATCAATATTAGAACTTAATCGCAAAATAACAGGCGAGGTAATACGCAACTACCTGCCGCAACCCACACAGAACAACCTGCCCGTAATAAGCAGCAACGGGCACAACGGCAAAACATTCGAGAGCGAACGCGAAATACTTTACAGCGTATTGTTCGACATGCGCCGCGATATCACAGAACTGCGCAAACAGGTAAAAGACCTTATGGAAGGCCGTAACATAACACAACACAACACAACACAATACTACAACCCCCATCAAGAGATACCCACCGTAGTACACCACCCCACAATACAGATAACCCCTGCCGTCACCGATGTAACACACAGCGACATCGAAAGTGAAGAATATATAGAAGAGACACTTTCACTCAACGACATGGAGAAAAAAGCAATTACGGCCTCACTCGAAAGACACCACGGACGCCGTCGCGATGCAGCTAAAGAGCTAAACATATCAGAACGAACACTTTACAGAAAAATAAAAGAATATGGCATTGACTAAAGCACTTAATAAAACATTATCACTGCTACCTATGATTATGGTAACACTACTCATAGGATGCAAAGTAAGCTACAAACTCACCGGAGCATCTATCGACTACACAAAAGTAAAGACAATATCCCTCGAAACATTCCAGAACCGTGCAGCCTACCAATGGGGCCCCATGGCAACCATACTGAATGAAAAGATAAGCGACACATTCATACAACAAACAAAGCTCCAGCAAGTACCACGTAACGGCGACCTTCAATTGGCCGGCGAAATAACCGCCTACGACCAATTCAACAAATCAATCTCAGCCGACGGATATTCGGCAATGGTACAATTGAAAATGACCGTCAACGTACGCTTCACCAACAACACCAACCACGATGAGGATTTTGAGCGCACATTCTCGGCCACACGCGACTTCGACGCCACACAATCCCTTGAAAGCGTACAAGAAGAACTTGTAACACAAATGATTAACGAAATAGTTGAATCAATCTTCAATGCTGCATTAGCCAATTGGTAAAGCAAAATATGGACAACCTCTCCACATACATATCACATCCCGAGAAGCTAAACAGGGAAACACTCTACGAACTGCGTATGACAGTAGGGCGCCATCCATATTTTGATGCAGCACGCCTGCTGATGCTCAAGAACCTGTATATCCTGCACGATGAAGATTTCGGCAAAGAGCTGCGCAAAGCAGCCCTACACCTGAAAAACCGTCGCGTGCTATTTGAACTTATGGAGAATTATGGGGCAAACATACCCGAAGGCATAACAGCCGAAGAGCCGTCGATTGACAGAACCATGAGCCTCATAGACGCCTTTTTAGACACACTGCCCCCGGGAAACAACGTATCATTTGCAGCCGAGGGAGCGGCATCAATAGACTACGCATCCACATATTTAAAAACCCCCACCACCAACGAAGTGCCCAAACTGCGAGGACAAGAACTGATAGATGAGTTCCTAAATGGCAACAACGAAAGGATAACCCTGCAACTGAATCCCGAAAACGACACCACAGAACAGACACACCAACAACCTTACGACCCACCACCCCCCGAAGCATCATTCTTCACAGAAACCCTTGCAAATATTTACATTAAACAAGGAAAATATGACAAGGCACTTGAAATTATTAAGCGATTATGTTTGGAATATCCGAATAAAAACCGTTACTTTGCAGACCAAATAAGATTTTTGGAAAAATTAGTCAAATATTCAAAGAATAAATAATTAAAAACGTAATAAAAATGTATACACTTTGTGTCCTCCTCATCGTATTGGCATCAATTTTAATGTGCCTAATCGTATTAATTCAAAATTCCAAAGGCGGCGGCCTTGCATCAGGTTTTGCATCATCGAACCAAATTATGGGTGTTCGCAAAACAACAGACTTTCTTGAAAAAGCCACATGGAGCCTTGCTGCATTCATGGTAGTATTCAGCGTAATAGCTTCACGTTCACTTCCCGAAACAGTTGTTGTAGAAGAGAGCGTTCTTCAACAGGAGGCAATAGAGAACACGCTTGTAAATCCCGCACTTGCTCCCGATTTTTCACAGGAAGCTCCTAAGGCCGAGTCGGCACAACCCTCAGAAGCTGCCGCAGAATAAAATGTCGGCCGAATAAACATCGTTTGCTCCACAAAGAACAGAGAAAAAAGCCAAGCGGCCGGCCACACAAAGAACAATTTAACAGAAAAACTTTCTGATACCACACACAAAAAAAAACAACAGATGGCGATTCAAATATAAATTGAATCGCCATCTGTTGTTTTTAATACCTACTTCCGAGAATATTTAAAGGCTCAGTAGAAATTTACTGTGGGTAAGCATATAAATTTGAAATTCTGAAAAGGAAGAATTTTTTATCGACCACCCCTCTCAAGTTCGCTCTAAAAAGTTTGATTTTAGCATTAAAGCACTCCGCCAAGGCATTTGACGAA
>JAFSAT010000036.1 GCA_017442185.1 Bacteroidaceae bacterium
CTGTCTCTATCTTTACTATTAAAAAACGCTCAAGGATTTCTTTGGGAAGTACTAGTTGAGCTAACTGTTCTAACATCTTTGTTTCCATGGAGACAAAAATACTATTTTTTTTATAAACCCACACCTTTTTGCTACTGAGCCTATTTAAAAGCAAGCCTGCCATCTTTCACACAGGCCGAAAAGCCATCAGGCAGCGGAGGCACCAATACCACATCCGCAACACCGCAACGCTCAAACACCCTTGCAGCCAACACACCAACATTCATCCTCAAATTAACCTCAACACAAGGGTGAACCCTCAATTCATCATCACACAAAGCAACAAGCATATCAACCCCCGCAACACCGGAATAACGCCCACACAAAGCCTCCTTAAATGCCACACAAGAAGCATCAATCAACCAATCAAGAAGAGCATCGTCACAACCATTCTCAACAATCATGCGACGCAACACCGGCTGAGACGCCACAATATTATATCCATAAAAACCATTCTCCCCGGCCACAAACACAGAATAGCCAAGAAAACAAACATCGGCATCTGTCACAAAAAATTCAAGAGCAAAGTCGAAACGCTTGTCATACATCATATCGGCAACAAAACCACCCTGACGTTTAATAAAACCCAACAACTTTTTCCGTATAGAAGGTGCATTTATATTATCTGCAAAAAAAACACCACGCCCACTGCTCGACCAGGGAGCCTTCAATATTGTGCGTTTGGAAATCTCAAACCCATCTAACGAAGAAATATAACGCATCTCATCGCCCAACAACCTTACAGATGGCATATCAACGGCCGCAGCAGCAAGTAATCTGCGCAAATGCGCTACTGCAAACTCCTTGCTCGATAACAGACGTATTCTTTGAAGAGAGACATCATCGGGCATCAAATCTCGCGGAACCCCGAATCGCATAAAACGATACACCGCAGCCTTGCTCCATCCCCAAGGAAGAGGGACAAACAAACACCCGGTGCGTTTACAAAGTGCCGCATAGCCCTCTCCGTCGCACGTGAACAGCACATTGCGCCCCATAGAAGCAAAGAACGCCTGTGCACGCTCAACCATTTCTACATTCTCCAACAGCACAGCATCGCCATCTTCGGCCCACCAATAGGGAAGAGCCGCAAGGTCGTGCTCCATGCGTACAACGCTCGCCGGAGGGATATACTCACCCATGCCCGAAGCCAGGGCAAGGTCATTGGAATTATTAAAAAGCAGGAGACGGTGCATCCCTATGCAGTCTACCACACCCTATCCATCATGTGCAAAGCCGTCACTGCACACTCATCACCTTTATTACCCAAACGGCCTCCGCATCGCTCTTGTGCCTGCTCAAGGTTGTTAGTGGTGATAAGACCAAAAATAACAGGCGTATCATACATTACATTAAGCCTTGAAAGCCCCGCAGTGACCCCCTCACATATATAATCGAAATGTGGAGTGTCGCCACGTATTACACAGCCTATTGCTATCACCGAGTCGTACTTTCCGCTCTTTACCATTTGAGTGGCACCGTATATAAGTTCAAAACTTCCCGGGACACAGATTGTTTTTATATCCTCGACATTTACGCCGTTATTTATGAGGGTATTTATTGCACCATCGCGCAAAGCATGAGTAATATCGCTATTCCATTCGGCATATACGATACCCACCTTATATCCTTTTCCTGAGGGTACTTTGTCGGCATCATAGTCCGACAAGTTGTGCATTTCTGTAGCCATAGTCTATTCTTTTATTTTATATTCTACTATTTACCTCAAAGATACTAAAAAAGCATGATAAATAAAGCTTGCTTTATTATTTTGCAGCGAGTGCAGGCTTATCTTCGAGGTTTACCTCAAAGATAATAAAAAAGCATGATAAATCATCAGCTGTGCAATAAAAATAGAGAGTACCACACACTTTTATGTGTGTGGTACTCTCTATTTTTATTGCTGACAGTAATAACCTTGTGGTTAATTACTCGGCAACAGCCTCTTCTGCGGTATTCTCAGCAACCACGGTGAAAGGAACCTTTACTGCAACCTCTCTGTGGAGCTTCACTGTTGCATCGTAGTTACCTACGGTCTTCACAGCATCTACCGAGATAATCTTGCGGTCTATTTCGTATCCCAATTTTGCAAGTTCTTCTGCAACTTGAGCTGCGCCCACCGAACCAAAGATTGTACCGGTCTCGCTCACCTTTGCTGAGATTGTAAGTGAAACTGCTTCGAGCTTCTTTGCCAAATCTTCGGCCTCGGCCTTAATCTTGGCGAGTTTGTGAGCACGCTGACGCAGATTCTCAGCAAGCACTTTCTTTGCCGATGGAGTGGCAATAACAGCCTTGCCTGTGGGAATCAAATAGTTACGACCGTAGCCGTCCTTTACTTTTACAATATCGTCTTTGTAACCAAGATTGATTACGTCTTCTTTAAGTATTAATTCCATAGTTGTCCCTCCTTTTTATTATTTCATCATGTCAGTAACAAAAGGCAGCAGAGCAAGGTGGCGTGCACGCTTAACAGCCTGTGCAATGCGGCGCTGGAATTTCAATGAAGTACCGGTGATACGACGGGGGAGCAATTTACCCTGCTCGTTCAAGAACTTCTTGAGGAATTCGGGATCCTTGTAATCAATATACTTGATACCGTTCTTCTTGAAACGGCAATACTTCTTCTTCTTGACATCAACCGAGGGAGGTGTCAAATATCTGATTTCTGAAGGTGTCTGTGCCATAATTTAATCCTCCTTATTTGCTTTTAAACTTCTTCTTTTTGCGGCATATTCTGCTGCATACTTGTCTAATTTAACAACCAGAGAGCGAATAATGCGCTCGTCGCGACGATACTGTACTTCAAGTTTAGCAATCACCTTGGGATCTGCCTTAAACTCGAGCATCACATAAAATCCGGTTGTCTTCTTTTCAATGGGGTAAGCAAGTTTCTTAAGACCCCAATTCTCCTCATTGACAATCTCAGCACCTTCAGCTGTGAGAAAGCCTTTGAACTTCTCTACCGCTTCCTTCATCTGAGAATCAGACAAAACGGGAGTTAAAATGAAAACGGTTTCGTATTGATTCATTTTTAGTTAATAGATTGGTTAAACATTCGTTTATCTAAACGCGGGTGCAAAGATATACATTATTTTTCATTTATCAAAGTTTTGGAAGCATGAATTTATTTTTTGAAAAATCAAGCTCTTTATATTCGAGATATATCTCAGGTATAGAAAACTTTTACAATAAAATTTAAACAGCTTCTTAAAGCCACAGTGTGTGGATTGGCTTGCTAATAAACAAAATTAGACTGATTATCTAATTTTTAGCAAAAAAAATTTCATTCTCTGAATATTTATGTGTTACTTTGCAGTCAGAAAATAAATAATAAAAAGCATACTATATCATGAAAGCAGTTAAAATTCTGAGCATCGTGCTCATCCTCGCAGGCGCTGCGTTTCTCGTCCTTAGCTATTTCCTTGGATGGGTCAACGACAATGTAACCACAGTATATTCATTCGTGGCCATGATAGTTGGTCTTATTGCATACATATATTCCAGCAAGCGCTGTTTGGAAGATATTAAGAAATAATAAGCCTACTGCTGAGAAGCACAAACAAATAAAAAGGATGGAAATCTATTGAAATTCGATTTCCATCCTTTTTATTTGTTTGTACAATCTTAAGGAGCTGCTTTAATTTGTATCATCCTGTTTATTGAACAAAAAAACAGTTTTTTTAGGCTTCTACCTCGGGGGTTATCAATTTATAACCCTTTCCGTGGATATTAATGATTTCTATCGTATCGTCTGCTTTCAGATGCTTGCGCAGTTTGGTGATGTATACATCCATGCTGCGTGCGTTAAAATAGTTGTCATCAATCCAAATGGTTTTTAATGCAAAATCACGCTGAAGTATCTCATTTGCATGTGCACACAGCAGACTCAGCAGTTCACTCTCCTTTGTTGTGAGTTTGGTTTGATTGCCGTCTATGGTAAGCAACTGCTTCTGAGTGTCAAATTGGAAACGCCCAATCTTATACATTGTGTTCTCTTTATTCTTCTTGCCACACACACGACGCAACACCGCCTCAATGCGGAACACAAGTTCCTCCATGCTGAAAGGCTTTGTAATATAGTCGTCGGCACCAATCTTGAATCCTTCAAGAATATCCTCCTTAAGCGTTTTAGCCGTAAGGAAAATGATGGGTACATCGGCATTTGCCGAACGAATCTCTTGTGCTAAAGTAAAGCCATCCTTAACGGGCATCATGACATCAAGCACACAAATATCGAATTTTCCTTTGAGGAATGCTCTGTATCCGGCCTCGCCATCGGCACAAAGTTCTGCGCGATAACCCTTTGCCTGCAAATACTCTCTAAGCAGCATGCCCAGATTCTCATCATCCTCGCATAGCAAAATACTCTGTTTCTCTTCCATAATTTTTTATTTTAAAGGTAATACAATTACAAATGTCGTACCGACGCCTATTTCACTTTCGGCACGTATGGTGCCGCCCTGCGCCTGTATTATTTGTTTCACATAGGCAAGCCCCAGCCCGAATCCTTTCACATCGTGCAAATTACCTGTGTGAACACGATAAAATTTATCAAAAATCTTCTTTAAATCCTCTTTACGTATGCCAATTCCATTGTCTCTTATGGAAATCATGAATTTATTGCCCGAATTCCAGGTACGCACGTCGAGATTAAGAGGTTCATCTCGTTTCTTGTACTTTAGAGCGTTGTCCATCAGGTTGAATATAACGTTGGTAAAGTGCATTTCATCAACATATATATATGGGTCGTCGGCATCGGGTGTCCACTCGATATGTCCGCCGCTCTGCTCCACTTTTACGGTGAAGGTGTTAATAACACCGGCGAGCAGTTCGTGAGCATCAAGTTCTTTCATCTTCAAAGAGGCTGTTTTACGATCCTCGAACATCGACATCTGAAGCACTTTGTCTACTTGGAATCGCAAACGTTTTGTTTCGCTTGCTATCACTCCCGAGAGACGTCCGAACACCTCGGGCGACTTGGCCACCGAGCCATCCTGCAACATTTGCGCTGCCAAAGATATTGTTGATATGGGCGTCTTAAACTCGTGCGTCATATTATTTATAAAATCATTCTTAATTTCTGTGATTTTCTTCTGTCTTACTATGTTGTAAAGTGTTATGACAAAGGTCACAAGCAACACAAACGTCAATAGTATCGAAGGAATCATAAATTTAACCGAACTGTAAAGATAATTGTTCAAAATATCTGCCGGGAAATTGACTTCCAATATTCCCATACGCGCAGGAGGATCGTTTTTGAAAATCAGCTCTTTGTAGGTATTATCGCGCGCACTGCACACATAGTCGGAGCATTTGTAGGCTTCTCGGCCGTCGCCGCCCATAACTCTGAAGTGATATTCGAGTGTAATACCGTTATTGGCAAGCTCCGATTTTATGTTTTGGTCGAGACGTCTGAAGTTTATGCGTTGTTCCAAGGGTTTTAAACTTGCCTGGTAGAGCATATTATATACAACCTCGTCGAGCATGGCTCGTTGATACTTATATCTTTGACGCAACATTTCCAGCGCAAGATGCTGCCTTTCTATCAAAGAGAGCTTAACGTTGCTTCCGGACTTTTCGGTCTTTGGGAATGTGCCCACTTTTGTGTTTACCTTCGTGTTAGATTCTATCAGCAACTGAGCACCATCGCTCGATGACACCATATAGCTGTGTTCGAGTGTAAGAAAGCCGTCTTTGATGTGCGAACGGTGTATATTTTGCTGCAAATCTTTCTGCAAGTCTGTCGTCAGATAGCGCCTTGTCTCATCGAGCTCTAAATTATAGGCAACTTGGTAGAGACTGCGCTTCATCCCTTCGTCAAAGTGCTGCTTACGCATGCGAACCATCGCTTCAATATAGCTGACCTGCATGTATATCAACCCCATGCAGCAGACAGCCATTGTTAATCCTACAAACCAAATTACATTTTTCTTCATGCCGTAAAGATAAGAACATCTATTAAATGTTGTGCATTTTCTTAACACCATTTAATAGTGTTTTTTCTTTAATTAACAAACAAAGAATTTATAGTTGTTATTTTATAAAGTTAAATAATTCCATAAATATCTTTTATGTAAAAAACAGAGATAAATTAACTAAAAAGAGGTTGCACCCTAAAGTATGGTGCAACCTCTTTTGGATTATAAAAATTTAATATATCTCGGTACTTAACTTAGAAACTGTTTAATAGAAAAATACTTCTAAAAATTCAAACATATTCCAAATTAAACGCCGCTTGCTCAGGTTTATTCATCATCCTTAACAGCAAGCTCTTCGACGAGTTTATTCTGAACATCTGTTGGAACAAGTTCATACGATGCAAATTGCATCACAAATGATGCGCGTCCGCCGGTGAGCGAGCTTAGCGAGGTTGAGTAGGAAGCCATCTCTTTGAGAGGAACCTTTGCCGAGAGTTTCTCATATCCATTCTCGCTAACCATACCCATGATGAGTCCTCTACGTCCTTGAAGATCGCTCATCACATCGCCCATCTTATCAGAGGGAACAAACACCTCTACATCGTATACAGGTTCCAAAATCTTGGGGCCTGCCTCGCGGAATGCAGCACTGAATGCGTTGCGTCCTGCAAGCATGAAGGATATTTCATTTGAGTCTACCGGGTGCATCTTGCCATCGTATACAATAACGCGCACGTCGCGGGCGTATGAACCTGTAAGCGGGCCGCGCTCCATTCTCTCCATTATACCTTTGAGGATTGCGGGCATAAAACGTGTGTCGATAGAGCCACCCACTGTGCTGTTGATGAATACCAATTTGCCTCCCCAATCGAGTGTAACCTCTTCGGTGCTCTTTGCATTTACTTTAAATTCCTGATTACCGAAGCGATATACATCCTGCAAGGGCTTACCCTCTTCGTAAGGCTCAACAATAAGGTGTACTTCGCCAAACTGTCCGGCACCACCCGACTGTTTCTTGTGACGATAGTCGGCACGGGCTGCTTTTGTAATTGTCTCGCGATAAGGTATTTTGGGTTCTTCGTATTTCACTTGCATTTTTTCGACATTCTCCAAACGCCATTTGAGTGTGCGCAGATGGAATTCTCCCTGACCGTATACAATAGTCTGACGCAATTCCTTAGACTGCACGATAACCCATGTGGGATCTTCTTCGTGCATACGGTTGAGCACCTGCATCAGTTTTTCCATGTCCGACTCTGTGACAGGCTTTATTGCACGTGAATATTTTGATGCGGGATATTTCACAAGTGCAAACTTGTTGTTTGCATCCTTTGCATTCAGTGTGTTTCCAATCTTAACATCCTTTAGTTTTACTGTGCAGCCAAGGTCACCGGCTTTAAGTTCTTCTACAGCAACGCGGTTGGGGCCTGCACTGCAATAGAGCTGTGCTATACGCTCTTTTGAGCCTCGGTCGGCATTCAAAAGGTCGTCGCCGGCTTTCAGTGTTCCGCTCATCACTTTGAAATAGTTCACCTCGCCTATGTGCGGTTCTACCGATGTCTTATAGAAAAGGATGGATGTGGGAGCTGCGCTGTCGTAAGGAACAGTTTCGCCGTCGGCATTAACGGGCTTAGGCATATCATCAACCTCGGGAGCCACATTTGCAAGGAATTCGAGCAGACGGCCTACTGCAACATCCGTTGCTGCCGAGCAGCAGAGTACCGGATATACATCGCCTGTGGCAAGACCCATACGTGCGCCCATGCGAATCTCATCGGTATCAAGCTCTTCCGACTCAAAGAATTTATCCATCAGCGACTCATCGTTCACAGCAGCCTTCTCAACCAGCTCTCTGTGAAGTTCTTTAGCCTTATCAAGCTCGTCGGCCGGAATATCCTCGACAACAGGCGCCTGACCCTCGCCGTTCCATGTAAGTTTCTTCATTAGAAGAACGTCAATTATCGAATTAAAGCCGGGGCCCGACTTTACAGGATACTGCACAGGAGCTACCTTAGGGCCGTAAATAGATTGCAACTGCTCTACAACTGTATCGTAGTCGCACTTCTCATGATCCACTTGGTTTACGACAAACATCACAGGCTTATTCATCTTTTGTATATAGCGGAAGCAGTTTTGTGTACCAACTTCAACACCATACTGTCCGTTTATCACCATCATTGCAAGGTCGGCAACCGTCATTGCACACACCATGCTGCCGGCAAAGTCGTCGGAACCCGGACAATCTATGAGGTTCAGCTTCTTGTTGGCTTGTTCAATTTGGAATACGGTGGAAAATACCGAATAGCCATATTCCTGCTCAACGGGGAAATAGTCACTCACTGTGTTTTTTGCTGCAACTGTTCCTCTGCGTTTTATAATACCACCCTCAAAGAGCATAGCTTCAGTGAGAGTGGTTTTACCTGAGCCTGAACAACCGACAATAGCGATGTTCTTAATTTCGTTAGTCTGATAAGTTTTCATAACTATTTTTTTTGGTTAATTAGTTTTTTCAAAAAGCGGCAACAATATAGGCATTATCATAAAGAAATGCAAATATAAATGTGCACTTTTTTTAAAAATGAGTAAAAAAACTTATCTTCGCACTGAATTTTGACAGTTTTTAATTAATAAGCTGTTTAAATTTTATTGAAAAGGTTTTCTATATTCAAGACTCTGTTTCGGCTTATTTGAGTCTGCTTCAGGTATCTTTTCTTTGTCATATTGCAGGGATTAGCGAGCTTTTCCAATAGATAACAAAGAAAATCTGCTTTAAAGCGGTTCTCAAACAATTCCGGAATACAATTCAAACAGTTTCTGAAATGGCAGGAATTTATATACATATCCCATTTTGCAAGCAACGTTGTGTCTACTGCGCTTTTTTTTCGTCTACTCGTCACACGCTGCGCATGCAATATGTCGACGCACTGTGCAAGGAGATTGAAGAGCGTCGTCTATATATAAAAGGTATCATAGAGACTGTTTACTTTGGCGGTGGCACTCCTTCGTCGTTAAAAGAAGAGGAATTGAGTAAAATTCTCACCACCATAGAGAATAATTTTAAATTGTCGCCTAAAGCCGAAATAACAATAGAGGCCAACCCCGACGACCTCACACCCGAATACCTTGCCATGCTGCGCACTTTGCCATTTAACAGAATAAGCATGGGGGTACAGAGCTTCGACAATCGCCTGTTGTCGAAATTGGGTCGCAGGCACAATGCCGAGAGAGCACGTAAAGCCTTTGCCGATGCTCGTGCGGCAGGCTTCAACAACATAAGCATCGACCTGATGTTTGCCCTGCCTGCATCCACTCACGACAGTTGGTTGCACGACCTGCAAAGTGCCATAGAGCTACATCCTGAGCATATCTCAGCCTACAACCTTACATATGAAGAGGGAACCCCGCTGCACAGAAGCCTGCAACAAGGAAAAATAACACCACTCACCGAGGAAGAGAACCTCGAACAATTCAACACCCTTATCGACACACTGAAAAAAGCCGGTTATCGGCACTACGAAATCTCAAATTTCGCATTACCGGGATACGAAAGCCGCCACAACAGCAGCTATTGGAACGACACCCCCTATTTGGGATGCGGCGCAGCCGCACATTCATACAACGGCACATCGCGACAGTGGAACATTGCAGACATAGAACAATACATAAACGGCATAAATAACAACACCCCCGAAACAGAGATAGAACATCTGACCACAGCCGACAGTTACAACGACACAGTGCTAACCCGCCTGCGCACAGCCGAGGGGATTCCCCTCGCATGGTGCAAAACCAAATTCGGCGAAGAGATGTATGAACACCTTATGCGCATGGCAAGCCCACACATTGCTCGCGGCACACTCAAAGAGAGGGAGGGACATATATCGCTCACCCACAAAGGAATCTTCATAAGCGATGCAATAATGCGCGACCTTATATATACAGATTAAGAAGCAGTGTATATATAAAAGCATTTCATTCATTTTCCCAGCTTCAGACATTATTACTCAACAAATTCTTTTATTTTCTTTATTTTTATAATATCTTTATCCGCAACAAACAACAACAAACATAAACAACCAAAAACAGACCTATGTCAATATTAAAAAACACAATCAGAAGCATTGCATTAATGGCTATAGCCATGAATGTAACACCGGCAAATGCCCAACAACAGGATTTGCCTTATTGGAAAGATGTTCAAGTAGTCTCTGTGAACAAAGAAGAGCCGCGCACCGCATTTATGACCTACGACAACCGCACCCAAGCACTCACAGGCAAATATGAGAGCAGCCCCTACTATCAACTGCTCAACGGCACATGGAATTTTCTATACGTCGACGGCTACAAACAACTGCCCGAAGGCATCGAAAAACCCGGCACTAAAGTAGCATGGAGCAAGATACAGGTACCCGGCAACTGGGAAGTGCAAGGATACGGAGTAGCAATATACACCAACCAAGGCTACGAATTCAAGCCACGCAATCCGCAACCCCCTCTGTTGCCCGAGGAGAATCCCGCCGGCGTGTACCAACGCGAATTTGAGATACCCGGCGAGTGGGACGGACGCGATATTTTTCTGCACATAGCAGGAGCAAAATCGGGCGTATACGTCTACATCAACGGCAAGGAGGTAGGTTACAACGAAGACTCCAAAAATCCGGCCGAGTATCTTATAAACGACTATCTGACAGCCGGCAAAAACCACCTTGTAATAAAGATACTCCGTTGGAGCACCGGCTCCTATCTTGAGTGCCAAGACTTTTGGAGACTCAGCGGAATAGAACGCGATGTCTTCTTATACTCGCAACCAAAAACCCGCATCAAAGACTTCACAATCCTCTCGACCCTCGACGACACCTACAAGAACGGTATCTTCAAGTTAGATGCAACACTCTACAACAACACCTCGGCCGACAAGAGTGTCGAAATAGCCTACGAACTGCTCGACGCCCGACACAACAACGTTGCAAGCGGACAATCTCCCTGCAACATACAGGCAAACAGCAGCGGCAACATCTCACTCGAAGCCACACTCCCCGATGTAAAAACATGGACATCAGAGCATCCCAACCTCTATAAAATACTCATCACGCTTAAAGAAAATGGCAAAATAAGCGAGATAATCCCCTACAATGTAGGCTTCCGCAGATTTGAATTTGCAGAGAGCGAGCATAAATCGGCCAACGGCAAGCCCTACAATGTATTTTTGGTTAACGGACAACCCATCAAATTCAAAGGCGTAAACATACACGAGCACAATCCTGCCACAGGACACTACGTTACCGAAGAGCTTATGCGCAAAGATTTCGAGATAATGCGACAAAACAACATAAACAGTGTACGCCTGTGCCACTATCCCCAAGACCGTCGCTTCTATGAGCTTTGCGATGAGTTTGGTCTTTACGTATACGACGAAGCAAACATTGAGAGCCATGGCATGCGCTACGACCTTCACAAAGGTGGGTCATTGGGCAACAACCCCGAGTGGCTCAAACAACACATGGAGCGCACAAAAAACATGTACGAACGCAACAAGAACTATCCGTCACTTGCCATTTGGTCACTTGGCAACGAGGCCGGTAACGGTTACAACTTCTACAACACCTACCTGCTTATAAAAGAGCGCGAGAAACAGGGCATGAACCGCCCCGTAAACTACGAACGCGCATTGTGGGAATGGAACACCGACATGTATGTACCGCAATATCCCACAGCAGAATGGATGGAGTCGATAGGCAAGAAAGGCAGCGACCGTCCGATAGTACCATCGGAATATTCACATGCCATGGGAAATTCAAACGGAAATCTTGCATCAATTTGGGTAGCCATAAACAAATACCCCAATCTTCAAGGCGGATATATATGGGATTGGGTAGACCAAGGCATAAACGCAGTTGACGAGAACGGCCGACACTATTGGACATACGGCGGCGACTACGGCGTTGACGCACCCAGCGATGGTAATTTCCTTTGCAACGGCCTTGTTGCACCCGACCGCACCCCACATCCGGCAATGGGTGAAGTAAGATACGCACATCAGGATATAGGCTTTGAAGCAAAAGACCTTGAAAATGGAATCTTCATTGTCAAAAACCGCTTCTACTTCACAAATCTCAAGAAATATCGTATAAGCTACACAGTAAAAGCCAACGGCAAAGTTTTGCGCAAGGGAAATCAAATTCTTGATATAGAGCCACAAGGCAGCAAAGAGATTACAGTTAACGTAAAAGGACTAAAGCCCAAAAGCGGCACAGAATATTTTGTGAATTTCGCAGTTACCACCACCGAGGAGGAGCGACTGATTCCCGCGGGACACCAAATAGCATCGGAACAATTCCGTTTGCCGATAGAACCACTCGAAATTTCGGCATATAAAGCCGGCGGAAAGACCAATGTAACCACCGAAGGCGACGAGGTTCGCGTTACATCGTCGCAGATGCAATTCATTTTTAACAAAAAGAGCGGAATGGTTACATCCTACAAAGTAAAAGGTACCGAATATTTTGCCGACGGATTCGGCATACAGCCAAATTTCTGGCGTGCTCCCAACGACAACGATTATGGCAACGGACAGCCTAAGCGCGAGCAAATATGGAAGCAGTCGAGCAAGAATTTCAATGTAGCCGATGTAATAACCGAAAGTGACGGTAATAAAACCACACTCACCGTAAACTACCTTCTTTCGGCAGGCAACCTTTATATTGTGAAATACACCATCTACCCCGACGGAACACTGCACAACGACATAACCTTTACATCAACAGAGATGGAGGCTGCAAAGACCGAAGTTTCAGAGGCCACACTCATGGCAACATTCTCACCCGGTCAGGAGGAGGCACGTCGCGCATCATCCAAGTTGAATGTTCCGCGCATCGGAGTACGCTTCCGCCTGCCGGCCGATATGAACAATGTAGAGTATTTCGGTCGCGGCCCATGGGAAAATTATATCGACCGCAACGCGAGCAGTTTTGTAGACCTCTATCGTACCACAGCCGAGGAGATGTATACAGCCAACTATGTGCGCCCGCAAGAGAACGGACATCGCACAGACACACGTTGGGTAGAATTGACAAACAAGAGAGGCAAAGGCCTTCTCATCCGCGCCGAAGAGACCATAGGCTTCAATGCTCTGCGCAATTCCGTTGAGGATTTTGACTCCGAAGAGGCAGTGAACCGCCCACGTCAATGGAACAATTTCAGTCCGCAAGAGATTGCAAACAAAGACGAAGAGGCTGCAAAGAATGTTCTTCGCCGCATGACACACATAAACGACATTACACCACGCAATTTTGTAGAAGTGTGCATCGACTATAAGCAACAGGGTGTTGCCGGATACAACAGTTGGGGCGACCTGCCACTGCCCGAGCACACCATGCCGGCAAACAAAGAATACCGATGGGCGTTCACCATCTATCCCGTAAGATAAGCATAAGCCCACCGATATAATCTAAACAGAGGGGTCGTCAATTGACGACCCCTCTGTTTAGATTATATGATTCTTTAATCCGACTGCGTTTGTACTCTATTTAAAAGGCTGTTTAAATTTCTTTCAAATTCTATGTTTATATTTATGTATAAGCAGATTTTACTTGCCTTTTTATGCTCTTTTTAGCCTGTTTTCCCTTCTTGCGGTTACATAGCCCGCCATGCGCCTTTAAAAAATGAAAAAAAACAGGTTAAAAAAGAACTATAAAATTCCCAAGGATATAAATTTAAACAGTTTCTAAAAACAAATTTTGTTAATCGTACAAAATCTTAGTTTGCCCAGATATTATCCCAAGAGCTATCATCGGGACGTCTTTCGTTGCTCAATGCCGAACTTCCACCGCGCGTTTCTTCGGAAGATACATCTATAAGAATGTTCTTATCGAGACTCAAATATATACACTCAACAGCTGGTGTTTTATACTCTTTTTTCATGATATTCTATTATTATATTAAAAACAAATTTTTATCTGACAATTACTTTTTTTCCGTTAACGATATAAATACCCGGAGAAGATATTGCATCCAATTTACGTCCGCTGAGGTCATATACAGCACCGTTGCCCTGCTTGTCTGTGATACTCTCTATGGCAGTTGCATTGCCTCCCAGACGCAACGAGTGAGTGGCATTTGCTCCGTTTATCACAAAATAGGCCTTGTTGGCATTTACAACATTATCATTGCCGTCGAGCAGATAGAATCGTATTTCGCTGCCGGCACCACTCTCATAAGCCATGATATATGCGTTATCGTCGGTAACAGCGGTTGCGCCCAACGTTCCTTTGAATCCTGTGGCAAGTGACGATGTTCCAAGTGCCGGAGCCGGAACAAACGTGTAGGCCTGCGCTGTTTCGGAGGTGAGCAGCACCGGAGTGTTTGCCGGCAGAATACCGTTGTTCAACAGCAGTTCATACTCGGCAAGTTCATCATAGGCATTGGCTGCATCGTATGAAACACCGAGCGCCTTTACACCCTGAGGCATATAAACAGCAAACGGCAGGTTAAGTGTTCCGTAGTTTGCATTGCTTCCGGCATAAACCGAAGCGGCAAAGCCTGCATATTCAGTCTCATCGACCTCTTCAAAGACAAAGTCGGTAGACCAATTGGTGTTTTGTGTCGTAGTTGTAGACTGATTATATGCTACTGCGGATTCTCCGCTTGTACTATTGAAATATTCATTGGTAACAGCAAGATAACGACTGTTGTCGGCACTCCAAAGGGCTAACGTTCCGGGCTTTTTTCCTGCACTTATTTTATAGCTGTGCGCACTTGTACCACTCAGTCCCCTCCATGCGAGATATTTGTCGGCCACAGCACTGACGAATGTTCTTGTATCGCCCTGTGCCGATTGCTGGCACACCCAAAGAGCCTTATCACCCTCTGCTGTTACAGAGAACATTCCGCCTGCATTTTGCAGATAATGATTCTCGCAACCGGCGGTGGTATTGGTTATTACGTTCTTTATGCGATACACTTTACCGTCGCGCGGCAATATAAGAGTGCTGCCATATCCTTTCATATATTCAGTGAGAGCATCCTGTATAGCTTGCAGGTCGTTTGAATTTGCAGCTGCGGCAAGTGCAGCAGCAACCTCGGGACTTACATTGTAGAATGAAACATATTCGCCAACATTTGCAGCCGACTCAATATCCCCTGATATTTCGGGAAGCTTGACAGCCAGAGCCTGTGCCTCTTTGAGACGGGCGGCGGTAAACAAATCAGCATTTACATTATCGGGTGTCTCTTGTTCTTTGGTAAGCCAATCGAGCGAGAAGCGCACATATCGCATCTGGTATCCACCCTCAAGGCCATCCTCTTCATAGTAGATGCCGATGGTACCATCATCGAGAACTGTCATAGAGGAATAGGCCGAGCCGCCTGCACATATTGTTTTCTTAACAGGCCAGGTTTGTGCCTCATCGGTGCTGAGATATACCGTCACATTCTTACGCGAAGTTGCATCGGGAATGGATAGGAGCAGACGGTTGGCACCCTCATTCTTGTTCTCTGATGTAAGACGTATGATATCTCCGTTGCAACCCGGGTCATAAACCTCACTGAACTGTGCGCGTGTGCTCCACGAAGCACCGTCGTCGTCCGAGATTGAATAGTAGACTTTGCCTCCGCCCTGTTTGCGCGACTTCACAAGCAGACGACCGTCATTAAGTTCCACAATTTTAGACTCATCGGCATCGGTCAGTGCAGGAATAGCGTTGCAAGTCCATGTTTTACCGTGGTCATCGGAACGAAGAACTTGCGCCTCAAACAGCGAATGATTGCTTGTGTTTGTTGTACGCACGGGGGCCACACACATAAGTGTTCCTTTGCTTGTTTGCAAAGCCGCACCCGAACTGAAGAACATCGAATACCATTGACTGCGTGTTTCGTCGTCGCATCCTGCACCATAAATTTGGTCGGTAATATCCACAGGAGCATCCCATGTTAGTCCGTTATCGTGGCTCACAATCACTTTGAGACGAGCCGGCTCGGTGGGTGTTCCACTATAGAATCCGACCTTGGATGTCACAAGCACAAAAATATCGCCTGTTATACGGTCTGTCACTATTGCCGGGTCGCCATGACCATAATCGCCGCCCAAAGCCTCGGTACCTGCAATTGTTACAGGCTCGCTCCATGTTTTACCGTTATCTTTGCTGACACGTGCAACAACATCTATATTATTGGGAAGGTCGCCGTTTGACGAGAAACGCTTGTCTGTTACTGCCACCAACCATCCGTTCATGGCTGTCGCAATGGCCGGAATACGATAGTAGCGCGAATCGTATGTATTGAGATATTCCACTGTGCTTGCTGTGAGGAACACTGTGGTAGAGTGTTCGGGATTGCCATCGGTTGCAGCAACATCGACACTTCCAACTGTATAAAAACTTATAGATGCATCAATCACAGCCCCTTCGGTTGCCTCTTCGCTTATGTCGGCCACAAGCCAATAATAGGGAGAAATTCCGGTTGGAAGTTCCTGAATATTTTCAAATTCAAAAGAGAAAGTACCATCGGCCTCCGGTGTTGCTTCTCCTATCAAAGAGACACCGCTTCGACCCTGACGATATTCAAATTCATCATCAGCCTTATACAGATAGAGCTTATCTGCCACACTTTCGTTATTACCCAAGTTGCCTTTCAATCCGCCAAATTGCAGCGAGCCGTTAAGTCCTGCCACATTCAAGCAAATACGCAACAACGGAGCATGAGTGTTGCCTATACCTGTTGCAGTTGTAGCAAGTTCTACTGTGCTCGAAGCAAGCTCGGCAGTGGAGGCAAGTTCTTCATCGGACAATGTTACAAAGCGCCACAACGAGGCGTTATTATCGGCTGCCGCCCATGTAACAATTACGGTATTGGCTTCCTGTGCATGCAGAGGGTTGCTGCTTGCATCAGATTTTATAGTATAGGCAAGAGCTGTGGGGGATGTTCCCTGCCATCTTTCTATTGTATAGTTATAGGCAGCTGTTGCCGTCATACCTGCTGCGCTGTTATTTTTATCCTGACAAGACGACATATAGTTACCGTCATAATTCTTGATTGCCACTTTTCCGGCTTCGTTCTTCTCGAAACACCACACCATAGACGGGTCGAGTGCTTTATCGGCAAATGTAAGCGCCGTACCTATCCCGCGGCTTTTTATAGCTTTGGTGTTACAATATTTATGTTCGCTGTCCGATATTATATAGTACCACTTTTTGCTTTCTGCAGTGGAATATTCGACATTGCACACTTGTGCCTTATAAGTGTCGACTGCGGCTGCGAGTGTAGCAACGGCAGCTTCATAATCGGCTCCACCGGTCTTATTAAGAGCTGCGGCAGTGGCTATCGCCTCGGAAAGTGCGGCACGAACAGCAGCCGAGTAGCAACCGGGGTCGTTACCCTCTATGGTGTTATTGAGAAGTTCTTGTGCACTGTTTACAGCACTGTATAGCTCCAACGAGTAACCCTCGAAATAGTTCACAGTAATGGTCTTAGCCTCTCTATCTATGGTAACAGAAGGAAGATAGCCGTCGGCTGCCGACACAAAGTCATCTGCATCGACAACAGTTCCAGCCGGGAAGAAATAATATCCGTTATTATACACTTTTGAGAGACCGAGATTCGCTTCGTTCACACACTCTACTCGCGCATCCCTGCCTATTTCCGTTGCATTGGCTACACCTGTTATTGTTACGGTGTATATATCATAGAATTTGGTGGTTACATGATGAGCCTCGAATGTATTTGACGTAGAACTGCTCTTTCCTACATACATATTTCCATCGCCGGGACTGTAATCGCTCCACTTACCTATCGTAAAAGCTCCGTTTGTGAGACTTACGGCTGTGGGAGTGGTAGAGAGGTTGCGTGCCGATGTGCAATTTTCGTTAAGGTCGTGTCCATTAATGGAAGAGAAGAGATAGTTGTTTCCGTTTTTTGTCACATAGACAAAGGATGTTGCAGGCTTATCTTCATCGGGGGCGGCAAACATGAGAGCGTAATAGTTGGAACTGTTCTGTCTGTATTCATCGGGTGCATTAACGACATAGTTTGTTCCGTTTGCTATCGCCTGACGAACACCGTTTGTGCTGCCGCTTGCAGCAACAAGCGAATACCAACCGCTCACAAATTCATCGAGTGTCTGCACTTTGAAAGTTTCGCTTTCGATAGAGGCTATATAAACCACAAAGTTGCTGACAACGATACCTTTGTTTGCACCCTCAAGAGTGAACGTTGTAATATAGGAATTAAGCCCGTCAACAGTAAATGTCTGCGACTCGGTTGAAGAGGTTGCAGTTTTATTGCCGGCTGTGATTGTTACAGCAGAATTGCCGGCATTAACAAAATTGAAACTGTATCCTGTGATTACATAATCGGTGGGAACAGCCAAAGTATATACCGATGAACCGTTTGTTCCTTCGTGCAATTGCAGGTTGCTGCCCGATGTTGTCATATTATTGGACGGGCAAGTGAGTGTGAGCGCAACGGGCGCAGACTCTGATGTAGTAAATGCCCATCTGTTTTTATAGCTTCCGTAACTACCGGACATCTCTCCGGTGTTAGCCGCCACTGTGTAAGTATAAGTTGTTGGGGACTCTGCTTGAGCGGATTCGGCAACATTTGACGAACAATGCCGACGGCTTACGGATGCGCCATCGGCAAAAGCAATGGTTGACGTCAACAGACACACAACCAATGATGTTAGTAATCTTTTCATTTTGTTGGTTAATAGTTTATAAATTTAAAGAATTTTATTTTTACAAAATTAGTGAAAAACAGGCAAAATTTATAGGGGGGGGGTGTTAACAAACATTAAATATCGTTAAATCTAATAACACAAGACTTTAAGAAGGCAGGAAATACCTCCTTGGAATAAGTAAGAAAAAAACAGTCTTAGAGAATTATCAAATGATTACACCGGATTTTAAACATTTTCGGCATCGGCAGATTGTTTCTCAAAGAAGCTCCAACCTGCTGACAACCTCCATTTTAACACCTGTAACCGGATGCACAAAGGCCAAGCGCCGGGCATGCAGCATCAGACGGGCCGCAGGCCTGCCATACAGCTCGTCGCCCACGATAGGTGTATCGAGGCCGTCGGGGTGGGCGCAATGCACACGCAGTTGATGTGTGCGCCCCGTAAGCGGAAAAAGTGCCAAAATGGAGCATCGACGGCCATCGTAAATTACATTAGAGAGCAGTTTATAACGCGTCACAGCCGGTTTTCCGCATGAATAATCGACCATACAGCGCGGACGATTCATATAATCGGGAGCAATCGGCAGGGAAATTTCTCCGCTCTCGCATGCGGGAACACCATCGAGCAAGGCATTATACTCCTTTTCGACAGCACCTGTGGCAAAGGCACGTTGAAGTGTTTTTAAAATTTCTTTGCTTTTTGCAGCAACAAGAAGCCCCGAGGTGGACATATCCAGACGATGCGCCACAAAAATTTCTTTACCACAATGCTGTGTCAACCACTCTTGCACCGAGCGTCCGCCCACAAGACCCGGCGTCGACAGCATACCTGCCGGTTTATCTGCCACAAGAATATATTCGTCTTCGTATACAATATCAAGTTCTTCAAATCTGTCTCCGGCTTTCTCAAGAGCCGACTCTTCGACATCCAATCCGCCGAGCATAAAATTGAGAATCGGCTCGCATTTGCCCTTGCACGAGCCATAATAGCAGCCATCGCGACGCAATTCGCCCGACGGCGGCGCACCTATCCAAAATTCGGCCATACAGAGAGGTGTCAATTTATTAAGATAGGCATACTGTAACAATTTTGGAGCTGCACACTCCCCTGCCCCCGCAGGTGGCAGACAGCCGCGCTGCTCTTTGAAAATTTGTAACAGATTCTTGCTGTTGCCACAAGCATCATACACCACAAATCTACTGAACAACCACTCTTGAAGCTCGGCCGAAAGGCGTTTGCGCTCCTCTTTTAAATCCTTTATCTTATCGTCATATACGGCAACTGCGGCCTCTGCGTCGGAGATACTCTTTCGCAGCCTCTTCGAGAGGCGTTTAAGCTCGGCTTTTTGAAATTGGCTCTCGCGCTCAAGTTCCAGCAACTGTTCGGGAGTGGCGGCAGGGCGCAACGCTGCACGCCGCTCTTTGGCGATTTTCATGGAACAACGCAACGCCTCTTCGTCGGCAGCAGCGGAAGCGCGACATTCATTCAATTGTTGCATTGCCGCAACATACTCCTCGCTGCCGAGCAGAGTATCTATTTGAACATTTATTTGTGAGATATAAGCCTCACCCTGTTTGAAATATCCGTCGGGGTGCAACATGTCATACACCGGAGGTACAAAAAACGGTTGCACATTGCTCCCACCCAACAGCCCCGAAAAGGCAGCAAGAAAGCCCACCTCGCCACTCTGAGCACGCACCACAAGCACTCCGAACATCTTGCCCGCAGTTGCAATCTCTTGCATGCGTTCCCGATTGCCCTCTACTACTTTACGCACCTCATCGGCGGCCATCCGACACAAGCGATGAGGTCTATAATGATATGGATTATTAAAGCGTTTCGGCAGTTCAATATCAGAAATATCGCTATCGAAGTGGTGCAGCATAATACTCTTAGTAGCGATACTTTACATCGACAGCCTCATCGAATCCACCGTCAAATTCATTATTCTCGATGGTTACATTAACAACCCTGTCGAAGAGGAAGCGGTGACGATTCCAATGGAAAGGCTCATAGTCGTTGTTCTGAATCACCTTGTTACCGCGGAACACAAGACCATCGAGCGATTTTGCATACACCAATGGAGCATCAAAGGTCTCAAAGGTGTTATTCTCTATGACAACACCTTTTCCGCCACCGCCATGGAAATATTTTGTCTGACCTTGCAAATTGGGAATTTCGGGGAAGATGGAAATAACACCATCGGTAAACTGGAACATATTTGTGAGCGCATTCACGAAACGATTATTGCGTATCACTACATCGCGGCACGAGCCTGTTTCAAACCAGCCGTTGCAGTCGCCACAAAGCAATATGGCCGTTCCCGATGTGTGGTCGAACAGATTATTTTCGACCACTGTACGTTTGGGAGTACTGAAGAGAGCACCGCGTGCACGATTGTCAGTTATTACATTATCCGAAAAGAGCACCTCGGGTGTCCACTCCAGATTCTCTATTCCGTAGCTGCCGTTTGCTATATCCTGCGGCAAAGGTTGCTCGAATTTAATCATAAATTCCTTGGCACCTGCAATCTGTGTCTTGTCATAGGGTGTTATTTCAGCCACTCTGTTCTGTTCCGTAATCTCCATCACATCGGAACGCACAAATTGCACACTGTCGCCCTTTCCGCCCCAATAAAAACCATAAGCCTGGGGGTGCATATAGCGCCCTACAAGCGTGTAATCGTCTACACGTTGCACAACACGCAGATATGTGCCATGCACATTTATTGCATCGTCCATCATTCCCGAGTAGTATCCGTTTCGTGAATCTATAAACCCTTTACACCCCGAAAAGTGTGTGGCATCAGCCTGTGTGGAGAAATAGCGTCCGCTACCCTCGCAGGGAGCTACTTTAAAGTAAGAAAGATTTACATTCTCGCAGATTTGAGCCAACAGACCCATACCTTCGGCATAATGAACAGCCACATATTCTATACCCGTATTCTTGCAGTTAGAAAGGAATATTCCGGGTGTGGGACGAGCATACGAGCGCATGGCAACAACTGTCCCCGGCGCAAGACGCGCATCACGCCACGGAGCACGAATCACACGCGGCTCAACCTCTTCAATTCCATACGCACCGACGGCAATATCGCTTGTGTTATAAACCAAATGCCCCGTACCTCCGTCAAAGGCTATGCCCCAGCCGGGTGTAAGTTCCCAATTGCTGCCATACACAACCAAACGGCCGTCGACAATTTTATAGTTTACGTATGGCGCAATGCGATAAGTTATATACCCCGCCGCCGAATCATTCTCAAGCACCTCAACCTGAGTAATTTGCGGCACTCGTGTATCTATCTGTATATTTTCGAGAGAACAGCCCTCGCAGTCGACCATGGCAACAGGCAGCATACGCCCATTCATCATGAAACGCACACCCTTGCCGTTGAACCAACCTTCATGCTCATCATCAATGCCCGCGAGTGATAAATTTTTCACACCCTCAAGAACAATCGCCACAAGTTTGGGGTTATCCTGGTCGTGATTCGATATATAATATTCACGCACGTTGGCACTATCGGGATAAAAGTCATACTCGCCCACGTCGAACAACAGACGGGCCGGACGGCCGGCACATTCATTTTTTATTGTCTCGACAGCTCGGGCAACCGCCTTTGTCATATCCTTGCCGGTGTTGGGAACAATTCCAAAGTCAGAGGCATGATACACAACCTCGCCACCCCCGGCACATGAAAAAAGCAGCAATATCGCCACAGCAGTAAATGTGGTCTTTAAGAAACCTCTCATAATATTCTAAATTTGCATTAACAAAGATTTTTTGCGAAGATAACATAAACTATGTAAATTAACAAAAACAAGACGAGCATTAATTGACATTTTTACATAAGAATAATTGTGGCACACTTTTTGTAGTATATAATCTTGAAGAGGAAATGGAATTTTCCTCGGCAATTATTTAGAATATTGACGTTTTATGATTATCTTCGCAAAAATTTAGGAAAATAATAAATATAAATATATAATGGGATTTAACGAATTTATAAGCAAGCTGTTTGGAAACAAAGCGAGTCGCGATGCACGAGAGATAAAACCATGGGTTGAGAAAATAAAAGCCGTATACCCCGAAATTTCGGCACTCAGCAACGATGGACTGCGCGAACGTTCGGCAGCACTAAAAGCAAAAATACAGAGCACCGTCACCGAAGAGCGCAAAAAGATAGAGGAGCTTAAAGCAAGCATAGAAAGCACAGACATTGAAAAGCGCGAAGCAATCTTCAACCAAATTGACAAGTTAGAGAAAGAGGTTCTCGAAAAACTCGACAAAGCACTTGACGAAGCATTGCCCGAAGCATTTGCAATAGTAAAAGATACGGCACGCCGCTTCACCGAAAATGACGAGACAGTGGTGACAGCCACACAATTCGACCGCGACCTTGCAGCAAAGTTCGACTTTGTGGAAATTGATGGCGACAATGCAATATATCACAACCATTGGACAGCAGGAGGCAACGACACAAAATGGAACATGGTTCACTACGATGTACAGCTGTTCGGCGGCGTGGTGCTTCATAAAGGAAAGATTGCCGAGATGGCCACCGGAGAGGGTAAGACCCTTGTTGCAACCCTGCCCGTATTCTTGAATGCACTCACAGGCAACGGAGTTCATGTGGTAACTGTGAACGACTATCTTGCCAAGCGCGACTCCGAGTGGATGGGGCCGCTTTACATGTTCCACGGTCTCAGCGTCGACTGCATCGACAAACACCAGCCAAATTCCGAAGCACGCCGAAACGCCTACCTTGCAGATATAACATTCGGAACAAACAACGAATTCGGATTCGACTACCTGCGCGATAATATGGCAATGCAACCGGCTGACCTTGTTCAGCGCATACACAACTATGCCATAGTGGACGAGGTGGACTCTGTGCTTATTGACGATGCCCGTACCCCATTAATCATAGCCGGCCCTGTGCCCCGCACAGCCGACCAAATGTTCGAAGAGTATCGCCCCCTTGTGGAACGCCTTGTCGAAGCACAAAAGAAATTGGCAACAGAATACCTTGCCGATGCACGCCGCAAAATATACTCAAACAACAAAGACGAAGTAACCGAGGGCTACCTCTCTCTATTCCGCAGCCACAAAGCACTCCCCAAGAACAAGCCACTCATCAAACTACTGAGTGAGCCGGGAGTAAAAACAGGCATGCTGAAAACCGAAGAATACTACATTGAGCAGAACAACAAACGCATGCCCGAGGCCGTTGAGCCGCTATATTTCGTAATAGACGAAAAACACAACAGTGTAGACCTCACCGACAAAGGAATAGAGCTGCTCACCGGCAACACACAAGACCAGAATTTCTTTGTGCTGCCCGATATTGCAACAGAGATGTCGGAGCTTGAAAATTGCGATCTGTCACTCGAAGAAAAAGCCGCAAAAAAAGACGAGCTTCTAACCAACTACGCAGTAAAATCAGAGCGCATACACACAATAAACCAACTGCTCAAAGCATATACAATGTTCGACCGCGACGTTGAATATGTAGTAAGCGAAGAGGGACAGATAAAAATAGTAGACGAACAAACCGGCCGCATAATGGAAGGCCGCCGCTACTCCGACGGTCTTCATCAGGCAATCGAGGCTAAAGAGCGCGTAAAGGTTGAGGCCGCATCACAGACATTCGCCACCATAACACTGCAAAACTACTTCCGCATGTACCACAAATTAGCAGGAATGACCGGTACTGCCGAAACAGAAGCAGGCGAATTTTGGGATATATACAAGCTCGACGTGGTTGTAATCCCAACCAACCGCCCCATAGCCCGCAACGACATGAACGACCGCATCTACAAGACCAAGCGCGAGAAATACAAAGCAGTAATCGAAGAGATTGAGATGCTGGTAAAAGCCGGACGCCCCGTTCTTGTGGGAACAACATCCGTAGAAATATCAGAGATGTTAAGCCGCATGCTCACCATGCGCAAAATACAACACAATGTGCTCAACGCCAAGCTCCACCAAAAAGAGGCCGACATTGTAGCAAAAGCCGGTTTATCGGGCACAGTAACCATAGCCACCAATATGGCAGGACGCGGTACCGACATTAAACTGAGCGACGAAGTAAAAGCCGCCGGCGGTCTTGCAATCATAGGTACCGAGCGCCACGAATCGCGTCGCGTCGACCGTCAGTTACGCGGTCGCGCAGGACGTCAAGGCGACCCCGGTTCATCGGTATTCTTTGTATCACTCGAAGACAACCTCATGCGTCTGTTCGGTTCCGAGCGCATATCAAAAGTAATGGACAGCAAATTCGTAGGCTTCCAAGATGGCGACATGCTGGAGCACCCAATGATATCAAAATCCATTGAACGCGCACAGAAGAAGGTAGAAGAGAACAACTTCGGCATCCGCAAACGCCTGCTCGAGTACGACGACGTTATGAACAAACAACGTACAGTGATATACACCAAACGTCGCCACGCCCTGATAGGAGAGCGCATAGGCATGGATATAGCCAATATGATGTGGGATCGTTGCTACAACATAGCAGCAAACTACGAATTTGACGATGCAAAGCTCGAATGTATGAGAATCCTGGCCATGGAACTGCCCATTGCGACAAAAGAAGAATTTGACAAGATGGAACCCGAGCAAAAAGCCGAAAAATGCTTCGACGCAGCCATTGCAAACTTCAAGCGCAAAAACGACCGCATGGCCGAAACAGCACAACCCAACATCAAATACATATACGAAAAAACCGAAGGCGCAGATGGCATTGTAACAGTCCCCATCACCGACGGCCGCATGCTCTACAATATCCCCGTAAGCATTATAAAAGCCTATGAAACAGAGAGCAAAGAGATTGTAAAGAGCTTCCAAAAAGCAATACTGCTGCACACAATCGACAACGCATGGAAAGAGAATCTGCGCGACCTCGATGAACTAAAGCACTCCGTTCAGAATGCAAGCTACGAGCAAAAAGACCCGTTGCTTATATTCAAGCTCGAATCAGTGACACTCTTCGACAAAATGGTAGACAAGATAAACAACCAAACAATTTCGGTGCTCACACGCGGCCAAATACCGCAGATAGACCCCGCAAGAGTGAATGCAGCCCCCCAACCCGAGCGTCCGCGCCCCCGTCAGCAATACAACGAAATAAAAGCCGACCTTAACGACCCGCATCAACAGGCAGCCGCACAACACGACACACGCTCAGTGCGTCGCGAACCAATACGTGTCGAAAAAACAGTCGGTCGCAACGACCCATGTCCCTGCGGCAGCGGAAAGAAGTTCAAGAACTGTCACGGAAAGAATCTTTAACAGACACACAGTAACATAAACAACAAAGCCATGTCACTCAGCAAACAGTCCCAAGCAGAACTGCGTAAGGCCATAGAATCAATGACCAAACGCTTCACAACAACAGAGGAGACCACTGTAACAGATTTTCATTTTCAGGTAAACACCGAAAATGGAAACCTCACCATATATGACGACGATGATAATGTGCTTGCACAGACCCACATTGTCGAATGGGAAAATTTTCACACCGAAGACTGTTACGCAACAATCGAAACAGAAATACGCGCAGTGCTGACAAGGACACATAAAGAAGGTATGCTCGACAACATGAATGTCCCCAAACCCTATTCATGCCTGCTGGTAGATGAAGAAAAGGAGACAATAGTAGACCTTATGTATATTGATGACGATACATATATATTGAACAACGACCTTCTCGATGGCTTCAACGAAGAGATGGATGCCTTTCTGAAGAAACTTCTCGAAGAAGAATAACAGAAACATCATATTTATAAAAAATCAGGGTGGGAATCTCTAATATATATTCCCACCCTGATTTTTTATCTATGTATCAAACAATCACATCAATACCACCAATCGACATTACTACTGCCACTGCTACGCTTATCAATTTTTAAGGCATCGGCAAGCATTTGGGATGTTGCACGGAAACTGAAGTTGAACGATGTATAAGGCGCCAGCACAATACCACACGACATCTCGAAGCAGTGCAAGTCGCGCGATATATTCATTGTGGTGGTGGTAAGTTTCTTATACTCGAAGTTATAGCCCGACGTGAAGTTTATTTTCCAATTGTCGGAGATACCTATGTTTCCCGAGAAGTTCATATTCTGAGTAAACTTATAGGGATAGCGCATAGTCTTTACATTAATATCGGCCGAGGTATTCTCTGCCATCACAATTCCGTAGGAGACAGAGAAGTTCCAAGGAAGTTTAAAAGGCATATATCCGTCATCGTCAACAGCGGCATCCTTGGCAGCTTTTTTTCGTTTGGCTTTTATCGAGGCTATCTTTTCTTCCTTTTCACTTTCGCTCGTCTTCTCCTCGTCAGTCACTTCATCGTCTTTTTTATCATTGCTATCTTCACCACCGTCGAACAGTTTTTTTATTTTGTTCCAAGTGTCATTGTTAAAGGTGTATGAGAGGTTCTGACTCATTCCTTGGAAGCGACCGAAGCGACCGTAAGACCACTCGGTTTTATTACCTACGACCACCTGTCCGCGTTCATTGAATTCGTAGGCGTATGTTGCCCATGTGGCATTGAGACTGAATGTATAACTTTTGGATAGTTTCAGACGCAAACGTGTGGAGAGGTTGCTCCACGGTTTTTCTTTTGCAGCCATATTATAGGAGATGCTTGCACCAAGCTCATCTATAAGACTTACTTTTTTGAGTGAATCACTTTTTGTGCGCCACTTCATTTCTACATTATTACTTACGCTGAATGATACACTGCCGGTTTTTCCTTTTCCGGGAACACCGTATAAAGCGCCGTTGTAGGGAGAGTATTCTACTAGTCTGACCTCACCATCTTTGTCGGTGTATGTGTAGGTGTCGTAATATCCGTAACGTTCCGCAGCAAAGTCGGGTGCATAGCTGAATGATATTGAGGGTTTGAAGACATGGCGCACAGTGTGCACACGGCTGTTTTTCAAGAAACCGGCAGGCTGATAAAAACCATACAGTGTGGTGTTTATTCCCAATGAGATGTTATAGTTATATACTCGGTTAAAGCCATATACAGTATCATTCACAGCTTTGTTTGCACGCTCGTCCCACGATTGGTGTACTTTTCTGAAATACCAACGTTCTGTATAGTTTAAGCTTGGGGTTATATTTATATAATCGAACAGTTGAAATGTTGCGCTGACCGGTATACGGTGATTAAAGCCATTGTTCCAATCTTTCACCAGATTCGACTTCAACAGTTTGTCTTCTTTTGCGGTGATGCTGTTGCTCATCTGTCCGCTATATGATATAGATATTTTTTCGTACCAACGCTCATCACCTGCACGCTTTTTGCGTTTGAAAGGATATTTCTTTGAGAGTGATACGTTTAGGTTGGGCAGTGTAAGTGATATTATGGAATCTTGCACATTCTGCGAAATATTTGTGGTACCCGAGATTGTAAGCCCTATTTCGGGAAATGTTTTTGAGTAGCTGACACTTGATGTTCTAACGCTTTGCGAGTTGAGTGTGGGATTATACAGACTGTTGAGATTTGAGCGTTCATAGCTTGATGTAGCAAAGTTTACGCTTGCCGAGAAATTGCTGTTGGGCACAGCCTTAGGGTCTTGACGGTGGCTCCATTGCACACGAAAGTTTTTACCCACCGAGTAGTCGGGCAGGTTGCGCTCGCCTTGTTTTGTTACAAGATAGTTGAAGCTGAAGTTTCCCGAATATTTGTATCGTTGTGCATAGGTGGTGGCTGCTGCTATTCCCCATGAGCCTTTTGTGAAAATCTCACCTGTGAGCCGTAAATCCATTTTATCGCTTATGGCAAAGTAGTAGCCTCCATCGCGCAGGTAGAATCCGCGCTCTGTCTCATCGCCATACGATGGCATTATGAATCCCGAGGAGTAGTCGCTTGTAAAGGGGAAAAATCCGAAAGGAATCATCAAGGGAAGCGGTACATCCTCAATCACCAAATATGTGGGGCCGAATACCACATCTTTTTTGGGACGTGTCTTTGCACGTGTCATTGCCACATAGAAGTGAGGATGCTCTGCATCGCAGGTGGTGTACTTGCCATTTTGTATGTAAAAGACGTCGGTGCTGTCTTTCTTGGCATCTTTTCCCAACATAAAGCCGTCGCCCTGCTGTGTATAGACGTTGTTAATCTTTCCTTTCTTGCTCTTGAAATTGTAGCTTATTCTGTCTGTTTCGTAGGCTGTTCCTGCATCCACGAAAATAGGATAACCCGTAACCGTACCGGTGCTGTCGGCACGCCCTACTGCATGCACCACATTGCTGTCGAGATTCATTGAAATAATATCTGCCGTCAGCTCTATTTTTTCGTAATTTACGTTACTTTGGCCGTAAAGATAGGCGTTGCCCTCTCGTGTCCAAACCAACGAATCGTTGGCCGTATATATTACCGGTGCATCAATGGCATCTTTCTTCTTCTCTTTTTTTGCAGTGTCGGCAACCAATGTATCGGCCTGCAAGCTGAGGCGGGCATCGTCTGCTGAGATAGAGTCTGAATTGAACATGCTGTCGTGCACACTATGCACCATATACACCCCCTCTGCCGACAAAGGCGTGATTGCCGATGCCAACAACAGAAGCATAGCCGTATATATTATGAAAAATACTGTACGTTTCAATTCCATTAACAATGCTTGTGCAAACAAGCGACAAAAATACAAAATAAAAAGAAGCCTACACTAATAAACTGTTTAAAATTCTATTAAAATTATTTTCGGGAGGCTGTTTTTCATGTTTTTTTATCCGTTTTTCAGATTCATTAATATCTGTTTCACCTTATTTATGCTCTATTGTCACGCAAACAGATGCGACCACCCCTCTATTATCCGGGCCGACTCATCCGAAATTCGGCGCATGCTCTCTACAACCTCGGGTAATGTTCGGGGCGTTTCAAGGTGCCTTGTTTTTGAATAGAATTTATCGGCATAGCAGATAAGCTGTTCTTCGATGGAAATCGGGCGCATGTCGATATGCGGCAACGGCCAACCTTTCTCTACAATCTGCTCTTTCGTAAGCCCCGTACCTGTGTGGCGCTCGCTCACAAGAGCATGACGCGGCAACCCCTCGCCACGCAACAGTTCGGCACCCAGATATCCGTGGCATATATACGGATGTGTTCCACCACAATGTATACGGGGAGCGTCTGTAAGGAAAATGCCGATATCGTGCAACATAGCAGCCTCCTCGACAAAGGTTATATCAATGGACAATTCGGGGTGACGGCGAGCAATATCAAGAGCAAGGTCGGCAACCTTGCGTGCATGAATCAGATATATACGTCGCAGTTCGCTGCCTTCGGGATAATATTTGTCTATTATGGTTTGCACTATACTCATAAGCCCATCAATTAATTAAATAAAACTACACAAAAATATATAATAATACTAAAATCAAAAGTATTTAATCGCTATTTTATAATATTTCTTTAAAATTTACATATCTTTGCGATAGATAGCACAGCCTATACAATAAATGATAAACAACCTTATAGAAAAAGCTCAAAAATTGCCGCCTATTTCGTTAAGCGAAATGTCGGGCATAAAATTGATGAATCGAACAGATACAAAATTTGTAGCCACGTTCGAGCAGTTAAACGCTTTTTTATTTGCCGTACAAGGAAAATACTACATACAGCAGATAGACGGCAAGCGCATTGCATCGTATCACACCACATATTTGGACACCGACGACTTTATAATGTATGTGATGCACCACAACGGCAAAGCATGCCGCGAAAAAATAAGAGTGCGCACATACCTCGACAGCGGCGACACTTTTCTTGAGGTAAAAAACAAAAACAACCACGGCAGGACAAAGAAAAAACGCATAAGCGTACAAAGTGTAGATACACTGCGGCAGGAACAAGAGAGTGTAATTCCTTTCCTTGCCAAGTACGCATGGTACAGCCTCGACGAGGTACATCCTGTCATAGAGAATTTCTTCAGCCGCATCACACTTGTAAACTTCGGTAAAACCGAGCGATTGACAATAGACTTCGGACTGCGCTTTCACAATCTTGTCACCGGATGCCGCGATCGCTTTGACAATGTTGTGATAATAGAACTGAAGCGCGATGGAAATGTTCCATCACCGGCACTCGACATCATACGCAAACTGCGCATAAAAGCCTCGGGCTTCAGCAAATATTGCATAGGCAGTGCATTAACACACAAAGATTTGAAACGCAACAACTTTAAAGAACGTCTCAGATTTGTAAAAAAACTTGAAAAAACAAAAGAACACATAACACAAAATGGAACAGATTACAACATTGATGGCACAAGGGAGCATATTTCTTAATGCCATATTCGACTTAGGGGAAGAGCTTCTCGGTGCAAATATAGCACAGTCGCACGCGGGAGGTACGTTAATCAATATGGTAGGAGTGGGCGACCTGCTGATGGGATTCCTTATGAACCTATTCTTCGTGGGAATAGTGGTACGATGCTTCTACTACCCGAAATGCAAACGAAGCGAGTTTTTCTTCACATTCATACTTATAGCAATAAGTATATTCCTGCTGATATATCTTTTGGGAGGAATAAAACTTAAGACAGGTTTTGCACTCGGACTGTTTGCAATATTCAGCATCATACGCTACCGCACCGAGCAGGTAGCCATACGCGAAATGACATACCTGTTCATAATAATAGCCATGAGCGCCATAAACGGCCTTGTGATGGAGGAGCTGAGTTACAGCGAGATGATTACAGCCAACCTCCTATTCATTTTCTCAATATGGTTGTGCGAGAGCAGACTCTTCATTCGTCATCTATCATACAAAATAATAAAATACGATAATATAAAGCTCATAACCCCCGACAAAGAGCAAGAGCTTATCGAAGACCTCAAGAAACGTACCGGCCTTGACATTGTCAGCGTAGAGGTGGGCAGCATAGATTTCCTGAAAGACGCATCTCTTGTTAAAATATATTATCGTTCTCAGAATAACACTTCAAACACAGTAGACACCATATTAAAATCTCCGACAGATGAATACAAACTCAAAAATTAAAAAACTTGCGGCATACGCTGCAGCAATAGCACTTACACTTGCACCAATGTGCAAGGCACACGCCGAGAGTGACGACTTTGGAATTTGGAGCAGCATAGAAGCAAAGAAAAAACTGACCGATAAGCTCTCATTCTCAATAGAGGGAGAATTACGCACGATAAGCGGAGTACAAGAGATTGATCGCCGCGCATTAGGGCTATCCATGAGCTATAAAGTTCTCGACTGGCTCAAGGCCGACCTTGGCTACATATATATACAATCGTTCAACGCCACTGAAAAAAAGTTGAAAGAGATAGCAGGGCCCGACGCCGACGGCAACGAACTTTGGAACTACAATGTCGACCACTCCTATTGGGAAGAGAGAGACCGCTTTTATGCACAGCTCACCGCAAGCTGGAAGATTGGCCGCATAAAATTCTCTCTACGTGAACGCCTTCAATATCAATACACCCACAGCGCTTTGATATATGAAGATAAATATCGCTACGAATTAACCGACATAAACGACCCCAACGCCTATTTTACTCCAAAAGACGAATTTCCCGAAAGCTCACCCGAAATTAAAGACAGCAAGCACAATACAGTGCTACGCTCACGTCTGACGGCAAAATGGGACATACGCAAATGCAAAATAGAACCATTTGCATCGGTAGAACTGTTCACACGCACCGACGAATGGCGCGGCCACGACAAATTGAGATACCGCATAGGTGCCGACTACAAAATAGACAAAAAGAACGACATTACATTATACTACATGTTCCAGGACAACCATTCAAGTGACAATCCGGCCGGCCATGCAATAGGAATCGGCTACACATTTGAATTATAACATCCCGACAAATATGAAAAAAATATATATGCTGATAATTATGGCAATGATAGCCCTGCCCAATCTTGCTCAGCAAGAGAATTTGCATCTTGTCATAGAAAAAAGCGACAACAGCACTCAAAGCATAGCCCTTGACGCACTGCAACGCATCACATTCAGCGGTACAACCGTAAACATAGAGCAAACCGACGGGAATACCCTTAAAAACGAAATGAGCGATATAATGCGTATAGCGGCATACACAGGCGAGACAAGCCTGACAACAGTGAAAGCCAACGATAAAAATCTCATACAATATATCTCATCGGACGAGATTTCAGTAAACGCACCGGCAGGCTCCATAATAGAGATTTACAGCGTCAACGGAAGCCACATAAGCACAACCCGCCAATATTCAGACAATGGCACACTAAGCATTGCGGCACTTCCCAAAGGCATATACCTGTTGCGCACCAATGGTAGAACATATAAATTCTTGAAACGATGAAAAAGATTCTGCTACTGATAACCATAATAAGCATCGCATGCAGCACGCAAGCACAGTCGTTTCATGTGTGCAACAGCAACGGCACGACACTCGAAATACCTGTAAAAGAGAATAAAGAGATAACGTTTGATACAGCACAACGGCTCATAAATTTTCATAATTCGGGAAACATCAGACACAGTTTTGCAACCGACCATGTAAAGAGCATCGAAATGCAGCAGCCCACCAACGGCAGTAGGCTAAGCTACGATTTAGAGCCACAGGTGAACACATACGATATTGACGAAATCATATATAACAATATAGTAGAAACCATAATCACCGACGAAACAATAGACGAGGCCGGCGACTTCATAGAAAACTACACGCCCGAAAAACGTGTTACAATAACATTCAACGAAACAGGCATAAATATAACGCCGGCCACCACAAGCGGCATCACCTTTGAAACAAAAAACAACACACACCTCACAGTAAGTTCCACAACAGGCAAGGTGCAATATATAATAAAAGGAAAATGCAGCAACGGCTCCATAAAGTTTTACAGTGAAAAAAAATTCCAACTTATGTTGGGCGGTATTGAGCTTACCAACCCCACCGGGCCCGCCATAAACATACAAACAGGAAAAACAGTATACTTCACCATAGGCAACGCCACCGACAACAGTTTGTGCGACGGTGCAACATATTCTGCTCCTGTCACCACAAACGGAGAAGAAGAGGATCAAAAGGGAACAATCTTCAGCGAGGGGCAATTAATATTCAATGGCACAGGCACCCTCAATGTAACCGCCCTCGGAGGACACGCTATATGCAGCGACGATTACATTCGCATACGCAGCGGAAAGATAAACATCCTCTCGGCCCTCAAAGACGGCTTTCATACAAACGACATGTTCCGCGTAGGCACCACTGCAAAATCCGAGCCTGTCATTAACGTTAATTCCACAGGCGATGCCATAGACTGCTGCAAAGGAGAAATAATAATCGAAGCAGGAAAACTTACACTAAACAGTGGAGGCGAAGCTATAAAAGCATCATACGAAGAAGCTGTACCCGACACTCTGATAACACCAAACGTAAGAATCAACGGCGGCCGCATAATAATCACAACAAGTGGAGTAAAAAGCTCGGCAGTAAAAGCCACCGGAAGCTACATACAAACAGACGGATTCATACAGGCAACAGTATCGGGCAACGGCTCTAAAATAATAAACTGCGACGGCGAAGTGCTATTCAACAATGGTACACTTATTGGATTTGCACACGGCACACAACATGCTGCCGATACTACATCGGCCGGAGGAATCAAGTGCGAGGGCAACATGCAGATTGCCGGCGGTATACTAAAGATAAAATGCACAGGCGAAGGAGCAAAAGCCATAAACTGCAATGGAGATATAACAATTGACGGCAACGATGCAGCCGAGGTTACACTGCTATCCATTGCAAAGAATGATAACACCACCGAGGATGACAAAAAATCGCGTGCAATATCCTGCGCAGGCTTCACACAAAATGGCAATACCGTACAACTATACTCCTACGACAAGGCCATATCCGCCGCATCCGTCACACTCACAAACGGAACACTGCATGCCATCAGCACCAATGACACAAAACCCATAAATGTGGATATTACACAATCGGGAGGATGGCTGATGACAAAAGGAGAATAGAGACCAAGCATAGAGGATTTTTAAAAATCGTGACCAAGCAAAAAAAGTCACATTCTGCAAAGAGCGCCCCCGACATAGCACATACTCTGTCGGGGGCGCTCTTTCATGTATTACTTTTTATCCGGCCCGGGCAAGAATGAAATTCAATTTTCACACTTCATGAATATTCCAGCCTGCACATCTTACAGCCCTTTCATTGATAGACTTATTCGCTTACGTTTGAGGTCGACATCCATCACGCGCACCATAACCTGCTGCCCCAATCTGACAATATCCGATGGTGATGACACAAACTTATCGGCCAACTGCGATATATGCACCAACCCATCTTGATGCACCCCTATATTTACAAATGCTCCAAAGGCCGTCACATTAGAGACAAGCCCGGGGAGCAACATTCCCGGACGCAAATCCTCAATTGTGTGCACATTGGAGTCGAATGAAAAGGCCTTGGCCTGCTCACGAGGGTCAAGCCCGCGCTTATTAAGAGCCTCCATTATGTCGTTAAGCGTGGGCATTCCCACTTTCTCCGTAACATATTTAGAGAGCTGTACCCCGTTACGCACATCGGCATCTGTTATAAATCGCTCTAACGACACCCCGGCATCCTCGGCCATTTGCTGTACCACAGAGTAAGACTCGGGATGAACCGCAGTGCTGTCGAGCAATTCATCACCGCCTATGACACGTAAAAACCCCGCAGCCTGCTCAAAGGCTTTTGCACCCAGACGCGGAACTTTCAACAGCTCTCGCCGCGAGTGAAAATTACCATTCGCAGCACGATAACGCACTATATTCTCGGCAAGAGAGGGGCCTAAGCCCGATATATAAGTAAGAATCTGCTTGGTGGCGGTGTTCACATTCACCCCCACCTTATTCACACAGCTCTCTACCACGGTGTTCAACCGTTCTTTGAGCTTTGTTTGGTCGACACTATGCTGATACTGCCCGACACCGATTGAGCGCGGTTCTATTTTCACAAGCTCGGACAGAGGGTCAATCAAACGACGCCCTATGGAGACGGCACCGCGCACAGTAACATCCTCATCGGGAAATTCCTCGCGAGCCACCGCCGATGCAGAATATACCGAAGCTCCATCCTCGTTCACCGAAAAGAGATCGGGAGACAACCCCAAACCGCGCACAAAGTCCTCTGTCTCACGCCCTGCCGTACCGTTACCTATTGCAAAGGCTTCTACTCCATAATCACTCACCCAAGCGGAAATCTTAGCCGCAGCCTCTTCGCGGTTATTATACGGCGGATGAGGATATATGACAGAATGTAGCATAAGATTACCTTGTGAATCAAGCAGCACAACTTTGCATCCTGTACGGAATCCGGGGTCGATGGCAAGCACCCTCTTCTGTCCCAACGGCGAGGAGAGGAGCAACTGACGCAGATTGTCGGCAAACACCGCAATAGCCTCTTCATCGGCACGCTCTTTTGTATTATTCATAGTCTCATTTTCGATAGAGGGTGCCAGAAGGCGTTTGAATCCATCGGCCACTGCCGTGTGCATATATTGCGACGTTGTTGAACTTCGACGTATGAAACGCCTTTCGAGCAGTTCGACAGCCTCATCATTGTCTACACTTATTGAGAGACGAAGAAACCCCTCCTCTTCGCCACGCATCATAGCCAGCAGACGATGCGAAGAGACACGCGCCACAGGTTCGCTCCACTCATAATAATCGGAATACTTTATACCGTCGGCCTCTTTGCCTTTAACAACCTTTGAAACAATAGAGCCACGCTGTTTGAACAGACGTCGCACTGCATTACGTGCACCCTCATCCTCCGAAACACGTTCAGCAATAATATCACACGCACCGGCAATGGCATCCTCGGCCGAGGGAACCTCCTCTCTAATATAATCACAGGCATCATCTGCAATATTACGCGCCTGCTGCAACATTATGGCATCGGCAAGCGGTTCCAGCCCACGCTCGCGCGCTATTGTCGCACGCGTCCTGCGTTTGGGACGATAAGGAAGATATATATCCTCCAGCTCTACCGGGTCGAAACAAGCATCTATACGCCCTTTCAGCTCGGGTGTCAACTTACCCTGCTCTTCAATCGTAGCCACAACAGTGTGCTTACGCTGCATCAATGTCTGCAATTTCTCATACAGCTCCTTGATGGCACCTATTGCCACCTCGTCCAAAGAGCCTGTGGCCTCTTTTCGGTAACGAGCAATGAAAGGGACGGTTGCACCATCCTCAAGCAGTTCAACAGTGTTTTTTACTCTGTCGGCAGCAATTCCCAACTGCCCCGCAATTATTTTTATCAGCATACAAATATCACTAAAATTATATATAAAGGCGAAGATACGGCAAAATAGCGAAAAATATCAGAAATTTAAACAGCTTATTACTTAAAAACAGTTTAATTCACCATTAAATATAATTTAAACCACCTTGTCACAGAATAAAAACCCCGTTTATTAGAATAGTTTCAAAAAACAGTCGGCAAATATTTTCCTCAATCCAACAAAATATACTACTTTTGCAAAATATAATACCAACATTAAGAATAAACACTGTTTAACTAACCATACATCGTATGAACAGCACAGAACTGATGAACAAGGCAGCGGACAACATCCGTATCCTCACTGCCGCCATGGTAGAAAAAGCAAAATCGGGACACCCGGGAGGAGCAATGGGTGGAGCAGATTTTATCAACGTACTATACTCGGAGTTCCTTATACACGACCCCGACAACCCACTTTGGGAGGGGCGCGACCGCTTCTTCCTCGACCCCGGACACATGTCACCCATGCTCTATTCAGTTCTTGCCCTGAGCGATAAATACACTATGGAAGACCTTAAGCAGTTGCGCCAATGGAAGAGCAACTGCCCCGGACACCCCGAGGTGAATTTTGCCCGCGGAATAGAGAACACATCCGGCCCGTTGGGTCAAGGCCACACATACGCAGTGGGTGCAGCCATTGCAGCCAAATTCCTCGAAGCACGTTTAGGCAGCGAGGTGATGGGACAAACCATATACGCCTTTATCTCAGATGGCGGTATACAAGAAGAGATATCACAAGGAGCAGGCCGCATGGCCGGTTATCTTAAGCTCGACAACCTGATAATGTTCTACGACGCCAATCAAATACAGTTGTCGACACGATGCGACCAAGTGATGTTCGAGGACACAGCCAAAAAGTATGAAGCATGGGGCTGGAAAGTCATCACCATAGACGGCAACGACTGCAACGCCATACGCAAAGCACTCACCGAAGCAAAAGCAGAGAAAGAGCGCCCCACCCTAATCATCGGCAACACAGTAATGGGCAAAGGAGCACGCCGCGCCGATGGCAGCAGCTACGAATTTGACTGCGGCACACACGGTGCACCGTTAGGCGGAGACGCATACATAAACACAATAAAAAATTTAGGTGGCGACCTCGAAAACCCCTTTACCTTCTTCCCCGAGGTAAAAGCAATGTACGACAAACGTTTGGCAGAGCTACGCACCATTGTAGCAGAGCGCAAACAACAAAAAGCAGTATGGGCTGCAAAAAATCCCGATAAAGCCATCCTGATGGCCGAGTGGTTTGCAGGCAAACAACCCACAATAGATTGGGCATCAATAGAACAAAAAGCCGATTCACCCACTCGCAACGCATCAGCACACATATTAGGCATACTCGCCGAGAACTATCCCAACATGATATGCTCATCGGCCGACCTCAGCAACAGCGACAAGACCGACGGGTTCCTAAAAAAGACACACGCCTTTGTACCCGGCGACTTCAGTGGAGCATTCCTACACGCAGGAGTATCGGAATTGACAATGGCCTGTCTGTGTATAGGAATGGCACTGCACGGCGGAGTGATAGCAGCCTGCGGAACATTCTTTGTATTCAGCGACTACATGAAGCCTGCCATACGCATGGCAGCCCTGATGGAACTTCCGGTGAAGTTCATTTGGTCTCACGACGCTTTCCGAGTAGGAGAAGACGGCCCCACACACGAGCCTGTGGAGCAAGAGGCACAGGTGCGACTGATGGAGAAAATCAAAAATCACAGTGGCAAAAATTCCATGCTTGTGCTGCGTCCTGCCGACGTGAACGAAGCCACCGAAGCATGGCGTTTGGCAATGGAAAACGACAACACCCCGACGGGTCTAATCTTCTCGCGTCAAAATGTGGCAAACCTACCCGAAGGCACCGACTACAAACAAGCCCGAAAGGGAGCATACATAATAGCCGGTTCCGACGAAGATTACGACGTTATACTTTTGGCCTCAGGTTCCGAAGTATCAACACTTGTCGAAGGAGCCAAACTGCTTAAAGCCGATGGAATAAAGACACGCATAGTATCCGTACCCTCCGAAGGCCTCTTCCGCACACAAAGCAAGGAATACCAAGAGAGCATCCTTCCCACAGGAGCAAAAATATTCGGCCTTACAGCAGGACTGCCCGTAAACCTCGAAGGACTTGTGGGCGCAAACGGCAAAGTATACGGCCTTGGCTCATTCGGCTATTCAGCCCCCTACAAAGTACTCGACGAAAAGCTCGGCTTCACAGCAGAGAACGTATATAATCAAGTAAAGAGCATGTTGGCATGAAAAAGACAATAGGACTTGCAAGCGACCACGCAGGATTTCCACTGAAAGAACATGTTAAAGAGTGGCTTACAGCCCGAGGATACGAATACAAAGACTTTGGTACACACAGCACCGACAGCTGCGACTACCCCCAATTCGGCCACGCATTGGCATCGGCGGTAGAGAGCGGCGAATGTCCCATGGGAATAGCCATCTGCGGAACAGGCAACGGCATTAACATGACAGTAAACCATCACAAAAGCATACGCGCAGCACTCTGCTGGATGCCCGAAATAGCTACGCTTGCCCGACAACACAACGATGCAAACATTCTGGTTATGCCGGGACGCTTCATAGATGATGAGACAGCCGAAAAGTGCTTAGACACCTTCTTAAACACAACATTTGAAGGCGGCAGACACCAAAGAAGAATAGACGCAATCCCCTGTTGACAAGAAAAAAACAAAAAGCAAAGGTGTGATGGAAACATTTTCATCACACCTGATTTTATATCATATACACAAAGCCCAAGAGCCATAAATAAGAATCCTCAAAAAAACAGACCGTAAAACAACATCCAAATGAAATACAGTTCCTATTACAACGCAATACTCCGTTTGGGCACCCCGATAGTACTCGGACAATTAGGCAACGTGATACTCGGATTCATAGACACCATCATGGTAGGTCACTACAGCGCTTATGCACTATCCTCGGCCGGATTCGTAAACAACATATTCAATCTTGGCATAGTGGCACTCTTAGGATTCAGCTACGGCGCAACCCCCATAATAGGAGCATTCTACGGACGCAAAGAGCACGACAATGTGGGTGCTGCATTCAAAGACAGCATATTTGCCAACATACTGTGCGGAATGGGCATAATACTGATATACACCATACTCTATTTCAATTTAGGGAATTTAGGACAACCCGAAGAGCTTCTGTCCACCATGAGGCCCTACTTTCTGATACTGTTGCTGTCGATGCCATTTACCGTTATATTCAACTGCTTCAAACAGTTTACCGACACAGTGGCGGCAACAAAAACAGCCATGTGGGTAATACTTGCGGGAAACGTAACCAACATAATTCTCAATTATCTGCTGATATACGGCGTATCTGTATTTCCCGAATGGGGACTCACAGGAGCAGGAGTAGCAACACTTATATCACGCATATTGATGGTTGCAATGTTCTATCTCTTCATCAAACGTCAAAGCAAATTCAAAGTCTATGGCAATGGATTCAGAGCACGCAGGACACGCAAAAAAGATGTGGCCAACCTATTTCGTGTAGGCACTCCGCTTGCCCTGCAAATGGGCATGGAAACAGCCTCATTCTCTTTAGCCTCGCTTCTTATGGGATGGTTGGGAGCAACAGAACTTGCAGCCTTTCAGGTAATGTGCATAACCGGCTCACTATGCTTTCTTGTATACTACGGCATCGGCTCGGCCGCGTGCATACGCATTAGCCATTACCGCGGACGCAAAGAGTGGGAAAAGGTTCACCACACTGCAAGCGCAAGCCTGCATATAATACTTATTGCAGCCATCCTGCTCTCAATAATAATTATACTGTTCAAACAACAGTTGGCTGCAATATTCACAAACGACATCAATATACAACAGATGTTCACAGCATTGCTCATTCCCATGCTTGCCTATCAGATTAGCGATGGAATACAAACCAACTATGCCAACGCCTTGCGAGGAATAGAAGTTACAAAACCATTGGGTATATATGCCTTTATATCATACATCTGCCTTGCCCTGCCCTGCAGCTACCTATTAGGATTTTCACTTAATTTGGGCGCTATGGGTGTCGCCTACGGACTTCCGATAGGACTCACCACGGCAGCCATGCTCTACTACGCACGATTCCGCAAGGAGATATACAAGCATAAAAGTAAATGAAAATCACAACAAGAAACGGCTGTTTTGTATAGAATCTTTTCATTTTTTACACTTTATATGTTAAATTCACAAAAGCATATACAACACTTGCACAAAAGCAGTACTTTTGTGCAGTTTTTCAGAAAAGACAGTTCTTTAACTATAAAAACACAAAAACAAATATAGTACTAAGTTTTACTTAAATTCTTTATTATGAAAAGATTATTTACAAGTATCGCATTTGCATCGCTTGCAGCAGTAACATTCGCGGGCGGTCTGCTTACAAACACAAATCAAAGTGCATCATTTGTACGCAATCCGGCTCGCTATGCATCATTGTCTACCGATGCTATCTATTTTAACCCCGCAGGTACAGCTTTCTTCAACGAGGGTTGGTCATTCTCGGCCAATTGGCAGATGATATGGCAGCAGCGCGACGCTATCGACAAGACTATGGGACAGAATGTAAAATATGACGGCAAGGTGTACGTTCCCTGCATGCCCACACTGTTTGCAGCATATAAGACCGGCGATTGGACATTCTCGGGATTCTTTGGAATGCCCGGCGGCGGCGGTAAGGCTGAATTTAACAATGGTCTGCCCAGCTTCTACTATATGGCACAAAATTTATTCAAACAAGGCTTTAACACACAAACAGGTGGATACGGAACAATCAATGAGATTACAGCCGGCTCACAATTTGAATCTACACAATATCTGTTTGCTCTTCAACTTGGTGCTGCATACAAAATAACAGAAAATCTGTCGGCTTATGCAGGTGTTCGCGCAAACTACGTTACCAACAACTACAACGGACGTATCTACGGAAACATCAACGGTACTATTCCTTATATCCCCGAGGGAGCAACAGCACCCCAGATGATTACAAAAGATTTCCCTCAGGAGTACAATGTGGATTTGGATCAAAGCGGCATAGCTTTTGCACCCATCGTTGGTGTTGACTATAAGATTGGCAACTTTAACTTTGCTGCAAAATATGAGTTCCGCGCAGTAACAACTGTTGAGAATGAATTGAACGAAGGTGCAGACATTGCAGCTGCCGCTCTTCCCGAATTTGCCGATGGCAATACACTCCGCGCCGATGCACCCGCAATACTCAGCCTCGCAGGTTCATGGCAGATTATCCCCCGCCTTCAGGTGATGGCCGGCTGGAACTACTACTTCGACAAGGATGCAAAGGTTGAATCGCTCATGGGTGGCGACAACATGAAAAAGCTCAGCCGCAACACCATCGAGTACACATTCGGTGCCGAATTCAAGCTCACAGAGAAGCTGCTCCTCAGCGCCGGTATTCAATACAGCAACTATGGTATCAACGATGCTTACACAAGCGACCTTGCTTTCGTCAACGACTGTTTCATGACAGGCCTTGGTGGCAAGTACAGCCTCACCGACAAGGTTGACATCAACTTCGGCTACTGCTATGCAAACTACGCTCCCGACTATGACATCATAAGTATTGCACCCGAACTTTCCACACGCTACGAGCGCAAGACCCACAATGCAACAATCGGTGTAGACTTCCGTCTCTAATCAGAAAAATAAAATATAACAATCTACAATTCCTTAAAGGGCGCACAAATATTAATATCTGTGCGCCCTTTAAGGAATTTATATACAGTAACCTCTTAAATTAATCTAAAAAGAATCATTATGGCCTATCCTTGTCATATTCCCGGTGTTAAGCAATAAAAGATATTCATCACACAAGAAAAAAAATAACAATATGAAAAATTCCGAAAAGAGACAAATAATCGGGGCAAGAGTGATTATATGGCTTGCAGTAGTGGCAGTGGCAGCCTTCTGCGGAACTATGGTAGGCAAAATACTCACCACATTCTGATAAGCACGCAACATGAGGACGATAAATAAAATTCTGTTTGCACTCCTATGCACAGTGACATTCGCAATTGTATTCATCATCAGCATGGGGCTGCGATTCGGAAAAGCGATAGAAGAGAGCAAAGCCACAATATCAGTAGATTGGAACGACGATACAGGCAGCGTACATAAAGACCTTCGATACAACAACACCGAGGATTGCGGATACGACCTATATCTGCCGGCTCCGCGAAGCAAGAGCAGCCGCTACTCACTAATCCTCTTTATACATGGCGGCAGTTTCACCGGAGGCGACAAAAGCGAAGGCGATGTTTGGTGCAAATATTATGCGTCGAGAGGGTACGTGGCAGCCACCGTAAACTACACTCTGCACAACGACAAGCACCCATCGAGCATAAACATCATGCACAATGACATAAAGACCTGCGTTGACAGCATAAAAGCCAAGTGCATGACCCTCGGATATCATATAGACGAGATGGCAACAACAGGAGTGTCGGCAGGCGGCTGTCTGGCCATGCTCTATGCCTACCGCGAAGCCGACAGCTCATCTGTTCCCTTGAAATTTGTTTTTCAACAGACAGGGCCTACATCATTTCACTGCGAGCATTGGGGATTTGAAGAGAAGGATGAGAAGGTTACATTTGCCTCAATGCTCCTTGGTCAATCCATCACCGACAGCATGATAGCAAACGAAACATTTCGTCTCATGATAGACAGCATTTCACCCGCCTGCCATATAACACCGCGCAGCGTGCCTACCATCTGCGCATACGGCCCTAATGACCGCATTGTACCCACAAATCAAAAATTCATACTCATGGACTCTCTAAAAAGGCATGGTGTACCTCATATTTACATAGAATTTCCCAATTCGGGACATGCACTTGCCAACGACCCCGACAGCATGGCCGCATACGTTGCACGTGCCGATGAATTTTGCGATAAATACTTCAAAAACAAGACGGATGCACCTCTTTGAGTGCATCCGCCGCATATATTGTTTTATCAGTTCTTATCTTTTTTATTTAGCAACTTTTTCGAGACGCTTCATCATAATAAACATGAAGAGAGCCGACAGCAGACACAATACGATAAATATTGCCCACACACCTACAAGTGGAAGATCGCCCCAGAACATTGAACCAACCTTTGTCAGATAGTTACCAAGTGCAGTGGCCACAAACCAACCTCCCATCATCATACCTTTGAGCTTGGGAGGAGCAACCTTGCTTACAAATGAGATACCCATAGGAGACAGCAGCAATTCACCGAATGTAAGCACAAGATATGTACTGATGAGCCAATTGGGTGACACAAAGATAGCAGCCTCACCGGCAACCGCCTGCTCGTTAGGAGTGAGAAGACCCATTGAGCCTACAGCCATTACCACAAATCCCGCTGCTGCAACCAACATACCGTATGCAATCTTGCGAGGAGCAGAAGGCTCTTTGCCCTTAGAAGCAAGATAGCTGAAGATAGCCATGCTCACCGGAGTAAGAGCAACAACATAGAAAGGATTAAACTGTTGGAAGATAGGAGCGCTTACAGGGATAATCTCAGAGGCTGTTGCTGAATACTGATACCCCAAGAAGCCCAATGCTGCAAGAACCACAATAGCAGAAAAACCTTTAGCCTTGGCAGTCTTACTTTGGAAGAACGAGAATGCAGCATAAACAATGGCAATAACAGCAACCAGGTTCCACACACTAAAGAGCATACCTTGCACGCCGGTAGAACTTTTGGCTGTAAATTCATTGGCAAAGAGAGTGAGTGTAAGACCATTCTGATGGAAAGCCATCCAGAAGAATATTACAACGGCAAACACAAGACACAATGCAACCACACGAGCCTTGGTCTCGGCAGGCGAAAGCTCCTCTGTGGAAGCTGCATTTGCACCGGCAGTAACTTTCTTGCTACCACCCTCAACATGCTTGAATGTACTGCGGAAAGCATAATAGATGGCGATTGAAACAATAAGCGAAGCACATGCTACGGCAAATGCAAAATGATAAGAATCGGCAACGCTGTAACCGAGTGTATTCTGAGCATATCGCATTATCTCAACAGCGGCAGTGGGAGCAAAAAGCGCACCTATATTAATTGCCATATAGAATAGCGAGAATGCGGCATCGCGTTTGTTGGCATATTTGGGATCATCATAAAGATTACCCACCATCACCTGCAAATTACCTTTGAAAAGTCCTGTTCCGATAGAGATAAGCGCAAGAGCACCTACAACAGCCCAATAAGCTGTAGACTCGGCACCAAGAGGCACTGCCAAAAGCAGATAACCAAAAAACATAACAATAATACCGATTGTAACCATCTTGCCATAACCGAATTTATCGGCAAGAATACCTCCTACAAACGGTAAGAAATAAACAAATGCCAGGAACGCAGAATAAAAGTTACCGGCTTCATCGGCGCTCATCCCGAAATTCTCTTGCATAAACAGCACGAACACAGCCAGCATGGTGTAGTAGCCGAAACGCTCACCTGTATTGGCAAGAGCCATAGCGAATAAACCTTTAGGTTGTCCTTCAAACATAGAATTTAATGATTTTAATGATTAATATTATTACTTTTTCTTTATTTCCTGCATATACACGCGATTTTATAACACAATAACGCAAAAACATGCGAATATACAAATAATCGGCATATTATCCGAGCATTACGAGAAAAAAATGCGATTATTATGCAAAGAATCACACAAAAATCGCAAAAGAGAATAAGAAGCTGTTTAAATTTATATCGATATTTTTTTTATAGAGCAAAAATAGGATATTTGTTTATTTTTTAAGGACGCATAGCGGACTATGCAACCGCGGAAAAGGGATAAACAGACAATTTTGAACATAAAAAGATTGCGAAACAAACAATACAGTTTATCTTAAGAAAAAATTCTTTAGAAATTTAAACGGCTTTTTAGATATACTGTATCAGCGCTCAAGTTCTCTCGCAATATAGGGTGCTGTATATCCTTCGCCATTGGCTGCCACCTCTTCGGGGGTGCCTGTTGCAACCACCTGCCCACCGTCGCGCCCACCCTCGGGGCCTAAGTCTATTATATAATCGGCCATTTTTATTACATCAAGATTATGCTCGATTATTATCACGGTGTTACCCTTGTCGACAAGACGATTCACAACCTCCATCAGCACCCTTATATCCTCGAAGTGCAATCCTGTTGTAGGCTCATCCAACAAGTAGAGTGTTTTTCCCGTATCGCGTTTAGATAATTCGGTTGCAAGTTTGACACGTTGGCTCTCGCCGCCGGAGAGTGTTGTTGATGGTTGTCCCAACTTTATATATCCCAAACCCACATCCTGCAAGACTTTTATTTTGTTGAGAATGGTGGGTACATTTTCAAAAAAGTCCACAGCCATGTTAATGGTCATGTCAAGCACGTCGGCAATGGATTTTCCTTTGTATCTAACTTCAAGTGTCTCGCGATTATAGCGTTTTCCTCGACACACCTCGCAGGGGACCATCACGTCGGGTAGAAAGTTCATTTCCAAAGTCTTATATCCATTTCCACTGCAAGCATCGCATCGTCCGCCCGACACATTGAAAGAGAAACGTCCGGGTTTATATCCGCGTATCTTAGCCTCGGGAAGGTCCACGAATAAGTTTCTGATGTCAGCGAATACCCCTGTATATGTTGCAGGGTTGGAACGTGGTGTGCGCCCCAGCGGCGATTGGTCTACATCCACAATTTTGTCGATATACTCTATGCCCTCGATACGCTCATAAGGCAGCGGCTCGCGAAGTGCCCGATAGAAGTGCTTGGCAAGAATGGGCTGCAACGTATCGTTTATAAGCGACGATTTTCCACCTCCCGATACACCGGTGACACAAATGAGCCTGCCTAACGGAAATTCAACGTTTATGTTTTTGAGGTTATTTCCGCGTGCACCGTATATTTTTATGCTTTTGCCGTTACCCTCTCTGCGCACCGGGGGTACGTTAATCATTTCTATATTTTTAAGATAATTTGCTGTCAGCGTATTACTCTGCAACATCTGTCGGGGGGTGCCTGCAAACACCACATTTCCGCCTCGGCGACCGGCTTTCGGGCCAAGGTCAATCACATAATCGGCCGCAACCATTATATCACGGTCGTGCTCCACCACAATCACAGTGTTCCCACTGTCGCGCAGTGCTTTCAGAGAATTTATCAGTCGGTCGTTGTCGCGCGAATGAAGGCCTATGCTCGGCTCGTCGAGTATATAAAAGACATTAACCAATCGAGAACCCACCTGCGTTGCCAGACGTATGCGCTGCCCTTCGCCTCCTGACAGTGAGGCTGACGAGCGCCCGAGGGAGAGGTAGCCCAATCCCACATCCAAAAGGAAACTGAGACGCGACATTATCTCTTTGACAATTTCACTGGCTATGGCTCTTTGTTTATCGTTAAGATTCTCCTCGACCTTTGACAACCATGAGTAGAGTTCGTGTATATCCATGCAGGCAAGTTCGTGTATGTTTTTGCCGTTGATGCGAAAATGCAGAGCCTCTTTATTGAGACGTGCACCTCCACATTCGGGGCATGTCTGCATCACCGAGAATTGCTCGGCCCATCGCAGTTCCTTGGCCGAGACACCTGCATCTTTCTGCATCTGGATATATTTGACAAGACCGTCGTAATTGGTAATGCTGTCATAGTAAGTATCCGAAGTGTTACCCATGCGCAAAGGCAAAGGGGAGCCATACAGAATCTCGTCAATAGCCTCATCGGGAAGTTCCACCACCGGAGTGTCGAGATTAGCATCGTAGCGTGCGAGCACAGCTTCAATCTGTCTGAAGATTGAGGTATTGCGATACTTTCCCAAAGGTGCAAGTGCCCCATCGCGCACAGAGAGTGCTCTGTCGGGAATTACTTTATCGACGTCTACCATGCTCACCATCCCCAAGCCTTTGCACTTGGGGCAGGCTCCCTGCGGAGAATTGAACGAAAAATTATGCGGATCGGGTTCTTTATACGACAATCCCGTTACGGGACACATCAGATGCTTGCTGTAATGTCGCACCTCGCCCGAAGGCATTTCCATAATCATCACAAGCCCATCGCCCTGGTTCATGGCTGTGGATAGGCTCTGCTTAAGGCGTAGAGCATCCTTGGCATCTACCTCCATTTTGTCTATCACCACCTCTATATGGTGATTTTTATAGCGTTCGAGCTTCATGCCGTGTATCATTTCGCACATTTCGCCGTCGATGCGCACATTAAGATAGCCCTTACGCATCATCTGCTCGAAAAGCTCTTTATAGTGTCCTTTACGACCGCGCACAAGAGGGGCAAGCATATATATGCGCTTTCCTGCATAGTCGTTGAGTATAAGATCGAGAACTTGCTCTTGAGTATATTTTACCATCTTCTCTCCCGAGAGGTAGGAGTAGGCATCGGCCACTCGCGAGAATAGCAAACGCATATAATCGTAGACCTCGGTGGTGGTGCCCACTGTGGAGCGCGGATTCTTGTTTGTAGTCTTTTGTTCTATGGATATTACCGGGCCTAACCCTGTAATTTTGTCGACGTCGGGACGCTCCATGCCTCCGAGAAAATTTCGCGCGTAGGTGGAGAATGTCTCAAGGTAGCGGCGCTGCCCCTCGGCAAATATTGTATCGAAAGCCAACGACGACTTTCCGCTGCCGCTGAGCCCGGTTACCACCGTCAGAGAATTGTGCGGTATCTTTACGTCGATATTTTTCAGATTATGCACCTTGGCACCATACACCTCTATATTTTCAGTCTGCTTCATTGTGTCACCTCCTCTGTAAATCCTCGCAACACATTTACATCACTCTTAATATCATAGACAATGCCATCGGCACCGCGGGCACTCACAACCACAAAATATACTCCGTCTTTCACAGGATTTCCTTTGTAGGTTCCGTCCCATCCGCACTCTTCACACTCCATTTCGTCGATTCCCCAACTGTATAGTTGCTGCCCCCAGCGATTATATATGGCAGCATTGAAAGAGACTATTGACTTCACATCGTAGACATTGAAATAGTCGTTTATGCCGTCGCCATTGGGCGAAAAGGCATTGGGCACCTTAAGCGACGATTCGCTTATACTTATGACAAAAGGCTCATACTCATATTCGAGTACAAGATTTTCGTTAACCCGGTGAGTATATGTCACATTCAGCTTCACACTGAAAAGACCGGCCTCGCGAAATTCATAATCCACATCGGCATCGTATCGTGTGAGGAAAGGTTCGGGCTCATCATCATGAATAAAAGTCCACGTACAGACAAGGGAATATCCCTCAATCTCCACTGCTCCGGCCTTGAATTGCACATTCAAAGGCGCCTCACCCTCGTAGTTACCCCCCTCGCCAAGTTCCTCCTGCTCCATATTTTTGTCGGTGACTACTGCCACAGGCACAGGAGGTTCAATATCACTCTGCGCCACAACACAATCTGGCACAAGGATACAGCACATCACTACTATAAAACCTATTATCTTTTTCATAATATTCTCTTTAAAAAAAACGCATATTGCAATAAAAATTCATTGCAAATATAATGTAAACTAATGAATAAATCTCCATTCCTGCCACATATACAACATAAGCAAGATAAAAAACATTTTTTAAGCATCCGTTTCGACGTTTTTCATTACATTTGCAAAATGATTAACAGGGTACATATATATAAAAACACTCCGTAAGGCATTTTTACAAACAAAAAAACATAGAACCTACTCACAAAGCAATCCTAATAGAAACTTAAACAGCATCATAGTCGAGATTTATGAGAAAAAACATATATATAGCAATCGTGTTACTGATGCTTCTGACAACCACAGGCATCAAAGCACAAAACAACGATTATTTCATACACACTGTAAGCAAAGGGCAAACATTGTATTCAATATCACGCATGTACCGAACAAGCGTCAAGGAGATTATTGACCTGAATCCCGAATGCGTGAGCAACAAAATCTCGATAGGACAAAAAATAAAATTGCGTCAGCGCAACCAATTTGACACACTTGAAGAGGGGGACAATGTCTTATACCACACTATACAACCGGGAGAGACACTCTACCGATTGGGACAAAAATATGGTATCACCCCACAGGATATATGTGCCGCCAACCCCGGGTTGAACATATCCAATTTCCGCAGTGGAGAGGTGATAATGATTCCGACCTCGAAAAAAGTCACAGTCGCAACCACTCCCACCACCCCCAAACAGCCTGAAAAAAAGGTAAAAAGCGACACAATACCCATACGCACCACGCACAAGGTGGAGCGAGGCGAAACGGTATACAAAATAACACATCTCTATGGAATAACAGAAGAGGAGCTCAGAGCCGTCAACCCACAAATAAAAAAGAACAAACTTAAAAGAAAAACCATACTCAAGATACCCTACTCCTCGCAACAAATAGCAGAGATACATAAAAAAGAGCAGCTTGCCAAGGAAAAAGAGATAAGCAACGCCGAGATATTCAAAAGTATAGAGAAACTGAAAGACTCCATACAAACATACGACACATTCGAAGGCATACGCGCAGCCATCATCCTCCCATTCCTTCTTGACAGCTACTCGCCAAACGAACAAGCCCGCATGGTGGAGTATTACGAAGGTTTTCTTATGGCAGTTGAACGTTTGAAACGCTTCGGTTACTCATTTGAAATACACACCTACGACTCGGGCAACGAGAATCAAAGTTTAGAACCGCTGTTGTCAAGCGGTGAACTTGATAATATGGACATAATAATAGGAGCACTCTACCCCAAGCACAACAAACAACTTGCCGAATTTGCGCAACAAAAAGAGATACCTCTTGTAATCCCCTTTACCTCAAAAGAGGACGAGATATTCCGCAACCCGATGGTATACGTCGTAAACACCATACAATCATACTTCTACTCCGAGGTGATAGACCATTTTGGCACAGCCTTCCCCAAAGCCAACGTCATATTCATAAGCGACGGCAACGACAGCAAGAAAGAATTTGTGAGCGCACTTACCGAAAGTTTCGACAAAAAAGGGACACCTCACACAACAGTCTCAATTGCCGACATCACCAACATCGACACAGCCGAAGTTAAGCTCAAAGGAGTGATGAAAGAAGATAAAGAGAATATCTTTATCCCCACCTCATCGGGAGAGGTTACATTGAGCACTCTGCTACCATCACTTACCCTGCTCAACAACGACACGATAGACCTGCCCGACTTTAAGCTCTTCGGTTATCCCGAGTGGCAGATATACGCCGGAAACATGCAAAATCAGATATACGAAGTCAACACATACTTCTACGCATCGTTCTTCAGCCACTACACCCTGCCCGAAGCCACCCGCTTCCAAAATGAATATATTCGTTGGTACAACCGCGCCCCACAAAATATATATCCACGCTACGGCATGCTCGGTTACGATACAGGCTACGTATTTCTGCTTGCCATCAGCAAATTCGGTAATAATATGCCGCAAAAAATAAATCAAGTATCTTACACCCCTGTGCAAACAGGCTTTAAGTTTACACGAGTGAACAATTGGGGCGGAATGGTGAATAAAAAAATATACTTTGTTCACTACACACCCGAATATACAATAGAAAAGATTGACTTTGATTGAAAAAGAGAATGAAAAGAATAATACCCGTCATATTGACGCTGTTGCTCTCGACAACCACTTATGCACAGATTGAGGAGCCGCGCAACATCCTTGAAATAGGCGTAGCCGGCGGTCTTAACATGAGCCAATTGGATGTTCAGCCAAACATACGCCAAAAATATCAAAAAGGCCTTAACGGAGGAATAAGCCTGCGCTACACCACAGAAAAATATTTCAAAATGATATGCGCCGCACAGCTCGAAGTAAACTTCTCGCAAAGAGGTTGGGAAGAGGATTTTGACGACGACACCGGCAACAGCTACAAACGCACGTTAAACTATGTAGAGATTCCATTCTTTGCCCATTTGGCGTTTGGCAAGGAGCCGCGCGGCTTTCAATTCTTCATAAATTTAGGGCCGCAGATAGGTTTTTTCCTTAGTGAAGAGGAGGAGTATATCGGCAGATGGTCGCCCGAGCTTCGTCCGGCAGGCTCGCGCTACATATATGGCAAAAACGTAGAGAATAAATTTGAATATGGCATTGCCGGCGGATTAGGTGTCGAACTAAAGACAAAAGTGGGCAATTTCATTATCGAGGGACGATACTACTATGGATTGAGCGATATTTACGGAAATTCAAAAACCGACGACTACGGACGCTCGGCAAATAATACCATAACCGCAAGATTGGGATATTCCATCCCACTGTTTAAAGAATAGAGATTTAAAGTATTAATTTACTTACGACCGACTTCATAAGCGAACATTCTATTCTTTCTCATAAAAAGCACCTGAGAGAAACAATTCCAACAACGGAACAAATAAAAAATATGATGGCACATCAATCATAATCTGCCATCATATTTTTTATTTATATTAGAAGAGATATCAAGGATGCACAAATGTTCCAATCTCCTCGCCCTGCATCACACGCTTAAGGTTGCCCACCACATCCATGTTAAACACATATATCGGCAGGTTATTTTCGCGACACATTGCAGTGGCAGTAATATCCATAACCTTAAGTCCTCTACTGATAACCTCGTCGTATGATATATCGTTGAATTTTGTGGCAGCAGGGTCTTTCTCGGGGTCGGCAGTGTAGATGCCGTCGACACGTGTACCTTTGAGCATCACATCGGCTTCAATCTCTATGCCGCGGAGCGATGAGCCTGTATCGGTGGTAAAATATGGACTGCCTGTTCCGGCTGCCATTATCACCACACGCCCCTCTTTCATTGCGTCGATGGCTTTCCATTTTGTGTAAAATTCACCTACGGGCTCCATTCTTATGGCGGTGAGCACCTTTGTGGGGACACCGACAGCCTCAAGTGCAGAACTTAACGCAAGGCTGTTTATCACCGTTGCCATCATGCCCATTTGGTCGCCCTTGACGCGATCGAAGCCCTTGCCTGCTCCCGAGAGTCCGCGGAATATGTTTCCACCACCAATCACAATGCCAATCTCCACTCCCATTGCAGCAACCTCTTTTATCTGTGCTGCATATTCATTTAGACGCTTAACGTCTATTCCGTACTTTTGTTCTCCCATCAGGCTCTCGCCACTCAACTTAAGAAGAATGCGTTTGAATTTTGCCATAATATAAAACTTTTGATAATTCAATGTTAACAGGAACAAATTTATGAATTATTTCATTAAAACCACAATAAAGGTTAAATTATTCTATCTTTGCTTTCAATTATAGCCGGTTTTTGGAGGATAGATAAAAAAGATTTAACTTCGCAGAAAGATTTTATAAGTTAAAAAACAAACAAAAAGCCTTTTCAGAAAATGAGATTCCTAAAAAACCCCAATATAACGGTTGCGCTGCTGTTCATATACTCAACTTGCATGTATATATACTTTTTTCCTCGTAACAACGAGATGAGCAACACCGAGAAATGGATAATAATAGCTGTGTCGTATGCTATTCTTGTGGCGCTTTGGTTTCTGATGCGTCGTCGTAACCGTCTGCGTCGCGAGCGTGAGGAGGATATGAGAAGCAACAAGACGAGCGACAGACAATAATTTTTTTCAGATTTTCAGATACTTTTATATTCTTGCGTTGCTTTTCCGGCGTTTTTCAGATATATTTTCTCCAATATAGTAAGAGGCTGTTTTATTTTTTCAAATATAATGTTTACATCATGAGCGATTTTCACATGCTTATTTATGCTCATTTTCGCAGTTTTACAGCCTGCCGTGCGTTCATATAAAAAATGAAAAAACATTATAAAAAAGAGCCATAGAATATCAATGAGATAAATCTAAACTTCTTTTTAGAGATTGGCAGAAAAATTTTTCTGCCAATCTCTAAAAAATATCTTAATACCGACATTCAACCAATCACAAAAACAGGTCACTCGGCACATTGCTACATGTTCACTCCTATTTTGAGAATGGCTTGTCGTTGCCCCAGCATTGGTGCATCCACGATTTTATCTTAGCCTCGGCAGCATTGTCCTGCGGCATCCAGAAACTGAAATTCTCACCTGCATCGGGTAGGAACTGCTGTTTCACAAAATGCCCCGGGAAGTCATGAGCATATTTATAGCCATCTGAATAGCCAAGCTCTTTCATCAGTTTTGTAGGAGCATTCCTAAGATGCAACGGGACCGGCAGATTTCCTGTATTTTGCACCGTTGCAATAGCGTTGTTTATTCCCATGTACGCCGAATTGCTCTTGGGCGAGGTTGCAAGATATACCGTAGCCTGAGCAAGCGGAATACGCCCCTCGGGCCAACCGATTTTCATTACTGCATCGAAAGCAGCATTGGCAAGCAGAAGAGCATTAGGATTTGCAAGCCCTACATCCTCGGATGCAGATATTATCAGACGGCGGGCAATGAAAGCAGGGTCTTCGCCCCCCTCAATCATACGTGCGAGCCAATAGAGTGCTGCATCGGGGTCGCTTCCGCGTATAGATTTTATAAAGGCCGATATTATGTCGTAGTGCATCTCACCGTCTTTGTCATAAGCCAACGGGTTCTGTTGCAGACGCTCCACAACCTTGGCGTCTGTTACAACAACGGGAGTATCGACCTCTGCTTCTACAACAAGTTCAAGAATATTAAGTAATTTGCGAGCGTCTCCACCGCTGTATCGCAACATTGCATCCGTTTCCCTAAGCTCAATCTGTCGCTTTTTCAGTTCACTGTCTGCCTCAATCGCATTATGCAACAGTTGAAGAAGGTCGTCCTTTTCCAAGGATTTAAGAACATACAATTGGCAGCGCGATAACAACGGGCGTATCACCTCAAACGAAGGATTTTCGGTAGTGGCTCCTATCAGCGTCACCACCCCTTTTTCAACCGCACTTAAGAGAGAGTCTTGCTGTGATTTATTGAATCGGTGAATCTCATCTATAAACAGTATGGCTCCGCCATTTGAGAATAGTGGAGAGGACTTGGCTTTCTCGATAACCTCACGAACCTCTTTGACGCCCGAGGATACCGCGTTGAGGGTGTAAAAGGGACGATTGAGTTTGTTTGCGATAATACCTGCAATGGTTGTTTTTCCGGTACCGGGAGGGCCCCACAGTATAAACGACAAAAGTCGGCCCGAATCCACCATACGGCGAAGGACTGCTCCTTCGCCGACAAGGTGTTTCTGACCAACAAAACCGTCAAAATCTCGCGGTCTTAATCGTTCTGCAAGCGGCCGTGCCATCAGCTTAAGCCAACTATCTCTCCGTCGATATAATCAATATGGTTGGCCTGCGGCTCTTTGGGCAGACCGGGCATGCGCATGATATTTCCGGCAATGGCCACTATCATTTCGGAACCTGCATTCAGCACTACATCGCGTATATGCAGGTCGAATCCGCTCACTGCGCCATACAATTTATCGTCGCCCGAGAATGAGAACTGTGTTTTTGCTATACAAACGGGGAATGACGACATGCCATGCTTCTCGGCCAATTTAATGCGGTCGAGTGCAGGCTTGGCAAAAGAGACTGAAGCGGCACGATATATCTTTTTTGCCACTTTTTCTATCTTTGTGCGTATATCGTCGTTGTCGTCGTATGTAAAGGTAAGTGGTTTCTGTGAGGGATTCTTCTCGATAGTATCTACAACAATCTCGGCCATTTCAATTGCACCCTCGCCACCGAGAGCAAAAGCGTTGTTTATCACAAAGGGCAAGGCAAGTTCTTTCTCACAATGCTCACGCAGCAGTGCCATCTCTTCGTCGGTATCTGTGGCAAAGCGATTGAACACTACAATCACCGATTGTCCGAACGAGCGAAGGTTCTCTACATGACGGTCGAGGTTGGCAAGTCCGTTGCGCAGTCCCTCCATGTCCGGTTCTTTTATACGGTCGAGTGCCACACCTCCGTGCATTTTCAATCCTTGTGCAGTGGCCACTATCACCGTAGCGTCGGGCTGTAATCCGCTCTTTCGGCATAAAATGTTATAAAATTTCTCAGCACCAAGGTCGGCACCGAAGCCGGCCTCTGTAATTGTATATTCGCTGTTGGCAAGCGCCATCTTGGTTGCTATCTGCGAGTTGCAACCGTGAGCAATGTTTGCAAACGGGCCTCCATGCACAATGGCAGGGGTATTCTCGGTTGTCTGCACAAGATTGGGCTGGATGGCATCTTTCAAAAGTACCATGATAGAGCCTGCCGCCCCTAAGTCCTTCACAGTGAATGGAGCGCCTTCGTATGTATATCCAAGCAGGATATTCTCTATTCGACGGCGCAGGTCAGCCTCGTCTGAAGCAAGACACAGTATCGCCATAAGTTCCGATGCCGGAGTTATATCGAAGCCGGCCTGCTGTGTAAGTCCGTTGGTAGAGGGGCCGAGACCCGTAACAATGGAGCGCAACGAACGGTCGTTGACATCGAGCACACGACGCCACAAAATCTCTTTAAGCCCGAATCCTTCCTTTGCATGCTGATACAGGTAGTTGTCGAGAAGCGCGGATATCATATTATGCGCCGATGTTATCGCATGAAAATCACCTGTAAAATGCAGATTAATCTTTTCCATCGGCAACACTTGTGCATAGCCACCGCCGGCCGCACCGCCCTTCATACCGAAGCAGGGACCCAACGAGGGTTCGCGCAACGCTACCACGGCTTTTTTCCCAATCTTGTTAAGCCCCAGCGCCAAACCTATTGAAACGGTGGTTTTTCCTATTCCTGCTTTGGTGGCGGTGATTGCCGTAACAAGTATCAGCTTTCCCTTTTGTTCACCCATAAGATGCAACGGTAGTTTTGCTATATATTTGCCATAGTGTTCCAAATCTTCGGCTGCAATTCCTATTTTTGCCGCCACATTTTCTATACGCTCAAGTTGCGTTTCATGAGCAATCTGAATATCAGTCTTCATAAATATCTATTTTTTTATATTCTTAATTTACAAACAGATGCACACATGAATAACGTAGGTATCATACACAACTGGCTGTATACCTTTTGACACGTGTAACAGTTATTCATGCCTTAAGGCAAAGATAACCATATTCCGCCTATAAGCAAAGTAAAATCAGGTTATTTTGATAAACAAAAATATTTTTTCTGCACATTTTACATGATTTTGATGCTACTTGGTTTTTTTATCATATTTTTTAGCTAATATTGTAAATTGTTTACATTCATCTGATTTTTTGTGAATAATATTCAAAAACACATATAATATGAAAAAGAGACTATTGCTTGGCGTATTGTGCGCCTTTTCTATTGTCAGCACAGCTCAAATAACACCTCGATGGCTGCGTAATTGTGCAATCTCGCCCGATGGCAGCACCATAGTATTCACCTACATGGGTGATATTTTCAGTGTACCTGTTCAGGGTGGCGAAGCTCGGCAACTGACATCACACAGCGCCTACGACACGGCTCCTGTATGGTCGCCCGACAGCAAAAGTATTGCATTTGCCTCTACACGCAACGGCAGCATGGATGTATATCTGATAGCCAAAGAGGGTGGCACAGCCAAGCGTCTCACCACAAATGCGGCACAAGAGAAGCCTGTGGCTTTTCTAAACAACAAGGAGGTACTATATGCTGCTACATTGCTACCAACCACTGAGTATGGCGAATTTCCCGGAAGAAGTCAAATATACAAAGTAGCAACCGACGCTTCGCGCCCGGCACTATTCTCGTCGGAATATATGGAAGCAATTGATATCGACAACAAAGGGCGCATTCTGTATCACGACAAAAAGGGTTATGAAGATACATGGCGCAAACACCATCGCTCATCCATCACACGCGATATTTGGCTCACCAATTGCAACGGAGAAAGAAAATATACACGCCTTTCTGCATTTGACGGAGAAGACCGCCACCCTGTGTGGGCAGGCAACGGCGATAACTACTACTATCTGAGCGAGCGCGACGGCAGTTTCAACATATACCTCTCATCGGTAAGCGATACCCACCAACAGAAGCAGATAACAACGCACAGCAAACATCCTGTACGTTTCCTCACCGCCTCGGACAACGGCACACTTTGCTATGCCTACGATGGCGACATATACACCATTAAAAATGGAGGAAAGCCGCAAAAAACAGATATAACGCTCACTGCCGACATAGCCCCGACAGAACGAAGAATAATGAATCTGACAAACGGAGCATCGTCCATTGCAATATCGCCTGACGGCAAAGAGATAGCCTTTGTGGTGCGCGGCGATGTATATGTAACAATGACAGAGCACAACACCACACGCCGCATCACCGACACCCCCGAACAGGAACGCAATATAGAGATAAGCCCCGATGGACGCACCCTTATATACTCATCGGAGCGCAACGGAGTATGGGGCATATACACCACCACAATCGTGCGCGAAGATGACAAATACTTTACACACGCTGCCGAACTGCGCGAAGAGCCACTTGTCGTTGGAAAGAAGACCGCATTTCAGCCCACCTTCTCGCCCGACGGCAAAGAGGTCGCATACCTGGAGAATCGCACCACCCTGCGTGTCATAAACCTTAAATCAAAAAACACACGCACCGTGCTCGACGGCAAATATAACTACTCGTACAGCGATGGCGATGTAAGCTACACATGGTCGCCCGACAGCAAATGGTTCCTCGTCGACTACATAGGCATAGGCGGATGGAACAACACCGACATTGCCCTTGTAAGCGCCGACGGCAAAGGAGAGATACACAACCTGACCGAGAGTGGCTACACCGACTCAAATGCACGTTGGGCACTCGACGGCAAAGCCATGATATGGAGCAGCGACCGCGCAGGCTACCGCAGCCACGGCAGCTGGGGCGCACATCGCGACGAATATATAATGTTCTTCGATGCCGAAGCCTACGAAAAATTCAAAATGAGTAAAGAGGAGCTTGAGCTATACGAAGAGGCCGAAAAATCACAAAAAGAAAAAGAAAACAAAAAGAAAGAGGGCGAAAATAAAAAAGACGACAAAAAGAAAGACAAAGACAAAGAGAAAGAGAAAAAAGAAGAGAGCGTTGCCCCACTTGAATTTGACCTTGAGAACAGAAAAGAGCGCATCATACGCCTGACCACACACTCATCATCCTTAGGCGATGCAGTACTGTCGAAGAGCGGCGATAAACTATTCTACCTGACAAGTTTCGAGGCAGGGATGGATCTTTGGGAACGAAACCTCCGCGAAGGCAGCGACAAAATTGTTGCAAAAGGATTCGGATACGGACGTCTGATACCCGACAAAAAACAAGAGCAGATATACTCATCATCGGGCAGCATAAAGCGATACGACACAAAATCGGGACAAGTAAAGAACATCACATTCAATGCCGAATATATTCACAAGCCACTTGCAGTGAGAGAATATATCTTCGATCATGTGTGGCGACAAGTAAAAGATAAATTCTACGACACCGAACTGCACGGAGTAGATTGGGAATATTACGGAAAGGAATATCGCAAATTTCTGCCCCATATAAGCAACAACACCGACTTTGCCGAACTTCTGTCGGAGATGCTCGGCGAACTTAACGCATCACACACCGGTGCTCGTTCAGGCATAGGAAGCAATTACAGCACAGCAGTTTTAGGCGCATTCTACGACCTCGACTATAAAGGCGACGGACTTAAAATAAAAGAGATAATAAAACAAAGTCCTCTTTCAAAAGCAAAATCCAAGATAAAGAGTGGCTGCATCATAGAAAAGATAAACGGAAACGAAATAAAAGCAAACACTGACTACTACCCTCTGCTTGAGAATAAAGCCGGCAAAAAAGTGCTGCTCACCATATATGACCCCGAGAAAAAAGAGCACTTTGAGGAGTGGATAAAACCCATAAGCGCAGGCGCCGAGCAGGAACTTCTATACAAACGTTGGGTTGAGAAGAACCGCGCAATGACCGACTCACTCTCAAACGGACGTATAGGATATATTCACGTAAGAAGCATGAACAGCGAGAGCTTCCGCAATACATATTCCGAACTTCTGGGACGCTACCGCAACCACGAAGCCATACTCATCGACACACGTCACAATGGCGGAGGATGGCTCCACGAAGACCTTGCAATACTTTTATCGGGCAAAGAGTATCAACGCTTTGTTCCGCGAGGTCAATATATAGGAAGCGACCCTTACAATCAATGGTTCAAGCCATCGGCCGTGCTTGTTTGCGAAGATAACTACTCGAATGCCCACGGATTCCCCAGCGTGTATAAATCCTTGGGAATTGGCAAACTGATAGGAGCACCTGTACCGGGAACAATGACAGCCGTGTGGTGGGAGAGACAGATTGAGCCGGACATTGTATTTGGAGTTCCGCAGACCACTGTCGTAGATGCAGAAGGCAATATACTCGAAAACCATCAGCTCGAGCCTGATATTAAAGTCTATAACACTCCCGAGCAACGCAACAAGGGAATAGATGCACAAATTGAAGCAGGAGTTAAACACTTACTCTCCGAAATTGATAAGAACATGAAATAATATTTAACATTTATCTTATAGTCGTATGAAAAAATTAAGTTTAACAATGTTTGCTCTTATAATAATGATGCAAGCATTTGCCGAGGGAAAACCCACGGTAAGCACACCCGAGAACGAAGTTTGGTACCTCATTCAATTCATGAACGATGGTAACGCACTCACTGCCGAAAGCGATGGTACACAAATCACCATATCTCCTGCCACAACAGATGACAGCCGACTATGGAAAGTAACAGGCGACGACACAGAGGGTTACACATTCACCAACAAAAAAGGTTACACACTATATGTATCCTCGGCAGCCAAAAATCAAATGGTATATGCAGCATCCGAGCCTCAGGGTATAACAAAATTCCACATAGAAACCACAAGCAACGGAAGCTACTCCGAGGGATTCGAGATACACCCCAAAGGCAACACCTCAATATCCATGAACCTATGGGGTGGTCCCGGCGCAAACCGCGGAGTAGGCCTTTGGGACAAAGGAGATATAAACAACCCTGTGCAGTTTAATTCAGCCAAGCAGGTGGAGGCAATGTCAAAAATTTCACTTATCCCCTACCCTGCACAACTTGAAGTTTCCGATGATGGCAACACTGACCTCGGCACATTTACTGCCATCACATACCCCGATGCCGAAGTGCAAAAATATGTAACCGATTTTGCATCGCAATTGGCAAAGACATCGGGTATAAGCCTCAACGTGAGAGAGAGTGGAACAGAAGCCAATGAAGGGGAAATCCGGCTGGAAACAGAAGCCACATTGCCAACAGAGGGTTACACACTTACCATAAGCGAGAAAAATATAATCATAAAGGCAGCAGCAAAAGCAGGTTTCTTCTATGCCCTGCAAACACTTAAGCAGCTGCTTCCACGCGAATTTTTCGGAAACACACTCTGCAGCGACACAGAATGGAACATTCCACAGCTGAAAATCGCCGATGCCCCACAATTGGAATATCGAGGATTCATGATGGACGTAGCCCGACATTTCTTCGATAAAGAAGAGGTCAAACGTGTGCTCGACATTATGGCACTCTACAAGATGAATCGTCTGCATTGGCACCTCACCGACGACCAAGGCTGGCGCATCGAAATACCCGAATACCCCCTGCTCACCGAAGTCGGTGCAGTGCGATCAGGCTCGTTCACAAGCCCGGGAGAAGGAACAAAATTCTTCGACGACACAGAATATGGTCGTGGGATGTGGTTCTCACAAGACGACCTGCGCGAAATTGTTGCATACGCAGCCGAACGCAACATCGAAATTTTGCCCGAGATTGACCTTCCGGGACACATGGTCGCAGCCGTAGCAGCCTATCCCGAACTAAGCTGCGACCCCACAAAAAAATACTCGGTAAGATTGGACAGCGGAATATCCGAGGATGTGCTCAATGTAGGTAAAGACGAAGTGATAGACTTCTTGAAATGCGTGCTCGACAATGTAGCAAAAATCTTCCCATACCCATATATACATATCGGAGGAGACGAATGTCCCACCAAACAGTGGCAGACAAACGAAGATTGTCTGCGCCGAGTGCAAGAAGAGGGGCTGGCCGGCGTTCACGAACTTCAATCATGGTTGGTTGAGGAGCTTGGCACCTACCTTAAAGAGAAACATGGCAAAGATATTGTCGTATGGGACGAGCTGCTATCACACTGGAGCAGCAACAACAAGGTAAAGCCCATAATAATGGCGTGGAACAGCATAGGCAAAAGCGGCGAGGCTGCAAACAAAGGCTTCAAAAGCATCCTCACACCATACTCACATGTGTATATAGACTTCATGCAGGTACCTGCCGACCAAACAATTATCGACGAACCATATTACGGAGGCTGGGGCGACGCACATGTAAATACGATAGAAGATGTTTATGCCCTCAATCCCGTATCATCACTGTCGGGGCGCGAAGAATTTTGCATGGGCGTGCAAGCCAATCTATGGGCAGAGACATTGAACGACAATATAGAGCTTGAATATCAATTACTCCCCCGCATGTTGGCTCTATCCGAAACAGGTTGGTTGCCAAATTCAAAAAAATCATGGGCTTCATTCTACAAACGCCTGCAAACACACGACGAGATACTCGACCTGTTGGGTTATACATACGCCAAGCACTATATCGAAGCCGAAGAACTAACCCCCGAAGAGCAGACTGTCAAGGAGGCAACCGATATTCTGTCGGCAAGCAAACGCGGTGCCGTCGGCTACCCCGAAGCCTCTTTTCACGATGCACTGCAAGCCGCAATTGAAAGTGGCAACATTACCGAGATGGAACAGGCTGTAAACAACTATAAAAAGGCCGCCATAACCCTCCCTGAAAGCGGAAAGACATATCAGATAGTGTCGGCGTCCACATATTACAAAAGACAGTTCGCCGGCTCCACCATGTATGTAAGCGGCAACGGGGTACGCTTCCACTATACACCACAGGTAGAGCCTGAAGAATTATGGCAATTTGAAACAACCGATGGCGGTTACATTATGAAAAGCCTGCTCGACGGACGCAAACTGAGCATGCCCACCTACAATGCGGCAGTCACGCTGGACGACAAAGGGACAGCCCTACGCATTGACAAAGCCACAGTAGCCACAGACAGCTACAAGTTCATACCCGGAGTAGTAACAATATCGGCAGTGAGCGGATACAGCGCATCCGTAAATGGAAGCGTCAAACGTCTGCATGGAGAGCTGTCGGGCAATGTCAACGCCTACAACAACCCTCGTCTTTGCCATCCGGGCACATGGTACATTGCAGAAGTAAACGATTTCTCGGCACAACTTACAGGATTGTGCAAAAAGTGTGAACTTATAATCCTAAGAGCCAAGATAGGCGAAATAGGACAACCTACGGCAGAAGCACTCGACTATCTGCAAACAAACGTGCTCAATCCGGCAAAAACGGCATTAGCCTCGGGACAAATAAGCGAACAGACATATAACACATACGCAGCCCTATACAATCAATTCCTCCTTATGCCGCGCACAAGCCTTACAGATGCGCTCAAAGAGGATATATACTACTACATCCGCAACGCCTATTTCACAAACTATTACGCAACGGCAAACATAAGCAGCAAACGCGTAGAACCCAAGACCAAAGGCAACGATGACAAATATCTGTGGTCTGTCATAAAAAACAGCGACGGAACAGTGAACATATACAATAAAGCAAGCGGAACATCGGCCTACATCACCAAAGACGCGGCCGACCAAACGGTGAGAATAGGCAAGGAGTACAGTTGGACACTCCAACAGATGACCGTCGACACAGGAGACACAGGAATATGTATCGTTGGCAACACAGGTGTCACAAGCTGGTACATAAATCCCGACGCATGGAACTATGTGCTCACAAAGCCATTCTGGGGCGGATGTATATGGAATTTCGAGGAGAGCAATGTGGAAGTGGAGACAAGCATAGATGAGATACATGAGACAACAAACAACACACAAATCTTCGATCTTCAGGGTCGTCGCGTGGAGCATCCGACACACGGTATATACATCACCGGCAACGGCAAAAAGATTCTTGTAAAATAATCCGACATAACGTTCATTATTCAATGATAAGAAGCGATGTTGTCGATACTTATACCCACAAAAGATTATAATTGCTGCAAACTTGCCGAAGCATTGCAACAACAAGCCACAGCCATCGGCCTCCCCTACGAAATAATAGTAGGGGAGGATGGTTCGTCGCCCCAAGGCCTCCAAATGAACGCCTCCATAATGCAATTGCCCGGCTGCCGAATTGTAAGATTATCGCACAATGTGGGACGCTCAAAAATGCGTAACATCCTGGCCGAAGAGGCAAAAGGAGAGAATATCATGTTCATAGACAGCGATGCCATTGTAGAGAACGACACATTCCTAATCAAATACATCAAGGCACTCGAAACATACAGCGTAGTGTGCGGTGGGCTTTATCATGCCCACAAGCTAAACGACAAACGATGCACACTGCGCTACCGTTACGAGAAAAATGCCGATACCCGCAGAAGCGCGGCACACCGCAGCAAAGCACCATACGATAATTTCGCAACTTTTTGCTTCGCCATACGACGCGACATATTCATCCAAATAAAGTTCAACGAAGAAATAAATCGTTACGGATACGAAGACACCCTCTTCGGACACGAGCTGCGAAAAAGAGACATAGCAATCAAACACATCGACAGCCCCCTGCTGCACAACGGCCTCGAAGAGAATGCGGTATATCTCAACAAGATAGAAGAGTCGCTGCATACTCTCCACAATATACGCAAAGAGATAGGCAGCACCCCATTGCTGAGATGCTGCAATCGTCTCAAAAGTTTATGTCTGACCGGCACCGTTGCATATTTGTGGCGTATACTCAAAGCCCCCCTGCGCCGTAATCTATTGAGCAATACACCATCCCTTATACTGCTCAATATTTACAAGGTAGGTTACTTCTGCAACATTGAGACACGACAAAAGGGCTAAAGAGCATTACAGTATAAGAAACAAAATAAATATTATTTATAACATGCGACCGGATATCATCATCAAGATTGTTTGAGTGTTATATATGTAAATAATCAATTTTAAAAGACATTACCTATATCTTGTCGCCAACATTTATACACAAAATCGTCAACATCTATTATTAAATCAATTTAATCATGAGAAATATAAGTTTTCGTTTGGCATTTTTAGCAATTGCCATACTTACAACCTTACCGAGCTTAGCACAGAGTGAGAATTTTGTTACTCTTTCGGGCAATGCGTATATCACAGCTTCGCCCAAAGCACAGAGCGAAAATTCCCATCAGAGAGAGCAAAGAGAGAGAACATTCATCGACGAGCAACAATGCGAAATACGCAATTGGAACGACACAAGAACCGTAGTAAGTTTCTATTTCAGACCGGCAAAAAGCGGCAGCATGAATATAGCGTTACAGGCAAAAGGGCACTCACTCATAGAGGTAAACCTTTTGGGTACAAAAAAAATGGTAACACTCAATAACGACACACTGTCACGCATCGAAATAGGGACATTCGATATTGACAAGCCCGGATACGTTAAAATGGACATTCGCGGAGTGGAAATGTATGACAGCAATAATTTTGGAAATGTTGCCGCAGTTATTGTCAGTGGAGATGTTTCCCCAATGGCTTATGTCGACAAGGATTTCAGCACCCACTTCGGACGTCGCGGCCCATCCGTACACCTGAACTATCGTCTGCCACAAGAGAATGTCGAATGGTTCTACAACGAGATTATCGTGCCCGAGGAGGGCGATATTCCCAGCAGCTACTATATGGCTTGCGGCTTTGGAGAGGGCTACTTTGGAATGCAAAATAACAGCCCATATAAAAGAAGAGTGCTTTTCTCTGTGTGGAGCCCGTACCAAACAGACAACGCAGCAGAGATTCCCGATTCATTGCGAGTGACACTCATCAAGAAAGGAGCCGATGTAAAAGTTCAGGATTTTGGCAATGAAGGCTCCGGCGGTCAGAGTTTTATGCACTACGATTGGAAAGCCGGTGAACGTTGTCGCTTTCTCATGGGCGTTAAACCCGATGGTAATGGCAACACTGTATATACAGCCTATTTCTTCGATAATTCAAAAGGAAAGTGGTCGCTTGTGGCTTCGTTCCGCCGTCCGAAAATCTCCACATGGTACCGCAATGCACACTCTTTCTTAGAGAATTTCAACCCTGAAATGGGATATATAAACAGAAAAGCATACTACGTCAACCAATGGGCACGCACAACCGAGGGAAAATGGATTCCAATAACACAAGGACGCTTTACATGCGATGCCACAGGACGACAGAATAAACGTTCAGACTACACCGGCGGCATTTTTGGTGAAGGATTTTTCCTCTCAATGGGAGGTTTCTTTGACGATTATATGATACATGGCACCGATTTTAAACGCACAGGCAATGTGACAGAGGAACCGGATGTAGATTTCTCCACACTTGAATAAAAGTTGTTCAAATCAGAAGCTGTTTAAATTTTATATCTGAATTATAATGCTATTTTTCAATAAAATTTAAACAGCTTCTGATATTTTTTATATATTTTTCCAGAGATATTTCATATTTTTGCACTCAAATAACAAAATCACACATAATAAGATGAGCGAAATAAACGAAATAGAGAAAGTCGAGAAAAAAAGCATCAGCTTTATAGAACAAATAATTGTAAATGACCTCGAAGAGGGCAAAAACAGCGGACGTATACAAACCCGTTTCCCACCCGAACCCAACGGCTATCTGCACATCGGTCATGCAAAAGCAATACACATGGACTTTGGAATGGCAGAAAAGTACAACGGAATATGCAATTTGCGCTTCGACGACACAAACCCCAGCAAAGAAGACACAGAGTACGTCGACTCAATAATGGAGGACATCAAATGGCTCGGCTTCCAATGGGAGAACGTTTACTACGCATCCGATTATTTCCAACAACTGTGGGATTTTGCAGTGCGCCTCATAAAAGAGGGAAAAGCATACATAGACGAACAGACATCGGAGCAAATAGCCATGCAAAAAGGCACCCCCACACAACCCGGTACAGACAGCCCCTATCGTAACCGCCTCATTGAAGAGAGCTTAGACCTTTTCCACAAAATGAACAGTGGCGAGATACCCGAAGGAGCAATGGTGCTACGAGCAAAAATAGACATGGCACACTCAAACATGCACTTCCGCGACCCCATAATATATCGCGTGGTAAAGACACCGCATCACCGCACCGGCGACACATGGAAAGCCTACCCCATGTATGATTTTGCACATGGTCAAAGCGACTATTTCGAAGGTGTCACCCATTCACTGTGCACACTCGAATTTGTGCCCCACCGTCCATTGTACGACCTTTTTGTCGACTGGGTAAAAGATGGCAAGGAGCTGGACGACAACCGCCCCCGACAATACGAATTCAACAAGCTCAACCTAAGCTATACACTCATGAGCAAACGCAATCTGCTCACATTGGTAAAAGAGAATCTGGTAAACGGTTGGGACGACCCCCGCATGCCCACACTGTGCGGAATACGTCGTCGCGGTTACTCCCCCGAATCAATAAGTAACTTCATCGACAAAATAGGATATACAAAATACGACGCTCTGAACGATATTTCACTGCTTGAGTCGGCCGTACGCGAAGACCTTAATGCACGTGCCACACGTGTATCGGCGGTAATTAATCCGGTAAAGCTCATTGTCACAAACTACCCCGAGGGGAAAGTTGAAGAACTAAAGGCAATAAACAACCCCGAAGACCCCGAAAGCGGCACACACACCATAGAATTCAGCCGCGAGTTGTGGATTGAACGCGACGATTTTATGGAGGATGCACCTAAAAGTTTCTATCGCCTTACCCCCGGGCGCGAAGTGCGCTTGAAAAATGCCTACATAGTATTGTGCACAGGATGCAACAAAGACGCCAACGGCAACATAACAGAAGTACTATGCGAATACATCCCCGACACAAAGACAGGAGAAAAAGAGGCCAATCGCAAAGTAAAGAGCACTCTGCACTGGGTAAGTTGTGCACATAGCATCAAAGCCGAAGTGCGTCTGTACGACCGTCTGTGGAAAGTAGAGAATCCACGTGACGAGCTATCAGCGATACGCGAACAAAAACAGTGCGACGCCCTCACTGCAATGAAAGAGATAATAAACCCCGACTCACTGAAAGTGCTCACAGAGTGTTACGTAGAGAGGTACGCATCAGACCTGCCGGCACTAAGCTATCTCCAATTCCAACGAATAGGTTACTTCAATGTAGACCCCGACAGCAAACCCGGCAACCCCATATTCAACCGCACCGTATCGCTCAAAGACACATGGAGTAAGATAAAAGGCAAATAAAACAGAACAAGCAGATGTCCTCCGACGTTATTTGTCGGAGGACACACTTCTTGAAAAAAGATTATCTGCATGAGTAACGACAAAGGCTTCTTTGAGACTCCCGAATTTCGCTATCTGTTTAAAAGGTACGAACAGACAAAAGCGCAAGGCCTCAGTTCATATTTTGAGACACACGAACTGAGCGACATACTGTCATACTATCTCTACAACGACAAGCCATCGGAAGTAGAAGAAGTATACACCCTTGCCAAGCGCCTTCATCCCGACAATCCCGAGGTAGCAAAAATGGAGATACGCATACTGCTCACCTATGGTAAAGCAAAAGAAGCACTCGCCCTGTTCGACAATATTCAATACGACGAGGACGACGACACCATGCTCCTCAAGGCCGAAGTACTGCTCACACTGAAAGACTATAAAGCATCACGCAAGATAGCTCGCAACATATTACGTAAAAACACCATTACCGACGACATCTCATACGACGCATTAGAAATTCTGCTCGACTGCGGCTTTGCACAAGAGGTTCTCGACATTGTGACAGAGGGGCTGCATCAATATCCGCACACAGTGATGCTGATGGAGGTTAAGGCAGAGAGCCTCATCGAACTTCAAAAAACCGACGAAGCAACAGAGATATACAACACCTTGCTCGACGACAACCCCTACTCAACATTCTATTGGGAACAATTGGGACACATATACTACATGACAGAACGCTACGGCAAAGCTCTCGAATGCTTCGAGTATGAACTAACCATAGACGGCAGCATAGAATATGCCACCATGATGCAAGGCTACTGCCACTATCATCTGCGCAATTACACCAAAGCCATAGAAATTTTCAATGCTCTGTCAACAAAATACAAACAAAGTATAATGCCACGCTTCTATATAGCCCTATCACTTGCACAAGAGGGAAAAGCAGAGGAGGCGATAGAAAAATTCATGGCTATATACATTGAGCAAAGAGAAAGTACAGACACCACAGGAGCAATGTTCAGCATGATTAATACCGCACTTCTGTGGCAAAAGCTCGGCGACGAAGAGAAATCAAAAGAGTGCATGGCACATGCCATCTGTCACCTGGCAGACAACGAAGGACTTAAACAGTTTCTCTTAGACGCAACCCCTTACCACGAACTGCGCGACAAAGAGAATATGACCTTTGCCGACATGAACACCATTGAGATAAGAGAGTGGAAACAGTATGAGCTTCTGCAATCACTCGGCACACAAATGCTTAAAAAAGGAGATACAGCATTAGCATTCTACCCTCTGTTTGCTGCTCATGCAATAGCACCCGACACAGCCGACATTGACGCCTGTCTGGCATATATAATTCACAAAAACGGAGGCGACAAAAAAGAAATCTCAGAATTGGTGACAAACGCCATCAACGGACGCAGCAACAAATTATTTGAACTGTTCAACATTCCCTACAACAGCAACCTGCTGCCCCACGATTTTATAAACATCATATACAAATAGAAAAAACACCAAAGAAGAGTCTCTAAATTCAAAGAAATTCTTAAAAATTCTATAATTTCAACGTTGCCCATCAATCCGGTTCGTTGCTATTTCTTTTTTTCGTATCTTCGCAAGCCACATAAAAAAGAAATATAATGAAAAAGATAATAAACCCTTGGTTGAACCTTACCGATAAAGGTTACAACTGCTTTGCATGTGCACCACACAACCCCTGCGGACTTAAAATGGAATTTTTCGAGGATGGCGACGACGTTGTATCATTCTGGACACCCGACGATAACTATCAAGGATGGATGAAGACACTGCACGGCGGTATACAGGCCACCCTGATGGACGAGAGTGCAGGATGGCTCATTTCACGAAAATTCCAATGCTCGGGCATGACAACAAATCTGAACGTAAAGTATAAAAAGCCTATCCCCACAGGAAGCAATATAAAATTAGAGATACGCGCACATGTGAAAGAGACCAAGCGTAATTTTGTGTTCATCGAAGCAAGCATCGCACACGAAGGCACAATATGCTCCACAGGCGAATTGACATTCTACTGCTTTTCAAAGGAGATATCCGAAAAAGATTTCTATTTCACAGGATGCGAAGTCGAGGAGTGATAATGAACAGAATAATAAAAGCAACAGCGCTGCTCATTGCCACACTCATGTGCTGCAATGGTATCTCCGCACAAAATAAATCCGAAGGCTCGGAGCTTCATCTATTCACACAAGGGAGCTACATTATATCCGACGGAGAAAATGCCCCATATTGGCTCACTGCACGCCGACAGGGCCTTTCATCAATAGAACCCAAAAACGGATATATCCGTATGGGAGGAGTATATAAAGGAACACTCGGCAAAAGAAAAAACTACAACTACACAATTGCAGCCGATATTATCGCAAACGAAAATAACGAAAGTAGTTTTTTTCTTCAACAGGCATATATCGAAATAAATCGCAAATGGCTGACACTGAGCATAGGAAGCAAAGAGCGTTTTTCTGAGGCAAAGGGCGACTGTGAACAATTCAGTTCATCCGCATTTGGCACAAACAGAGTGAACACACTTTTTCCCAATCTGTATGACACAGGACTTACAGACATGAGCAGCGGCGGTCTCACATACAGCGGAAACAGCCGTCCGATTCCACAGATAAGATTAGAAATTCCACAATACACGCCCGTCCCCGGAACAAACAAATGGCTTCAGGTTCGTGCGCACATTGCATACGGAAAATTCACGGATGGAGACTTTCAACAAGAGTACACAAGCAGTTACCCGACAGCCCGCTACGGAAAAAATATACTCTATCACAGCAAAGCAGCCTTCATAAAGATAGGCAAACCGCAAAAATTCCCACTTATATTTGAGGGGGGAGTAGAACTTTACAGCCAATTTGGAGGAGACATATACAACCACGAACAAGGGCACATAGTATCAATGCCACATACCCTCAAAGATTATTTTAAAGCACTCGTTCCTTTGAGCGGTGGTGACGACACCCCACTCGACGAACAGACAAACATATCCGGCAATCAAACAGGCAGTTGGCACATAGCCTTTACAATCCCCACCAAAGTGGCCGACATCCGCCTATATGGCGAACACATGTTCGAGGATTTCTCGCAGCTCTTTTTCTTTGAGTATCAAATGAACCACAAAGGGGAAAAAAGAATAATCTACTACCCTTGGAAAGACTTGATGCTGGGTATACGCCTGACAAACAAAAGCAACACAGCCCCATTCATAGGAGCCGTACAATATGAATATATGAGCACCTACGACCAAAGCGGTGCACTCTACCACGACCCCAGCGATAATTTCCACGAACAGATGGATGGGCAGGACAACTACTACAATCACGGGATATATCCCGGCTGGCATCACTGGGGAATGGGAATGGGCAACCCGCTTGTGGTATCACCACTCTACAACAGGAACGGAAATCTTGAATTTAGAGGAAACCGCATAATCTCACATAATATTGGCGTTAACGGATATATCGGCAACAAGATACCTATTGCATATAGATTGCAATATACTTATAGCGAAAATTGGGGTTCATATTACCATCCATTTGATAATAAGAGATACACAACCTCTTTATTGGCAGAGTTTATATATGCTCCAAAGAGGAAGTCATGGATTGCATCATGCTCATTTGCTCATGATAAAAGTAATCTGATAGGCAATAATACCGGTGTCATGCTTACATTTTCTCATATATTTTCCATAAAAAATAACAGAAAATGAAAAAACTTATATTAATATTTTTATCGACTGTTACATTATTTGCCTGCGATAAGGTTTATATCAACGGCGACCTTGATGGAATGTGGCACCTGCAAAGCGTCTCATGCGAGGACAGCACCATAATCCCCGAAGCTGTATATTACTCTTTCCAGCGACACATGACACAGATAAGCAAGCACTACGACACAGAACTTCCGCTGCGTTTCTTGGGAAATATGAGACACGCAAATGGGACACTTACAATGTGGGGCTTTCACATACACCCGCTTGAAACCCATGCCGCAACCCTCGAGGAGCTTGCCCTGTTTCATCTGTGCAGCGACAGTACGACATTCAGAGTAATCACACTCAATGAAGAGAGGCTCATCTTAGAAGAGAGAGGGCGCATCTTCACCCTACGCAAATGGTAAAAGGCGTGATGCGCGTCTCATACGGTGTTTCTTTTCACAAAGCGAAATAATGCCAATTCGTTTTTTTAAACCATGCTTTTTATAAACCCTCTGACAGCATAATTGGCATAGTAATATACCGACTTAAAGAATCCAAGTTTCTCGACCCTGCGGTATATGTTCCATTGCCAACCGAGGAGATGCAATTTCTGCGAAGATACAGAATTTCCGGCAACACGATACAGTGCAGCCACTACACCCGTATTGCGAGCTATAAAGCCACGTTTAAGAATTGATAGCCACATGGCATAATCCTCGTGACGCACCTTGCGGAAGTGTACTTTGCCCACACGATGAGTATCGTATATTCCGGTAACATTACCAATGACATTGCCGAAAAGCAACAGTTTATAGTCGACACGCTTAGGAGCCCTTATTATACGATGTTTGCGATTAGCCTCGGCATCTACTTTCTCGTAGTCGGAAAAAACCACTCCTATTTCGGATGATTCCTCAAAAAATGGCAGCTGGTGTTCGAGCTTATCGGGCAACCAAATGTCGTCGCTGTCAAGAAAGGCTATATAACGCCCCTCTGCTGCATCGACGGCAACGTTGCGTGGTGTTGCCGGGTATCCTGTCGGCCTGTCATTATAGAGGATTCGTATACGAGCATCCTCATCGGCTAATCTGCGGGCTATCTCCATGGAAATATCCGAAGAGGCATCATCTACTACCAGCAGCTCCCAATTCTTATATGTCTGTGCCATCACCGAGCGTATTGCCGCTTCGATATATCGAGCGGCATTATGCACCGGCATTATCACTGATACTTTCTCACTCATTGCAATGTGTTATTTCTTTGAGAAGAGGAAATGTTTTAATTTTCCAAAGGCTTTAAGCGAGCGCTTAAAATCGTCGGGGTCGGTAATACCGACACGCAAACGGTGAAGGATATAGCGCAGACGCAGATAATATCTCTTGCGTGCCATATTACAGAAATCCACCATATCTTCGGCCGACAGCCCCGGAAGATTAAGAACGGTATTATGCGTTCCATCCTCGCGACAATATTTCGTGTAGTCGGACTCTATGTAACCATTCTCGCGTGCCCATTGATAGGCTTCGGTGCCGGGATAAGGTATCAGTGGGAAGAATTGTGCCGTATCGGTGTTCAGTTTTAGTGCAAGCTCAAGAGTACGGTTCATTGTCTCGCGTGTCTCACCCTGATTGCCAACCATGTAGCATGCGTGTATCAGCAAGCCTGCTTTTTTTGCATTTGCAACGTAGGTGTGGAATTGCTCCACCTGTGTACCCTTTTTTATATTGTTGAGAATCTGTTGACTTCCCGACTCGATACCCGGGATTATCAATCGGCAACCTGCCTTTTTCATCATCTGCATTGTCTCAAGGTCGAGGTTTACGCGGGCGTTGCACAGCCAGCGCAAACGTTTGGGCAACCCTCGCTCAATCAACAGGCTGCACACCTCCATTACTCTTTTTTTATTTGCGGTGAAAGTGTCATCCTCTATCACAACCTCTTTTACCTCGGGAAAGTGTGTTGCTATATATTCAAATTCATCGGCTACACTTTCAGCCGAGCGTGTACGAAATGCGTGCCCGTGCATTGTTTGGGGGTAGACGCAGAAGTTGCAACGGAAAGGACAACCTCGGGTGGTGAAAATTTGTATCGACGGATAGGTTGCGGCGGCAAAAAAGTAATCGCGCGGATTTAGATATTTATGTATAAATTCGGCGGCAAAAGGTATTTCGTCGAGGTTGCGCATCGCCGGCATCGGTGCTGTACGTTGACAACCGTCGGCGGTATTCAGGCAGAGACCGCGCACTTGCGACACATCCCCTCCATCCTGTAAGGTATTTGCAAGCTCCAATACTGTGGCATCAAATTCACCAATAGCCACGGCATCTATGAGCGGTGAATATCCGAGTGTCTCCTCGGCTGTTGCCGATGGGTGTGTGCCAACAAGCAGTGTAAAACTGCCGGGGCATCGTTTCTTTACCTCTAAGGCAAATTCCACATCGCTCTTTATGGAGGGGGTGCTTGTGTCATACACAAAAAGCTGTGCATCGGCGGCGTTAGCCTCTATCGCTTCAAGCGATTGTGCAGTGTTCAGTGGCTTTGCAGGTGCATCAAGGAAATATATTTCGTGACCGGCTTTTTCGCAATAAGCTGCTGCATACATGAGCCATAGAGGATAATAGAGAGCACCGCTCTTGGTGATGGCCGGGCTGCGCGACTCGCGAGAGAATTTGCCATACTCGGCCTTGAATGGTGGATTAATAAAACATATCTTCATAATAATCTTAATCTTTGGTTGTTAAACTTTTTTATAGTGTAGTCTCTTCAGAAAATTTATTCCGAAGAATTTTATTATTATTCTTTTGATGCAATCGAATGAGTAGAAATACCAATAACAGAATTTTGCCAAAAGAGGGCCGCCACCGTTGTTAAGCACTATGTGTTCAAGGTCGTAGCGCTTTTGTGGTATTGTGGCCACAGAGACTCCTCCGAGACGAAATTCGGCTACATCCACAGGCACATATTTAAAACGTGCACCTCCCTGATAGCAGCGGGCAAGAAAATCGTGATCCATCATGTATCTGAAATTCGTGTCATAGTAGCCCCACCGCCTGTGTGCATCTAACGAGACGAAAGTTCCTTGATGGTCTACGTTTACAAAAAACGGCATCAGCGGGAACTTCATCGAGGGTATGTCACGGCCTGCGAATCCTGTCTCTTTGTTACGTATTATAACATTTCCGCGATAGATATCAACACCCTCTTCGTAGTGCTCGGCAACACTCTTCAATGCACCGGGAAGAAGAATATCGTCGCTATTTATGATACATACAATATCACCCTTTGCCCTTTTAACGCCTTTGTTGAATGCGTCGCTAATGCCTTCATCAGGCTCGGAACAAAAGTAGCCGAGACGCTCGGCATATCTGTTTATTATATCAACCGTTCCGTCGGTGGAACCGCCGTCTATCATCACGTAGTCGATGTAGGGATAGTCTTGTCCCAGCACGCTCTTTATAGTCTCTTCAACAGTAGATGCGCTGTTGAAGCATATTGTAACTATGGATATAACAGGCTTCTTCATACTTTCTGATTAAAACATTCTTGTCAATATTGCCATTCTGCCTGTTATTGTCACCGATGAGGAAGCACACTTCAGTCGTGGCGACAGAAATAGTTTTACCCATTTGCCGGAACTGTTTCTGTATCCTGCCACAAGTTCGGTCAGTTCTCTGTTATATTTTGACATTATATCACCATATCCCGTTAGCAGTTCTTTGGCAAGCCTGCTGCGTATGTGCTCATTCTTCCTTAGACGTTTGTATCGGTTGCTCCACACAAATTTCAGCGACTTCATCTGCCCCACTGCATTATCGCCATGCTGACGATAGCTCATGTGCGGACGCCTGTCGAAACTGACATGTGCTCCCACGGCCAATGCCACATCGTATATCCACACGTCGTGCATTCTTATGTAAGTCGGGGTGTAGCGCTTGAGCAATTTACGCAGTGCATGATTGAACACCATTGTGCACCCTCCCACAAACTGATACATAAGAGCCTCGCCGTATGTCAGTAGCGGAGAGATTGTGACATTTGGAATCTCGCGAAGTTGCGAATCGACAAGACGTGTCTGGCAGAAGTAGAGAGCCGGCTCATTGCCTTTGTCTCCTATATACTCCAATGCTGCCTTCAATTTATTGCTGTCCCAAACATCATCTTGGTCGGCAAAGGCATAAAATTCTGTATCGGGAGCATTCAGCACCAAATCCCAGAAGCTCCACGCAGGCCCCTTATTAGCTCCTGTGTACCATTGCAAACGCCCTGCCGCACTCTCTTCTTCAAGTATTCGGCGAGTGGCGTCGGTGGAGCCGTCGTCGCGCACCGTGAGCATAATATCTACTCCTTCCTGAGAATAGATGGAGGAGAGTTGCTCGTGCAAAAAACGCTCCCCATTATATGTGGACATTAATATCTGAACGGTACCTTGCATGCTTGATGTTTTTATTTATTATTTTAACGGATTCTTTCTATTTTTATTATATCTTAAAAAAATACCGATAAAACAATCTTATTCTTTATGAATAAATGTGTAAAAATTATTTTATAGAAATAACAACAAACGAGTAAAAAACATCAAATTTGCTTTAATATTTTTTACAACGAGTGCAGGCTACATTCGTGGTTTACCGCAAAGATACGAACAAACGAGCGAAATAAAAATAAAGTTTACTTTATTATTTTATAGCGGGTGCAGACTTATCGCCATCTCCCTCCATTGCCGCCACCGCCACTGCAAGTTTGTCGGCATCCCACACATCATCCTGGTCACAGAAAGCATAATATGGAGCTTCGGGAGCATTATGCAACAAATCCCAAAAACTGAACGCCGGACCTAAATTCTTACCCGAATACCACGACAAGCGTCCCGCCTGCTGCTCCTCGTCAAGAAGCTGCAAAGTGCCATCGGTGGAACCATCGTCGCGTACAAGCAACGATAAATCCACTCCCTGCTGGGCATATATAGACTGCAACTGCTCGCGGATATATTGCATTCCGTTATATGTAGACATTAAAACCTGTACCATATACTAAGGCCTCTTACTTGTGTTATAATAAGGCTCTGTAAAATTTACAAAATTAATTTCTCATAAATTCATAAAAGCCTATTTTTTCTTTTTTTATATTACATTGCCCGACATTGCGACATACAAAAATAAACAATCTTTTTGTTTTTGCTCTAAAAATACGACGATGCAAATTTAAACAACTTCTAATATTAAACGTTAAAAAAAACTATTTATTATAAGACTTCATTTAAGAAGCTGCTTAAATTTAAAAAATTATATTCTTACAGAATGTGTATCACAGTTTTGCCTACTCTTATAAAGCAAAAAGAGAAGTTTATCGACATTTTTCAGCGATGACAGAATATTGTCTAAGGTTAGCCCAACGACTCCAAAGTAAGTATACAATCTCAGAAATCTCTCAACGACATTGATAGTTTTTTTATTTATTCAATTTGTTTTTATTGAACAATATATTTCATTATCTTTGTCATTTACGACAAAGAAATACGGCACACACCAGTTAATACAATGATAAACACGGACGATATAATAATTGCACACAGTACCAGTACCGCAACACGCCATAAGGCTACATCCGGCGGTATTGGTAGCTGCATTTTACAGGAGCTGTTCAATGAAGGATATATAAATTCCGCAATATCATACAAATTCAACAAAAAGTTACTACAATACCAACCACAAATTATAAATAAAGCAGAAGATTACACACCTGTGGGAAGTATATATCACGAAATATCACTCATCAACTTTATAAAAAACAATATCAGCAATATAAGTTCACCATTCTTCTGTTTTGCCCTACCTTGCCAGGTATCACCTATAAAAAGGATTCTCGAGAAGCATGGTATAGAATCATTCATTGCCGAGTTGACATGCTCTTCGCAGCAGTCACACGAAGCCACACAATATCTCATAAAACGCGCAGGCATAGAAAATGTAGTAATAGAGGACATCAGATACAGAGGCAATGGCTGGCCGGGTGGAGTATCCATCCTGTTAAAAGATAACAAAAGGATATTCTTCGATAACAACAATTCGCTATGGAGTGAAATATTCCATTCCCATATGTTTATAATGCAACGCTGTTTCTTTTGCAGCCCTCAAAAAGCCACTCACTCAGACATACAGCTTGCCGACCCCTGGGGAATAGACATTCCCGACGGCAAACAAGAAGGAAACACAATGTGCTACGTAAAAAGTGAAAAGGCTGCAAAGATACTGAACACACTCGTTGATAAAGAAAGCATTGAATACCATAAAATTAAAAAGCAGGATTTCTACAAATCCCAGATGGGGACTATCGTACGCAAAAATTTCAACACCCAACACATGAACCTTACGCGCTTTACCAAAAGCATACTGCAAAGTAAGGTATACAAGAAGGTTTTATTAAAACATCCTACCTTTTTTAAATTGCATTGCATCATCTACAGAATTTCTTTCAAGATTCTACATAAGATAGCCAAGACATTAAACAAGAAATATTTAAAGACACACGAATAAATATACAACATACAATGAATATACTGATAGTTGAGCAACCTGTTAACAACAGAGGAGATGAATCGGCACATCGCGGATTCGTAAACAGACTTAGCGAAACATACCCTGAGGCAACAATCAAGATACTGTTTTTCGAAAAACTGCCAATAGAAGTTGAAGAGATGCGTGTAAAACGCCCCAATGTTGAATATATCAACATACCTGTGCGTCATCGCACATTTGCCCCACACAGAATGATAAAGCTATTCATGATGTTGGACATACCTTTCATGTTGAACACCCTTCCAATCATAAGAAAAATAAAAGCGTTATATAACAAGGCAGACTACATCATATGCGCACCAGGCGGAATAGACATGGGTGGATTCCAGAATTGGGTACACCTGGCACTACTTGGACTTGCAAAAAAAATGCAAAAGAAGACAATCTATTTTGCCCGTTCAATAGGTCCATTCCCTACAAAAAGTTTCTTTAACCGTCTCTTCAAAAAAAGAAGCAACGAATTACTCAGATACTTCGGCTTCATATCTTTACGAGATGAAAAATCGCAAGAACTCGCAAAAACACTTGGTATACACAGTTTTGTATCCACAATAGATTCTGCATTTCTCTATTACAACCCGGCAGATGAACCGACATCGTTTAAAACTGAAATAGGAGACGAGAAATACCTTGTACTGGTTCCCAATTCACTTGCATGGCACCATGATTTCAAGAACTATACACAAGATGATTTTTTCAATTTCTGGGTAGAACTCACAAATAAGCTCTTACTTGAATATCCCAATTTGAAAATAGCCATGCTGCCACAGACTGTAAGCTATGGTTATGCAGCAAGTCTAAACGATGGTTACAAATACTTCTGCAAGATACGTAATGCATCTGCCTTGCCCCAAAGAGTTGTAGTATTAGAAGAACAATACGGCTCAGACATACAACAAAACATAATCTCAAAAGCTGAATTTCTCATCGGAGCCCGATACCATTCGATAATATTTTCCATAAACCAAGCAATCCCTTTCATATCCCTATGTTATGAACATAAGATGAAAGGTGTGACAGATATGCTTGGAAAAAAGGACATAGATCTGCACGAACTATTCGATGGAAACAAGACGACCGAAGACAGATGTGACAAATTTATAAAGCGTATCATTTCCATGACACATGAGATTGCCCCCGACCACAAAGCACAGGAGCGTGCCCGTACTATTGCAGACATAGGTTTTAAAGCACTTGTCGAGTACATCAACAAAGAACGAATATGAGCAGCAACACTAGCAGGATTGCCATAAACAGCCTATCACTATACATAAACATGATAGTAACAATGGCTGTCACATTGTTGGGTACACGATTCGTACTTGAAGCACTTGGTGAAAGGAATTATGCTGTATATGCACTGGTTGCAAACATAGTAGCACTTTTTTCTTTCCTAAACGTTGCAATGGCAGGAGCAACACAAAGATACCTGTCATACTACATGGGTAGCAAAAACAACAACAGCTTAAAGGAAATATTCTACAACAGTATCGTAATACACTTTACAATAGCACTTATATCGGCTGTACTATTGACTGCTATAGGCATTCCGGCTATTGAATATTGGTTAGAAATTCCTACAGACCTGAAAGAGGATACCATAATAGTGCTGTTGTGTATGATAGGAGGCATCATATTCACCGTAAGTTCCGTACCATATGAAGCCACCATGAACGCTCACGAAGATATTACAATAATAGCCACCATCAACATTTTTGATGCTATATGCAAATTGCTTTCTGCGATAGCAGTAATGTATATATCAAACAATAGGCTTACGATATATGCATTCCTTATAATGTGCTCATCTGCAATAGCCCTAACATGTAAACTTACATATAGCAGAAGTAAATATAACGAAACACACTTCACATGGCATAAAATAGAGAACAACAGACTATTGAAGCAAATGATGGTATATGCAGGCTGGAACCTAATAGGCAACGGTTGTTCAATCGCGCGCTATCAGGGCGCAGCTATAGTACTGAACAACTTCTTCGGGCTTGCTTATAATGCAGGGTATGGGATATCGCAGCAAGTGAACGGTTTTCTTATGTTCTTCGCCAATTCTGCAGTACGACCAATGCGACCGCACATAATAAAAAGCGAAGGAGCCGGACATCACGATAAGATGATTGAGTACACTTTATCGGCATCAAGATTAACATCTATGATGCTTGCAGTTGCAATGATTCCACTATATGTTAATATGCCATTTATACTTGAGATATGGTTAAACAACGATATACCAAGTGGAGCATTGGAATTTTGCCGAGGATTCCTTATAATAACATTAATTGGACAACTCACCATCGGGCATCAATTGGCACTTGAGAGTGTTGGCAAAATCAAACGACAACATACTATACTCGGTTCGTTGCATTTGCTCGCACTAATTGCAGCATTTATCCTTTTTAAAGTAGGCATGCAATACTATTATATAATATACTGCATTATAGCAGAAGAAGTTCTCTGCATCGCAGTCAGAACATATATAGCAAAGAAAGATGCGGGAATTCCTATAGCAAAATTCATATACACACACTTTATCCCATGTACAGTAAGCATTCTTATAACATTCATTGCCACATATAAATTTTCATGTATTATAGACAGTAATATTATGAGACTGCTTTTAAGCACAGTACTCAGCACGTTGTTACTTACAGTATTAAGTTTTACAATATGCTTCAACAAGGGAGAAAAAGAAAAAATCTATTCACTGCTGCGACATTCGAGACGATGAGCATAGCTATATGCCGACAACAGCACCAACATACCGGTCGAGGACATTAACAAAGGATTGGTTCCCGCTATAATGAGATATGTAACATAGGCAAATGCCATAGGTATTGCCGAATCGTATTTCCGCGCCAATTTTATAAGGCGGAAGAGTGGCGATAGAATCACATATAGTATTGGCAGACATAGCACACCATAGTTTCTTACAAGTTCCAGGTATGTCCACTCGGTCTTCAATGTCATCTTTCTAAATCCCATTGAATAGAACTCGGTTGCCGGTCCCTGTCCCAATATCAAATACTCGGGATTAGAATTGAAAAGTTCCTTATAAGATGTGAGATGAGCATATTTTACCAGATTAGAGGGTTCGTTACTTTCCATAAGCAGCAACGTCAAAAGCATAAAAAAGAGTAAACAAAATACAAATGCCGCAGGATAGAAAATATATCTTGTATATCGACCATTTCGATAAAATATAAACAATACCGCACAGGTGAAAAACAGAGGCAGAAGCACTGAACTTCGTGTTCCACTTATCATAAAAAGATGAAAGAGCAACAATGTTACAATCACATATCCAAAAGTACGACACTCCTTATCTACTGTCTTATATAGTACATACCCAAAAACAGGCATAAATGCCGCTGTTGATTTTGGATACATACAGAATACCTTAATCCCCAAAAAATAACGGTTCGACATCATAATTGTACCATCATGATTCCACATATATTCATATATAGGGCCTTCCAATATCGGGACAAAGAATATAAGCCAAAATAAAAACAAAACAATAACAGCAGCAACAGTAACAGGGAGCACCGATAATCTCACAATGTCGTATTTATCCACCCACATAAGCAGAAGTAGAGGAACGAATGCTGTATACAATGCTTTAAGTTCCTCTGTATCCATATTTTGTCCACGCATTGTGGCCAATAACCATGAGATAGAAACTGTAATTACCGGAATAAGAAAATATATGAGTTTGCTCCAATCAGCCTTAAAAAATATAAAACTGTATATAAACAATAGAGCGAATACTAAATTCTTAAGTCCGAGAATAGTATTCGTAGGATCTGCCACAAACAGCAAGACTAATAACATCAACAAACAGTTGCCTATCTGCTGAACTAAGCCTCCCTTTTGTTCCATTTTTTACTTAAAATTTCGACATACACAAGGTGAGCCGTTGATGCAAAAAAGGCTAACATCACAAAAGCTATCAGTATCAGAACTTTTTTGGGCGAACTTGCGTACAATGGTACATAAGCCGATTCTATTACCGTATAAACAGGTGTTGTTTCAAGAATTTTGGCTTGCGCCATTTGCATTTGCCCTACCATTGTACTGTATGCAGAATATGCAAGGCTAACTTCGTTCTCTAAAAAGTTCATTCGCGCCTGATGTGCCGGTGAAGTTATTGACAAATGTTTGCTTGCATAATCGGCAAATTTAGTCTGTACCTCTAAATAAGTTTTTTTTGTGCTGTCGCACATTGCTGAAAGATATTCATAGTCGGCACGGGCTTTACGAGTACGATATTCAAGAATAAAATTACTGAGACGGTTTACCACCGAATCGGCAACTGTGGCTGCAATCTCGGGATCATGATCGGTAACAGTAACCGATATTACCCCTGTGAGCGTTTCCACTGCGCAGTTCACATTAGCCTGTATCATTCTGCCTACATTATGTTCTTTTTTTGTGACATAGCGTAATGATTTTTCATCACCTGCCACATTCACTAATGGTTCGTCTGCCGGACGCAACATTGCGTATAGTGCATTTATCCATTCTACGGGATACATCCACCAAGCCTGTTTTCTATATTTTACAAGATACTCGCCATAGGTTAGTTCTTCATTAATCTCAGACGATTTTACTTTGATATTGCTTAGTGCCAAACTAAAATCAAACGACGAGACAATTGTAGGATACAGTTCTACCGTATATGCATCTTGTCCCATATTACCCATATTAAGCCCGGCCATGCTTGCAAGCCCCGAAAGGCCATCTAGTGCTCCTGCCTGTGTTTCAGGTGCCAACACCACCGACGAGGTATATTTATTTGGAATACTGAAAGCAACTATAAGCGCTACTATCACTCCTACTATCATGTATTTTATATAAGTGCTGCGTCTGCTCCACACAAAGTGACAACAGCTACGCAATACACTTACATCGTCTATAAGTTCTTGAAATCTTGTCTTCTTCATCGTGGTTTTACTTAAGCACATTTATGAGCGATACAATCATCGTAGCAATAGATATTGCCGATGTTCCCATTGTCATTATCTCGGCTGTCGACAAGCGGCGTTCCTGCTTGCGTGGAACAACAATCTCGCATCCCGGCTGTATGGCCTTTTTGGAGTTTTTGGAAATTTTTTCGACGTTACCGTTCATGTATATTGCATATACCCCGTTCTTTTTGGCAGCATCGCTGTAACCTCCTGCATGCTCGATGTAGTAGCTGAGTTTCTTGCCCTCTTGCCAATTGATGGAGATGGGATGGCGCACCTCGCCGCTTATCTTCACTGTTGAGGTATACTGGGGCACTGTGATAATATCTCCCTCGCGCAAAAGCATATCGTCAAGACCGCCGGGGTTCTTTAATGCACTTTCAAGGTTTATGGCAACAGGATAGTAGTCGCTCATGTTTAACTTTGCCTTATACAGAGAATCGAGCAGAGCAAGGTCCATTGCTTTATCGGAACGTAAGGCCTCTTCGTATAATTCTATCTGCGAGGTGTTAAGCAATGTCTCGCGCTGTGCAAGTTCTTCTTCGGTCATTTTGCGATAGAGATAGGCTCCTTTTGAGTAGGCCGACAACGATAGTCCGCCGGCTGCTTCTACAAGGTCGCTCAATTTATAGTCTTTGCGCACTATGGCATAATCGCCGCTGAAGTTTACAGCTCCGTTTATGGTGACATTCTGTTTGTCGGTATAAATGGGGCTGCGACGCACATATACCTCATCGAAAGGCATAAGCACAAAGTCGGGGTCGCCGTCTACCACAAATCCATCCTTAAGTTCAAAACTGTATGTTTCTGATGTATTTTCGCTCTCTTCCTTGGCCATCGGGTCGTATAACTGACGGAAGACATCCACTTTCACCGATGATGCTGCGCGTGTAAGCCCTCCGGCTTGCAGGATAAGATCTTCAATGGTGGTATTTTCGGCATATTTGTAGACACCCTCGAAGCGCACTTCGCCTCCTACTTTCAGGGTCATTTCACCCTCCATCTCACTCTTGCTGGGGATGAAGACTGCGTCGTTGTTTCTCAAAGGAACATCGGGCACTGTACCATCCATTATCCCTTTTATATTCAAGGCTTGTGCTTCTATGGTATTATCGTAGTTGCGGTGGTGCATCACTGCGCGATTCAGGAAAGCATCTTCGCGCAATCCGCCGGCAGCCTCAATGAGTGCCGCCACTGTGTTTATTTTTTCGCTAAACTGATATTGTCCGGGGTAGAACACTGCTCCGCTTATCTCTACCAAATTGGAGTAACGGGGTATCACCGAGTCGACATAGACCGAATCTCCGTCGCACATGGCGAATGTAGCAAATTCGCTCCGGCCAACGGTGAATATCGAGTACTCTCTACCACTCTTGCGCACTACACGAATATTCTCTTTGTAGGCATCGCCCGAGAAACTGCCCGAGTAGAGCATCAATCGCGATAATGTTTCGTCGGATTTCAGTTCATACAGCATAGGACGTTTCACCTTGCCTTGTATGTTTACGATTGCATCGTATGCACCGACACTCACAACGTCGTTATCTTCGAGACGGACATCTGTTTGGGTGTTTCCGTTCAGGATGTAGTCGTATACATCTATCGTTGAAATTAATTTTCCTCGACGATATACGTTTATGGCACGCAGTGTACCAAGCTCGCTCACTCCTCCGGCTGCATACAGGGCGTTGAAAGCCGTAGACAGGGCACTAAGGGTATAGTTTCCCGGAGCAACCACCTCGCCTGTGACTTGTACCTGCACAGAGCGCACTGCTCCAACCGTAAGATTTACATTTGAGCCGCCGTATATCTCTCCAAGAATATTTTTTACATGCTTGTTTGCCTCGGCAACAGTAAGTCCGGCCAGATATATTGGGCCGACACCCTCTACCACCACATTTCCGTCGGGCGAAATTTCACCCTCAACAAGGGTTTGCGAAGCTCCCCACACATCTATCAGTATCTGGTCGCCGGCTCCTAATACATAGCCGGGAGGGATGGGTATATTGAGCGCCGGTTCAAATGTCAGGAATTCGTTGTTGAATATATTGCGTCCGAAAACTTCCGTTTCGTCTTTGAGAAGATTCTTATAATATAGCACAGAGTCTATATCAAGAAATTCTATTTCTTCTTCATATATTTTGCGTTTTTCGGAATTTGTCAGTTGCAGATTTTCCAATCTTTTCGACTGCATCATATTATTATTGCGCATCGCGCTCTTCTCTTCCTTGGTAAGCTCTTTTTTGCGTAATCGTGATGCGCTTTTAGACTTTCCTGTGAGGTCTACCGCTCCCAATTGCTCTTGCTCGGCGTCATATTTCTTTTTCAATCGGCGCAACCTCTCCACCGACACGCCTTTTTGCAACAGTTTCGATGCGATTGTGCGCTGGTCGGCTCCTCTTTGCTGTTCTGTAATTATAAAATCTGTTATTTGCTCATCTGTCATACTCTGTGCCATAATACCTTGCAGGGCAAAAGTCAGCACAACGAGCAACATGAATATCTTTTTCATCTATTAGAATTTCTTTCCGTTAATTATGAATAAAGCCGTTGTTACAATTATTTTCAGGTCGAGCAGCAGGCTTCTCTTTTGCAAATAGTCGAGATCCATCTGCAATCTTATCAGCATTTTTTCCATGGTATCGGTGTAACCGTTGTAAAGTGTAGCCATGGAGGTCAGGCCCGGACGCATAAGAAAAATATAATCGTAATTTGGGTTCTGCTCTTTTATTTTGTCGATAAAATACTTACGCTCGGGACGCGGCCCCACAAATGACATTTCGCCTACAAAGACATTCCACAATTGAGGAAGCTCATCAAGGTGATGCTCACGAAGGAATTTGCCCACCGGTGTCAGACGATCATCACTCTTACTTGCCAACAGCGGTTTACCTCCATCCTCGGAATCTATCACCATTGTACGAAATTTCAATATATTAAACGGCCTACCTTTATAACCTATCCTCTCTTGCCTGAATATCACCGGGCCGTCACCTTGCCTGCGTAACATCACATAAACAAGCAAAAAAACCGGAGACAGGATTATAAGACCAAAAAGAGAACAAATTATATCAAATAGACGTTTAACAGCACGAGAAGCACTCCCCATACCGTCACGTATCACCAAATCCACAGCAGGTTGATTCATTCCGAACTTCTGTTTTTATAGTAATAATAACTATTTTTTTAACTATTTATTGTTATGTGGCAAATCTTTTTCAAAAGACTGCCGATATTGGTCAAAGCGACCAAAGTTGCAAATATACAAACTTTTTTGTAAACATCTAAGAAGCTGTTTAAATTTTATTTCGGAATTATTTGAGAACTGTTTTATATTCGATATATATCTCAAATTTAGAAACATTTCCAATAAAACTTAAACAGCTTCTAAATAAATGCCATCTGAATTCAAAAAGCCGAATTATTCACCGGTATAAAATGCGATACCCCATGCGTGCCACAATGATAGACATCAGTGGACTTACTATATTAAAAATACAGAAAGGCATGTAGACAACCGTGGCAACGCCAAGCACGGCACTTTGTGCAATGCCGCAACTGTTCCATGGAATAAGCACCGAGAGTATGGTTGCAGAGTCTTCGGTGCTTCGGCTGAGCACGCGACGCTCAAGCCCCATGCGGTCACAGGCCTCTTTGTTAAGGTCACAAGTCAGTATTATGGACATATATTGGTCGGCAGTACAAAGATTGAAGAAAAGACCCGAAAAAACAGTTGCCGACACTGCACCGGCAGCAGTGCGTACCCTCTTTAGCAGCGCCTCGGTTATGGAATTGGCCATGCCACTTCCCATCAGCATGCCGCCAAAAGTCATTGCCGCAAGTATAAGCCAAACGGTGTTCAACATCCCCGCCATTCCTCGTGTCGCAACCAAAGCATCGAGGGTGTCACTGCCGGTTTGCAAAGCCGTTGCATTGCAACAAGCCGTCAACACCGCTCTGAGCGAAACACCGAATCCGCCCTCACCGCCACCTATAACAGCCACTACATTCGGCTGCATGATAAGCATTGCAACAGATGCCGCCACCACCGAAGCAAACAAGGTTATCAGCACAGGCACTCTTTTCAGAATAAGTACAAATGTTACCAATGGGACAACAAGAAGCCACGGCGAGACATTAAAGACAGATGACAGCATCGACGACAATTCATTCTCCTTAACCTCAAGCCCGTCATATATATAAAAACCGGCAAAAAGATATACGAGCAACGCTACCACTAACGACGGAATCGTAGTATAAAGCATATACTTTATGTGTGGAAAGAGTGACACTCCTGCCGTTGACGAAGCAAGCACAGTTGTATCGGAGAGGGGCGACATTTTATCACCAAAATAGGCACCCGAGATTACTGCACCCGCCGTCCACCATGCAGGGAAGCCGATAGAATATCCTATTCCCATAAACGCAACACCTATTGTGGCACAAGTTGTCCATGAGCTGCCGGTGACCACGCTGACAACTGCCGAGATAATGCACACCGCAAACAAAAACACCGAGGGATGCAACACCTCAAGACCATAGCATATCAACGTCGGTACCACACCGCTGAGCATCCATGTGCCTGATATTGCACCAATAAGCAACAGCACCAATATTGATATTGTAGAGGATTCGATGCTCTTCACCACACGCTGCTCCATAACCTTCCAAGGAATCCCATACACCCCTATGGCCAACGATGCGGTTACAGCCGCCGCAGTAAACATAGACAGTTGGCAACCCCCGTTCAATATATCACCTCCCGTATACACCCCTACAACTGCCAACATAGCAGCAAGCACTGCTATCGGCAGCAAAGAGACCCACAACGACGGTTTTTTGTCTCTCTTATTCATCATTCATCAATAAAATCAATATTATCTATATCATCAATAACAGCACCCGGATAGTAGTGTTGTAAGATGGCGTGATAATCATATCCACGCTCACCCATCATTGCAGCACCAATCTGACAAAGCCCTACACCATGCCCCCATCCGGCTCCTTTTAGCAGGAAGCATCTGTTTCCATCCGAATCGACACATTTATCAACAACAAAAGCTGAGCTGTAAAGGTGTGACGGCGACAACCAACGGCGTATCTCAAGTTCCTTACCCACAATGCGCGAAGCCTTGTCACCCACGATGCGCATACGCACCAAGCGTCCGGATGCGGCACGCTCCACCGGCACGAGCTCCTCTATGGTGCCAAAATCCACTCCCGAGCGTTGCGATACAATATCCGACAACTCCTGCTGCGTATATTTTACCGTCCAGCGATAGAAATCGTTTGTTTCGCAATCGTAGCCGTTAAGCACCTGCCCGAGCACCTCTTTATCGCCGGTGTTACAAAAAGAGTCAGGTGCATCCTCTATCCAACGACGCACATTCTCCTCGATGGTAAGGTCGACAAAATCATCCTTATCCTTGTTGTCTCTGAAGGCTTGCAGATAATCAAAATCCTTATCCTCCCAACAAGCCGAGAAGCGCTCGGTCATTCCCCCGCAACATTTGCTGAAACGTGCGTCGCACACCTCGCCGCCATACACAAGCACCTGCCCCGAAGTACTCTTCACAGCCTCTTCGACGCGCATGTTGCGCTCGTGCGACAAGCCTTGATAGCGTTGACAATGGTCATCGGCACATAGGTCGAAGAGAGTGTGATTCTCGCGAGCATACCAACGGACAGTCTCACAGCCACACTCCCGACACAACCGTGCATCACCCTCTTTATTGCGACGTGCAAGCTGTGCATATAGCCAACTGCGCGATATAACAGTGTGAGCCTTAAGAAATTCCAAAGAGCTTGTAGCTGCCATCTCCGACGAAATGACACTTTTCAGATAATCTTCAACCGGAAGAGAATTAACCACACGCACTTTGTCATCCTCTGAGAAGAGCACAAGTTCGCCCTCAAACATCTGCTCCTGATAGCGTTCCCAATGAAAGTCCACGCCTATCAGCACTTTGTGAAGCACAATGCGACACTCGGCCGATTGCGGAACAAAGTGCAGACGTTCACAGGCAGCACCCTGCAAAATTATTCTCCCATCCTTGGCAACCGCCTTATACTCTTCATCTGCAAGCAAATACTTTCCGTTCAATAAAAAATTTCCCACTAAACGAAAATCAACCTCATGGGCAAGCAATATACCAATATCAATGTTTCTCATCCCCTCAAATTTTCAACTATTATGTCAATCTCATTTTCGTTCAACGAAACTTCGCGCAATATTGCGACAGCCTCATCATCAGCAATGCCATCAAAATCCTTTTCACACGGAACTATCATAAGCCCGGCCATATCCAAAAGCCCGGGACTGACGAGCCTGCGTGTCTCATTATCACAATAGTAACAAGCGGGACGGTGCTCTTTACGAGGAAAGACAATAGTGAGCCATCCCTCGGCCTGACGATATAATGCAAGTACATTCATACGCGGTTCCTCTTCGTCGCCAACGGCAGGCATTGCAGCCATAAGGCGCTCCATGAGCCTCGACGAAGCCTCGGCATTAACCGCTTCGATAACAAAAAACGGCACCACATAAGAGGATACAAGATGCACCGCACTGCCACCATCGTACACAACAGGCTGCATATTACCAAACAGTTCATCACTCCACTCTTCTCCAAAAAGCGGAACATCGGCACATAGAACCGACTGAAGATGAGCATGGTCGGGAGCCGAAGCCCCACATTTTGCACCGTTGTAAAAAATCACCCTCTCGGGCCATAGACGAGCCAACGACAGCATATCACCATAAAGTGGCGCAATGCGCTGCGGAGTGTGACGACAAACAGGTAACGTCAAATGTTGCGGCAATATGGGGAAAGGATTTACAAGTATCTCTACATCAAGCAAAGCATGCTCCGTATACTGCTCATCGGGACGATTTTTTGCACACAAAAAGCAAGGACGTGTCGCTATTGCATCCTTATTGACATCTGCTGCGGTAGAGACTATTCGTGCCGGATTATATTGCAGCGTAATACCACAGTCCAAGGTACGCATTCTGACATCATCAAGCGCAGCAAAACGCTCCTTCACCTGCGGCCAGGCATCGAGCTGCTTTTCAAAAAAATCCCTAACCTCGCCCGAGGATGGAGACGGCATGTTTCGCATCATGGCAACACGATCCTCAAGTTCAATCGTGCGCAGCGAGTCTTTATAGACATTATGCACATTCACCTTTTCATGCGACAATGCGGCATCGGAATTTCCGCCCCATCGACGACACAGATACAACACATCGTATATGCGCCCTATTCGATAGTTGCGCGACAATCTGATTCCCACCGCATAATCCTCGCCATAGCTCACATTGGGAAAACCAATCTCGCGCACAACAGGTGTATAAAAAGCGCGTGGAGCACCAAGTCCGTTGATACGCAACGCATTATTACGCCCGTTCTCTTCGCTCCATTCACGGTGGTCTATGATACCCGGCGGCAATGTTTCAAGTTCAAAATTACATATTTTGTAGGAGCCTATCAGCATGGCACACTGCTGCCTGTAAAATTCATCAACTATATATTGCAAAGTATTATCACTGCTGTAAATATCGTCACTGTCGAGCTGTACGGCAAAACGGCCGCACAACGCGCTGTTCACAGCCAGATTCCAGCATCCGCCAATGCCAAGGTCATGAGAATCGGGCACGATGCGGCACACCCTTTCATCATCAAAGGCATCTATAATATCGCCTGTACCATCCGTTGAGTGATTATCAACAACAAGGATATTAAAGCTGAAATTTGTCTTTTGTTCGAGCACCGAGCCTATTGCATCGGCAATTGTTGTTGCACGATTAAGCACAGGAATCACAACAGAAGCCTCAACGGGAAAATCGCCTTGCGAGAGGTCTATGTCGGAATATTTATATGGAGGGAGCCATCCTCCTATTCGTTTAAGATGCTCTGTGCATGCTTGCTCCATTTCAATCTGCACATCGCGCTGTGCAGGATTCACATAGTCGAACTGCTTCTCGCCACTCTTGCGCACATCATTCTCGTTATCTGAATATAGTAGTTCGGGCAGATGCTGCACACGCCCCAGACGACTAAGCGCCAACCTCAATTGATAGAAACCGGCATATTTGAACGAAGAGAGCTCTTCGCGCAGATAGCCCTTTAGAGCCTCGGTACGGATAGCCACCACAGCACCAAAATCAAAATCGTTTCTGAGACTTCCTGTCTGATATTCGATTGTCGGTGCTTCTATACACTCTCCCCCGATGACTTTATAATAGTCGCAATAGAGCATTGCACTGCTTTGTTCCATTGCATCACACATTCTCATAAAAACCTCGGCCGAGGGGAGCGGGTCGACCTCTTTCAACATACACACCGCAAACGGAGCTTCGGCCAATCGTGCCATATTCGCAAACAACGCACTATCCGTAGCCACATCAACGGCAAGAAGCGTAATCTTGGGATGAACATCCTCTACGACAACCCCTTTTGGGCACCATATATATATATTCCTGATTCTGTCACACGCGGCAAGAGCGTTCACCTCTCTTGCATCACACAGAGGCATAAATAAATCAAACATATCATTCATGAATAAAAAATTTGCACGCGAAAATAGTAAAAAGAATCGGCTATAAACCGCATATCCGCCAAATATTTAAGCTCCGACGAAATATTATCGAGAAAAAGCGAGAATAAAGAGACGCTTATATACAATTTCGCATCATGCAGTCTCGCGCGCGCAATAATAATTATTGTGCGAAAGCACGAAAAATCACTTTTTTTGCATTATCTTCGCACAGATTTTGTTTATCGACACAAAAAAGAGAAACAAACACCTATGGACAATGCAAAAAAGAAGTTGTTGGGCATGACGCTCGGCGAAATAAAGAAAACTGTAACCGCAGCAGGCATGCCGACATTCACCGCCAAACAGATAGTCGATTGGGTATATTGCAAACGTGTGCGCACAATCGACGCAATGACCAATATCTCGCTCAAAAATCGCCAAATAATGAACGATTTGTTCGATGTAGGCTACACAGAGCCTGTGGAAGCAATGCGTTCAGTGGATGGCACCATAAAATATCTGTTCAAGGCAGGGAATAACAGTTTCATAGAAGCAGTATATATTCCCGACGGCGACCGAGCCACACTGTGCGTGTCGTCACAGGTTGGTTGCAAGATGAATTGTCTTTTTTGCATGACAGGCAAGCAGCGCCACACGGCAAACCTAACCGTCAACGAGATATTAAACCAAATATTCGCTCTACCCGAGTTTGATACACTTACAAACATCGTATTCATGGGAATGGGCGAGCCATGCGACAATCTCGACAACCTGCTGCCGGCAATAGAGATTCTCACCGCCGAATATGCCACAGCGTGGAGTCCTCACCGCCTCACAGTATCATCGGTGGGAGTGCGTAAAGGCTTGAAGCGTCTGCTCGACAGTGGCGATTACCATATAGCAATCAGTCTGCATCACCCCGACCCCACACGCCGCAGCGAACTAATGCCTGCCGAACGTGGTTATTCAATAACAGAGATAATAGAACTGCTCAAGCAATACGACTTCAGCCACCAAAGACGGCTCACATTTGAATACATAGTGTTCAAAGGAGTAAACGACAGCCTTGCCCACGCTCGCAAGTTGTTAAAACTTCTCGAAGGATTAGACTGCCGCATAAATCTCATACGCTACCATTCGATACCCGAAGTTCCACTAAGCGGAACAGACAACGAGACAATGATACGTTTGCGCGACTATCTGACAGCCAACGGCATATTCAGCACAGTGCGTGCATCGCGTGGCGAAGATATTTTTGCAGCCTGCGGAATGCTTTCTACTGTAAAACAAAATCAAAAATCAGAAGATAATTAATAAAAATAAGCCCCATGAAAAAACTGTTTATTGCATTTTTCACACTATTACTGACAGCCTGCGGCGGCAGCGACAGCCCTACGATACTTAAGCCTGCAGCCAGCGGCCTCCCCTACGAAATACTTGTAGTTTGCAACGACGACTTTTGGATAGCACCCGCAGGACGCGCCCTTTACGACGTGCTCGATACAGATGTACCCGGAATTCCGCAACCAGAGCGCTCTTTCAGAATATCGCACACACGCCCGGCAGGTTTCAGCCGTCTGCTAAAGACATTCCGCAACATTATAGAAGTAAAGATAGACAAGACACTATACACACAGACAAAGTTCAAATTCACGCGCGACCTATACTCCACCCCACAAGTTATAATGACAATACAATCGCCAAGCGCAAGCGATTTTCAGGAATATGTAACAAAACATCGCAACACAATACTCGACTTTTTCACCTCACAAGAGATGAACCGCGAGCTTCGCATAGTAGAGAAGAAGCACAACCGCGAATTTCTCGACAGTGTAAAAGCAAAATTCGGTTGCGAGCTTCTCATCCCTGCCAACATCTACGGAATAAAGAGTGGAAAAGACTTTCTATGGGCATCGGACATATCCAACCACAACAGCAGCATACAGAGCTTCGTTATATACAGCTATCCCTACACAAGCACCGAAAATTTCACACTCGAAAACTTTTTACAAAAGAGAGATTCGGTTATGAAAGCAAACATACCCGGTGGCAAAGAGGGGCAATATATGACAACCGAACACGACTTTGTAAGCATGAGAGAGACCGAATTTCGCGAGCGCTACATGCAAGATGTACGCGGACTGTGGTCAATGGAAAACGACATGATGGGAGGCCCCTTTGTATCGCACAGCGTGGTTGACGAGGTAAATGGCAAAGTAATAGTGGTAGAAGCCTTTGTTTACGCCCCCAACAGAAAAAAAGGCGACCTGATGCGCAAGCTCGAAGCATCACTATTCTCGTTGCGTCTGCCGGCCGACAAAGCCATCAGCAACAGCATACATATACCCGAGATAATAATCGAAGAGAACGACAGTACAGCTAAAAACAACAAATAAACAGTTTCAGGACATGAGCGATAAGCACAACATACGTGTCGGCATCACCCAAGGTGATATCAACGGCATAGGATACGAAATAATCTTCAAAACATTTGCAAACCCCGAGATGTTTGATATATGCACCCCGGTTATTTACGGTTCACCAAAGTTGGCAGCCTACCACCGCAAGGCACTCGAGCTTGATGTACCCTACAACGCAGTGGAAACAACCGAAGAGATACAAGACGGGAAACTAAACATCATAAACTGCAACAGCGACGAAGTGCATATAGAATTGGGATGTGCCACAAAAGAGAGCGGAGAAGCAGCCTACCAAGCATTGGAACGCGCCGTAAAGGATTACCAAGAGGGGGTAACAGACCTTCTTGTCACAGCACCCATAAATAAAAACAGCATCCAGAACGAAGATTTTCACTTTCCCGGACACACAGAGTATCTGCAGGAACGCTTAGGCAACGGAGAAAAATCGCTGATGATACTATGCAGCGGCGACCTACGCTTCGCAATAGCCACTTCACATCTTGCACTACGCGATGTTCCGGCAGCCATCACCCCGGAACTTATCGAAGAGAAGCTCAACATCTTCAACAAAAGCCTGAAAGAAGATTTTAACATCGATGCACCCAGAATAGCAGTGCTCTCACTAAATCCGCACTCGGGAGACAACGGCCTGCTGGGTAAAGAAGAGATAGAGATAATAATACCCACAATAGAGAAAATGAGCAAAGAAGGCGTGCTCTGCTACGGCCCCTTTGGCGTCGACGGCTTCATGGGCAGTGGCAAATACACACACTTCGACGGTATTCTTGCCATGTACCACGACCAAGGCCTCACCCCTATGAAGTTGCTTGCAATGAGCAATGGAGTAAACTTCACCGCAGGCCTCGAAGCAGTGCGCACATCACCGGCACACGGTGTTGCATACGATATTGCCGGCAAAGGTTGTGCCGACGAAAATTCGTTCCGCCAAGCAATATACACAGCCATAGACATATACCGCAACCGCGAGCGCTATCATGCAGCCCGCCGTCGCCCACTGCGCAAACTTTACTTTGAGAAGCGCGACGACAGCAATCGCCTGAATCTGCAACAAGAAGAAAAAGAAGATTAAGAAGCATGAAATATGCCATAATAGCAGCAGGAGAGGGTTCACGCCTTTCCCAAGAAGGAGTAGCCGCACCCAAACCCATGGTGCAAATATGCGGAACACCACTGATAGAACGTCTCATAAAACTATTTGCACGCCACAATGCCGAGAGCATAAGCATAATAGTCAACACACGACAACCCGAGACAACAGCACTGCTACACACTCTGCAAAAAGAATATCCGCTAAACATCGTTGTCAAGGACACACCAAGTTCCATGCACAGTCTTCATGCCCTTGCACCCTATCTGAGAGGCGGAAAGTTCTGCCTGACCACAGTTGACACAATCTTCAAAGAAGAGGATTTTTGTAAGTACATAAAGAGATTCGACAACAGCCCCCTCGATGGTACAATGGCAGTCACAGAGCACATCGACGACGAGAAGCCACTATATATAACCACCGACAGCACCATGCGCATCACCGCCTTTACAGACACCCCTCCGCATGCAGTTCGCTACATATCGGGAGGAATCTACGGACTCACATCAAAAGCGCTTGACACACTCGAAAAAAGTGTTGCAGCCGGAGAGTCACGCATGCGCAATTTCCAACGTCGTCTGATTGCCGACGGCCTGCATCTCGAAGCATTCCCAATGGGAAAAATAATAGATATAGACCATGCCGAAGATATAGCCAAGGCCGAAGAATTTATAAAAAAACAATGAAGATAGCCGCCATTGCACGAGCACCCGAAAATTCCCCGGGAATGGTAGATAAAGATCGCGCCATACTATGCGCCACAGCCGAAGCCTTGCGACAAAAAGGAGACACTGTAAGTATCATTGAAGAGGATGAATACACCGGAGAGACAGCCTATGATGCCATTCTCCACATGACACGCAACAATAAAACCCTTTCGCTTCTTGCACAAGCCGAATCACAAGGAACGCTTGTCACAAACAGCCCATCCTCAGTGTGCAACTGTTCGCGCATCAAATGTATGCAATTGATGCAACGGCAGGCAATCCCCATCTCTCCGTTCGCCACACAATCCACCGACGAAATCCCGCCACAAGACGACTATCCAATGTGGATAAAGCGTGCCGAAGGCTGGTCGTGCCACCCTCTTGATGTATGCCACGTATCAAATTCCATCCAAGCAGAAGAAGTATTAAAAGCCTTTAAAGAGCGTGGAATAAACAACGTAATCAGATGCCGGCACATGCAAGGAGACATCGTAAAATTCTACGGAGTATCCGAAGAGATGTTTCATTGGCACTACCCCGACCCCGAAAAAACAAAATTCGGACTCGAACGCATAAACGGCACAACCGCCTATCACCCCTTCTCAACCGAAAATCTTAAAGAAATATCCTTTGCCGCAGCTCGCGCCCTTGGCGTAGAGATATTCGGCGGTGATGCCACAGTATCACCCGACGGCAAAATAAACATAATAGACCTGAACGATTTTCCAAGCTTCTCGGCCTGCCGGGCAGAAGCAGCCGAGGCCATTGCTCGACTGATACACAGCAAAAGATACAATAAAAATAACAAAGATGAACGAAGCAGATAAAAAAGCATACCTTGCATCCATAAAGTCTCAAGACACCGAAGAGTTCCTCGACCTTTGGTTCTACCGCCCGATAGGTTTCCACTGCGCCCTATTCTTTCGCAACCGAAACATACATCCCAATCTGATAACTATTGCATCAATATTTTTGGGAGTGGCAGCAGGAATATGCTTCGCACAAGAGAACTTACGATGGAACATTACAGGCATATTACTGTTGATGTGGGCAAACCTATATGACAGCACCGATGGACAATTGGCACGCATCACAGGAAAGAAAACCCGTTGGGGGCGCATACTCGACGGCTTTGCCGGCGACGTATGGTTCTTCTTCATATACGCCGCTATTGCCATACGCACAACATTTCAACCCATCCCTTTTGCGCCCGAGCATCAATGGGGTGTGTTAATTTGGATACTATGCTCATTTGCCGGTTTTTGGGTGCACGGCTCACAGTGTCAACTTGCCGACTACTATCGCAACATACACCTCTATTTTATGAGAGAAGCCAACGGACACGAATTCGACACCTCGGCAATGCAACGCAAACTTTTCAAAGAGACACCGTGGCGCGGCAATTTCTTTTGGAAAATATTTCTACACTTCTATGTAGCATACACAGAGAATCAAGAGCGCATGTCACCGCAATTCCAGCGCCTTATGAGAGTCGTAAGAGAGCGCTACGGAACACAGTTGCCCAAAGAATTGTGCGAAGAATTTCGTTGCGGCAGCAAACCTCTTATGAAGTACACCAATATACTCACATTTAATTCCCGATTCATAATGCTGTGGTTCGCAATGCTCATCGGGCAACTGTGGCTATATCTCCTATTCGAGCTGGTAATACTCATGGCAGTATTCACATATATGCGTATGCAGCACGAAAAGCTCAGTCTCAAAATCATAAATAAAATAGAGAGCGGACATGAATACCGTTAAAGGCATAATATTCGACTACGGAGGCACCATAGACACCAACGGCATACATTGGGCCGAAGTTATATGGGAGCAATACCGACACACAAGAGCAGATATAAGCAAAGAGCTGTTCAGAGAAGCCTATGTATATGGTGAACGTACACTTGCCAGACACCGCATAATAGAAGAAAACGACACTTTTCACACACTCCTAAAAAAGAAAATTGCCATACAAGCAGAATATCTGCGCAATAATTCCACGCTCGTAACACTCACCTCCGCAGAACAAACAACCATCGTGGAAGGATGCTACCGAAAAGTACTCGAAACACTGAAAATCACTCGAAACAGAGTGGAACACTTAGCCATGCACTACCCGTTGGTATTAGTTACAAACTTCTATGGCAATATGCCTGTGGTGCTCAAAGAATTCAATCTTGAGCAATACTTCTCAACCATAGTGGAATCATCGACGGTTGGACTGCGCAAACCCGACCCCGCCCTATATGCTCTTGGCGTAAAGGCACTTAATATCTCACCCGATGAGACACTCGTCATAGGCGACTCGTATAAAAAAGATATACTCCCGGCAAAAAGTCTCGGCTGCAAAGCCATCTGGTTGAAAGGAATCTGCTGGGAGGAGGAGATACCCCTCTCCCACGCTCTCCCCGACAGAATCATAAAAAGTCTCGAAGAGATAGAAAGCATCTTGAACTTACCCCAAGATTCAATCTGAACGAACCTAAAAACAGTCTTGTTTGTTTATAAATGAGATTCATATTAAAAAACAACAAGACATGAAACAGAAATTCACCTATTTTATTGCTACCCTGTTGCTGTTAAGCATAAACACGCTGCAAGCGCAACAAGCGGTAAAGCCCATGAGCTACAATGTAGAGCACAGCGACAGTTGTTGGTACGTAACAATGAACTACCGCATTGATAAGATGCCCAAAAACGACGAGCTCTTGCTCATAAGCCAGATATGCTGCCCCGACACTTGTATCAACGACAGCGCACGCCGTTTTCAAGGCAAAAGATATGCCAAACGATACATCAAGCAGTATGGGCGCACTCCCGACGTGATGCCCACAGGAGATAACAGTTTCACTATGGTGATTCCCGAGGATATGGTTACCGACACACTGATAGGAGTCACATACAGCGAATATACCACACCCGACGGCACAATAGGAGCCTTAGATACGGTAGAGATTATACTCCCCGTACCGGCTGCTCTCAGCTGCCGCCCCGTCAGACGGCTGCAAAGCACAGGCGACCGAATGGCACAAAGCCACCCCTTTATAAACAACATACGATACTATACGACACTCAACGGAGACAGTGCGCATATACCCACAAACCCGGTAAATCACGTTCACTTTGCCCTGAACAGCCAACATCTCGACCCCACGTACCTAAACAATGCAGCTGCGATAGACAGCCTTGTATCAGCCATAATAAGCCTGACAAACAGCAGCGATTCGCAAATAGAATCCATACATATAGTAGGTTACACATCGCCCGACAGTCGCGACGAAACTGTACCCAAATTGGGCTACAAGCGAGCAGGGACACTATGTAACCATCTGCAACAACGCTGCAATCTCCCGGACAGCATCTTTGAAGTTGCCGACGGAGGTAAACACTGGCACATGATATACTCCGACCTTACACACCAAGACATGGAACACTCAGACAGTCTTGTGCGCCTGCTTCAAGCCGAAAAAAACAGCAAGAAACGCCTTGCACTGCTGAGACGCTTCAACAGCGGCAGACAATACACCGCACTATGTAACGACAGCGCCTCATCGAACTACCGCGGAGCATGCTGCACACGCATCTTTTACCACAATCTCACCGACAGCAGCGCACACGACCTCAACAATATCGTTAACGAACTTGCCAATAACCCTCATCCCGATTACGATAAACTGCGCCACAAGCTATCGGCATACAGCAACGACCCACGCGCACTTAATATAAAAGGTGTAATAGAGCATCGACAGCACCGTCGTTCGGCAGCTGCCGAGGCATTCAGACGTGCGGCCGAGCTTGGCGACGAACAGGCGGCTCAAAACATGGATTTATTGGGTCTGAGCATGGATTGAGAGGTTTTTTCCTCATCTTGCCTAAATTTTTAAAGGCCAAGAGAAATTATATTGCTCGATTTCTCATATTATGTAACACAGAAAATTTAAAAAGCTTCTTATCTTTGCAAAAACACGACACAATATGAAAACCAAAGCCACACTGACACTGATAGCAGCCACACTCACAATGTGTGGCTGCAGTATATACTCTGACAACAGAGAAGAGACAGAGCGTAACCTGCAATTATTAATGGAAAATCGCCCTCACACACAATTACAGGATATTTATAAAAGCTGTTTCCAGAACCATTTTGGCGTTGCCCACATGCTTGCCGACAGCATTACGGTGCTGCGATACATTGAGCAAGAGACGGAGAAGGCACAACAATCGGACACTCTCTATTATGAACCATGCGGACTTAAAGACTACGGCTCGACAGAATATTTTCGCATAAATTTATCGGCAGTCCTCAACGGAAAGTTAAGCGCTGCCGAACTGACAAGTGCATTTATTGAAAGCGCAGCATACTCACGCACACAAGTAACCGAAGAGTGGATAGAGGAATGGAACAGAATACAGAAGATTGTGCGAGAAAAATACCCTAACCTAAACGGTTTTACCAAAGATTCCACAATTATTGCTGAAAAATTAAAGCAAGGCGAATATGTGATACATCACAGCAAAGAGTATTCAAACAGATACCGGCCTCACTATCGAATTATACATCACAGTGTATTTAAAAAGAATCTGCTTCCCAAATTAAAATAGGAAATATAGGCTATGCGAATCAAATAAATTTTCCACACGACACTGCATCAAAGAGGAATTTTTCATGAAATTCGCTTAAACAAGCCTCTATTCGGCTGTTTTTCGCATCGAATTTCGCCCCTAAATAGTAAATATCACCACTATTTACATAATTTATCCACTACGCCCCTCCTAAGTCCCTTGAATTTTGTTATCTATTCATGTGCATATACTTTTGCCGCATCAAAATTTTAAAAGCGTATGGAAATAGCATTAAGGTCGGTGTGCGGATTTGGAGATTCAGTGATGAAAGGAGTTGTGATAGATAAAGAAAATTCGTCGCACGACCATATAAAATATAAAATAAGTGATATGGGCTTTGCCTCTCGTTGCCGTCGCAGTTTAGGCATAGAGATTGAGAATTTTGCACGCTTCGGCAGCACTGTGGCGCAAGCAATGAAATTTATCAATCGCTACACGGAGCGCATAAAGAACAGCGATTATGTCTTATTTGAATATGGTGGCAACGATTGCAATTTCGATTGGGTTGCAATATCGGAAAATCCGAACGATATACACAGTCCCGCCGTTCCTATTCCTGAATTTGTATCATGTTACAGCGAAGCCATCGACACTGTGCGCAAGATGGGCGCCCGCCCCGTACTTCTGTCGCTCCCTATTCTATGCCCGGAAAAGTTTTTCAACCACCTTTCCAAAGGATTGAACAGCGATAATATATTACATTGGCTGAACGGAACGATATTTACGCTTGATCGTTGGCACGAACGATATAATATGGAAATTTTCAGAATGGGAGTGCAAAAACGTGTACCGGTAATTGATATTACATCGGTATTTCTTGAGAAGCGTAACCATTCAGACTATTTGTGCGATGATGGTATACACCCCAACGACGAGGGGCACGGACTTATAGAATGTGCCATTATGGATTATCTGCGCAGGCAGAGGATTCTTGCTTGATGTAGATTGTTATGTTGACGTTGGAGGGTGACCCAAAAGTAAAATTGGGTTACCCTCTTGAATTTTGTTCAGCCACCATCCTCTTTTTGTGTAAGGATAAAAAATATAGCTATTCCATTGACAAACATTGGAATAGCTATTGTTTGTTTGGAAGATATTTACTA